>CALYAG010000008.1 GCA_944393465.1 uncultured Clostridia bacterium
TTTAATTATACCATATTTTTTATTAAAACTAAATTCCGGTTATTCCTCCTATGGAATTTAGTTTTAAAATTAAGGAAATTTTAAAACTATTGTGAAAATTATTGACATTAAGCCTTTTTATCAATATAATACAAAGGTAAAACATTGGAGGTATACATTTAGAATGGCAAAAGGCAACGTTTTCTTTTCAAAAGAAATATTTGAGAATATGACAGATGAAGAAATTGTTAAAAGAGCGAAAGCTAATAATAAAGAGGCTTTGGAGTTTTTGATTAACAAATACAAAGATGTTGTGAATATGAAAGTAAGCAAATATTATTTAAATGGAGCTGAAAAAGAGGATATAGTTCAAGAAGGTCTTATTGGTCTTTATAAGGCCATTAGAGATTTTGACCAAGAAAAGCAAAATTCATTTAAAACATTTGCTAACCTTTGTATTGAAAGACAAGTGATTACTGCAATAAAAGGTTCAAATAGACAAAAGCATATGCCTCTTAATTCGTATTTGTCTTTAAATTCATCAAATTATGAAAATGAAGACGGAGATGAAGAAGGACAATTAATTGAGGTATTGGATGCAAATCCAGTAGAAGACCCACTTGACACAGTTACTAAAAATGAATATTATAAGACAATAGAAAAAACTATTTCAGAATCTTTAAGCGATTTTGAAAAACAGGTGCTTTCAAAATTTATTGAAGGTCAATCATACATACAAATTGCAGAAGAACTTAATTCACCAGTAAAATCAATAGATAATGCAATTCAAAGAATTAGAAAGAAAACTATAAAAAATTTGGGAAATGAGATGATTTCATAAATCAAATTTTGATGCTCAAAGATAGTTTTTTGTTGAATAGGAAAAAACAATTTTTTCTATTCAACAAAAAATTCAACTGCAATATATGCAGTTTAGATATATTTGCCGGTATAGCTCAGTCGGTAGAGTGCAGCCTTGGTAAGGCTGAGGTCACGGGTTCAATTCCCGTTGCCGGCTCCAATAATGTTTCGATTCGAACGCTATCAAACAACTAGGTTAGCCAGTAAAACAGAATGTATTATACTAAAAGTTAATACATTCTCTTTTTTTGTTATATTTTTTTAGAAAAATATTATTATATATTGAAAATTTGATACATTTGTTTTATAATGATATTTAGTTAATAAAAATAAAAAAGGGAGGTGAAATTATTGAAAGATATTGATAAGAATAATGCATCATTTGAAGAAATAAAACATATTGACGAAAACGGTGTTGAATTTTGGTATGCAAGGGAACTAATGAAAGTTTTAAGTTATAAGGATTGGAGATACTTTGATGCAGTAATTGAAAAAGCAAAGATAGCTTGTCAAAACTCTGAAATAACTGACATTGACCATTTCGTTGTTGTCAACAAAATGGTAGAGATAGGTTCTGGTGCGAAAAGAGAACAAAAGGATTATAAATTAACACGATATGCTTGTTATCTTATAGCTCAAAATGCAAATCCAAGGTTAAAAATCGTTGCTCTTGCGCAAACATATTTTGCAGTCCAAACTAGAAAACAAGAAATTAGTGAAAACGAATACAGTTTGTTAACAGAAGATGAAAAAAGATTTTATCAAAGAGATTTAACTAGAAAAGGAAATTATTCACTTAACCAAACTGCTAAAAAGGCTGGTGTTAAAAACTTTGATAAATTTCACAATAGCGGTTACAAAGGCTTATATAATGGAGAAACAGCTGATGATATAGCCAAAAGAAAAGGATTAAGATATAGAGAAGATATTCTTGATAATATGGGAAGTGATGAGCTTATAGCAAATTTATTTAGAATTTCTCAAACAGAACAAAGATTAAAAAGAGCTTAAAACAGCTTGAAAAAGAAAAAAGTAAACAGCTAAAAATTAAAAATATGTAGTAAATTTTATTGCTAAATTAGTAAATTACAAGAATTTGTAGAAGTCATTATTAATATCAAAAGAGGTAGCCATGTTGAAAAGCTACCTCTGAATTGTTTTTATCTTATGATACACATCATACCAAGAATAAGCAGTATAAATATTATCTCCAACACAATCTGCATTGTACTCTGAATGAAAACATATAACAGGAATTTTTGTAGAAAGCTTGCGTATGTTTTCAGGCTTATCTTCAACCATAACATCAATTTTATTATTTAGACAAGTTTCTAATTTATCTTCAGGAGAAAAGATTAACTTATCATAAATAATGCCATTTTTGTCAAGCCAATTTTTTGTTATTCTTTCGATTTCTTCAGTACTAATTCTAGGCTCTCCATGCCTTGCAGTTATAATGTATATTTCATTTTCTTCATCTTTTAATTTTTTTATTATTTCACTTGCAAAATCTCTAGCAGGATAATTTTTTAGATAGTAAAAATAGTATTCATCCCAAAACTCATCATCTAACTCAGTACTAACGCCAAATTCTTCATAAGGTTCATAACCTTTAGGATTTACAACATATTTATTATATTTTGAATAAAATTTCGAACCATAATCTAGTTGAAATCTTTCAACATTAGTTAAAACTCCATCAATATCTATTCCTATGCGCATTTTTAATTTACCTCCAAATTAAATCTTCATAAACATTTTAATTGCCCTTAAGTTAACTTTTTAAATCAACCACAATAACGCAGTATGAAAACTTAAACTTACCTAACGCTATCAATAGCATTTCTTGCAAGTTCATCACATCTATTATTAAATTCATTATCTGCATGACCTTTTACCTTGTGAAAAGTAACTTTATGAGTTTGAGCAAGACTATATAATTCTTCCCATAATTCTTTGTTTTTAACAGGTTCACCACCAGCAGTTTTCCAGCCTTTTTTTAGCCAATTATATATCCAACCTTGATTAAAGCAGTTTACCACATAAGCACTGTCACTATATAAATCAACTTCACAAGGAAATTTAAGAGCCTTGAGTGCTTCTAATACAGCTGTAATTTCCATTATATTATTTGTTGTATCCTTGCTTGCGCCAGATAATTCCTTTTTGTTTCCATTATACATAAGTATTGCACCCCAACCACCAGGACCTGGGTTTCCAGAGCAAGCTCCGTCTGTATATATTGTAACTTTTTCCATGAATTTAATTCCTTTCATTATTAATACTTCTAATTTTCTTAGTTACAATTCATATTATTTTATGTACTAAAGCATTTTAAGTATGAATTGTAACCTTAAAATATACTTTACAATTATTGCTAAAATTCAAACTTTGTGATATTATATCAGTAAATTATAAAAGGTTCAAGAGGGGACTAAAAAAGCAAAAAAATTGAAAGAAAATTATGGCTTTCTTTCTCAAATAGAAAGATAATTTTGAATAGTGTCTCAAAAATATAACAAAAAATATTAAGCGAGGGGGGCAAATAAAGTTGAGCAAAGTTGTAGGCATAATAGCAGAATACAATCCATTTCACAATGGTCATAGTTATCACATTCAAAATACAAAGGCACAAACAGGTGCCGATTTTGTCGTGGCTGTTATGACAGGAAACTTTACTCAAAGAGGAAATACATCAGTTATAAATAAATGGGAAAAAACAAAAATGGTTTTAAATGGAGATGCCGATTTAGTTATAGAATTACCAACAATCTATAGTATTTCTAGTGCAGAAAATTTTGCAAGTGGTGCTGTAAAAATATTAAATGAATTAGGCATAGTAGATACCATTTCATTTGGTATGGAAGCGGATGACGTATCTACACTTAATAACATTGCAAATGTTTTAGTTAATGAGCCACCTGAATACAGGGCAATTTTGGAACATGAACTTGGCAAAGGAAACTCTTTTCCAAAGGCAAGGGAAAATGCTCTTATGATGTATTTAAACGATATAAAAAGATATGCCAATGTAATAAAAGGTTCTAATAATATTTTAGCAATAGAATATTTAAAGGCATTGAAAAAACAAAAAAGTAGTTTAGTACCATTTGGAGTAAAAAGAGAAAAAGTTTATTATAATAGTACAAAAATAATTGATGAATATGCAAGTGCAACAGGAATAAGAAATTTGCTTTTACATAATCAGTTGGAAGAAGTAAGAAAAGTTGTACCAGCAAAATCATATAGCATTTTGCTAAATAATTTAAGACAAGGAACTTATGTTCTAGACATTATAGCTTACAATGATGAAATTATTTACAAATTAAGAAGTATGACAGTAAAACAAATTGCTAATTTACCAGATGTAAGCGAGGGAATGGAATATTTAATTAAAGATGTATCAAATAAAACAAATAATTTAATAGAACTAATTAATGGAATAAAATCTAAAAGATATACACAAACTAGGATTCAAAGAATATTGCTTTATGCTTTGCTTGGAATTACAAAAAAAGATATGGAAATGTCTAAAAAAATAACTCCATATATTAGAGTACTTGGTTGCTCAGAAAAGGGAAAAATGCTTTTATCTCAAATAAACTCTAAAGCAAAAGTTATTACATCTTTAAAAAAATACGAAGTATCTAATAAAAATAAAAGATTTTGCATTGGTAAACAAAAAGCACTAAACAGAATGCTTGAAATAGATAAATTAGCGACAGACATTTATACATTGGGCTATAAGAAAGATTCAAAAGCAGGGCTTGACTACACCAAGGGACTTATATTGTTATAAAATTTAAATATTACATTTTTGTTACAAAGATTGAAAAAGTTTACATATTGAAATATAATTTAAACCAAAGAGGAGGAAGCAAAATGGGAGGAGAAACATTTGCGTCTTATATGCTAGGGGAAAAAGACTGGCTAAAGAAAATGGAGATAATGTATTATTTAAAAAAGAAAACGGGCATTTTTTATGATAATACCGTAGTTTTTAAAACGCTTATTACTAAGCTTTTCTTAGATTATTTACATGAAAATTATCCAGAAGAGAATATTGATGATAATTTAGTTATTACAGCTAGGCTTTTATGTGATTGCATGAAAAAGGAAAATGCTACTGATTTAGAAGATATAAGAAGTTATGCTAAAAGAGGGGCAGAGTATTTAGCTAAGCTTGGCTTTGATGAGCGTTTTTGCAGAATATGTGAGGGCGTAAATAGATATACAATTGCAGAAAATAGAGAGCCAGAAAGTGACATTTTAGAGCTTACAGATCAATTTGGCGGTATGCTTTTAAATAGACCAGAAAGAGTAGGATTTAAAACAGACGAAGCGGTAGTACTTTTGAAATATAGAAACTTAAAAGATAAATATAATAGATATTTGGATAAATTTTTAGGATTTGTTAACTTTATGGATAAGGTTGAAGTATAACTATGAGAGAAAGGAATGAAATTTAGTATGAATGCTTTACAAAGTGCGGCTGAACCATTTAACACAGCCTTAAATCAAAATACTCCTGTAGGACAAGAGTTAGAAGAGATAAGAAGGGGCATGAATTATGCTGGAACATTATATGACAGTATCACTAGAGCTATTGCAAGAGTTAAAGAAGGCGAACAAACCAAAACAATAGATCAAGATTTAGATCCAGAGGGCTTAGTGGCATCTATAATGGCTGATGTTGAGGGGGCTTCAAGACAAACTATGGGAAAGACAGAAGAAAAGAAAGGCGAAGAAAGGACAGAAACTGACAAGTATCCACAATATGATATATTACAAAGCCAAATAGACAAAGAAAAATATCCACAATATGATATATTACAAAGCCAAATAGATAAAGACAAATATCCACAATATAACGTAAAAGAGGAGTCAGATAGAAGCGACGACGATGGAAGATAATTAATAAAAAACTATAACTATACAATAGAGAGGACTAATCAAACAATGAACGAAATATTTGCAGATTTACACGTACACATAGGAAGAAGTGAAAATGGAAAACCAATAAAAATAACAGCAGCAAAGTCACTAAACTTTGCAAATATTGCAAAAGAATGTTTTGAAAGAAAAGGAATAGATGTTGTAGGTATAATAGACTGCGCATCTCCTTATGTAATTGAAGATATAGAGAACTTTTTAAAAACAGGTGAAGCCTACGAAATAGAAGATGGCGGAATAATATACAAGGATAAAATTTGTATAATACTTGGTAGTGAAGTTGAAACTACTGAAACTAGAGAAGATGGAAAACATGGATGTGCACACAATCTATGTTATTTTCCAACTTTAAAAGATATAAAAGGCTTTTCAAATGAAATGTCAAAACATATACATAACATAACCCTAAGTACTCAAAAATCAGACATTTCAGGATATGAGCTTATAGATATAGTAGAAAAATACAATGGAGTATTAATTCCAGCGCATATATTTACTCCATTCAAAAGTTATTATGGAAACTGCACAGAAAGATTATCAAGAATTTTTAAAGAAAAATATGATAAAATATTTGCCGTAGAACTTGGCTTAAGTGCAGATACATATATAGCAGATGAAATAAGTGAGCTTGCAAATAAAAACTTTATAACTAACTCAGATGCACACTCACTTCCAAAGATTGCAAGAGAATACAATAAATTATTAGTAGATAAAATTAGCTTTAAAGAGATTATGAAAGCTATAAAAATGGAAGATGGTAGAAAAATTTTAGCAAACTATGGACTTGACCCTAAACTTGGTAAGTACAATCGTAGCTTTTGCGAAGATTGCAACTCTTCTATTGAAACGCCTCCACCAGCAACTGTTTGTGATAAATGTGGTGGACATAATATAACTATGGGCGTTTATGATAGAATCGAAATTATAAAGGATCAAGAGTCTACAAGCCCAAGTTTTAGACCAAAATATAATTATCAAATTCCACTTGGATTTATGCCAGGCGTTGGAGGCAAAACAATAGAAAAATTATTATCAAACTTTGGCACAGAAATGACAATTTTACATAAAATTGCAAAAGATGATATTGAAGGCATTATTGGAGCAAAACAAGCTGAAATAATTGATGAAGCAAGAAAAGGCAAAATGCATATACATGCTGGCGGCGGCGGAGTATACGGCAAAGTACAAATAGGCTAAAAGCGTAAGCTAGATATGGCTAAAAGTGTAAGCCAGATATATTGAAGCTTAAAATCAAATTAGTAAATTTTGAATTGTAACATAGCTAGTTCTATTTTTATTTCCTAATACATAGATATTATGTATTAGGAGGAATAGGATGAGAAACATAAAAAGAGTTATAGAGGAACATATAACTAGAAACATTAGAACGTATTTTATTCTAATAATAATATTTTTATTAGGATTAATTATTGGACTAATTGTAGTAAACAATTCCTCTGAAGGGCAAGAAACCGAAATGGCAAATTATATAAATAATTTTATAACAGAGCTTAAAAATGGTGCTAAATTAGACTATTTTAAGCTATTAAAAAATTCATTCGGAAACAATTTGTTCTTAGTAATTATTTTATGGTTTATGAGTTCAACTGTAATAGGCATACCTATTGTATATGGAATAATAGGCTACAAGGGATTTTGCATGGGCTATACTATTTCTGCTGTAGTTATGACACTAGGCACAGGAAAAGGCATAGCATTTTCGCTAACATCAATGCTAATACATAACATAATATTAATACCATGTATGTTAGCTGTGGCTGTAAGTGGAATAAATCTATATAAATCAATAATAAAAGATAGAAGAAAAGAAAATATAAAAATAGAAATAATAAGGCATACAATATTTTGTCTTATAATGCTTGCAGTAATGGCAATTGGGGCGCTAATAGAAACGTACATAAGTAGTAATCTGCTTGTAGGTGTTGTAAATTATTTATAGTTACAATCGAAAAAATCAACTGTGAATTGTAACCACATAACAAAATTTAATTGTAAATTATTTAGAAAAACACTTTACTTTTACTCAATTTTTTGATATAACATAATAAGTTTAAGATAACAATACAAAAAATATATAAGAATAGGGGAGCAAAAATGGATAAACAGATTAAACTTTTTTTAGAATTCTTACAAAATGATAAAAAATTGTCAGATAATACTCTACAATCTTACAGAAGAGATATTATGCAATTTAGAGACTATGTAATGAAGAATAATATCAATTATGCTAAAGCAAAAGAAGAAGATATAAAAGGTTACTTAAAAGAATTACAAAATGAAGGCAAAAAAACTTCTACAGCTTCAAGAAGTTTGGCTTCAATACGTTCTTTTTATCAATTTTTACTTAGAACAAAAAAGGTTAAAAATGACCCTACAGTTTCAATACAATCTCCTAAAATAGAGAAAAGAGTTCCATGTGTACTTACATCAGATGAGGTTGAGCTATTACTAGACCAACCAAAAGATGTTGACCTAAAAGGAACTAGAGATAAGGCAATGCTTGAATTTGCATATGCCACAGGTATGAAAGTAACTGAAATCATTGACTTAAACATTGATGATATTGATTTCAACGAAGACACAGTTACTTGCTCAAATGGCAAAAAATCTAGAACAATACCTCTTGGTGCACTTGCTGAAAAAGCATTAAAAGAATACATAGACAAGGCAAGACCAATTTTAATAAAAGATGAAAATAACAAAGCATTATTTGTTAATGTAAATGGTTCAAGACTTACAAGACAAGGCTTTTGGAAAATAGTTAAATACTACAAAGAACAAGCTCACATAGATAAGGATATTACACCACACGTTTTAAGACATTCATTTGCAACACATCTTTTACAAAACGGTGCAGACCTAAAATCTATTCAAGCAATGCTTGGACATTCAGACATATCTTCAACACAAGTATATGCACAGTTCCAAGATCCAGGAATAAAAGATATATACAAAAATGCTCATCCAAGAGCATAATAATAATAAAATTAAAAGACCCAATCGGGTCTTTTTTGCATTTTGCTCTTGACATATTCACATAATAATAATAAAATAATAAAGGAAGAATATATTTATAAATTATATATATTTGAACATTGAAAATTTAATAGAAAGAGGTGTATGATATGGAAATTGCAATGTATATCATAGTCTTTCTAGTCTCAGCGGTGATTTTTTCATTTATAGGATATATAGTAAGAAAGAAATCAGCAGAGTCAAAAATTCAAAGTGCAGAAACAGAAGCACAAAGAATTTTAGATAATGCACAAAAAGAAGCCGAAAACGCTAAAAAAGAAGAAATTGTTAAAGCAAAAGAACAAATTCTTAACTCAAGAAATGAACTTGAAGAAGAGATTAGAGAGAGAAGAAGTGATATTCAATTACAGGAAAAAAGATTATTGCAAAAAGAAGAAAATCTTGAAAAGAAACTTTATTCAGCAGAACAAAGAGAAAAACAATTAAATAAGAGAGAAGACGAAATTGAAAAGGATAGGGATGAAGTTCAAAAACTTAAAGACTCACAATTAGATGAGTTAGAGAGAATAGCAAGATTATCGGTTGACGAAGCCAAAAAACAATTATTAGCTAAAGTTGATGAAAAGCTTACAACTGAAAAAGTTGAAAGAATCAAAAAAATGGAGGAGGAAATCAAAGAAAAGTCTGATGAAACAGCCAAAAACATTATAACATATGCTATACAAAAATGTGCTGCAGACCACACTTCAGAATCAACTGTATCAATAGTTGCTCTTCCAAATGATGATATGAAAGGTAGAATAATTGGTAGAGAAGGTAGAAATATAAAAGCTTTAGAAACTCTGACTGGGGTAGATTTCATAATAGATGATACACCTGAAGCTGTTGTTATTTCAGGATTTGACCCAATTAGAAGAGAGGTTGCTAAAATAGCACTTCAAAAACTAATTGATGATGGAAGAATTCATCCAGCAAAAATAGAAGAAATGGTTGAAAAGGCAAAAGAAGAAGTTGCAAAAACCATTAAAGAAGAAGGCGAAAGAGCCGCTATGGAAACTGGTGTAATGAATTTACATCCTGATTTAATAAAATTACTAGGAAAGCTTAAATATAGAACAAGCTATGGCCAAAATGTACTAAACCATTCTATAGAGGTTTCAAACCTTGCTAGAATTATGGCAGATGAGTTAGGACTAGATACAAAACTTGCTAGACGTGCAGGGCTTTTACATGATATAGGAAAAGCCTTAGACCATGATATGGAAGGTACACACGTTGAAATAGGTGTGGAAATTCTTAAGAAATACAAAGAAGATCCAAAGGTAATAAATGCCGTACAAGCTCATCATGGTGATGTAGAACCACAAACACCAGAAGCATATTTAGTACAAGCAGCGGACGCTATATCAGCATCAAGACCTGGAGCAAGAAGAGAAACTCTAGATGCTTATATTAAGAGATTGGAACAACTTGAATCAATTGCAGATTCATTTGATGGAGTTGAAAAATCTTATGCTATACAAGCAGGTAGAGAAATACGTATAATAGTTAAACCTGAAAAGGTTTCAGATGATGAAATGACTATTATGGCTCGTAAAATTGCAGAAAAGGTTGAAAATGAAATGGAATACCCAGGACAAATAAAAATCAATATGATTAGAGAAAAACGAGTAATTGATTATGCAAAATAAACAAAAAGAAGTGCCTAATTTAATAGGTGCTTCTTTTTTTTGTCATTCATTTCAAAACTTATGTTGCTAAATATGAGAAATTAAAGAAAACTAAATAAATAGGTATTTTAGTTTCATATTTTGTCAATAATAAATATAAATTACATTTATTTAGTGAGGAAATATGAAAAAAATTGCTAGAAATCTTTTTAAACTTTTTTGGGTATTTGTTATTGGCTGTTTACTTGGATACATTATGGAAGTTATTTTTAATTTTGTAAGAACTGGTGAATTTGAAACAAGGCAAGGGCTTATATATGGCCCATTTGCACCAGTGTATGGTCTTGGAATGCTTGCGTTTTATTTAATTTTGCCACAGTTTAAAAAATTATGGCAAGTATTTTTAGTAAGTAGCATTTTAGGTGGAGTTACAGAATACTTATGTTCATATTTTCAAGAGAGATGGTTTCGAACAATTTCTTGGGATTATTCTGATCAACTCTTAAATTTTAATGGCAGAACAAGTATTTTGTATTGCATTATTTGGGGTGCTTTGGGAGTAGTTTTTATAAAGCTTGTTTATCCATATTTTGAAAAAATTTTTGACAAGGTATTATATAAAATAGGAACAAAAGTAGTAACTGTATTTGCAGTAGTTTTTATGATATTTAATATTTCAATATCTTCTCTTGCAGCTCAAAGAGAATATGAAAGAAGAGAGCACATTGAAGCACAAAGTAGCATGGATGTCTTTTTAGATGAACACTTTCCCGATGAAATGTTAGATGAAATTTATAGAAATAGAAGGGACAAGTAAAATTATGATTGCATTAAAACATAAATTCTATCAAAGCTAATTGCAAATAGTAATTATGTAAAAATTAAGAAATTCTTAAAATACTTTATTTTTATACCACACTATTGTATAATATTTAAGACATAAATTGTTGCAAATACTTAATTTATTAAGTAAAAATGTAGTAAAAAGAGGATAATATGAGTAGAAAAAATAAAGTAACAGTTTTTAAAATAATAATGATAGTAGTAGTGCTAGCAATAATAATTGGAGCAATAGTATATTTATGGCCAATTTTTAGAAATATAAGTAGGCCTGAAGGTCAAATTGAATTTAAGCAAAAAATAGAAGATTTGGGCTTTTTAGGTTTAATTATGCTATTTGGCCTTCAATTTGCACAAATATTTTTAATTATTATTCCCGGAGAACCAATTGAAGTTCTAGCGGGTATGTGTTATGGAACAGTAGGTGGAACTTTATTTATAACAATTTCAGCTTGCATAATTACGACAATCATTTTTTTTGCTGTTAGAGCATTGGGCAGGAAATTTGTTTATAGTTTTTGCAAGGAAGAAAGTGTTAAAAAAATTGAAAATAGCAAATTATTTCAAAATCCTAAAAAGATGGAATGGATAATGTTAATATTGTTTTTAATACCGGGTACGCCAAAAGATTTGCTTGTGTACATAGCAGGACTTTTGCCAATAAAGCCACTAAATTTTATATTAATATCTACATTCGCAAGATTTCCATCAGTTATTTCTTCTACAATAGCTGGCGAAAATTTGCTAAGTGGAAATTTAAAAATGTCAATTATTTCATATGTAGTTACATTTATTATTGTAGGTATTGCAATTTTTATTGTAAATAAATTAGATAAGTCTAAAACCACAGAAGAAGCAATAAACTTTTTCATTGATGATAAATCAAAAGAAAAAAGCACAAAATAATTTTGAATCAAACAAAATTATTAAATAACCTAATTTCTTAAATATAACGATTTAAAGATGAATAATAAGATGTTTTAATGGGCATACTGTTATAAGCTATTTAATTTTAAAAATTAATTAAGCATTGAACATTAAGTATGTTTTAAGAAAGAAGGTAGAATCTATGTGTGATGATTTAAACTTATTATTATCAAATCTAAATGTGTTTTATAGAAAATTACAAAATTATCATTGGAATATTACAGGAGCAGATTTCTTTACAACTCATGAAAAATTAGAAGAATATTATGATTGCATTAATGAACAAATTGATGAAGTTGCAGAAGTCATAGTGGCAAAAAATTGTCATGTTATGGCTACAATGAAAGAATATTTGGAAACAAGTCAAATAAAAGAAGCGGAAAGTAAACAAATTAAATCTTGCGATATATGGAATGTGATTTTGCAAGATTACAAAACACTTATAGAAAATTGCAAAAAAATAAAGCAAGATGCTGAAAATGAAGGATGTCCAGTAACATCAAGTTTAATGGATGAATATTTAAAAGATTATCAAAAGAAGTGTTGGATGATTGCGCAAGTAGCTAATTGCTAGTTAAGAAAAAAGTTTCAAAAAACATTTGAAAGACCGGTCGACAAATTGACTGGTCTTTTATTATTGTGTTAAGCTAGTACTATGGAGAAAAGTTGAAAAATAATTGCGTTTTGGCGTCGTTTAACTGGGCTCTCAAAAGCCTTTAGCGGGCTTAAAAGCACGCCTCCGGTTTTCTTGCTTGTTCGCCTAGCCAAAAGCACAATTCTTTTCCAACTAGATTTTGAGCTTAGAAAGGAATTATTAAGATGAAAGAAACTATTTTAAGACAGGCTACAAAGTTTGAGAACATTAAAGAAATTATTTATAATTCAGTAAAAATGTATCCAAACCACGTAGCTTTTGTAACGAAAAAAATTAAAGAAAAGGGGGTAGAATATAAAAACACTACATACAAGAAAATGCTTGATGAAATAAATGCATTAGGCACTGCTTTATATAAGCTAGGACTAAAAGGAAAAAGAATCGCTATTTGTGGAAGAAATAGATATGAATGGGCTATTTCACACTTATCTTGCTTACTTGGTGGAATGATTTCAGTTCCTTTAGATAAAGAACTTCAAGTAGAAGAATTAGAAGACTCACTTGTAAGAAGTAAGGCGGATGCAATAGTATTTGATGAAAAATATGAAGAAAAAATAAACACAATAAAAGAAAATGGAAAAACACAAATAAAAGTATTTATTTGTATGAGCAAATTTAAAGATTTTATAAATATTCCAGATTTAATTGAAGAAGGAACTGAAATTATAAAATCAGGAAATAGAGAATATATAGATTGTGAAATTGATTCGCATGCGATGAGTATTTTGCTTTTTACATCAGGAACAACATCAAAATCAAAAGCTGTAATGCTTTCTCAATATGGTATTGCAGTAAACGTATATGATATGCAATTAGTTGAAGATATAAGAGACACAGATGTAAATATTGCATTTTTGCCATTTCACCATATTTTTGGCTCAACTTGTATGATAGTGATGCTTGCATGTGGTGTAAAAACTGTATTTACAGATGGTTTAAGATATATTCAAAAGAATTTAAAAGAATACAAGGTGACAGTATTCGTTGGAGTGCCTATATTAGTAGACAAAATGTATGAAAATATTGAAAAAGAGATTGCAAAACAAAATAAAACTAAGCTTATAGAATTTGCAAAGGCTCTAAGTAATGTGTTACTTAAATTACACATTGATGTAAGAAGAAAGTTATTTAAGCAAGTTATAGATGGCTTAGGTGGAGAAATGAGGTTCGTAATTTCAGGAGGAGCGCCATTAGACAAAAGAACAGAAAAAGGATTTAATGATTTAGGAATTAAAATGGTTCAAGGTTATGGCTTAACCGAAACATCACCAGTTATAGCTGCTGAAAACTTTAAACAAGTAAAATATGGCTCTGTTGGAATACCTTTAAAAGATGTGCAAGTTGAAATTGTAAATAAAGATGACAAAGGTATAGGAGAAATTAGAGTTAAAGGTCCAAATGTAATGCTTGGATATTATGAAAATGAAGAAGCTACTAAAGAAGTATTAGAAGACGGATGGTTCTATACAGGTGACTTAGGGTATATTGATAAAAAGGGATTCTTATTTATTACTGGAAGACAAAAAGATATGATTGTTTTAAAAAATGGTAAAAAAGTATTCCCAGAAGAATTAGAAACACTTGTAAATAGAATTTATGAAGTAGAAGAAAGCTTTGTATTTGGTATGCCAGAAGCGGATGATAAATCAAAAATAAAGGTTGCAATTAAAGTAGTATATAATAAAGACAAAGTAAAAGAAAAATATGGAGATATCTCAAAAGATGATTTATACAAAAAAATATGGGCTCAAATTAAAGAGGTAAATAAAACATTACCACCTTACAAATATATCAAACATATGATTTTAACAGATAAACCTTTAATAAAAACTACAACTCAAAAAATTAAAAGAAAAGAAGAAATAAAAACAGTACTATAATTATTCATAAAATTTCCTTAGGCTGAATAATATTTATCAGTTGAAGGAGATTTTTATATGAAGAAAAGATTTTTAAAATATTTTATAATGTGTACAGCAGTAATATTTTTTATGTCGCAAGCTGCAAATGCATCAAGTTATGATGTGCCAGTTTGGTCGAGTCAAAATAATAAAATAAACGAAAACGCGTTAAATACAGATTCCGTAAATGTAAATACAGTTGCAATGAGTGGTGAAACGCTAGACTCATCTGAGGCTGTTACAAACAATCCACTTAATTTGACTTGCGGAGGTGCTATATTAATTGAGCAAAATACAGGAAGAGTACTTTACGACTATAATATGCACGAAAAGCTAAGACCAGCATCAGTAACAAAAGTAATGACAATACTTTTAATAATGGAGGCTCTAGATAGTGGGAGAATATCTTTAACAGATAAAGTGCCTTGTAGTGAAAATGCAAGCAACATGGGAGGTTCGCAAATTTGGCTTGATACAACTGAAGAGCTTACTGTAGATGAAATGCTTAAAGCAATATGCGTGGTTTCAGCAAATGACTGTACTGTAGCAATGGCAGAGTACTTAGAGGGCTCAGAGCAAGCCTTTGTCGAAAAAATGAATCAAAGAGCAAAAGAACTTGGAATGAATGATACAACATTTAAGAATTGCCATGGTATAGATGAAGATGGACATCTTACATCACCATATGATATAGCAATAATGTCAAGAGAGCTTTTAAAAAATCATCCTCAAATTACAAATTATACAACAATATATATGAATAGCTTAAGAGGTGGAAAGTCGGAACTTGTTAATACAAATAAATTGGTAAGAAATTATGAAGGTTGTACTGGCTTAAAAACTGGATCAACAAGTGTAGCATTATTTAATTTATCTGCAAGTGCTACAAGAAATGGCTTATCTTTAATTGCAGTAATAATGAAGGGGGAAACAAGCGCTATTAGATTTGCAGAGGCAAGGCAACTGCTAGATTATGGATTTAATAATTATCAGTATAAAGAATTAGGAAAAGCAAATGATGTTGTTGGAATAGCAAATATAGGAAAGGGCTTAAAAAGTAGCGTAGAGGCTGTATTGAGTAACGATGCAGGCGTTGCCATAAAAAAATCAAATGATACAAACATAACACAAAATGTTGAAATATATAATAATATCTCTGCACCAGTAACTAAAGGGCAAAAAGTAGGGGAGTTAACATTTAATCTTGATGGAAATGAAATTGCAAAAGTTGATTTGATTGCAAATGAAGATGTTCCGAAATATAGCTTTTTTACAATGACTAAAAAAGTATTTGAAAATTGGTTTACACTACTTAGAAATTACTGAAAATAAATGCTAACCATTGAGAATAGAAAAAACAATACTAGCTGGCACACGTTTTAATGTGTCTAGCTAGTATTGTTTTAGAGAAAGTTTCTCTTAATGTGAAGCTTTACCGTGAAGGAAATCCTCCAACGGCAGGGTGTATTTTACTACCTTGAACCTAATTACATTGCCTTTAACTGGCTTAACAACAGAGAGACGGTCCACAGCCTCAAAGCTATTTGCGTCGAAAAGTTTTCTTCTTCTTGGAGCGTAAAAGAAAACTTTTTGGTATTTGCCATATCTTTTTATCCAGACGATATTGTTCTGAATACATACCTCTTCTATTCCATAGCTTGTTAATGAATCTTGGAGATCATCGTTGAAGTATGTTTCTGTTTTGCACTTAAGAAATCCTTGGCTATCAATTCTAAATTGAAAAGACAAGTCTTCACCAAAAACGTCACCATCGGTGTTTATATAGAAATATGACGGACGTTCCCAAATGGTTTTTCCACACGTAAGAAAAAAACATTTACGTGTGCCAAACCGTAAGTATGTTCCTTTGGTTGTAAGTAGCTTTTGCAAACTCCTAGAATTGTTTACAGTTAAAAACTTCATATTTTTCACCCTTCTAAATTTTATAGTGCAATCTTAATTATACTACATTTTTAAAATTTTGACAAGTCATATGCTGCCAATTTACATAACGATTTCAAATTTGCAATTTACATAATGATGTGATATAATATATGTGTAATCGTTTTTTTTACCAGTGCACACTTGTGCACCACACAAAAGAAGAGGTGTAACCATGATAAAAGTAATGAACAAAATCGCTCTTATAATTTCCGCCATCTTTGTTCTGTTCAATATTCTAAGAGATATTGACTCAAATGTACCTCCCATTTTGGGGAATATGTCACTAACTTTGTTTGGTGGTTCAGTTAACCTAAACGGGTTGTTAATTACGGATATTATTTCGTTATTACTTATTATATTCGTAATTTACTGTATGTTTAGTGGGGATAGTGAGAAGTGAAATTAAAAACAAGCATCTGAAAAATGGTGCTTGTTTTTTTGCAATATTTTTTAATTAATTTTCATTAACTCAATTTTACAATCTTTGCATCAACACTATCATTATCTGAACTAACATAAATTTTAATATCTTTACCAGTATTATTTGTAAATTTTAAATCTAAACCGCCACTATAAGAAACCGCGGCATCTTTGCCTTCTTCAATATAGGTAACCTTTTTCTTGTGTGGGTGACGCTCAGTAATTTCAATTCCTTCTACTTCCAAAGCAGCATTATAAATAGTAGTACTTACTTGGCAATTACCACCGCCATAGCCTTTTTCAACTTTTTTATCAACAATAACGTCGGCCTCTTGGTAGCCTTTTTCAGCAGAAGGCTGACCAACGATAGAATTAAAAGAAAAACTTTCTCCATTACTTATAGTAGTGCCATTAATAGTATTACAAGTAATATTTATGTTGTTTAATCTTGCACTATCACCACTTAAATTGGTAGAAAAAGATGCTATTTCAGTTTCTACAGGAGCAACCGGAGTTCTTACAGTATTGTTTGGAATATACGTATTATTAATTTCGTTGATTATATTTTGCTCAGACATATTACCTTCGGAATTATTTAACAATTCATTATTGTTTTGATTTGACTGTTTTTGAACAGTATTATTATAAAACATATAAATTCCAAAACCAATCGCTATTACAATTATAATTAAAACTATTGTAATTATCGTTTTTTTCATAAAACACCATCTCTTTCCAAGGCACACATAGTTATAAAAGTAAATTCCTTTCAAACTATACCATCCTTTTCTATGTAAAAGTAAGAAAACATTATTATTTTAACCTAATTTATTATTTTTATTAAAATATTGAATATATTCAAAAATTTAACAAAAATGTTGATTTCAAAAAGTGTTTTTTAGTTGAAAAAAGAATACAAAGGCTAACTGAAAAGAATACAAATTTGACTTTACGATAAATCGATATTGACAATTTTATAGAATTTATTTATAATATAAATATGTTAAAAAGTTAAAAAATAAATTTTTATATAAATTATTTGTGAATTGAAAGGACATTTTTATGGCAAGTAAAGTTTGGAAAAAACTACTTTTTATAATATTAGTTATAGCATGTTTATTTAATATAACACTAAAATTAGTACAAAGAAATTCTTTTAAAGCTGAATTACAGTCTTCTGCACAATATGTGCAAGATTTAAAACAGGAACAAAATCAAGTTCAAGAAAATGAAACAGCGCAAGGTGGAACAATAACTTCACAAAATGAAATTAACATAATGAATATTATAAATTAACTTTGATAAAATAATCAACTTTTGTAGTTGATTATTTTTTTTTCTTTGTATATAATTTTGAAAGAAAATTTTGGATAACATTGATTAAAAACGGCTTAGTTACTTAACTGTAAAATACAATAGATTCAGAAAGGATGAAATTAGCAAATGAAAAAAATTAACAGCATTATTCAAAAAATTATTCATAACAAATATATAGGATATATTTTAATATTTTTACTTTCTTGTATTATAATAGCACCTATTTTTTCTATGGATTTAACACAAAATAATGAAGCAAAAATTCATATGGCAAGAATTTTTTCAATTGATTCAGTATTAAAAGATGGGGTTTTTCCACCAATTATAGATTATAAATATATTAATGGGTTTGGTTATGCACTAAATTTGTTTTATGGACCAATAACAACATACATACCTATTATTTTGTTAAACATATTTGGAACATCAGGTTTAGCACTAAAAGTTTTTGCTTTTTTTACAGTATTTATTTCAGGCATAACAATGTACAATTTTATTTATACTGTTACTAAAAGACGTTCTATGGCAACTATAGGAGCTCTTGTTTACATATCTGCGCCTTACAAATTGTCTAATATCTTTTCAAGAAGTGCAGTAGGAGAGTACACAGCTTTTATTTTTATACCTTTAGTATTTGAAGGACTTTACAATATATTTAATGATAAAGGCAAAAGTTATTTGCTAGGAATAGGCATAATTGGGCTTATACTTTCGCATACAATTTCTACTGTTTATGTTGCGATATTTGCTTTTATATATTTACTTTTAAATATTGATAAACTAGGAAAATGGAAAGTCTGGAAAAAATTACTGATAAATTCATTGGTGGCTTTAATAGTTTGCATGTTCTATTTAATTCCACTTTTTGAACATTATATTGTTGGAAATTATACAATTTTTGATACAATAGCTATGCATTCAAATTGCCCAGAGGTTTATACTACAACTTTAGGATTTAAAGACTTATTTGCAAGTGAGTTTGGAAATCAAGAAATTAGATTTTCACTTGGAATAATGACATGTATATTGACTCTACTTGGAGTATTTTGTTACAAAAAAATAAAAAAGGAATATAAAAATACATATTTATTCTTTTTACTTCTGGGTATAATTGCATTAATAATGTCTAGCAAATTATTTCCATGGTTTTTGATGCCAAGCTTTATGGGAGTAATACAATTTGCGTGGAGAAATTTAGGCTTTTTTGCATTTTTTATTTCATTCGTTTGTGGAATAAATGCAGTAACATTTGCAGAAAAAATTTTGAAAAAAGAAGTATTAAAAGACACTTTTTTATTTGCTGCCATTATTAGTATATGTGTATTTGCTTCCTTGGGAGTAATGAGAGATTGGAAATTTGGAGATTTAGAAAATGAGAAAAAATTTGATGATGGAATTAGAGATACAGACAGAGTTTACTTCTTTAGTATAAATAGAGATTATTTGCCTATTAATTCGTTAATGAATGAAAATTTCTTAGTGAATAGAGACAACTGTACTTATGTACTTGAGGGCAAAGCTACAATCAACAGCGAAAATAAAGTAAAATTAAAGGACACTGTACAATTAAGCAATGTAGAGGATAATACAATTATAGAATTACCGTATATTTATTATTTGGGATATAGTGTGGAAGTGAAATATGATAATAATGACTATGTTAATGTTAAGCCATTTGAATCTGAAAATGGTATGGTGGCAATTAAGCTAGACCAATGCGAGTCAGCTACAGTAAATGCTGAGTACAAAGGAACAATCCTTGATAAAGTAGGATATGCAATATCATTTGTTGGTGTTATTATGCTAATTGTAATGATTTATGTGGAGAGGAGAAATGAATTATTATATTGATTGTAATAATTTATATAGAGAGGAGAAAAGGCTTATTATATGAAAATGAACAATAATTCTAAAGATAATTTAAAAAATGAGCAAGAAAATAGTAAAGAAAAAACTTTGTTAGAAAAAATAAAAGCAATTATACATAACAAAAGCTTTATTGCAAGTTTGTTTATAATAATTGTAAGTATTATTTCGCTAATTCCTATGTTTGATCCAAATTATAATATTCAATTCAATGATGGAGTTCAACATATTTGCAGGCTTATTGGAACAGAGCAATCTATAAAAGAAGGCGAGCTTATTCCAGTTATAATGTCAAACTTTTGTAATGGGTTTGGATATTCGTGGAATTTGTTTTATAGCCCAGTAACGGCATATTTGCCATTAATATTTAGAATATTTACAACATCTTATGAAATGTGTATGAAATTATTTGTCCTTGCTGTTAGTATAGGTAGTGGATTTGCTATGTACTTTTTTATGAAAAAATTTTTAAACGGATACGCAAAATGTAAGCAAGAGAATAAAACAAAAGAATGCAATATAAATAATAAGGATACTGAAAAGCAAAAATTTAATTCAAAACTAGATAATAATAAAATAGAAATGATTGCTATTTTGGCAAGTGTTTTATACATATTATTACCTTATAGATTAAACGATATATACTTGAGGATGGCTGTGTCAGAATTAGCATCATTTATGTTCTTACCAATAGTATTTAATGGCTTATATAGTATAGTAAATTTAAAAGAAAAAAGCTGGCTACTTGTTTTAGGTGGGGCAGGAATGCTTCTTACACATAGTATGCTTACAGTATATGTAGTTATTTTCTGCGTCATTTATTTGTTAATAAATATTAAAAAGTTAGACAAAAAGACAATCTTAACTTTACTTATCAATGCAGGAATTATACTATTACTTACAGCATTTTATTGGATACCATTATTGCAAGCAAAATTAAGCACTGACTATGAAGTATTTAATGAGAACCATATGATTAGATGGGATGTAATGATATATTTAAAAGCTATGCCTTCAGAGCTTGCTTTTTACATACCTGGAAGGATGTATTATGGAATCGGAATATTGGTCATAATTGGCACTGTACTGAGTTTTACAATATTAAAACGAAAAGAAATAGATAGAAAAAACTTTGTATTTTTCTTGATTTGTGGTCTAATATCTACAATAATGGCTTTGGACTTCTTTCCATTTGAAAAATTACCAAGCATATTTACAATGATGCAGTTTTCATATAGGATGCTTGAATTTGGAGGATTTTTCTTGATAATTTGTGCTTCAATAGCAATAGGAATGTCAGCAGATAAATTTAATATTTACACTGTTATGTGCTTAACATGCATATCTATATTATTATTGTTGCCTAATTTAAAAGAAATACCTAAAGGAAGCTATTTTACGGAGGATGAATTAATAAAAGGAATTCCCGTTATTAGCGAAACTGGCAGAGTTCATGCAGGTTGTGCAAGTTTTGAATATTTGCCAAACAAAGCATTTGAAAATAGAGCATATATAGAAACAAGGAAAGATGTACCAATAATTTTAAATAAAGATTCCAGTATTGAAAATTCACAAATAAAAGAAGATGAAAGACAAAATATAGATTCTAAAAATGAGAGTGCAGATAGTAAAAACCAAATTAAGAATTATTATAAAAATGGTACAAATTGTAGTTTTGAAATTTCAGCAAATTCTACGGAAAAAGATTTGGAAATTGAGTTACCATATATCTATTATATTGGATATAATGTTCAGTATACAGATGAAAGTGGAATTGCACATAAAGTAGAAACATACGAATCAGAAAATGGATTTTTATGTATAGATGTTCCAAATGAAAATATAACTGTAAATGTAAAATATACTGGAACAGTGCTTATGAAGGTAGCTTATATTGTATCATTAATTACAGTTTTTGCCTTGCTATTTTTTGCAATATATAGTAAAATAATACAAGAAAAAACATTAATTTTAGAAAGGGCAAAACAATGTCAAAAGGAACAGTAGCAATAATAGGAAAGCCTAATGTTGGAAAATCTACTTTCTTCAATTATTTAGTTGGACAAAGACTATCAATAGTTGAAGATACTCCAGGTGTTACAAGAGACAGGGTATATGGAGAAACAAACTGGAGAGGCAAAGATTTTACAATAATTGATACAGGCGGAATCGAAGAAAAAGCAAATGATGTAATAAGTTCTCAGATGAGACTTCAAGCAGAGCTTGCAATAGATGTAGCTGATGTAATCGTTTTTATAACAGATGTTACAACAGGAATAACACCAGATGATAGAGAAATTGCATTAATGCTTAAAAAATCAAAAAAGCCAATAGTACTTGTATGCAATAAAGTAGATGATTTCAAAAAGTTAGAAAACGACACTTATGAATTTTATAATTTGGGACTTGGCACACCTTATCCAATATCATCTGCACACGCCAAAGGCATTGGTGATGTGCTTGATGCAATATATGAATATCTTCCTGAAAAAGAAAACGACGATGAAGATCAAGAATACATAAAAGTAGCAATAATAGGAAAACCTAATGTTGGAAAATCATCTTTGGTAAATAAAATCTTAGGTGAAAATAGAAGCATAGTAAGTAATATTGCAGGAACAACTCGAGATGCCATAGATTCTAAGTTTGAAAATGAGCATGGAAAATATATTTTTATAGATACAGCAGGTTTAAGAAGACACAGCAAAGTAGAAGAAAATATTGAAAAGTATAGTGTTTTAAGAACTGAGCTTGCAATAGAAAGAGCAGATGTATGCTTGCTTATGATCGACGCAAATGAAGGTGTAACAGAGCAAGATACTAAAATTGCGGGAAAAGCACATGAAGCAGGAAAAGCTGTAATAATTGTTATAAATAAATGGGACGAGTATAACAAAGAAAATGGTACGCTAGAAAATTATACAAAAGATGTATATAATAAACTAGCATATTTATCATATGCTCCAATATTATTTATTTCAGCAAAAACAGGACAAAGAGTAGAAAAATTATTTGACTTAATAAATGAGGTTTCAAATAATAATGCAATGCGTATTGCAACATCAGTTTTAAATGAACTTTTAGCTGAAGCAGTTGCAATAGTACAACCGCCAACAGATAAAGGAAAAAGGTTAAAAGTACTTTATATGACACAAGTAAGTACAAAACCACCAACATTTGCAATATTTGTAAATGATAAAAAACTATTTCATTTTTCTTATGAAAGGTATATTGTTAATAAATTAAGGCAGGAATTTAATTTTAAGGGAACGCCGATTAGAATTGTGGTAAGAGAAAGGGAGGACAAATAACATGATTTGGGCAATAATTTTAACAGCAATAATAGCATATTTATTAGGAAGCATAAGCTTTTCAATTATTTTTACAAAAAAATTTGCAGGATTTGATGTAAGACAAAAAGGTAGTGGAAATGCAGGTAGTACAAACGTATTAAGAACAGCAGGAAAAAAGCCAGCAATATTAACACTTATATGTGATATTCTAAAAGGAGTTCTTGCAGTTGTAGTGGCATTTTTAATGGGAAAAATAGCAAATGCTGATGTGTGGAATTCTGCTTTATTAATACAAGTTGCAGGTGTATGTGTTGTACTTGGACATACATTCCCAATATTCTTTGGATTTAAAGGCGGAAAAGGTGTTGCAACAGCACTAGGTGTATTATTAATTACTAATTGGCAAATAGGCCTAATTTGCCTAGTATTTGCTTTAGTATTAATGGCAATTACTAGAATAGTAGCACTTGGCTCAATCGCAGCAGCAATTCTTTTCCCAGTACTATGCTTTTTTATAACAAATAATTTCTTAGTTGGAGACGAATCAACAAGAATGACATATCTAGTTTTTGGAATAATTATGGCATTAATTGTTATATTTAATCATAGGTCAAATATTCAAAGAATGGCTAGTGGAACAGAAAATAAGTTGATATTTAAAAAATAAATTAAACAATAAATAAATTATTTTTAGGAGGAACGCAAATGAGTAAAAATGTTGCAGTAGTAGGTAGCGGTAGCTGGGGAATGGCACTAGCTAACCACTTAGCAGAAATGGGAAACACCGTTAAAGTATGGTCTTTTACAGAAGAAGAGAAAAATTTAATAAATAATGAAAGAAAATGTATGTTTATTCCAGACATGGTTTTGGATGAAAAAATATATTGCTCAAATGATGTAGTGGAAGTTGTAAAAGATGCAGATTATATATTTCATGTAACACCATCAAAAGTCACAAGAAATGTATTTAAACAGTATAAAGATTATGTTAAAGATAAGCCAATTGTAATTTGTTCAAAAGGATTGGAAAATGCAACATTAAAAACTTTAGATGAGGTAATGTTAGAAGAGATGCCTTCAGCAAAAATTGCAGCATTTTCAGGACCAAGTTATGCAACAGAAGTAGTAAAACATATTCCAACAGCTATAATTTTAGCATCAAAGCATGATGATGTTTTAGATGAAGTATCAAGCTTACTTATGAATGAATATATGAGAATATATAAATCAAGAGATGTTGTAGGCGTAGAAGTAGGAGGAGCTTTAAAAAACATAATAGCTTTTTGTGCTGGAATTTGTGCAGAACTTAATTTAGGAACAAATGCACAATCTGCTCTTATAACTAGGGGTCTAGCAGAAATAACAAGACTTGGTGTAAAAATGGGAGCTAACAAAGAAACATTTTTTGGACTTTCAGGATTAGGAGACTTAATACTTACTTGCTCAAGTGACGAAAGTAGAAATAGAAGAGCAGGAAGATTAATAGGAAAAGGTAAAACTATTGAAGAAGCTAAAAAAGAAATAGGAATGACAATTGAAAGTGTAGAAAACATTGAAGTCGCAAAAAAATTAGCTGAAAAATATAATGTAGAAATGCCAATAGTAAATGCAGCATATGATGTGTTATATAACAATTTAAAGCCAAAAGATGCTGTAAACAAATTAATGACAAGAGAAATAAAATTTGAAATGGAATAAAATGAATAAATTTCAAACCTCGCGCAAATACTAGTAGCGAGGTGTTTTTATGAAAAATCAAATTAGTAAATATTTATTAATTACATTAATGATTATTTTTGCAATTTTATTAATAACTTTAATATATATAAGATTTTTTTATAACAATGAAGCAAAAGAATATGCAATTCTCAAAGAAAAAGCAGAAGGAGAAATAACATATTTAGACTCATCTATTATACAATTAATGAATAATTTAAATAATATCACATACTCAAGATATCAAGTAACGATAAAAGAAATTAATGAAAGTGAGCAACAAAATAATTCTTCGAGTAATAGTGAAAGTGCGGGTAATGGTTCACAAGTAAAGGAGCAAGAAGACGGGCAAAAAGAGGAAAATTCTCAAGGAGAAGGTCAAAATGGAGGTAGTGGTTCTAGCAATGAAGAAAGTAGCTCAAATAATAGTAATAATGCATCAGAGAGTTCAAATCAAAGTGAGTCAAGAACATCAAGACTTGCTCAGATAGATTCATTATTAAATTCAGATTATAATACAATCAAATGGGATGAAATTTCATATGGAGTAGAAACACTTTATACAGCCTGGCCAAGTATAAACTTAGATATGTCGGCACTTAATGTAAATGAAAGTGATATAGCAAATTTTAGTAGTACATTAGATGGCGTGGCTCAAGCGGTAAAGGCTGGAGATAAAAACAGTGCACTCATAAATTTATACAATTTATATACATTACTTCCAAAATATTTATCGTATTTTTCAAGTGATGAATCTAAATTAAATGTATATAATACAAAAGCATATATTTTGAGTAGTTATGTTTCTGCTAATAGTGAAAACTGGGAAGAAATGAATACAAATGTAACAAATGCTATAAACACATTATCTAAAAATATGCAATCTGAAGATTTGGAAAATTTAGAAAAATCTACTTTGGAAAAATCATATGTATTATTAAAAGAATTAAAAAGAGCAGTAGGATTGGAAGATAAAGAAATTTTTTATTTAAAATATAAACTTGCAATGGAACAATTAGAAATACTGTAATATTATGAAGTGAAAGATTATATTTATTTAAAAAGTGCTAAGTTATTAATGCAAATTAAAAAAGAGAATTTATTAATTTTTAAAAATAATATAAGACGGAGTGGTTGAATGTTTTATCAATTTTCTCCGTCTTTACTGAATTTAATAGTTATTGTCGTCATTTTTTCTTTAATAGAAAAATTAGGTTTTCCTATTAAACAAAGCACTTAAGACTATTTTTCTTCGTCTTGTTTTTTCATGTTATTTTGTTCGTTTCCTTTTGGACAATTTTTTGATGAATTCTTTTTGTCTTTTTTGCAATCTTTATTTTTACCCATATAAGGCACCTCCATTTCTATTTGAATTCATTTATATTATTAACTAAATTTGTAAATTTTATACATTATAAAAAAATAAAGGGAGGGGTAAGAGAAAGACACAATAGCGTCTAACACTTACCCCGCCCGCAATTGAATGATAGGTCCAGGCAAAAGCTAAAATCTGTTTTTTAAGCAGCTTCATGCCTGAATACGATGCCAAGTTCAGGGTCGTAGTAGTACTCCTCATCAGAGCCCAACAACTCTAACTGCTGACAAAAGTTTACCGTCCCCTTGATTTTCCACTTGCCGTCATGAGGCAATATTGCTCCATCCACAAAATTGCCATGCTCGAATCTCATCAGAAATGGTTCATCAAACTCATAACTGATAAAATAATCATATGTGCAAATGTTGTACGGCCACGACATATAGTCTAAAAAAGTTTCATAGTCGATGGGGTAAAGGTAGTTAAAATACGATGTCGGCTTGCCATTTACAAGTAGCACGTCATTTGTGACGCGTACACACAAGCCATCATCAGTTATCTTAAAACTTCCATCCCATTCATAGTTCTTCCATTCGCTATGAAGTGAATAGTATTCCCATTGGATTATATCATCGCTGAAGGGAACCCATTCATTTCCGGTTGGAACGTAGATAGCATTATCGATTTTGCCGGTAAAATCATGGATGTTTCCAGTTTGGTCCGTATACGATGGAATTTTACTATTGCTTAAATTGAACTGAGCGACATCATCTGCTATAAAGACCAGTTCATCTTCTTCAATCTTGTATAATTTGACGTAATTGTAAGATAGAAATGGTCCTTCTTCAGTAAGCAAGACGTCATATCCATAATATGCGCCTGACGGATTTCTTTTGGGCAAAGCCCAAGAGTTAAGCAATTTACCATTGCTCCAATAGTTAAGTGTGGCATTTTCAGGAGTAATGATATAAGTGCCGTTGTCATCTGACTCAATCACGTACTCTCGACTTGCCATTGGACTAGGATAGTCAACCTGAAAGTAGAAACCTTTCTCATCCTGGTAATTGTAGTCAATCATGATTGAACGTCTTTCTTCTGTTACCATAGCAAAATGCCGGCCATTTTGTATGAGACTGCCGTCCCAGTTTTTGTTGCGGTATTCCTCGTACAGATTCTCGAAAGAATAGTACTCATCTTTGCTTTGCTTGTAATCAATCAGTGAATTGTGCAAGCTGATTAATATAATCAGAATGCTTGCAACTATGATGAGATAGTCGACTAATTTCATAGCTCTTCTTGACATGATTTTTTCCTCCATTTTCAATGTGCGGTTTTTGCATAGCTTAGATGCTATTGCGTATCGGATTAATACATTAATATTATATCATAATTATGTTAATTGGTCAAAATATAATAGAAGATTATAAAGACACTTTTACAAAAGAGTTTAAAGAGTATAAAGAAACACAGAAAAAAATAACAAAAATTAAATCTATAATTTATGAAAAAAATAATTCATACAAATTGCCAGATGGTAGAACAATTCAAGAGGCATTAGTAGATAATACTAACTTAAGAAAGATGAAAAATCTATACAATTTTTTACTTTCTCAAAGAAGCATAAAAAAGAGAGTTACAGAAGTAAACAACTCATATTTTGAAAGCAAAACAATTAATTATGACATTGACAAAATCGAAAAGGAATATGAAGAACTTGAAAAGAAAATTCAAGATACAGATTATGTATTAATTATAATTTTTTGTTACAAGTAAATCTATTAATAAAAATAGAGATGAATAAAAAGGTTGAATTTATTAAAATTAAAAATAAAATATGAGGAAATGGGGCGGGCATGCAGTTACTTTGTAACAGTATGCCTGTTTTTGGATATGTCAAAACTTGTCGAAAAGTTTTTAGCATAAAATTGCAAATAACTATTGACATAAACTGGAAAAGAATGTAAAATATCTCCATACAATTTAAAGTAAAATATTGTTAATCAATAAGCTTATTTTCAAAATTAACAATCAAAAGCAGATTGTAAATAATGCATTATTAAATCTAAATATTTTCCAAAAAAATCAAAAAAATTAATAATTATAGTAAAATGAAATACTTTCGAAAAATCGTTGCATTTTAAATTCTATTTTGCTATAATGGAAAGGAAGCAGATGGATAATATACCAAGCAAGATAAAAAACTTTCCACTTTTAAATGATGTCATTTTTAAAAGAGTTTTTACTAAAAAAGAAAAAAGTGGAATATTGGAGGACTTTTTAAGCTCAATCTTAAATGTAAAAATTAAGAAGGCAATAGTCAAAAATGAAGAAATACCAAAAGATGCATTAAAAGAAAAATTAAGCGTATTAGATATTAGGGCAGAAACAGACAATAATAAAATAGTAGATGTAGAAATGCAGGTAAAAAATCAGTACAATACAAAGCAAAGAGGAGTTTATTACATGAGCAAGAACATAGCTACACAGTTATTAATCGGAGAAAAATATCAAAATATAAAGCCTTCTGTAATAATACTAATATTAAATTATAATCTATACAAAGTAAATTCATACCACGAGATAGCTCATATGAAGTTAGACAAAACAAAAGATGAAAATTATATAAACCTAGGATACGTAGACGAGGAAGAAGAGGCAACAGATATGCTAGAAATGCATATTATAGAATTACCTAAGTATAGAAAGAAAAAAGACAAAACTTATACTAAAAAAGAACAATGGCTTAGCTTAATAGCTGGCGGGAAGGAGAAAAAAATGGCAAGATTAGATGAACCAAAAGTAAAAGAAGCATTGAAGTTAGTAGAGGAAGTACTAGCGGATTCAAAAGAAAGAGATTTATATGAAAGTAGGAAGTTAGCTCAATATGATAGATATTGTGTAAGAAAACATGGAGAAGAGATTGGCCGTAAAAAAGGTATTAGAGAAGAACGTGAGAAAAATATTAAAAAGTTAACAGCATCTAGCAAAAATTTATTTAAAATGGGAATGCAAAAAGAGCAAATAGCAAAAGCATTGGAAATACCTGTCCAGCAAGTGGAAGAATATTTAAAAATGGCATAAAAATATCTGTTTTTGAAAAAATGTCATGTAATTTGACAATCTGCTCAAATATGTTATAATTAAAAGGTGAGTAAGCTGAGTAATCGCGCATTGTCAGTGCCGAAAGGCGACGTGTGAGGAAAGTCCGGGCCCCATAGAGCAAGGATGCTGGATAACGTCCAGTAGGGGTGACCTTAAGGAAAGTGCAACAGAAAATAACCGCCTAAATTTTATTTAGGTAAGGGTGAAAAGGCGAGGTAAGAGCTCACCGTAGATGTGGTGACACATCTAGCCGTGTAAACCCCATCTGGAGCAACACCGAGACTAGGAGGCTAAGACTGCTCGTCATCTCCTTAATTTGGTGGCATGAGGTATGTAGTGATACATATCCTAGATAAATGATTACTTTAAACAGAACCCGGCTTACAGGCTTACTCACAATTTTTTTATGTCTAATTGGACGGTTCTTTTTGAAACATTTAACATCATTTTAAAATTTAAAGGGAATAGGCGAAGTTATTTCTATTTCTTTTTTAGTAATAGGATGTACAAACCTTATCCTATAAGCATGAAGGGCTTGTCTGTCGATTAAATCCGAAGGCTTGCCGTATAAAGTATCTCCTAATATTGAATGACCAATATATGCCATATGAACACGTATTTGATGAGTTCTGCCAGTATGCAAAATGCATTTTACTTCTGTTAAATTTTCTCCATCAATATTAAAATTTTTTACTACTTCATATTCAGTAATAGTCTTTTCTCCATCATTAGATACACATCTTTCAATAATGCTATCGCCCTTTCTTTTTATAGGTTTATCAATAATTCCTTTACCTTCTAATTTACCAACAACTATTGCAATATATTCTTTTGTGTAATCTTTGAGCCTTGATTGAATATATTCATTTTTCGCAAACATGACAATTCCAGAAGTATCTTTGTCTAATCTGTTTATTGGTCTAATTAACCTATGTAAATTAATAGAATCATAGTAATACTTTAAACCATTAGATAGGCTGTTTTCATAATGATTAAGTGAAGGATGAACAGGCATATGAGGAGGCTTGTCTATAATAATTAAACTATCATCTTCATATAAAATTTTTAAATCCATTTTAACAGGAACAATATTTGAATTATCTTCTTCAAAATTCAAATCAACTTCAATTAAATCATTTTCTTTAACAGGAAAATCTAAATAAATGTCATTTGAACCATTTAAATATATTTTTTTATTCTGTTTCAATTTAAGTAATAATCTATTTGAAATTCCAAAGTGTTCTTTTAATACTTGTCTAATATTTATTCCATCTTTTACAACATAATTTAAGTCCATAAGAAGCTCCTTTTAATTTTTTTCAGTTGGGGACGGTCCTAAAACGAAAAAAATATAATAGATGTAATTTTATTTGTAATAAAAAATTTTTTCGTTTTAGGACCGTCCCCAACTGAAAAAATAAAAATAATAGATATAATTTTTATTTGTAATAAAAAATTTTCGTTTTAGGACCGTCCCCAACTGAAAATCTTGCTAAAAATATTTTACCAAAAATGTTGTACTTTTTCCATATTTTTTATATAATTAGTTCGGAGGTTAAGTTATGAAATTTATTGAAAAAATTAAAGAACAAGCAAGAAAAGATATAAAAACTATAATCTTACCTGAAACTGAAGATATAAGAGTTTTAAAAGGTGCCGAAATCGTACTAAAAGAAAAAACTGCAAATATTATTTTAATTGGAAATGAAGATGAAATTAGCAAGCTTTCTAAAGAAAATAATATTAATATCGAAGGTGCAAAAATAGTTAACCCTGAATCTTGTGATAAGTTTGAAGAATATGCAAATTTTCTATATGAATTAAGAAAAGCAAAGGGCATGACAATAGAAAATGCAAGAAAGCTTTTGAAAGAAAATTCTAGATATTTTGCAACTATGATGGTAAAAATGGGAGATGCAGATGGTTTTGTATCAGGAGCATCACATCCTACATCAGATACACTAAGACCTGTTCTTCAAATTATTAAAGGTAGACCTGGGGTAAAAACTGTTTCTGCATTTTTTATTATGTGTATGCCTACAAATGAATTTGGAGAAGATGGAGTATTTATTTATGCAGATAGTGGCATGAATGAAAATCCAACAGCTGAGCAACTTTCAGATATTGCAATTACTTCTAGTGAATCTTTTATGGAGTTAGTAAACCCAGAAGGCACACCTAAAATTGCAATGCTTTCATATTCTACAAAGGGTAGTGCCCATTCTGAACTTACTGAAAAAGTTGTGGAGGCTACTAAACTTGCACATGAAAAGGCTCCAGATTTACTTTTGGATGGAGAATTACAATTAGATGCTGCTATAATTCCAGAAGTAGCTGAAAGAAAAGCACCTGGTAGTCCTATAAAGGGAAATGCTAATATTTTAGTATTCCCGGACTTAAACGCAGGAAATATTGGATATAAACTAACTCAAAGGCTAGCTCATGCAGAAGCATATGGACCACTTTGCCAAGGCTTGGATAAACCAGTAAATGACCTGTCTAGAGGATGCAGTGCAGAAGACATTGCAGGTGTTGTGGCAATAACAGTTGTTCAAGCACAGCACAACGAAAGGAGAAAATAAATGTTAATTTTAGTTTTAAATTCAGGTAGTTCATCGCTTAAATATCAACTTATAGACACAATTACCAAAGAAGTACTTGCAAAAGGCAATTTTGAACGTATTGGACAAAAAGATGCTTTTTTAACACACAAAGTAGGAGATGAAAAGCATAAATTCGAACTAGAAGTAGAAAATCACGAAATGGCTTTGAACATAATATTAGGAAAGTTAACTAGTAAAACTTATGGAGTTATTAGTGGTATAGATAAAATAGATGCAATTGGGCATAGAGTTGTGCATGGAGGTAATAAATTCACAGAGTCTGTTTTAATTACAGATGAAGTCATTAAACAAATAGAGGATTGTATACCACTTGCACCACTTCATAATCCATCAGCTTTAGCAGGTATAAGAGCTTGCCAAGAAATTTTACCTGGTAAGCCAATGGTTGCTGCATTTGATACTGCATTCCATCAAACTATTCCAAAAGAAAGATATATTTATCCAATACCATACAAATTCTTAGATAAATATGGTATGAGAAAGTACGGATTTCACGGACTTTCTCATAAATATGTAGCAAATAGAGTATCTGAACTTAAAGGTGTTCCAATTGAAAATTTAAAAATAGTAAATTGCCACTTGGGTCAAGGCGCAAGTATATGTGCTATTCAAAACGGAAAGTCAGTAGATACATCAATGGGCTTTACACCACTTGGAGGAATTCCAATGGGTACACGTTCAGGAGATTTAGACCCATCAATAGTTACATATATTATGAAAAATGAAAATCTAACTCCAGATGAAATTGACAACATACTTAATAAAAAATCAGGAGTATTTGGTGTATCTGAGGTTTCAGTTGACTTTAGAGATATTGAGGCAGAAGCTGAAAGAGGGGACCATAATGCAATCTTAGCTATGAAAATATTTATTTATGATGTTGCTCAAACAATTGCTAAATATGCAGTTGCAATGCAAGGCATAGATGTGATAACATTTACAGCAGGCGTTGGTGAAAAAGGAATTGAAGATAGAGAATATATTTGCGAGCAATTAAAGTGCTTTGGAGTAAAACTAGATAAAGAGTTAAACAATGGCAAAAACATAGAAAGAAAGGTATCAACTGAAGATTCAAAAATAGAAGTATGGGTGGTTCCAACAAATGAGGAATTACTTATAGCAGAAGATACTGAAAAAATTGTTAAAGGAATGCAAGTTTAATTTAAAAGTTAAAATGCAATCAAGTTTTATTGATAAAAATTTATAAAAAAATAGAAAGGAAACAAGTTATTATGAAAATTTTAGTAATCAATTGTGGAAGTTCATCACTTAAATATCAATTAATAGATATGGACGGAGAAAAATTAATAGCAAAAGGAACATATGAAAGAATAGGAGAAGCATCATTTTTGACACATAAAATAAATGGTCAAAAATATGTTTTACAAAATCCAGTAAAAACACATAAAGAGGCTTTAAACTTTGCAATAGAGCAATTGCTTAATAAAGACTATCCAGCAATTGCTTCACTAGATGAAATCGGAGCAATTGGACATAGAACAGTGCATGGTGGAGAATATTTTAAAGAATCAGTTATTATAGATGATGAAGTCATAAAAAGAATTGAAGAATGTTCAAGTTTAGCACCAGTACACAATCCATGTTCTTTAATTGGTATAAGAGCTTGCCAAGAGTTAATGCCAGGAAAGCCAATGGTTGCAGTATTTGATACAGCATTCCATCAAACAATACCAGAAGAAAGATATATTTATCCAATTCCATACAAATATTATGAAAAATATAAAATAAGAAAATATGGTTTCCATGGAACATCTCACTACTATGTATCACGCAGAATTGCAGAGCTTATGGGAAAAAATGTAGAAGATTTAAAAATCGTTAATTGCCATTTAGGTCAAGGTGCAAGTATATGCGCAATACAAAATGGTAAATCAGTTGAAACATCAATGGGACTAACACCTATTTCAGGAATTCCAATGTGCTCACGTTCTGGAGATTTAGACCCATCAATTGTTACATTTTTAATGAAAAATGAAAACTTAACTCCAGATGAAATGGACGATATGCTTAATAAAGAATCAGGACTATGGGGAATTTCTGGAGTCAGCAAAGATGTAAGAGATATAGAAGCTGCTGTAGATGAAGGAAATGAAAGAGCTAAACTTGCTTTAGATTATTACAAATATATAATAGCTCAAACAATAGCAAAATATGCTGTATCAATGCAAGGAATAGATGTTATAACATTTACAGCAGGTGTTGGTGAAAATCAAACGAGAGTAAGAAAAGGCATTTGTGATAACTTAAAATTCATGGGAATAAAAATGGATGATGAAAAAAATAAAGCTAAATCAGAAGAAATATGTATATCAAGCGATGACTCTAGCATTCCTGTTTGGATAGTACCAACAAACGAAGAGCTTGTTATTGCAAGAGATACACTAAGATTAGTTACAGGCAAATAATTTATTAAAACTTTTAAACAATATAAGTGATAATTGACTGTAACCGAAAAAAATGATTGAAGGGAACAAGCAATGAGTAATATAGAAAATAAAAAGCAAGCTGTTACGAACAGTAAAAATCATAGTAAAAAGTTAAACTTAAACAAAAAAAATAAGTTAACATGGAAAGAAGTATATCAAAAATGCAATCATAGTAGATTTAGCCAAGTTACAAATGTGCTAAAGACAGCTGAAATAAAGTCAAATTTGAGGAATTTATTAAAAAACTATGGAAAAATAATTTTAATAGCATTTATAGTTATTATGGTATTTTTAATAGCAACCTTTTGGAATAACTTAACCATATTACTTTATGCTGTGCTTTTGCTTTTTGCTTTGTGTACATTTGCAATAATATATGGTACATATTATGTAAAACTAGAAGAGGATGGAGTAAGATTTAAAATAAATTTTCAAGAAACAAACATTCCATACAATAAACTAATAGGAATTTATTTAACAAAAAGTAAAAGAAGATTTTTCTTTATTCCAGTATATTATTATGCACTAGAGATTACTGAGTATATAGATTCAGAAAAAATGAATATATTCTCTTTTCCTACAATTATGCTTAATAAAAAAGAAGTAATAAAATTTTTTGATGCTTTTGAAGTAAATGTAATAGAAAGTGAAGAAAAGAAAGAAGAAAAGATTAACGAAGAAAAGAAAAATTTTCATAAAGCAATTGGAATAGTTATAGCAATAATATTAATTATTGCTTTAGTTGTGTCAATTATATTGTATGCTTTTATTAATTAATGCTAAGTGGAGTATGATATAAAAAAGAGATTTGGCAAGACACTTAAAGATTGTTAATAAGAAAAATGTATATTGTAGTTTAGGTACATATTAAAGCAAAAGCACATATAATAAACTAAGGCAACATAAATTGCCTAAAAATAGAATTTTTATAATTAAATTTTCTATTTATATTAATAAAAAGAGGCAAATGCAATGGAAACAATTGTATTAAAATTTGGAGGAAGCTCTCTTTCGGATAATTTAAATCTAAATATTGTAGCAAAAAAAATAATTGAGCTTAAGGAAGAAGAAAATAAAATAATTTGTGTAGTTTCAGCTCAAGGAAAAACAACAGATAATCTTATAAAGGAGGCAAAAGAACTAAGTGCAGTACCAAATGAAAGAGAAATGGATGCTCTTTTAAGTACTGGAGAGCAAGTTTCTGCTGCAAAACTTGCAATATTACTAAATATGCTTGGCTACAAGGCTATATCTCTTACAGGATGGCAAGCTGGCATTTATACAAATTCAGACTATCAGTCTTCTAAAATAATAAATATAGATGTTACAAGAATGAATAAAGAACTTGAAAAAGGCAACATAGTTATTGTAACAGGGTTCCAAGGAATTGATGAAAAGCAAAACATAACTACACTAGGTAGAGGCGGTTCAGACACAACAGCTGTTGCAATTGCTGCTGCTGTAAAGGCTGCACATTGCTATATTTTCTCAGATGTAGATGGTGTATATACAGCAGATCCAAGAGATGTTAAATTAGCACATAAATTAAATTCTATTTCGTATGAAGAGATGTCATATATTTCTGGTGAAGGTGCTAAGGTGCTTCATGACCGCTGTGTAGAGCTTGCAGAAAAGTATAATATGCCAATTATAGCTGCTTGTACATTTAACAAAAATAAAGGAACGGAAATTTGTAATTCGCAATCTAGTAAAAAACAAAGTCCAAAAGATTTAAAAGAATCTAACAACTATAGCAACATGGAAGAAACAATAATTAAAAGTATAATTAAAAATGATAATATTTTAATTGTGCAAATAGAAGGCTCAAGCAAAACATTTGAACTATTAAAAAAGCTTACTAAGAACAACATAAAAATAGGCAAATATAATTATGAAAATAAAACGCTTAATTTTACAATAAATAAATCAGATAGAGCTAAACTTGAAAAAATACTTGATAAAGAAAAAGGTTGCACAACAATTAAATCTGTTACAAAGATTTCAATTGTGGGTTCAGGAATTTCAAATCATCTTGAAATACTAGAACTAATTTTAAAATCATTAGAAGAAATAAAAGACAATATTATAGATATTGATGTTTCTGCTTGCAAAATATCTGTTTTGTTTGATAGTATCATAGACACAAAATACTTAAATGAACTCCATAATTCTTTACTCGAGAAGAAATATATTTAGAAATAATCTTAAACTTGATTTTACTATATAATTAAAAAGCACTCAAGGCAATAGTAAAAAAATTCTATTGCTGTAGGGTGCTTTTTGTAATCTTTCTTCTTTCTTATAAAAATAGTGCAATGCAGGCATAAATAAATTAATTCCTGAATATAATTAATTATGAAATTAATTTTAGACAAGTTTAGGAGGTAAATATGATTCAAGAAGAACGCAAGACAACTTTTAAAGATAATTCATCAACTGTTCAAAATTTAATATTGGAAAATAGGGAAAAGCTTACAATTTCAGGAGTAATTGATGTACTGAGCTTTGACGACCAAATTGTTATACTAGAAACTGAGCTAGGTATGCTTACAATAAAAGGAGAGGACTTAAGAATTAACAAATTAAGTATAGACACTCAAGATGTAATTATTGAGGGAAATATTACAGCACTTACATATAGTGATAAAGAAGAAAAGAAAAACGGAAGTTTACTAGGAAAAATATTTAAGTAAATCTAATAAATAATAATCAAAAAGTTTTATATATGGAAAAGGTTTTTATTAAAAAGTCTAAAAAACTTGCGAAAGGAAAATTTCAGTATGAGTACATTTTTAAATAGTCAAATAGGTATTTTCCTTATATATTTTATAGCTGGAATGTTAATATGTTTAATATATGATGTGTTTAGGGCTTTAAGAAAAACAGTAAAAACGTCGGACTTTGTTACGAACTTAGAAGATACAATTTTTTGGATTTTTGTAGCAATATTTTTAATTTATTTAATATTTGTTTTAAATAATGGCAAAATACGTTTTTTTATGTTTATTGCCATTTGCTTAGGAGGTATTAGTTACTATTTTACTCTAAGTAAATATTTTATAAATATCTCAGTTCATATATTAGGAATTGTTAAAATAATGGTAAAAAAAATAATTAGCATATTAGTTATCCCATTAAAATTATTCCTTAAAATAAACAAAAAAGTTAAATGCATTGTGTGCATCAATTTAAAAAACATTAGTAAAAACATACATAAAAATTCAAAAAAGAAAATTCAAAATTCAAAAAAGAAAAGTAAATTACATAAAATGTTTTATAAATTAAGGAAAAACAAAAAAGTAGTTAATGAATAAATTTTTTTGTAATATAATTTGTAAAAATGTCGAAAATTAAAGAGGATTTTAGCAATTTTTGTAGAATAATAATAATAGAGTTTTGTTTTACTTTTATGGTTTAGCCCGATTTTAACCACATTTTGTAAAATAAAATTTATATATTATGAAAGATAGGTACCTATGAAAAAATTTCTTAAATATACATTTATAATTTTAATTTCAATATATGTTGTGCACATATTTATTACACAACAAAGCACTCTTAATTCATATGCCACAGAAAGCAAACAATATGAGAGCCAAATAGAGTCTGCCAAAGAAGAACAGGCTAAATTAAACGATACTATACAAGACCTAAATTCTACAGACTATGTAGAAGAACAAGCTAGAGAACAACTTGATATGTATTTACCGAATGAGAGAGTTTACATAGATATAAATAAATAGTTTTATTTGTAATGCACCATTTGTTTGGTGCATTTTTTGTAGATGGGGGAATTTAAGTTTTCTATAAAAAATAAAGAAATAATTAGTAACATTATTATAAAAATGTAAAAAAATACCAAAAACTATTTACAAATTTTGTAATTTATTGTATAATAAAAATGTAGATTTTCAGAATTATTTTAAAATTCTAGAATTTCATTTACTAGAATTACACATTACATCTTAATTTTTCCAGTTTAATTAGTTAATTAAAATATTGCCTAATATTACATTATGCTAAATCTTGTAAAAATCTATAAATCATTTAAAAGGTTTAATAATCAATAATTATTACATACCTTAAGAAAGGAATTAATATGAATTTAGAAGAATGTACCCTTGTTGAACTAAGACAATTAGCCAAAGAAAGAGGTATTAAATACGTTTCAAAAATTAAAAAAGATGAGCTAATAAAATTACTCTCAGAAGAAAATGAAAGTAATGATTCCGAAAGCAGTATAGCTACTCATACTACTGCAGAAACCAAACTAGAGCATGATAATGACATAAACTATGAAGAAACAGAAGAAAATAAATCAGAAGAAAAGGATAGTGTTCAAGAGGCAGAGGTTAGATATGTGGATGGTTACAAGCTAACAAGCCCAGATGATAAAATATCAGAAGGTATACTAGAAATCTTACCTGATGGCTATGGCTTTTTAAGAGGAAAAAATTACTTATCTACACCAGATGATATTTATATTTCACCTGTCCAAATAAGACGTTTTAGATTAGATAATGGTGATAAAATAAAAGGTATTACTCGTATACCAAAAGAAGGTGAAAAATTTCCAGCACTTATATATGTTGGCGAAGTTAATGGTCAGCCACCTGAAGAAGCATATAGAAGGAAAAAGTTTGACGATTTAATACCAATTTATCCATATCAAAAAATTAAATTAGAAACTACTCCAAATGAATATGCAACAAGAATGATTGACTTAATTTGTCCAATTGGTAAAGGTCAAAGAGGTATGATTGTCGCACCACCTAAAGTTGGTAAAACAACATTAATCAAAAAAATAGCAAACGCTATTTCAGTAAATAATCCAGAAATTGAATTAATAGTATTACTTATAGATGAAAGACCAGAGGAAGTTACAGATATGAAAAGGTCTATAAAAGGTGATGTTATTTACTCAACGTTTGATGAATTACCAGAACACCATGCTAAAGTTGCTGAAATGGTACTTGAAAGGGCTAAAAGATTAGTTGAGCAACAGAAAGATGTTGTTATATTATTAGATAGTATCACAAGGCTAGCAAGAGCATATAACCTAACTATTCCTTCATCAGGAAGAACGCTTTCTGGTGGTTTAGACCCTGCTGCACTACATAAACCTAAAAAATTCTTTGGAGCTGCTAGAAAGATAGAAAATGGCGGAAGTTTAACCATTCTTGCCACAGCATTAGTAGAAACAGGTAGTAGAATGGATGATGTTGTATTTGAAGAATTTAAGGGAACTGGCAACATGGAAGTAGTCTTAGACAGATCACTTTCAGAAAAACGTATATTCCCTGCAATAGATATAAATAAATCTGGTACAAGAAGAGAAGATTTATTACTATCTAAAGAAGAATTAAGTGCAGTTTACTCTTTAAGAAAAGCTATGTCAACAATGCCTCAATCAGAGATAATAGAGCAACTATTAGCTCAAATGATGGCTACAAAAACAAATAAAGATTTAGTTGATAGAGTAAATATTGTATTTAAAAATAAAACAAAATAAAATAAAATCACTATAAGTAATACTATTATTTACTGTTTGCTTTTATAAAAATATAATTAATTATGAATAGCAATAGGTTACATAAAGCAAATACCAAAGTTTGTAAAAAACGATTGACAAACTTTGGTATTTGTGCTATAATAAAAAATATCCGTAGAAACATGGCAGTATAAAAAAAGGAGGTTTAGGAAGTCATGTTTACACCTTATGCTGGTACGGTTACACACACTTATGCTGTTACTGAAAGTAACAGGAAAGCAGTGTCAAAGTTTCTTTTTAGCCAAAACCAAGAGGTTAATGATGTAGCTCTTTGGGTAAGCTCCTATATAGGAGGGGTTTACGTTGAAAAAATCAACTTAACAGTCAACAGGTTAGGGCAAAGGACTATTATCGCCATCGTCAAAAATGATGGTAGTGATGAAATGATAATTATTGGAATTAATCAGAAAATGATGGGTAAGCTTAGTACAGCTAAGCGCAAAATTTACAACATCACTAAGTTGCTAGCTGAGTGCAACAGACATTGGTCAAGTGATATACCGTACAATGCAAAAGAGATTGAACAAGGCGTTTGTCGTTTTGTCGCAGCCCTTGCAGTCTAATACAAAACACGACTAAAACCTTAACTGAGGTGGAACTTAATTGTTCCACCTCAGTTTTCTTTTTTAATAGTAAAAGCTTAATTTTTTATTCAACGAGCTTGTCAAAAATACTGTGTAAATTTTTTTCAACAAAAAAAGGGCGGTGTCCCTAATGATAGGGACACCGTTTTGAAGGTTATTCTTCGATGGGGGTCATCACTAGACGAACCCCATGAAGGTCGGGATTGACTCGCTCACATTCAGGTTTTACATCCTGAACACAGGATTCAAAATCTCTGTAGTGATGCTTGTGATTTCGGCTTACCACTGAGTCATACATCTTCTTGAGACTTATGATAGCCGCTTGGCGGTTTTGGAAAGGACAAATGATGTCCTTTTCAATCGTTCGATTCTTTGTTATAACCTGGCCCCTCTCATTTCTGAGAGGAATACCATGATTATCACGGCAAATGCCATGTTCGATTACGAACGAACTATGGGTTGAACCATAGTAAACAACCGGGGATGTAAACGAGTAATTATTCCGTTCTACGCTATTCATTTTTTTACCTCCATTTTGTGTGGCTGATAACGTACAATTATATTATATCACTAAATTAACATAAAGTCAAACGTCGAGCTTTTTTAATAGTGTAAAATATGAAAGAAATATGATAATGTCTTAAGCTTTTTTTTTGTAAAAGCATTGTGTTTTTACATAAAAAATGATATAAACTAGGTAAAATAATAACCATTGTATTTGTTGATGAAATTTAGACATGATAATAACTAAAAGAACATAAAAATAATGGTTAGAAAAGGAGAAATAAAATGAATAAGGGAAGAAAATTTATAGTAGTAATTTGTATTGTAGTTTTAATAATTATATTGGCAATTGCAGTATTTAATTTGGTAGTGTATTTAAGTAAAAGAATAGGAGTAAATACAGTTACATTTGTAGGTGTTTCAAATGATAACAAGGTAAATGCAGCAGCTCCAGACAATATAGAAGTTGGTTTCTCACTAGATGATGTTGTAATAAAAGATTTAAATCTAAATAATATAGACATTAATGATATAAATCTAGGCGACTACATATTTTTATATGTAAAAGATGCTGAAGGCGGTGTAAATTGTGACAATACAAATTATTATTGTAAGGTTAACAGAATAGAAAATAATAGTATTAATGTTGAAATTCCAAACTTTGATTTTTATTCATTTGATTTGGAAAATGTAAAAATCAAAGACATAAATGGTAAAAAAATAAATGCTTCTGATTTAAAATTTGGAGATAATTTAAAGGTAATAAATGTTTGGCCAGATAATATACCATCGATAGGAAGATTTTATGAAGGTTATCCTTCTTCAGAAATATATGATGTTAAAAGTATAAGAATAGTAGAACCTGACCAAGAAACAATAAAAAATTTAGAAAATAGAAATATGATGGCAATAAAAGAGGCGGTTATTGCTGGCGTAAACGAAGATAGTTTATATGTGGTTGACAGTGAAAATAAAGATCTTTTATATGAGGTTTCATTTGCAAAAGAGGGTAACATTGGCTTTAAACAAGGTCAAAAAATTAAAATTTATTTTAATGGAAATGAAACTGGCTCAAATATAAATGGAGTTCTTGCAATCCAAAATGTAGGCAAAATAGAAATTGCTGATGATGAAAACGAGCAACTAATATCAAATGATATATTAAAAAAATTTTATACATCATTTGATAATGTAGATATAAGCATAGATAATTTAACAAATACAGGTCTTACCATGACAGTAACAGATAATAATAATTTGAAATATGAGTTTGCAAATAAATTTACTTTATCAAGAAATATTGCTAAAAAGCCTGATAAGAGCGTAATAAAATATGATGATGGTTCTATTGCAATTCCTGGATATGAAGGAGATAAATGGCAAGAACTATCTAAAATTTCTGATAATGTTGCAAATACCGGTACAGCCGAAATAATAAATGAAAATACAACTAGATGGACATTTGACTGGAGCAATATTTATGGTCCTATAGGAAGCGGAGAATATAGATTTGTATTAGGTGATGCAGATAATAATCAAAATTATTTTTATTCGAATAATGAAGAGATTATTTATGCCAAATTTACTGTAGAGGATAATGGACAAATTAATATAGATTATATTCGTTAATTTGGGAGAAAAAATTTATGGTAGATAAAATAGAAATAAAAGGTGCAAAAGTTCACAATCTAAAAAGCATAGATATAGATATTCCACTTAATAGAATTGTAGCAATCTCAGGGGTATCTGGAAGTGGTAAATCATCTTTAGCATTAGGTGTACTTTATGCAGAAGGCTCAAGAAGGTATTTAGAAGCACTTTCTACATATACTAGAAGGAGAATTTCACAAGGGGAAAAGGCCAAAGTTGATAGTATTCTTCACGTACCAAGTGCACTAGCTCTTCATCAAAGACCAAATGTGCCAAGCATAAGGTCAACTTTTGGTACTGCAACAGAGCTTTTAAATTCTGTAAGGCTTTTATTTTCTAGATGTGGAAATTATATTTGTCCAAATGGACATATTCTTCCAGCAAGTGCAAATGTTGCTAGAGATGAAATGCTTGAATGCCCTATATGCCATGAGAAATTTTATGGATTAAGTGCTGAAGAATATGCTTTTAACTCTTCTGGAGCTTGTCCTAAATGTGGTGGAATTGGTACTATAGAAACTGTAAATATGGATTCATTAATTCCTAATAAGGATTTGACTATTGATGAAGGAGCAGTTGCACCTTGGAATAGTTTGATGTGGTCTTTAATGACAGATGTATGTCGTGCAATGGGAGTTAGAACTGATGTACCATTTAAAGATTTAACAAAGGAAGAGCAAGAAATTGTATATGATGGACCAAAGGTGAAAAAACATATTTTTTATAGACCCAAAAATGGAGATACAACACTCGCAACGGAAATGGACTTTACTTATTATAGTGCTAAGGCAACAGTTTTAAATGCTTTGAAAAAAGTAAAAGATGAAAAAAGCATGAGCAGAGTATCAAAATTTTTAAAAGAAGAAGTATGCCCAGAATGCCATGGCTCTAGGATAAATAAAAAGGCAAATTCTACTTTATTAGGCGGAAAAAATTTAACTGAGGTTTGCCAAATGAGCCTTAGAGATTTGGACCTATGGCTTCCAAAAGTTGTAGATGAATTAAATGATGAAGTTAGACAAATGGGTAAAAACATATTAGAAGAGTTTATGCTAAATGCAGAGGCCTTACTTTCACTAGGACTAGGATATTTAACATTAGATAGAGCAAGTAATACACTATCAACTGGAGAATTACAAAGGGTACAACTTGCAAGAACTGTAAGAAATAGAACTACTGGTGTTTTGTATGTTTTAGATGAACCTTCAATAGGACTTCACCCAGCGAATGTAGATGGATTAATTAATTTAGTAAGACAACTTATTAATGATGGCAATTCTGTTGTTTTAGTTGACCATGATGTGAGAATTTTAAAAATAGCAGATTATATGATAGAAATTGGACCTGAAGCGGGAGCAAAAGGTGGAGAAATTATTGCCAAAGGTACAATAGAAGATATTATAAAAAATAGCAATTCAATAATTGGACCATATTTAAGTGACAAAGAGAAAGTGAATGTACGTAAAAAAGTTAATAAAGAAGATATTTTTAAATTAGGAAAAATTAGTTTAAGCACAGATTCTATTCACACAGTAAAGCCACTTAGTATAGAAATACCAAAAGGAAGACTAACAACAGTAACTGGAATGTCTGGTAGTGGTAAAACCACTTTAATACTTGAATCTTTATATCCTGCTATCAAAGCAAAACTAAATAATGAAACCATGCCATCACATATAAAAGAATTAAAAGCTGATTGGGTAAATAAAATAGATTTAATAGATGCAACGCCTATTGGAAACAATGTTAGAAGCACAGTAGCAACATATTCAGGAGTATTTGATGATTTAAGAAAATTATATGGAAAAATAAGTAAAGATTATACAGCAAGTGATTTTTCATATAATACAGGAAAATTAAGATGCCCTACATGTGATGGAACAGGCACTATATCTATGGATGTTCAATTCTTGCCAGATATAGAGATGGAGTGCAATTCTTGTGATGGTACAAGATATTCAAATAATGTAGATAATATATTATATAACAATTATTCTATTAAAGATGTTATGAAATTGACTATAAGGCAAGCATTAGAAGTATTTAAAGAAAATAAGAAGATAAGAGATAAATTACAAGTTTTAGTAGATTTAGGAATAGGATATTTAACACTTGGAGAGGCAACTCCAGCACTTTCAGGAGGCGAGGCACAAAGATTGAAACTTGCCTCAGAAATAGGAAAAATTCAAGATGGTAGTGTATTTATATTTGATGAACCAAGTATTGGCTTGCACCCTAAAGATGTAAAGACGTTACTTAAAGTATTCCAAAAGCTAATTGATAATGGAGCTACAATAGTAGTAATTGAACATGATTTAGATGTAATTAAAAATTCTGATTATATTATTGATATGGGGCCAGAAGGCGGTTACCTTGGAGGCGAGGTAGTTGGGACAGGTGCTGTGCAAGATATAAAGGAAAATAAAAAGAGTATTACAGGAAGGTATTTGTAGATGCATTTTCCATTTAATATGACAAAGAATAGTGAAAGAAGGAGTTAATATATGAATATTGCAATCATTTATTCTAGTATAACTGGAAACACAAAGATTATTGCTGAGACAATTAAAGAATCATTACAAAAAGAAAATATAGTTTATTTTGGGAATCCTACCGAAGATTTGCCTGAGGCAGACATTTATATTATTGGCTCATGGACTGACAAAGGTAATCCAACTGACGAAATTATAAATGTTCTTAAAAAAATTAAAAGTAAAAAAATTGCTTATTTTGGAACTGCTGGCTTTGGAGGTAGTGAAGAATATTTTAAAAAGTTGTTTGAAAGAGTGAAAATTAATATTGACTCATCTAATAAAATATTAGGATATTTTTATTGTCAAGGTAAAATGCCTATGCAGGTTAAGACAAAATATGAAAAAATGCTTGAAGAAAATCCAGAAGATAGTAGATTAAAACTATCAATAGAAAATTTTGATAGGGCTTTATCTCATCCAAATGATGAAGACATAAATAATGTTAAGAATTGGGTAGATACAAAATTTGTTTTTATTGGCTCTTGAGTATGGAATACGATTTTTAATAGCGATAAGTAAAAAAATAAGTAAAAAGGAAAATTGTTATGAAAAAGAAAATAATAGTAATTACATTTATTAGTTTGTTAATTTTAATTTCTATAATTATTTATTTACTATATATATTTAATTATATACCACACAAAATGTATAGTAATGAACATTTTAATATAAAAACTTATACAAGTAGTATAGATAAAGATAATGATGGTATTGATGATCAAACTGATATATTGAATAATGTTCGTGAATATATAGGAACAAATCCAAAATATAAAAGTAAATATTATGCAAGTGGTTATCCAGATGATGGATACGGTGTTTGTACTGATGTAGTTGCTTTTGGATTAAAAGGTGCAGGATATGACTTAATGGAATTAGTTAATGAAGATATAAAAAATAATAGAAATAATTACAATATAGATACAATAGATAAAAATATAGATTTTAGAAGAGTTCAAAATTTGAAAATATATTTTGAAAATAATGCTATTTCTCTTACAACTGATGTTTATGATATTGAAAATTGGCAAGGGGGAGATATAGTAATATTTCAAAACCATATTGGAATAGTATCAGATAATAGAAACAAAAATGGTGTTACCTTTGTTATTCATCACGCTAATCCATATCAAAAAGATTATGAAGAAGATATTTTAGAGTCAAGAAATGATATTGTCGGACATTACAGAATGAGTTAGACAAATTATAGTAAAGTAATAAGAGGGAAAAATAGAAATGAAAATTCCAAAGTCAAAAGCGATGAATGAATGGGTAAAAGAAAACAATGCTTATTTAATGGAAAATAATCATTTTTATAATAAATAAAAATAATTTATGGAGGTAAAAATGTTAAGTTTAGAAAAAGTTAAAAGTGAATTGAAAAAATACAACTATACTTATGATAATAATATTCTATGTGGACATACAAAGTCAAAAATTAAATGGGTTTTACCAACAGGAATTGTGAATATATTGGCGTTTGAACAAGCAACATCATATTTATTTGGCTTTAGTAATGAAGGAATTAATTTTTTTCCTGTTCAAGGGGACTGGAATCTAGCTAATAATTTATTTATTTCATGGAACGAAATATCAAATTTTAAAATGAAAAATGGACTGTTAGAAAATGAAATGATAGTTGAAACACAATCTATGAAAATAGAAATGAAAATAAATAAGGTTGTTGCAAATAATAGTTGGGTCAAAAAATAATATTAATTATTTAAAAGATAAAAATTATTTTTACAATAAATAGGGGGCTTTTATAGGGGATTTAATAGCATTTGGAATTAATTGTAATATAACTACAAATAGTGCAAAATATGGTATAGATTTTGAATATGACTATGAAAATCCATTTAATAGTGAAACATTAGGTGTAAATCGAATGATAATTACTGATGAGAATAGAAATACAATATTATTAGTTGAAAACGAAAGATTAAATAAAGGTTATTAGTAAATTATTAGTATTAAAAGAATTATAGAAATAGTAAGTTGTAGAGGAGAGTGTTTATATGGAAAATAAATATGAATTTTTTATAGCTGGTAGAGCTAGAAATAAAGAAAATATATTAAAAATATGTGATTTATTTGATAAATATAAAGTTTCATATTATTGCTTTTTAAAAAATGAGGAAGATTGGGGATATGGAAACAAAAATCAAACACCAGAAGAAAAGCAAAAAGAATTTGAATCATTAAATTTAAAAAGTGATATAGTTTTAAATTTATTTCATAATGATTTAGAGGGAGAAAAAAGTTCTAAAAACTTACTTTTAGTTTTACCAGCTGGAAAAGCAGCCCATATTGAATCAGGTATTGCTTATGGATTAGGGAAAAAGTGTTATGCAATAGGTGAATATGAAGCTACTGATACATTATATAATATTTTTGAAGAAATTTTTAGTAATGAAACAGAACTGGAAGCATTTTTAAAGAAATATTCAGTAAGATAAATTACAATTTATATATTAATAAAAATAGCAGGCTTCCTGCTATTTTTGTTTATCTCTGTATGCATTTCCCCATTTAACCATGGAGTCTAAAATTGGTTTTAGACTTAAACCTGTTTCTGTTAAAGAGTATTCAACTTTTGGAGGAACTTCAGCGTAAACTTTTCTTTTTACCAAACCAGATGCTTCCATTTGTCTTAAATTACTTGTTAACATAGCAGATTATATGATGCAACAGATTTAGTAAAAGAAATGATTGAGAAAACTGAAGACTGTAAAATACCAACAGAAATTGTACTAGTTTGCCCAGTATGTGGCAAAAGAATGGAAGTGAATGTAAGAATAAATGCTAATTTTGTGCAAGATGACAATTGGTACAAACAAGACAAAAAGTATGGAGAGTTTTTAGATTATAGCAAAAATAAAAATGTGGTACTACTTGTTGACTTATTGAAAAAATATTTTATAATATTAGATATTAGCAAAGCTTATTAAAAATATTAGAATAAAGCAAGAAAGGATTGTGATTTGAATTAGAAAAGTCAATAAAATAAATTAGATTGGAGGAGATAATTATGAGTTTATTTGGAAATTTACAACGCACGAAGGCTCAGGACTTGGCTCAGTTGTGTCTGATGTATCTAAAATATGCAAAGGTGCAAAAATAGTAGATAGCTTAGCTATTCAAGGAAGTACGGTTCACAGTGCCAAGGAAAAAGTAGAAAATTGGATATTGAAATTTTAGAAAAAGTCGACATATTTTTTTAAGGTATATAAAAATGAATTAAAGAAGATAAAAATAATTATAATAGCAAATTTAATTAAGTTTTCATATATTAATATAAGTAATATATGAAAGGAATTTATAATATGAACGATTTTTATAAAAACTATTATGATAATTATAGACAAAATGATGATATGTATGGATATATGAACTATCATAATATAGAGTGTAACAGGATGGATTCATGTTATATAAAAGATTATGGAGCAGAACCATTTGTTGTAAATATAAATGAAGTAACAAAGCAAAACGAAAATTTTCGTACAGCATTATGGACAGGAGAACATTTACAAATTACATTAATGAGTATAAATGTAAGAGAAAGTATTGGATTAGAAATGCATCCAAATGTTGATCAATTTATTGGAATTGAACAGGGATTTGGTTTAGTTCAAATGGGTGATAGTGAAAATAATCTTAATTTTGAAAGAAAAGTATGTGATGATTTTGCTTTTGTAATACCAGCGGGAAAATGGCATAATCTTATTAATATAGGAAATATACCAATAAAATTGTATTCAATATATGCACCGCCTCAACATCCAAAAGGAACGGTTCATAGAACTAAAGAAGATGCAGAGCATTAAAAAATACAATATTTTCAAAAATTGAGTAGATTAAAAGGTGCAAAGCAAGTGATTTATAATTACTTGCTTTGATTTTTTAAAAAACTATTGACACGGTGTCAGAGATGTGATATATAATAATTAAATTGACACGGTGTCAGAAGGGAGAAAAAAATGAGCAAGGAAATTGTTGATATGAGAAAAGAAGAAATTATTAACGCTTGCGAAAAACTTTATGAAAATAATAGCTTTAAAGATATAACAATAAAAAGTATTGGAGAAAAAACAACATTTTCTCGTACGTCAATATACAATTATTTTCAAACAAAAGAAGAAATTTTCTTAGCACTTTTAAAAAGAGAATATGAAAGATGGATAGAAGACTTAAATGTAATTTATGAGCAAAATCAAGAAATGACAAAAGAAGTATTTGCGGATAAATTAGCTAATACAGTTACTAAAAGAAAGAATTTATTAAAATTGCTTTCTATGAATATGTATGACATGGAAGAGAACAGCAGAATGGAAGAATTAATAGACTTTAAAAAAGCTTATGGAGATGCAATAAAAACATTAAAAAAATGTGTGGATAAGTTTTTTGAAAAAATCAGTGAAGAAGAAAGAGAAGAGTTTGTATGTTTGTTCTTTCCATTAATGTATGGAATTTATCCTTATGCAGAGGTGACAGAAAGACAGTTGCAAGCTATGAAGATTTCTGATGTACCATATAAAGCTTTATCTATTTACGATATTGCATATAAAGGTATTATAAGATTATTAAACTAAGTAATATTATTGTTAATAAAATTAGTCAGAATACAGGAGAAAAATTATGAAAAGATTTAGAATGATTTTAGATGTTGTTATGACTTTGCTTTTCATCATTTTGATGGGATATTATGCAACTGAAAATGAAGTACATGAAATATTAGGAACAATTACCTTTATACTATTTATAATTCATCACGTATTAAACATTAAATGATATAAATCAATTTTTAAAGGAAAACATAACTTTTAAAGAACATTCCACATTATACTAAATTTATTACTTTTAATAGCTATGGTAGGAATGATGGTAAGTGGAATAATGATTTCAGCAGATGTATTCGCATTTTTAGATATACCTACTACAATGCTTGGAAGAAGATTGCATATGTTATCGACTTCTTGGGGATTTGTATTAATGGCAATTCATGTAGGACTTCATATTACAGCATTAATGCAAAAATTAAATTCTAAGATGAAAAACAGTACATTTGAATATGTATATTACTTTATATTAGTTCTTTTAGTAGGACTAGGAATATACTCATTTGTAAATTTAAGAGCAGGGGAAGATATGTTTTTGGTAAATGACTTCAAGTTCTTTGATTATGAGCAAAGTCCATTGTTATTCTACTTAAAATATGTTGCAGTATTAATTGCAATTGCACTTGTTATTTATGTTATCTTTTCTTTAATTAGAAAAGTAAAAAATAAAAAAATTAATAATAAAAATTAAAAAAGGAGGAAATTAAAAATGCAAAAAAATATTGGTTCAAAATTAGCATTATATCCAATGCCATTATTAGTAATAGGAACAATGGTAGATGGAAAAGTAAATTGGCTTTTAGCTGGACATAGCGGAATTATAGGACATGATAGAGTTATGGTAAGTTTAGTAAAAGCTCACTATACAAATAAAGGAATTAAAGAAACAAAAAAATTATCTATAAACTTAGTTAGTGAAGAGATGCTTTTGATAATTTTATAATGACAATAGATAATACTTATGTTCAAGAAGAAAATTTGGACGAGCGTGGAAAAATAGATTATACCAAATTTAGTCCAGTATTATTTGAGTTTCCAAAATACACTTATTTGAGAACAGGAGATACAATTGGAAATTGTTTAAAATTGGATAAATAATGGTCGAGGCTTTTTAGAAAAATATCTTATAAAAACTTAAGAAATTAAAAAGAGTAAAGTAAGGAGGTTTTAGTTATGAGTTTAACAATTAATATTTATTATACAGGTGAAAATGGAAGTGCAAAAAAATTTGCAGAAGAAATGGTATCATCAGGAGTTGTAGATAGAGTAAGAGCTGAAAAAGGTAATTTAAGATATAATTACTTTTTCCCAATGGATGACCCAGAAACAGTTCTATTAATTGACAGATGGGAAAGTGAAGAGGCTTTAGATGAGCATCACAAATCTCCTATGATGAAAGAAATAGCAGATTTAAGAGATAAATATCATCTTCACATGAGGGTTGAACAATTTATAGAAAAAAATGTATAATAATAATATAATAATAAAAGGAAGGTGATAATATGAGCAAAATTTTAGTAGCTTATTTTTCAGCTAGTGGAGTTACAAAAAATGTAGCAGAGAAAATTGCAAGTATAGTTAAAGGAGATTTATTTGAAATTGAACCAAAAGAAAAATATACAGATGAAGATTTAAATTGGCACAATAAACAAAGCAGATCATCTGTTGAAATGAAAGATAAATCTTCAAGACCAGAAATAAAAGAAAATAATATTAATTTAACTAAAACTGAATATATCATATTGAGACAATTATTATTAAATCCAAAACAAATTACAACAAAAACTAAATTAATACAACTACTAAATGAGAATAATGAAATAAATATTGAAACTCAAGTATGTGATGAAAATTCTTTAAAAGTTCATATAAGTAATATAAGAAAGAAAATAAAAAAAGTTACAGAGCAACCATATATAGAATCTGTATGGGGTATTGGATTTAAATTATATGACTAAAAATATTAACTATTTTTTTACTAATCATTAACTATTTTATGATTAAGGCTATAAAAAAATCTTAATATACAAATAATCAAAAGAGAAAAAATTTACTAGAGAGTAATTATTACTCTCTAATTTTATTTACATATAATCTTCTATATACAAGGCTTTTGCAATATAAGGTGTTACTTCATCGATATTATACCATCCAGAACTTTTACTATTATTCTCCAAGCCATTTGGATTAGAAACATAAACCATATTATTATTATCTGCAGCAAGAAGAACTAGATAATGAGATGCAGTAGTCCAACGATTATCAGTTGGATTATTCCAAACACAAACGATAATTGGTCTATTAGATTGTAAGTGCTCAATTATAGACTCGTCTGACAAATGGACTGAGTCATAATAAAAATCCGAATTTTTTATGCCAAACTTTGAAGATAATTCGTTAGAAAAATTTTCATAATCCATTACAGGATAATACATCTCTCTTAAATCTTCAGGAGTATAATTTTTACCATATCCACTTAAAATAATTGCTAGAGCAGTTATTCCACAACCATTTTCAGTCATTGTTCCACCCCAATATTCATTATTACTCCAAGAAGAATCACCATTTTGTTTGTATTCAATATATGTTTTTTTATATTTATCTACTGTTGTAAAAGTTGTAAAATATCCGTCTTTGTCTTTTACTTTTTCTTGACCAATTCCTAAGTAATTATTATTTATATCTTGTTTTATTACTTTGTATTTATCTGATGAATTAAATAGGGTTAAATTGGAGTGAAAGTTAGAAAAATTATTTACAAAATTATTATACAAACAGATAATTACCATCATTAATAATATAAAAATTAATACTTTCCTTTTATTTAATTTTTTCTTAGCATGTTTCATTGATTTTTCCTCCTTAACTTAAAATAATTATAACTAAAATCAAATAATAGATTTTTAATAAACCATTAATAAATTCTTAAATTTTTCTTACAATTCTAGCTTTTATTGAAAAATATGCTATAATCACAATGGAGGAAAGAAAATGAACGTTTTAGTACTAGATGATGAAAAGGAAATTGCAGATTTAGTAGAAGTTTATTTACAAAATGAAAACTATAATGTTTATAAATTCTACAATTCAGCGGATGCAATAAAATGTATTGATACAATACCACTAGATATAGCAATTTTGGATGTTATGATACAAGGTAAAAATGGATTTGAAATTTGTAGATATATTAGAGAAAAGAAATTAAAATTTCCAGTTATAATGCTTACTGCTAAAATAGAAGATAATGATAAAATAAAAGGTCTAACTTTAGGAGCGGATGACTATATAACAAAACCATTTAACCCATTAGAATTAGTTGCCAGAGTAAAATCGGCATTAAGAAGATATACTTTATATAATACCGATGAAAAAAATAATGATATTATTGAAATAAACGGTTTAGTAATATATAAAGATGAGCATAAATGCTTGTTATATGATAAAAAAGTAGATTTAACTCCTATAGAGTTTGAAATATTATTATATTTAGCAAGTAACAGAGGAAAAGTTATTAGTTCAGAAGAATTATTTGAGAAAGTTTGGAAAGAAAAATATTTTGATAGTAACAATACTGTTATGGTTCATATTAGAAGAATAAGGGAAAAATTAGGAGAAAATACTAAAGAACCTAAATTTATAAAAACAGTATGGGGTGTAGGTTACAAAATTGAATAGGAGGGCTTTAAGTGGAAATAAATGAAGTAACTAAAAAGAAATTAAAATTGTTTATAAATTTAATGGGAAATTTAGTAATAGCAGCAGTAATTTCTATTGTAATTTATTTTATATTGGCTTTATTTTTTGAAAATATTATATCTGACTTAGTAGCGAGATTAAATTATGATTTATATAGTTGGATAGTTTATAACAGAGATATAGTTGTTTATGCTTATATCTTCATAGTTCTTGCTATTATAATATACAGATTTATTTCAAAGTATGTTGATAGTATTAATGAAGTCTATAAATCACTAGATTTAATACTAAAGGAAGATAATGAAACTATAAAACTACCAAGTGAAGTAAATGAATTTTCAGACAAATTAAACGATATAAAATATGATTATATTTTAAGCAAGAAAAAGGCAAAAGAAGCAGAGGACAAAAAAAATGATTTAATTATGTATATGGCTCATGATTTAAAAACACCTCTAACATCAATTATCGGATATTTAACTTTGCTCAAAGATGAGAAGGATATATCAAAAGAATCACAGGAAAAATATATAAAAATTGCATTAGACAAATCATTAAGAGTAGAAGAATTAACAAACCAATTTTTTGATATAACTAGATATGATTTACATTCTATGCCTATTAACAAAAAAGAAATAAATTTATCTTATTTGTTAGAACAATTAGTAGATGAATGTTATCCAATGCTAGAAAAGAATAATTTGAAATGTAAACTGAATGTACCAAATACAGTGATGTATATAGGTGATGGAGATAAGTTAGCAAGGGCATTTGATAATTTATTAAAAAATGCAATAAATTATAGTTATAAAGGGACTACTATAGAAATTGAACTTAAACAAATAGAAAATAAAATAAAAATTAGCTTTAAAAATAAGGGAGATAAAATACCTCAATATAAACTTGATAAGATTTTTGAAAAATTTTATAGAGGAGATGATTCAAGAACTAGCTCTACTGGTGGAGCAGGACTGGGTCTTGCAATAACAAAAGAAATAATAGAACTGCATAATGGAAATATAAAAGTCAAAAATGATGATGAATATATTGAGTTTGATATTGAATTATAAACTTGTAATATAGCTTTTTGGGGATCACCTCCCCAAAAGCCCTAAAAACATTCGTTATTATGATAAAATTTACCTTGCCACAAATCTTGCTCTTTCAATAATTTTTCAAAACCATTTAATACCCATTTTTTATGCAAATTCCATTTTGGGGCTACAAGCAAATCTTTCGGCGCATCTCCAGAAATCCTATGAATTATAATGTTTGGGCTTAAATGAGTTATAACATAAGCCAAATTTTCCAAATAATAATCTAAAGTAATTGGAATATATTTATTTTCATAATACATATCTGCCAAAACAGTATCTTTAACAACATAGGTGGAATGTATTTTAAGTCCTTGAATATCATGTGAATTTATAAAATTAACAGTATTTTTTATATCTTCAAAAGTTTCGGTAGGAAGCCCAATCATTATATGAGCTATAACTTCAATATTATGCTTTCTTAAAATGTTAACAGCATTTGTAAATTGTGCACTTGAATAACAACGATTAATCAAATTTCCAATTGCATCATTAGAAGTTTGCAAGCCAAGTTCAACGGAAACATTATACTTATCAGAATATGAGGCAAGTAAATTAGCAATTTCTTCATTAATACAATCAGGTCTTGTTGCAACAGACAAACCAATAATTCTATTGTCAATTAAAGCTGCATCATATTTTGATTTTAGATTTGGAATAGAATCATATGTATTTGTAAAATTTTGAAAGTATACAATGAATTTATTTGCACGTTTTCCTCTATAGCTATTTAAAAAATTTTGAACTTGCTTAGTAATGTTTAGATTAGAAAATTTTATTAATTCTCCCGAACCTTTGTTACTACAAAATATACAACCGGAGTGGCTTAATGTACCATCACGATTAGGACATGTAAACCCTGCATCAATACAGATTTTTAATGTCCTTTCACCAAATTTATTTTTATAATATGTATTTAAGTGATTATATCTTTCTTTATTTTCCATAATACATTAATTATAGCAGATATGCTGAGAAACGGCAATTAATAAAATGAATTTTTTTTATAAAATCTACGAAAAATATTGATTATTATTAAAAAATGTGCTATATTTAATTATAGTAAGCAATAAATTTATAAAAATTGCATATAATATTATTGCTATAAAAAATAGCTAAAAAGTTGGTGAATCCAGCCAATAAATGGAACTTAAAAAAGCGGTGAATCCAGCCAATAAGTGGAACTTAAAAAAGCGGTGTATCCAGCCATAAGTTGGAATTTAAAAAAGAAGATTAGAGTTTAGGCTCTAATCTTTAATTTTTAATTGTCTTTTTTTCGAAAATAATATATAATAGACTAAATTTAAGGAGGCAGATATAATGATATTAAATTTAGAGATAGTAAGAGTCGATTCAGATTATTGCGATTATTTAAGAAAATTTGATAACAAAGTAGCTTACAATAAATACGAAAAGGAATTAAGACCGTTTATAGGCATATTATTTGAAATAGATACTTGTAAGTATTTCGCTCCTTTGTCTAGCCCAAAGCCAAAACATAAAAAAATGAAAAACATGATAGATTTTTTCAAGATAAAAGATGGAGAATTAGGTGCAGTTAATTTTAATAATATGATACCTGTAACAGATAATAATTATACTTTAGTGGATTTAAATAAAGAAACATTGACTATAGCAGAACAAAAATATCAAAAGTTATTAAAAGAGCAATTAAGTTGGTTAAATGCTCATTACCGACAAGTAAAAAATAAATCTTTTAAGTTATATCAATTATATAATAGTGGAAAATTACCAGATAATATTAAATCAAGATGTTGTAATTTTAAATTATTAGAAGAGAAATGTTTAGAATATAATAAGGCAAAATAGTATGTTGTAGAGGATGAGTCAAATAAAATAAAAAATAATTATATACGGAGGTAATATACATGGTAGATTTAAAAAAATTGCAAAAAGAAATTTATCAAAATAAAGTTAATAAAGGATTTAATGTGACAGATATAAATAAAGAATTTTGCTTGACTTATGGCGAAGTTGCTGAAGCATATGAAGCATGGAGAAAAAAGAAAGACGATTTAGGTGAAGAATTGGCAGATGTTGCTATATATTTATTGGGATTATCAGAAATATTAGGAATAGATTTAGAAGATGAAATACAGAAAAAAGTATGCAAAAATGCCAAAAGGGAATATAAAATTATTGATGGAGTAAATACAAGAGTTAAAGAGTTTGATGGAGAAAATGAAAGGTAAAAGCCATTTAAATTATATGTTTTAGTAGATTTATGAATAGGCTATTTAACATTTAATAAAAATTGACAATATAAAGAATAAAGTATAGAATAAAGTATAAAATAAAGTGCGGAATAAAATATGAATATTTTTTTTGCTTTTGGAGGTAAAAAAGAAAAATGCGAACAAGAGAAATATATGATGCTAACTATAATAAAGATCTTAGTGTAATAATAAAAAGTAAAAAAGATTTAAAAGAAAAATTGAAAAAAGGTTTAGAAGACATTGAAGCTAATAGAGTTTACTCTTTAGATGAAGTGTTTGCAAAAATAGATACTATATAAAAAGGCTGTTATTAAATAACAGCCTTTTTATATACTTAACCTAAAAAAGCCGAACAAAGTTCATAGCATTTATCTAAGCTACTTTATTTTTTATTTCTTCTAAAGCTCTAGCAAGTTGGTCAGGACAAGAAGTACCTTTGTCTCCACAAAGAATACCTTTCAATCTTTTTATTGCTTCATCAACATTCATTCCTTGAACTAATCTTGCAACTCCTTGAGTATTACCAGCACAACCACCAATTATTTTAACACTCTTAATAATATTATTTTCTACATCGATTATCATTTGCCTTGAGCAAACACCTTTTGGGTTATATGTATATTGCATTTTTATCACTCCTTTTTAACTTTATTTAAAATAAATATAACATATAGAAATATGGATTTCAATAGTTAAAAACTTGTTTGGGGAGATGACGTAAGTTTAAAAGTAAATATTGTTATTTTAAGAAGTTAGTTGAAAAGCAACAATATTTATAGTATAATTTAAACGTAAATTGTTGAATTGGCATAAGAATCATCGAATAGCATAGCTTTTACAGCCACTATAGAATATAATTTTCTATAGTGGTTTGTTTAAAAATTAATTTATATGGTGGTAAATGATGAAAGTTATTTTCTTAGACATTGATGGTGTTCTAAATTCAGATGAATATCTAAAAAAAGTAAAATGGTTACATATACAAGGTATAGAAAGTGAAATAGATATTAATAAAATAAAACTATTAAAGAAAGCAGTAGATGAGACTAAAGCAAAAGTTGTATTAACTTCATCATGGAGATTTACTAGAAAGGCTCAATCTTTGAGAAATTTATTAGCAAACTATGGAATTTATGTAGATTTAACTCCTTTTATTAACAACAAACGAGGTTTAGAAATAAAAAAATGGTTGTCAGATAATACAAATGTAGAAGATTATGTTATAATAGATGATGAAAAATTTGATTCTTATGATGAAGAATTATTAAGTAAATTAATAAAAATATCAAATGGAAATGGTTATACTTTTGGAGAAGGACTACTTTCTAAAGATGTGGATGAAATTATTAAAAGGATAGGAAGAAAATTAGAATTTGAAAAAGAAGAAATAGAGCGTTAGATTAGCCTAATAAAATAAAAAATAATTATATATGGGGGAAATATACATGGTAGATTTAAAAAAAATGCAAAAAGAAATTTATCAAAATAAAGTTAATAAAGGATTTAATGTGACAGATAATGAGAAAAAAGCTTTGGTACTATTTTCGGGCGGAAAAGATTCTTTGGTTGTTACTTTAAGGCTATTAGATAGTAATTATAAAGTTTATTTAGTAACTTATGAAAATGGTTGTGGGCTAAAATCAGAAAATGTAAATAGCACAATAGAAAGGTTGGTACAAAAATATAGTACTGAGAAAATAGAAAACATTGGAATTAAAAATATTGCTGGCTTTTTTAGAGAATTTATATATCCATTTTATAATTATACAAGTAGTTACATAAAAGAAAATTATGGAGATATTACAATATCACAATTTAATTGTTTAGCATGTAGGTTAAGTATGTATATAGCGAGTATAATATTGTGTAATAGGTACAATATTAAAAATGTTTTTGATGGGGCAAGGAGAAGCCAGTTATTTGCGATAGAACAAAAAGAAATGTTGGATGAGTTTGAAAAATTATTTAGCGAAAATGGTGTTTGTATAAATTATCCGTTAGAAAATGAGATAGATGACTGGAAATTAAAAAATGAATTGCTATTAAGAGGAGTAGTACCTAAAACATTAGAGCCACAATGCTTACTTGGCGTTCCTATTACTACCCGGTAAAAATGATAATATTGATAAAGATGTAATAATGGCAACAGTTAATGTTTATGAAAAGTACTTGAAACAGAAAGCCGAAGAGATACTTAATAGATATAAAGATTTAAAATTGAATGGAGATTTTATATGAGCAATAGAAGTAAAAAATTTGTATTTATTCCTTTTTGCTTAATAGCACAAGCATATCAGGCACAGGGAATAGTAAAATATGAATGGAAATCTTCAATAAAACCGATAGTACAATTATTGATAGATAATGATATTAATATAATACAAATGCCATGCGCAGAAACATTATTTAAAGATTCATTAATTCGAGAGCCAATGGGTATAAGTAAATATAACACAAAAGAGTTTAATGAACATTGTGAAATTTTAGCAGAAGAAGTTTCAAAACAGATACATATGATATGTAAAAATGGGTATGATGTAATTGCAGTTTTAGGAATAGAACAGTCTCCATCATGTTGTGTAAATTATATTTATACAAATCATGGAATGGAAAAAAGAAAAGGTTTGTTTATGGATAAACTTTGTAAGAAAATAGAAGATTTAGATATACCAATTATAGGTATTAATAGAAAATATATAAATAAATCATTAAGAGAGTTAGAAAAGATTGTTGGAAAATAGAATTTATAGTGTTTAACTAATTAAAAATAGATATTATTTTTATAGCAATGGAGGAGATCGTAAATGACCGAGGAAGAAAAAATGTTAGCAGGAGAAATATATGATGCTAACTATAATAAAGATTTAATAGAAAAAAGAATAATTGCAAAAGAATTATGCAAAAAATATAATGAATTGCATGTAAGAGATATTATAGGCAAAAAAGAAGTGATAGAAAAATTATTACAAAAAGAAGTAAAACAATTCACAATTGAACCGAATTTCTTTTGTGATTATGGTTTTAATATTAGTTTTGGAGAAAACTTTTATTCAAATCACAACTTAGTTATATTAGATGCTAATAAGGTTGAATTTGGAGACAATGTATTCATAGGACCTAATTGTGGATTTTATACCTCAGGACATCCTATAGATTTTGAAACAAGAAATAAGGGATTAGAATATGCAAAACCAATTAAAGTAGGAAATAATGTTTGGATTGGTGGAAATGTTTGTGTTATGCCTGGAGTGACTATTGGAAGCAATGTGGTTATTGGCGCTGGAAGTGTTGTTACAAAAGATATTCCAGACAATTGTGTGGCATATGGAAATCCTTGTAAGGTGGCTAAAAGTTTATAATAATATATAATCTTGTATTAAACAATTTAAAAATTAAGAAATAACATTATGAAAAAGAAAGTATTTATAATAGTATCGATTATAATATTAATAGTTTTAATAATATCACTTTTAATCTGGATAGGATATGAAAAATATTTAGATGAAAATTATTCAGCAATAGCAACAGTAGTTTCAAATAGAGCAAGATTCTTTTGCTTAGGATTAATAAAAGAAATCGGAAAAGTATCAGAACTTTTTGGAGAACACAGATAGTATGAAACAAAGTTTTGAATTTATAGAAGTTAATCAAAATAATAAATATATACTTGATAATGTTTTAGAATATTATCAGCATGAATTTAATGAATTTTACAATATATAGAAGGCGGCTTTTTTAGCATTGATTTACTTAAATATATTTTAAACAAAAAGCAAGGATATATTGAGATGAAAGTTTTAGAAAATAATACTATGGATATTATATATTAATTTATTTGTAATAAACACTTGCTACAAAATTTTGATAATACATTCAAAAATCATAACTAAATTTAGTTGACTTCTCGCTTTATTTATTATAAAATACTACTATAGCTTATATAATAATTAATGTAATATAATATAAAATAAATAAATGTAGTAAGAGTTAAATATTTAGTTAAGGATGTGTTCTTATGGAAGAAAAAAAGAATGAAATTATTTTATTTGAAAACCAAGGCGTAAAATTAGAAGTAAATGTAAAAGATGAAACGGTATGGCTAACGCAAGAACAAATGGCAATTTTATTTGATAAAGCCAAATCAACAATTAATGAGCACATAAAAAACATATACAAAGAAGGAGAACTATTAGAAAACGAAACTTTAACTAAATTCGGAAATTCCGAATTTTCTGATAAGCCAACTAACTATTATAATTTAGATATGATTATTTCAGTTGGTTATAGAGTTAAATCTCAGAATGGTATTGCTTTTAGAAAATGGGCAACAAAAGTTTTAAAAGATTATATGTTAAAAGGTTATGCGATAAATCAAAGAAGATTAGAGTATTTGGAGAAGACAATAAAATTGATAGACATTGCAAATCGAATTGATGATAGATTAGAAAATGATGATGCAAAAGAAATATTAAAAGTTATTGGTGAATATTCACGAGCATTAGATATGTTAGATGAATATGATCATAAAACATTAAAAAAACCAGATGGAAATGTAGATACAAGAGTAATAACTTATGATGATTGTATGACTATTATAAATAGTTTAAAATATAAAGAAGAAAGCGAATTATTTGGCGTTGAAAGAGATAAAGGTTTGAAGGCAATTATAGGAAATGTGTATCAGTCATTTGACGGACAAGATATTTATAGTACAATAGAAGAAAAAGCTGCTAATTTGCTTTATTTAGTTGTAAAAAATCATGTTTTTATTGATGGAAATAAAAGAATTGCAGCAACATTATTTATATATTTTCTAAAGTTTTATAACATATTATATAATGCAAATGGAAAAGTTATTGATAATCATACATTAACAGCATTAACATTGCTTGTTGCAGAATCTAACCCTAAAGAAAAAGAAGTTATGATAGATTTGATTATGAACTTTTTGACGGAATAAAAAAATTACATAAACATTGTATCTCGTTATACAATGTCTTTTAATACAAAAAGGTATAGAAGACATTGAAGCTAATAGAGTTTACTCTTTAGATGAAGTATTTGCAAAAATAGATATTATATAAAAGGCTGCTATTTAATAACAGCTTTTTTTATTTTATAAAAACTATTGACAACTGTATATAAACAGTATATACTGTATATATACAGCATAACACTTAATAATACTTAAATTATTAAAAGAAAGGAGAGTGGCGAAAATTGGACATTATAATTAGTAATTCAGTTGATACACCTTTATATGAGCAAGTTAAAGAGCAAATCAAAAATAAAATAGTTGCCAATGAATTAAAGGCTGGAGAATTATTGCCTTCTATAAGAAGCTTAGCAAAAGATCTACGTATAAGTGTTATTACCACTAAAAATGCTTATGACGAATTAGAAAAAGAAGGCTATGTTAAAACTATTCCGGGAAAAGGTACATATGTTGCAAACAAAAATACAGAGCTTATAAAAGAGGAACAACTGCAAAAAGTAGAAGGGTTAATAGATACAGCGGTATCTATTGCTAAAATAAGTGGAATAACAAAAAAAGAGATTAAAGAAATGCTTGACATTTTGTATGGAGAAGAGAACGAAAATAAGCAAAAATCAATAAAAGGGAGGAAAGTATAGAGATGGCTAATAATAATAAAAACATATTAGAAGTTAAAAATCTAAACAAAGAGTATAATAGTTTTAAATTAAAGGATATTAATCTAAGCTTACCCAAAGGCATGATAATGGGATTAATCGGAGAAAACGGAGCAGGAAAAACTACAACTATTAAATCAATATTAAATTTAACCTCTATAGATAGTGGTGAAATAAACATATTTGGGATGGATATGAAAGAAGAGGCAAAGAAAATAAAAGAAGATATTGGTGTTGTTTTGGATGATAGCTTTTTATCGGAACATTTAACCCCTAAAGATATAAACCAAATAATGAAAAATATTTATTCTAATTGGGACGAAGACTTGTTTTTAGAATATTTGAAAGATTTTAAATTACCATTAAAACAAGAATCTAAAGACTTTTCAAGTGGAATGAAAGTAAAATTAAAAATAGCCATTGCGATTTCTCATTATCCTAAGTTATTGATATTAGACGAACCAACTTCAGGTTTAGATCCTGTTGCAAGAAGTGAAATATTAGATATTTTCCAAGATTTTATACAAGATGGAGAAAGCTCTATATTAGTGTCAAGCCACATAACATCAGACTTAGAGCATATTGCAGATTACATAACTTTTATAAATGATGGCAAAATTTTATTATCAAAAACTAGAGATGAATTATTAGAACAATATGGAATTGTAAGATGCTCAAAGGAAGATTTTGAAAAAATAGATGAAAACGATTATGAAAAATATAAAATAAATAAATATGAATATGATGTGTTAGTTTCAAATAAAAAAGAATTTAAGAGAAAATACGATTTTAAAGTAATTGATAAACCAACTTTGGATGACATAATGTTAATTTATATAAAGGGGGAAAAATAGTATGAATATAATAAAAGGGTTACTTATAAAAGATATATTACAATTAAAAAGTTATTGGAAAACAACAATTATCTATATAGTAGTTTTTACTTTAATAGGGATTACGCAAGGGACTTCTGGAGGTGTGGAGATGGTAATAATATTAATGCTCACACTTGGATTTGGAATGTTTACAATGGCGAGCTTTAACTATGATGAGCAGGCAAAAGCTGATAGCTATGTTCTAAGTTTTCCACTAGACATAAAACAAGTATTAGTTTCAAAATATATTCTAGTAATTTCAGCTACAGTAATTGGTGCTATAGTAGGAATAATTTTTAGTATTATAATAGATATAAATACTAAGGCATTTTTTCCGGACATTGGAGTGCTATTGTATGTTGCAATTGGAAGTATATTTTGTATAAGCATTATAGAAGCAATTCAAATTCCTTGCATTTATAAATGGGGCTCAGAAAAAGGCAGAATACATACGATTATAGCAATAGCACTAATTTTCCTTATAATAGGAGGTTTAGCTATTATAAGCCAAAATAATAGTATTATTTTTTCAACTAATGCAGTACCAAATGCGGTGGATAGTTTCTTACCAATATTTTTAATAATTATAACTGCATTGATTTATTACACATCATATAAATTTTCTTATAAAATATATGAAAATAAATAATAGGCAAAAATATATTTTTAGTAGATAATCATAGATTACGTGATAAAGCTTTATTATAAATTAAAAATCCTTAGTAAAAAAGAAAATTATTTTATACTGATATAGTATAGAATAATTTTCTTTTTTATGGTATTATAAATTAAAATTTTGCATTTAAAAGATAATTATAACAATGAACGTAATCTGAAAACAGGGAGGAATAGGTATGGAAAATGTAGCAATAGGACTATTAATACCTTTTTTAGGAACTACATTAGGTTCTGCAATGGTATTTTTAATGAAAGATAAAATAAATCCAAAAGTGCAAAAATTATTATTAGGATTTGCAGCAGGAGTAATGATTGCAGCATCAATTTGGTCATTAATAATTCCTTCAATAGATATGGCAGAAGAGCAAGGTACAATCTCATGGCTTCCAGCAGCAATTGGATTCATACTTGGGATTGGATTCCTTTTACTTTTAGATAGCATTATACCGCATTTACACTTGAATTCAAAAAAGCCAGAAGGAATTAAAGCTAAACTAAAAAATGAAATAATGATGGTTTTAGCAGTAACCCTTCATAATATTCCAGAAGGAATGGCTGAAGGTATAGTGTTTGCTGGAATGCTAGTGCCAGACTCAGGCATTACGGTTGCTAGCGCTTTTGTACTTGCAACTGGCCTTGCAATTCAAAACTTTCCAGAAGGTGCAATAATATCTATGCCACTAAAAGATGAAGGAATGTCTAAGACCAAAGCTTTTATATATGGAACTTTGTCAGGAATCGTCGAGCCAATAGGAGCAATAATAACAATTTTATTAACCACTTCTGTTGTGCCAATACTTCCATATTTGTTAGCTTTTGCAGCTGGTGCAATGATTTATGTAGTTGTTGAAGAATTAATACCTGAATCTCAAGAGGGAGAACATTCAAACATAGGAACAATTGGCGTTGCAATAGGTTTTGTAATTATGATGGAGCTAGATATAGCTTTGGGGTGATAAATATCAGAAAATTTGTATCGAATAAATGTTGCAATAATTTAAAAAAGTATTGAAAAAACATCAACATTTTGTTACAATAGAAAGAGAGTAAAGATGTCAGATAAAAGCAATGCCCCATTATTAGATGATTACGTATTTAAACGTACATTTACAAGGGATGATCCAAATGGAATATTAAAAGATTTTTTAGAAGCAATATTAAAAATTAAGTTAAAAAATGTGCAAGTATTAAATGCAGAAATTCCAAAAGATATATTGAATGAAAAAGGTAGCGTGCTAGATATAAGAGCAGAGCTAGACAATAAAAGATTAGTTGATATCGAGATGCAAGTACAAGATAAAGGAAATATATCAAAGCGTAGCACAGTGTACATGAGCAAAAATATTGCTACTCAAATAAAAACAAGTGAAGATTATAAGCTTCTAAAGCCATCAATAGTAATAAATATTTTAAACTTTAATAGGTATAAAAGAAATAGTTATCATTCAATAGCTCATATGAAGTTTGAAAAAACAAGCGAAGAAGCATATGTGGACTTAGGTTATAAAAAAGAGGACCAGTTAGCTACAAATGTTTTAGAAATGCATTTTATAGAATTACCTAAGTTTGTAAAGAAAAATCCTGAAATAAAAAACAAGCTAGATGAGTGGTTGTGGCTTATAGTAGGAAGGGAGGATAAAGTAGAAATGTCAAAGTTAGATAATCCAGAGGTAAAAAAAGCGATGAAGTTGGTAGATGAAATAATGGCTGATCCAAAAGAAAGAGAAATAATTGAAGCAAGGGCAATGGCAAAGTTTAACTATGACAGTGCAGTAGCATATGCAAAAGAAACTGGAATGAAAGAAGGAAAAAAGCAACGGCATAGAGGAGAGCAAAAAAGAAAATGAAAAAAAGATGAAAGAAATTATTAACAATTTGAAAAAAATGAACATATCAGATGAGCAAATTTGTCAAATATTAAATATAACAGAAGAAAAGTTAAGAGAACTAATTGAAAAGTAATCTTTTTGGATAATAATTATATTAATATAATAAATATGTAATAAAAGGCAGATAGTTAATAATCTGCTTTTTATTATTAAAAGCATAATAGCTAACATGCCAGCAAATTTAATACAAAATATTCTCTGCTCTATTTTTATAATTTTCAAGAAGTTCATATGCCTCACTTATTGAACAATTATCAATATCAATATTTGACAAATCTTTAAGTAATTGCATTGCTTTATCATTTGCCTCATATTGTTTGTAAGTAAATATAATTTGAGAACTTGGATCAATAACTTTTACAGAATAATTGCAGTGAGATAAAATGCGGGAATATTTTTCAAGAGAAGAAGATGGAAAACCACACTTAACAACATCGTTTGTAAGATTTGTAAGTTTTAAACCTAGAATATCAGAAGCTATAATTGCATCTTTATCAATAAAAAGTAAAAAAATACCTGACTTAAATAAATACAAAACATTATCTTCTTTTGAAGATTTTTTCAAATAACAATATACATCATATAGTTTACTCATAATAACCTCTTTTCTTTAGCAATTAACATAATTTTAATTTGACTATTAAAAATTATACACTATTAAAAAATAAATAACAACAAAGTTGGAAGGAATAGGAACAAAATGGATAAAAATAAAAGTAGATAGTTAAAAGTAATGAATTATTAAAAAAACTTAGTAAAGAATTTTGGAAAAAGTTGTTGACAAATAATGTAATTAAATATAGAATAAAAACGAAAGTTAGAATAAACATTCAAAAGAAATGGGAGAAAATAACATATGAAAATCGCTGAAACCCTTGCGGCTGTACACACACACACACACACACACACACACACACACATGTAATTTAATAAACGAAAAAACAAACATAGAAATAAAAAAGCTATGCTTATTAAACAGTGCAAAAATTGCTTAATAGGCATAGCTTTTTGTTATGCAAATTAAACATTATGTAAAGCAAACGTAAATAAAAGCAAGCAGATATTGTGTATAAAAACAGCGTATGAAAGTTTAAAAATTCTAACAAAGATACAGGTTTTAAATTTATAAAATAAAACCGCAATAATTAAAAATACAAAATTTAAACGAAAGAGAGGAAAAGAAAATGAAAAAACAAAATGAAATAAACAAACAACAGATGAGTTTAAATACTGCAAAAAATAGCAGTAAAAATCGCAAAAAGCTCACATTACACAAAGTGGCAAAAGGTATGCAAGGTATAACACTTATAGCATTAGTTGTTACCATAATTGTTTTGCTAATTTTAGCAGGCATAGCGCTTAACCTAACAATAGGGCAAAATGGAATATTTAGTAGAGCAGAAAAAGCAGCCAACACATGGAGAAATGCAGAAACAAATGAGCAACTAGCTTTAGGAGAACTTGCAGATTGGATGGATAAATATGCTAATGGAAAAGGTGAAACTGGAGACGCAGAAGAACCAGAAGAAGGAACTTTAGCATGGATGTATGAACAAGCTATTGCAGATGGATGCACAAATGATGATGGTACATGTGATAACCCAAATCATTTACACATAGGAGATTATGTAGATTTTGGAAAGAAAGTAAATGAATATTTGCAAACGTTGCCATCACAAGCAATAAATGTAGAAGTGGAAAAAAAGGACACAGGAATGAGTTATACTCAACACTATACAGTAAGTGCCAGCACTAACCAAGTAAAATGGAGAGTATTAGGATATGATAACCAGAAAAAGGAAGTAAAATTAAAAGCAGAAACTCCATTACAAACAAGCGATTCAGGTCAAGATGGCATGCTAGGGCTATATGGAGCAGAAGCATATTTATATGCACCAGCAAGATTAGACTCAATATGCGATGACATTTATGGGAAAATGGGCATAGTAACAGAAGCAAGAAGTATGAAAATGGAAGATGTAAACAATGTATTTGGAATAACAGACATAAAATCAAAAGATGTAATGCCAATAATGAATGATTCTTCATATGAATATGGAGATAGCTTAAGTTCAATAACAGGAGTAACACCTGACGATTTTATAAATTACTTGAATGATATAAAAGAAACACATCCAGAAGTAACCTGTTCAGAAGAATATAATGACAACTATAATTTACGAAGTGACTTTACAAGCAAATATGGAAAACCATTAACAAACGAAAAAGTAACAGGATACGCATATATAATAAGTGATGGAAATGATAATGTGAGTGAAATGCCATTACCAGAAGAGGTAAAAGAAAAAATAATAAATACAAGTTCAACTAAATATGATTTATTATTTAAAAACGCAACATATGAAACAAGCGGAGCATACTGGCTTTCTTCGCCTGGAGTCCGTGAGGGTGATGGCCGTGCCGACTTCGGACCTGGTGCGGTCGGCGTTTACGACGGTATGAGCTTGGCTGGCAGTGGCGACACGTTCGGCTCGTACGGCTACGTGTACGGCAACGGCTTTGGTCTTTGTCCCGTAGTTTCTCTAGAATCTGGAGTCCGTACAGAAGATGTGCCAAAAGTATAATAAGAGCTAGTATAAAATACCTGAAGAGCATAAAATAAAGGGAAGAAAAGCTAGACACCATAAATCCAAGAAGGCCTTAGGTCTTCTTGGGTAAAACCGCAAAATGTGGAAAGAAATTATAAATTTGAAATAAGTTCTTGATAAAATTACATCATGAATGATAATAAATAAAATAACTAAAGAAATAATAAAGAGGATAATTATATGGGAATAGTTGGTGTAGTAACTGAAGTAAAAAAGGTTCATCCAAAAGATTTAACAATAATAGATATAGGTAAATTCTTTTATGCATATGGTAAAGATGCTTATGTGTTATCGTATTTATTTGGATATAAATTAACAAAAATTGAAGCTGAAAATGTATATTCATGTGCTTTTCCAAAACAATCATATTCAAAAGTTATTTCAAAATTAGAAAATGATAAAATTAATTATTTAATACTAGACAGACACAATAACTATAATGTAGACGAGAAAAGTGATAATCGCAATTTGAATAATTATGACAAATATTTTGAAAAAGCCAAAGTCTTTGTTAATATAAGAATAAGAATTGAAAACATATATAATTATTTAATGAAGAATATTGAAACAGAAAATATAAATAATTTGTTAAAGAATATGGAAGAAATTTTGAATGGAAAAAGAAAAGTTTAAGATAATAAATTTTATAAGAGAATTAATACTATATATAGATAAAAATTTAGATAATTTTCCTAAAAAAGATATTGAATTAAAAAACAGAATAAGAAATACTAGCTATGATTTGCTGGAAATAGCATATATAGCAAATACCACACAAGATTTAGAATATAAAACAAAACTAATAGAAAAAATAATTGCAAAGGTAAAAATAATTGATTTTTTACTTAATATATGTTATGACAAACAAATAATTAATAGTAAAAAATATGTAAAATTTGGAGAACGATTGGATGATATTGTAAAGTATGCTAATGGTTGGAAAAACACTTTAAATAAGAATAATAATATTAATTAGACAAAAATGAAATTCACAAATGATTTATGGTTTTGTTTACAAATAGTTATACTATTTTGTAATAAATAGGGCGTGGTTGATGGGTGGCTTTCTTCGCCTGGAGTCAATGAGAATGATGGCAATGCCAACTTCGGACCTGGTGCGGTCAACGTTAACGACGGTATGAGCATAGCTAACAGTGGCAACAACACGTTCAACTCGAACGGAAACGTGAACAACAACGGCTTTGGTCTTTGTCCCGTAGCTTCTATAAACTGTGGTTATGTAAGTAATGCTTGCATAAGAGATAATATAGAAACAAACCATTGTCCTTTCGCTAGATGATTTTCACTGTTATCAAATTGAATTTTATGGAACATTAATTTAAGTATTGAGATAAATTAAGTGAAAATCTATTAAATAGCGATAAACTAAAAGCAGATAGATATGGTTGTTAGTAGCATAATTATATTCCGCTATATAAAATGCGAAAGGGAGTTATATCTTAGAACTGCTTTTAAGTAATCTAACAAGATTACTTTTTCAAATTTAATTTTACGAATGATAAAAAGCAATTTCTTGTTGCGTATAATTTTTTATCCATTAGTTTAAATAAAGTCATATGTATTTTTACATATGACTTTAAAATTAATTTGAACAATATAAGCCATAATCAAAGTTAGAAGGTTTTAATAAAAATGAAAAGAAAAAATAATTTATATAATGATATTTGTAAAATGGAAAATATACAATCTGCATTTAATGAAGTATGTAGAAATACTAAAAATAAACGAAAAGTAAGAAATTATAAGGAATATAAATGTATTTATTTAAGTAGGATATATAACATTTTGAATGAAAAAAGATATGTTGTAGGAAAGTACAATGTGTTTACAATCTATGAGCCAAAGGAAAGACGAATTGTAAGCCAATCACTTCAAGACAAAATAATAAACCATTTGGTAAGTAGATACATTCTTTATCCAGCGCTTTTGCCATGCCTTATTCCAAGTAATGTGGCAAGCATAGTGGGAAAGGGAACTAAGGCAGGGTTATACTACAAAAAAGAATTTGAAAGAATATGCAAGGTAAAACATGGAGAATATTATACTCTAAAATGTGATATTAGTAAATTTTTTGCAAGTATAGATAAAGAAATACTTAAGAAGAAAGTTGCAAGAAAAATAAAGGATAAAGACGCATTAGAAATAGTAAATAAAATAATTGATAGCGAAGAACAAGGCCTTGGAATAGGCAATATGACAAGTCAAGTTTTAGCTGTATTTTACTTAAATGATTTGGATCATTACATAAAAGAAGAACTGCACATAAAATATTATGTGCGTTATCAAGATGATTTTTTATTATTTCATGAGTCTAAAGAATATTTAAAATATTGTCTTGAAAAAATAAATGAATTTTTAGCAAATGAGCATTTAAAATTGAATAATAAAAGTAGAATATTTAAAAATACAAATAATTATGTTTTCTTGGGGAGAACAAAGAATGGTAAGTATGCAAAATATAGAAGTATGAAAAGAAAAATAAAATATAAAAGATTTTTGTACGAACATGACTGTATACAGCTTGCAAATTTAGTTAATAGTATGAGATGTTATGAAAGTTTAAAGAAAAGAAATTAATAAATAACAATTCCTGAGCAAAAAAAGGTAGAAAAAATTTATCTTTTATGGTATTATATAATTAGTTCAAATAAATTGATTAGGAGGCTACCATGGAAGATAATATAATGCAAAAACAAGCTGATATAGAAGAGCTACGTAAAATGTTAGATACTGTTGCAAATCAAGATAAAGAAGCAATTGGTAAAGGTAAGGAAGAATTGGTCGACGTTCGCAAGTACAATCAAATATCTTACGAAGTAGAACAAAATGGCAAAAAAGTCACATTAACAAAAAATATATTTGAAGTGCTAATGACAAGAGATGGAGAGTCTTGGCATGAATTTTATGATGATCAAGGAAATTTAATGGCTAAAATATCTGATGAGAATTATGTAAGTTTTAAATCTGCAATTGAAACTGGAAATGCAGATGTGGATAAAGAATCTTTAGAATATAATATTTTATCTAAGGAGCCTGAAAAGAGTTTGCTAGAACTAGAAGAAGAGCAAAAAGAACAAGTTGCAGAAGCCATTGGTATGGATAAAGAAACAATACAAACACTTGGCATATTGCCTGTAGATGGAAAGCAAAAGCCTTTAAGAGAACAACAAGAAGAAGCTCAAGAAAAATTAAAACAATATATGGCTTTGGGAATGGAAATAGATACAAGAGAACTTGCTACATCTGACGACACAATTAAAGAAATGCTTGGAGTAGATAGCGATAAACTTTTAGTTGTGCAGATTAATGGAAACTGGAGAGTATTAGAAGTTAATAAAGATGGAACAATGCATTTGGCTAAGAACTTAGAAATAGTAGATAATAATCAAACATTTAATACAATTGGCGATGATGGCAAGCATGAGAGAAGAATTCCAGAAATTGAGTTTAGAAGAAGAGACAATACAGACATTTCCTTGGCAGTAGATTCAAACAATAGAGAAAACCAGCCACAATTATTTATTGTAGCAGGTAATAGCCGTAGTGGAGCAGAAATAGAAACTAAGTATGCCGTTTCTCCATATGCAGACGCCATAAATAATGAGCTAGTTCAAAAAGCTCAAGAAAATCCTGACGATGAAAGAATTATTGAACCAAAAGATAAGGAAGATGAAGATCCTGATGATGACAGAGACCCACATGAACCGGGAGAAAGAAATTTGGGAGAAGAAGATAATCAATAAAGTTATTATTTGCAGATTTTTATTATTATATTATTAAAGAACGCTACAATATACCAACATATATTGTAGCGTTTTTAGAAAATCTAATTTGTTAATAATATTTAATCTTTATAATTTTCCAATTCTTTAATTTTATCTCTAACTTCCGCAGCCTTTTCAAACTCTAAGTTTTGAGCATATTTAAGCATTTCATCAGTTAATCTGTTAATTACTTCTTCTACAGTTTCTCCTTGCTTGATAACCTTTGCAGTATCAGATTCTGTTTGATAAGTTGCTTTAATAGTTTCTCTAATTGCTTTACTAATAGTCTTTGGAGTAATATTATGCTCTTTATTATATGCCTCTTGGATTTCTCTTCTTCTATTAGTCTCTGAAATTGCTTTTTCCATTGAAGGAGTAAGCTCATCAGCATACATTATAACTTTTCCATCTGTATTTCTAGCTGCACGTCCTATTGTTTGTATTAAAGAACGCTCTGAGCGTAAAAATCCCTCTTTGTCTGCATCGAGTATAGCAACTAATGAAACTTCTGGAATGTCTAATCCTTCTCTTAAAAGGTTAATTCCAACTAATACATCAAATTTACCTAAACGTAAATCTCTTATAATTTCCATTCTTTCTAGAGCTTTAATATCTGAATGCATATATCTAACTTTTATATCTAATCCTTCTAAGTAACATGTTAAATCTTCTGCCATTTTTTTAGTAAGCGTAGTAACTAAAACTCTTTCATTTTTTTCTGTTCTTTCTCTAATTTGCTCTATTAAATCATCTACTTGATTTGTAACAGGTTTAACATCAATTTTAGGGTCTAAAAGTCCTGTTGGTCTTATAATTTGTTCGACAACTCTATCCTTTGAATGCTCAAGTTCATAATCTCCAGGTGTAGCACTTACAAATACAACTTGATTAATTCTTTCCTCAAATTCATTAAACTTTAGTGGTCTATTATCAAAAGCAGAAGGTAATCTAAAGCCGTAATTGACTAAAGTTTCTTTTCTAGCTCTATCGCCATTATACATTGCTCTTACTTGAGGTATTGTTGCATGAGATTCATCAATAAGAAGCAAAAAGTCCTTTGGAAAATAGTCAAACAAAGTAAATGGGGGACTGCCAGGTTCTCTACCACTAATATGTCTTGAATAGTTTTCAATACCTTGGCAAAAGCCTGTTTCTTTCATCATTTCTATATCAAAATTAGTTCTTTCCTCGATTCTTTGAGCTTCTAGTAATTTACCATTATCTTTGAAATATTTTACTCTTTCTTTTAATTCTTCTTGAATAGTTTGAATAGCTCTTTCCATTTTATCTTGAGTTGTTACATAGTGAGAGTTAGGGAATATCATAACATGATTTCTTGTAGCTTCAACTTTTCCAGTAAGAGGGTTAATAACATCGATTTTCTCAACCTCGTCGCCCCAAAAACTAACTCTAACAGCTGTTTCACTTTCGTCAGATGGGTATATTTCAACTACATCACCTTTAGCTCTAAAAGTACCTCTTTTGAAATCAAGTTCATTTCTAGTATACTGCATATTAATCAATTTTTTTAAAACAGTGTTCCTTTCAACTTGCATACCTGGTCTTAAAGATATAATCATGTGTTCATAATCAATAGGGTCACCCAAACCATATATGCATGAAACTGATGCAACAACTATTACATCTCTTGTTTCAAAAAGTGCAGCAGTAGCTGAATGTCTCAATTTATCTATTTCATCATTTATTGAAGCATCTTTTTCAATATATGTATCTGATGAAGGTACATAAGCTTCAGGTTGGTAATAATCGTAGTATGATACAAAGTATTCAACATTATTTTCAGGGAAGAATTCTTTAAATTCTGAATATAACTGTCCTGCTAAAGTTTTATTATGTGCTAAAACTAGAGTGGGCTTTTGAACATTTTGTATAATATTGGCCATAGTAAAAGTTTTTCCAGAACCTGTTACACCAAGTAATGTCTGAAATTTCTTTCCATCTTTTATTCCATTAGATAAATATTCTATTGCCTGAGGCTGGTCGCCTGTTGGCTTATAATCTGAAACTAGCTTGAACATAATTTCTCCTATATACATAATATTTATACCATATTATAGTTGTAAATACAATAATTTTGGCTTATTATTTTAAAGCCCCACAGCATAAGAATGCTGTGGGGTGAAAACAGAAAGCTACGATAGAATTAGTGCTCCTTTTGCTCTTCTTCGATTTCTTTCAACTCTGTTCTTAGCCTACTAACTGTAGATTTCACTAATGCTATGGTACAATAAATAGCAATTATTACAATGTCAATCAATGCTGTAAATAAGAAAGAACACAGCAGTAAAATAGATATTATTTCTATAAGATTATTTTCGCTATACAAAAGCATCAATAGTTGTATAAAAATGGCCAAAAAGGTTATAACGCTGAAAGCTACGAAACAAATTTTAAGAAGATTCCTTTTTAAAATTCTTCTTGCCAATTCCAAGAGTGCCTTCCGTTTCATTGTGATTCCTCCTTAATATTGTGAAATGATTTTAAATGTCCATATTTCAATGAGGAAATATAGCACAAAATGTATTTATATTATAACATGGAAAAAACTTTATGTCAAACAGCTTTCAACGATATAATGTTAAACTTTGCTTTGATAATTTAATGAATAACATAGTTATCTTCTACAAACACTAATATAAGCAATTATTATTAAAGGAGATTTAGTTTGAAAGAAATTATTTTCATAACTATGAGTGCCTTTAAACGAAACCAGAAAGGAATGAGACTTTTTATGCAAAAATTATATGGTAAAGAACTTCTTGAAAAAGAACTAAAAGGAAGTTATTTATTTTTTATAAGAGAAAATAATTTTAGTGACAAAGGTTATGGTTTAATTCATGATGAAACAGTCCATAAGCAGAATATTACAAGTATAGCATCAGTTGGCTATGGTTTTTGTGCATTAGTTGTTGGTGTTGTACATGGATATTTAAAATATGATGAAGCAAAAAGAATAGCAACAAAAACATTGGATACTATACTTAATGAATTAGAAAATGAAAATGGATTTTATTATCATTTTATAAAAACTTCATCAAAAAAATCCTATGAAGACTATGAAATCTCAATAATAGATACAGCTCTTCTGTTATGCGGAGCAATTTTAGCAGGAGAATTTTTTAAGGGAGTAATAAAAGAAAAAGCTACAATAATATATGAAAAAGCTAATTGGAGATGGTTTTTAGATGATAAAAGTAAACAATTTTATATTAGTTATTTGAAAAATGAAGGTTTTAGTGGAAGATGGAGTGCTTATGCAGAACAGCTAATGATTTATATTTTAGCAATTGCCTCACCGACATTTAATGTAGATAAAGATGTATATGATTACTTTGATAAGCCCAAAGCAGATTATGGCAATATAAAAAATATTGTATACAGCCACTGTGGTTCTTTGTTTACTTATCAGTATTCTCACGCATTTTTCGATTTTAAAAATAAAAAAGATAAAAATGGAATTGATTGGTTTGAAAATTCTGTTAAAGCGACTTTTGCAAATAGGCAATATTGTATTGATAATATGGCTAAATATAAAACGTACAGTGAAAATGCTTGGGGCCTTACTGCTTGTTTGACTCCGACTGAATATAATTCAAGTATAGGAGCAGAGCCTTGTAATACAAATTTAGATGTAGAAAATGATGGTACTGTTGCTACATCAGGAGCTATTGGCTCAATTGTATTTACGCCTAAGTATTCAATAAAAGCAATGGAAAATTACTATAATAATTTTCCTGAACTTTGGTCTGACTATGGGTTTAATAATAGTTTTAATTTTGAAGGAGACAGCCCTTGGTTTGCACATGAGAACTTGGGCATAGATAAGGGAATAGGCTTATGTATGATAGAAAATTACCTAAACGGTTCTATCTGGAAGTATTTTATGAAAAATGAGTTTGTGCAAAAAGGTATGGGGGAGATATTTCAAGAAAAGTAAATATTAATATTGCAACTGTTTTTCTTACTAAAAATGGATATGGTTCAATGGTAGTAATGAGCATAGAAAAATATTCAAAATTGGTAGGAGAAAAAATACGAAAATTGATTTAGAGTCAAATTAAACGGCAGAGGCAGCCCTGATACATCAGAGCTGCCTGTGCCATGTGATTAGTGGAAAATTGATTTAAACAAGGCCGCAAATTCTTTTAATTGCCCTGTCATAAAAGCAATTATAAAGCTTGCCAAGACCATCATCAGCGTCCCACCAGTAGCTAAAGCAAGCCACAAGGAAACCAAGAACAGCAGCGGATTTCCGCTGTCCGCGATGGCGGTAAATAGCGGGAGTCGATAGGTCAAAAAAACACCAAAAATCATACTCCCTAGCATTACTAATGCCATAACTTTGTTTTCAATTTTCCGTTTCATCATAATTCATCCTCCTAATAATGAGAAAATTGTTTCAAAACGGTCTACACATTAATTTTAACATATTTTACATAATTAGTCAATGAAATTGTTACATTGGGCGTTGTATTTTGTGAATTTTAAGTAAAAATGTCCCGTTTTTGTTTTTGAATTTTTAGTAAAAATGTCTCGAAATTTTTGTACTTTAT
>CALYAG010000009.1 GCA_944393465.1 uncultured Clostridia bacterium
TGCGAATGTGTTGTTATAACTATATGTAGTGGTAACCGCATTCACTGCGGTTATTCATTTCCTATACTTATTATACATAGTTATTAAAAAAATGTCAAATCTATATCATCAGATTTCGCTGTATTTTCCCTATCATCTTTTACTTCTGCATTCTTTCTATATCCTTCAAATAATATTTCTGGGCGTATTTTTTTATTTTCGTCAAAACTTTCTCCTAATCTTTTATAAAAATCTTTTGTCATAAGAACTTTTACTAAATCTGGGCATAGAATTTCATTCATGTTATCTGTACTTTTAAATACATCTCTTATTCTTCTATATAATTCATACACTTTTTGATAATCTTCCGGAATAGGTATTCTTCTTTTTTCATCATAAGTTAACCACCATCGAAATTTCATTCCTGAAAAACCACCAAAAGGCTTTCTTCGTCCTTCAATATCAAGCCCTCCCATATAGAAATTATCAAATCCATCATCTAATATTGATTTGTAACTTTCTTGTCCATTCAATGCTTCTCTATAATACTCAGCTATATAAAGTGCTATTCTATATTCTTCACTATTTGCCAAAATTTCCTCATTAACTAATCTATTTAATACAAAAAATTCAATACTAGAATTAAAACATATTTTTTCTATATTTATATCGTCTCTATCATCTATTCTTTCTTCGCAAATATAGCGTAATGAATTAACTTTATTATAAAAATCTAATCTATAAATCATAGGGTGGTTAACATCATATAACTCTCGGTAGTCATCTTGCTTAATATTATAATTGTTTAACAATTCATTTTTAACATTTTCTTTTCCAAAATCTTTGTCCAATTCTAAGCATATAAGAGCTAACCCCCAACAATGTAGTCCCGCTTTATAAAAACTTTTGCAAATATCTATAATAGATTTATAATACTTATATTTATCGTAATTAAAATCTTCACCTAATACTTTTCCATCATCTGCTTTGTAATCTTTAAAAAGCAATCTATAAAAATTTATTTCTGTATTTATTGTTCCTTTTATATAATCTTTTCTCATCATTTCATAGAGATTTTTATAATCTCCTTCAGTTAAATTACTATGCATATATTCTTTCAAATCCGGTAATATTTTTCTAAGAATCTGACTATAATTTAATCCATCTTCCAATTTACCATTAGGCGATTTTATTTGAGCTAATACACTTTCTTTTGATATATTTTTTTCAGTAAGTTTTTCAATTAAATATGAAAACATTGCCATATATTGTCCTATATGCAATCTAATATTTAACTCACTATCAAAATAAAATCTACTTTCTAAAGGTACATTCACTTCTCTTTGAGATTTATTATATTCTTTTATAGTCTTAACTAAAAATTCTATATAGTCTCGTGAATAATCTATACCATAAATTTCTGGACTTGAACGAGGGTAAAGACCATCTTTTACTCTTTCAGCAAAATCCCATCCATCATTGTAATCTCCCCAAAAGCCATTATACATTGTGGATAGATTTTCCGTTGATTTCCACATTGCAAGTATATCTTTTGCCATCTTATTAGAATTATTGTCAGGCATAATTTTTATTTTTTTAGGTTTTTTTGAATTTATTTGGTCTAAACAGGATTGTAATGTTTCGTTTCCCAAATCGTTTAAGTAAAACATTAAAGTAAATAATCCATCTCTTCCATATTTTTCAATTCTTAATAGAGCAGTTAATTTATTATACTTTTCTAATATATCCTCCACATTTTTTAAAGATAAATGCTTATCCATAAATTTTAAAAGTTCGCCATCTTCTGATTCTCTATGTATTTTATCAACCATTTCTGTTATTAATTTTAAATAATATTGTCGTTCCTCTTCGTTTTTTATTTTTATTTTATACGAATTACCTTTAAATGAATCACAATTATTAGTTTCATTATATAAGGCATAATAATAAAATTTAGTTTTATAAAATTTTTCTTTAAAATCTTCTGGTACCTCTTCTCCAAATACTGAAACTAACCTTTCAAGATTTTCTATCCTAGAATAATACTTATAATAAAATTTCTTTCCTGTTAGTACACTTTCCCACGTCCCAGTATCCAAATAATCTAATATCTTCTTAGCCCACAAAGGCACATCTAAATAATCGCTTTCTATTTCTTCCCATAACTTGCTTTGGTATTCTTTTGCTCTATCTAAAAGTCCTCCTGGTGCTAGCAACTTTTCTCTGTTTTCTGCTACATACAAATCTAAATATCTTTTAAATAGTGCTATAACTTCCACCTTTTTATCTAATGGCATTTTGTCCATATCTAATTTATCTAAAGACTCACCATCAATAACTAATGCTGGTATATTTGAAAATGTTGCTATTGCATTTATGGATGATTTTAATTCTTTAAATGTTTCATCTAATACTCTATTTGCTATTTTTTTGCTTTCTTTTTCATCTGTGTTACTTAAAAATGTATTTAAAGCATTATTTTCATCATAGTATGTCAATTGCTCATTTCTTACACTATGAGATAACATATTTATTATCTTTATATGTGCTGAAAGTCTTGAAATTGCATTATTTATTGAGTTTATTTTACTTGCATCTGTTTTATCGCTCATAAAAAATATTCTTCTTTTTGATTTTTTTAATTCAGCATTTCCTAAGTCTTCTAATGCAATTATTCTTAATTCACAATTTCTTTTAAGCTCGCTTAAATCATTTAATATACTATCTATCTCTGCATTGTTAAATATTATTTTAACTTTTTGTCTAATTGCTTGCTCTAATGATACATTTCTGCTTAAAGTTTTGTTTTCTTCTATGTTTTGATTAAGCCTTTTTCTTACAATATCCATGTAATGATTAGTTTTTTTAGCAATATCGTTCCCATAAGTAATAAAAGTAGAAAAGTTTCCTGAAGATACTTCTTCAAAAAGTTTTTTTCTACTTTCATTTTCGTCATCTGTTAAATTTCTATCTATTTCTAGATTTGATGTATCTATAATAGACACATCGGTTGTTTCTATTGGCTTTTCGATATTATTTGCTTTTTCTCCTATATGAAACAACCTTTTTATGCGTTCTATTAGTGTCATAAATTCTCCTCGAATATTGCTTAACTCTTCATTTAGCAATTTTTTAATATTGTCATTAAGCTATATTTACATAATACTACAAATTATATCAAAAGTCAATTATGAAATAAAACTCATTACTTAAAACCTAAAGACTTTTCTTCTAACAATTTAAAATCACAAGCAATTGTTTTTAAAAAGTTATTTTTATGTTTTGTAACTGCAATATACATTTTATTTGCTCTTAGATATATTTCTTTCTTATGGGAATTAATATATCTATACTCCGCAGATATTAAATTTTTATATTTTTCATCTTGTTTTTCATAATCTAATAAATAAGCTACTTCAACGCTTTTTGGAACAGGAATCATTGCCGAAAATTTAATAATTGCTAATGGATTATTTTTTCTGTCATATACAAAGAAGAAACTTGGATTGTTTTTATATTTTTCATAATGCTCTTTGTATGAATACAATGGCACAAAATATTCATAGTTTTCTATTTCTAAGACTATCCCTAAATAAGGCCTACTATGTCCTACATTTTCTTTATTATAACTTACATGTTCTTCATATTTGCTTAGATATTCAATATATTCTTTTTTTACAATATAAAATAATAATTCCTTCAAATTTAATTCTCCAAATACCAAAATTATAGAGAGGTACACTTTTTAAATGTACCCCCCTATTTATAACTGCTTATTTATAAGGCTTAAGCATTACCTAATTTGAAATTAGTCCATTTAAAGGTTTGAACCTTACCTAATTTGAAGTAGTTCTTTGTAAGAACTTTTAAGTAATCAAATGATTACTCTTTTAGTATATTCATTATATACTATTTTTATTAATTATGTCAATAGATTTGTAAAGTTTCGCCATAGTTTTTCGTCGACAAAATTCGACATTTTCTTACTTTTATTAATGACCAAGCTCCTCTATTTATATTCTTCTACTTCCTTTACAATCCTCTTAATAAAGTCCTCTGTTTTAATGCTTCCCAAATCTCCTTCTTTTCTATCTCTTACAGATACTGTGCCATTTTCCATTTCTTTATCTCCAACTATAAGCATATATGGAACTTTTGAAAGTTGTGCTTCACGAATTTTGTAACCTGTCTTTTCATTTCTATCATCAACTTCTACTCTTATTCCCTTTTCTTGTAACTCTTCTTTTATTTTATTTGCATATTCTACATGTTTATCTGTAATAGGCAAAATTTTAACTTGTTTTGGAGAAAGCCATACTGGGAAAGCTCCTTTTGTTTCTTCTATCAAGAATGCCATAAATCTATCTGAAGAACCTAAAATTGCTCTATGTATAACAACTGGTCTATGTTCTTTTCCATCTTCACCTATATAGCTTAATTCAAATCTTTCAGGAAGTGCAAAGTCTAATTGGCAAGTTGGTATTGTAATATCATGATTTAAAGCTGTTTTTATCTGTATATCTATTTTTGGTCCATAGAATGCTGCCTCGCCTTTTGCTTCATAGAAGTCTATTCCTAATTCTGTTAATATTTCACGTAATTGACTTTCTGCAGTTTCCCACATTTCATCATTGTCTATATATTTTTCTTTATTGTCTTTATCTCTTAAAGATAATCTATATTTAAAGTTTGATGCTGGGAATCCAAAGTCTTTTTGATATACTTCTTTTATTAAGTTTAGAACTCTACCAACTTCTTCTTTTATTTGGTCTGGTCTAACAAAAAGGTGAGCATCATTTTGACACATTTCACGAACTCTTTCTAGTCCACATACACTTCCACTAGCTTCATATCTAAAATCATGAGCAAGTTCACCAATTCTAATTGGTAAATCTTTATATGAATGTAAGCTATTTTTATAAATAAGCATGTGATGTGGGCAATTCATTGGTCTTAACACCATTTCTTCGTTATCCATTTTCATTACAGGGAACATATCTTCTTTATAATGATCCCAGTGACCACTTATTTTGTATAATTCAGTATTTGCTAAGCATGGTGTGTACACATGTTGATATCCAAGTTTTATTTCTTTATCTTGAATATATCTTTCTAGCAATCTTCTAACTGTTGCTCCATCTGGCAAATACATTGGAAGTCCTGAACCTACTAATTTATGTGTCATAAATAAATTTAAGTCTTTTCCTATTTTTCTATGGTCTCTTTGTTTTGCTTCTTCTAATAATTGTAAATGTTCCTCTAATAAAGATGCTTTAGGGAATGATATAGCATATATTCTTTGTAGCATTTTATTATGCTCATTTCCTCTCCAATATGCTCCTGAATTATTTAATATCTTAACTGCCTTTATTTTTCCAGTACTCATTAAATGAGGGCCTGCACAAAGGTCTGTAAATTCACCTTGCCTGTAAAAAGATATTTCTTCGCCTTCTGCTAAATCATTTATTAGCTCGCATTTGTATGGCTCATCTTTCATTAATTCTAGAGCTTCTTTTTTAGGTAAAGAAAATCTTTCAATTGGTAAATCTTCTTTAATAATTTTTTTCATTTCTGCTTCTATTTTTTCTTTATCTTCATCTGTGAAATTATTTTCTACGTCAAAATCATAATAAAATCCATCATCTATGGCTGGACCGATTGCTAATTTTGTATTTGGAAATAGTCTTTTAACAGCTTGAGCCATTATGTGTGAAGTTGTATGCCAATAAGCCTTTTTTCCGTCTAAATCACTGTCGAATGTTAAGATTTCAACATTGCAATCTTTTTCTAGCTTAAATCTTAAATCTTCTACTTTTCCGTCAACTCTTCCACAAGTTGCAACTCTTGCCAAACCTTCACTAATTTGTTTAGCTAAGTCATAAATTGAAATTCCTTGCTCTACTTCTTTTTGAGAGCCATCTTTTAAAGTTACTTTAATCATAAATACTTCCTTTCTATGTTTGGGGTTTTTGCTTTTTTATCTAAACTAAAGTAAATTTATGCCATACGGTAATTATTTTTTAAGATTATACAAACAAAAATCCCCAAAACATAATTAAATTATGTTCTGGGGTACTTATATAAGCACGGTTCCACCCGGATATTTCACTTCATTTTAGGCTATAACGCACCAACCGTCTAACTTATTCGCTAGAAGCTTGAAGAGGTAGTTTTTCAAATATGTTTACTTGAATTAGTTTTCAGCCTATGACTAATTCTCTCTTTAAGCAACCTTTATTTTACTTTTTCTCTTACTGCTTTTACAATATTTATTATAGCACGAAAAAATAATATGTCAACTTATTTTTATAAAATTATTTTTTTATATTCCTTGCACAAATCTTTCAATGCACATTCTTCACATTTTGGATTTCTTGCTGTGCAAGTTTTTCTTCCATGCCATACTAATAAGTGATTGACATCATAATAATATTCTTTTGGAATAACTTTTAATAAATCTTGTTCTATTTTTAATGGATCGCTTTCATTTGAAAAGCCAAGTCTATTTGCAATTCTTTTAGCATGAGTATCTACTGCTATTCCTTGAGGATTGTGAAATGCTTCTAGCATTATTACATTTGCACTTTTTCTCCCCACTCCTGGAATACTTGTTAAATCTTCCATATTGTCAGGTACTTCACCATTAAATTTTTCTACAATCATTTTGCTTGCTGCTTTTAAATTCTTTGCTTTATTTTTATAAAAGCCACATGGATGTATTATTTCTTCTAATACTTTTATATCCATATTGTAAAAGTCGTAAACTGTTGGATATTTTGCAAATAGCTCAGGCGTAGTTTTGTTTACCCTTTCATCTGTGCATTGTGCAGATAAACACACTGCAACAAGCATTTGAAATGGTGTTTTGAAGTCCAAACTACAAGTTGCATCTGGATACATTTCTTTTAATTTCTTTATGATTTTTACTGCTTTTTCTTGGTCCATATTTTGCTCCTTTTTATATCACTATGTCAATAGGGACGGTCCTTTTTGACACACTCAGCTATATTACTTTTATTATATAATGTTGTCAAATAGAACCATCCCTATTGACACTTTGCTCTAATTACTCCTTAAGTTTTTTAATTGTATAACTATAGTCTTTTGAACTAATTATTGCTGTGCCACTAACAGCAATGGTGGCTCCCGCTTCTTTTACTTCTTTCGAATTTTCTAAATTTATTCCTCCATCAACTTCAATTTCTGTTTCTAAGCCCAGTTCATCAATTTTTGCCTTGGCATACTTTATTTTTGTAAACGTACTTTCTATGAATTCTTGTCCGCCTTTTCCTGGCTCAACTGACATAATTAATAGCAAGTTTATTTTTGGCAAAAACTTTAGTATTTTATCTATCTCAGTATTTGGCTTTATTGCCAATCCAACTTTGCATTCTCTACCTTTAATTTGTTCAATATATTTATCTACTTCTGTATCATCTTTACAAGCTTCATAGTGAAAAGTAATAATATTGGGATTGAATATTGAATAACTATCTATGTATTCTTTAACATTTGTAACCATTAAGTGTACATCTATTGGTACATTTGTTATTTGATTTAAGTACTCACAATAAATTCTCATTGTCTCAGATGTGTCATTTTCTACAAATCTGCCATCCATTACATCTATATGAAAATAGTCTGTATGAGCTACTTCCAAATTGTATATTGTTTGAATAATATCTTCTTTTTTAACACTTAATAATGATGTTGAAATTTCCATTAGTTATATCTCCTCTTATAATTTTCTTCCAATTCCTTATATATTTTCACAAAATTCTCATATCTTGACTTTGATATTTTTCCATCGAGCACTGCTCTTTTTACTCCGCATTCTTTTTCACTTTCATAAATATGGCTACACCCCACATATTTACAATCTTGTATAAACGGAATAAAATCTATAAATTCCTTATCTAAGTTTTTGTAATCTATTTCATTAATATCAAACGTACTAAAACCTGGAGTATCTGCAATATATGTATTTTCTTCTAATTCATATAATGTAACTGCTGTTGTAGTGTTTTTTCCTCTTTTATTTTTTTCGCTAACTAAACCTTCTTCTGTAATATTTTTTCCAAATAGACTATTTATAATTGTTGATTTTCCTACTCCTGAATTGCCTGAAAATACTGTGATATTTTCTTTTAAATAATCTTTTAACTTATCAACTCCTACATTATTTTTAGCCTGCGTTTCAAGCACAGTATAGCCTACTTTTTCATACACATTTTTCAAATTACTGCAATCTGCTAAATCGCATTTATTAAGTACAATTATGCTTTTTATTCCCATATTTTCTGCAAAAGCTAATTGCTTATCTAGCATCAATATATCTGGCTCAGGCTCTTTTAGAGACACGACAAAAACGACCTGTGTAACATTGGCTATTTTAGGCCTTTTTATATAATTAGTTCTTTCATATATTTTTGTAATAGCTTCATTTTCAATTTCTACTTTATCTCCCGCAACTGGAGTTAGAGTATTTATTTTTCCATAATTAGTTGCAAGTTTCAAAGCATTTTCTTCTCTTTTATTTAGCACTTGATTATTGTTTTTTAGCTTTCCTCTTGCTATGCAAATGTGCATGTTATCTTCTTCATCTATTACTTTATACCTATTTGCTACATTTTGTATAACTGTTGCTTTCATAAAACTCCTTTTAGTATGTTAGTTCCCATTAGATATGAAAAAAATCGTTTTCTGTTCAATAAGACATATCTTTTAATAATGTAATTATACCATAATTTTTGAAATTTGCAATTAAATCACAATAAATGTCCTACGGAAAAAAGGAATATTCCATTAGTTTTACCTAACAAAATATTCCTTTTATCAATTCTTGTTTATACACATATTAATCATGTAATTTTACTAAAATTAGTCACTTACTGTATTTTTATCAAATATTACATTTCTGTTGTTGTCAGATTCATCGAAGTTAATTGTTCTAGTTTTTGTATATGATGAACCTACTTTTACTGTTATATCATGTATTCCTGTTGAAGTATATGAATAAGCATTATATGATGAGTTTGTAACACTTGCTGAATTTTGTGTTCTTTCTACACCATCTATTAAAATTGTAACATTGACAGTTTCAGGTGTTTGTGCAGTTTCGTTTGTCGTATTTGTATTTTGTGAAGAACTGCTTCCCATTATTGATTTAACATCAACTATTACATTAATTGTTTTTTGTTCTTTCACAATTTTGTTTACAACAATGTCTATATTTGAATTTTTTGCAGTTTCAGCATTTGCATCTATGCTTTGAGAAATAACCTTTCCGTCTTCTTCTTCCTCATTGCTTTCGTAAGTAACCTTTGGGTTAAGTCCTGCATTTTTAAGAGTTGCTACTGCAGTTCCTTCGTCCATTCCAAGTACGGTTGGTACTCTAACTTTTTCTACACCGGCGCTAATGTGAACAACTACTGTATCACCTGATTTAACTAGTGTTCCCACTGGTGTATCTTGTTTTATAATTATTCCCGCTTCTACTGTATCACTATTTTCAGTTTGTTCATCTAGTTTAATTCCCATTGATTCTGCTGTATTTCTTGCGTCCTCAATTTTCATTCCTTCTAATTTAACCATCTCAGTTTGCTCTGGACCTTTGCTTACATTTATCTTTATTGTAGAGCCTTTTTCTATTTTGCTTTCTGTAAATTCTGGGTCTTGTGATACTACTTTGCCTTCTTCAACATCACTACTTGCGACCTCAGTTACTTCAAGTGTAAGTCCTAAGTCATCTGCCATTTGCTCAGCTTCTTCCTGTGTTTTACCTACTAAGTTTGGCATATCTACTTTTGACTTTATTCCGCCATCAATTACAATTTTTGTTATTAAAAATACTACAACAAATAGAAGTATTAGACTTAAAATAACAATTGCAACTTTAGCTTTAGGGTGTTCTGTAAAGAAGTTTGTTTTTGTTTGTACTTCTTCTCCATTTTTTTGCTTTACTTGGTCGTCTTTTATAGCTTGCATTACTCTAGTGTACCCACCATCTTTATTTTCAATTATAACAAAATCTCCATCTGGGTCTTTTAATGCTTTGCTTAAATCGTGTAGCATTTCTGTTGCGCTTTGATATCTTGCTGATGGCTCTTTTTGCATTGCTTTCATCACTATTTGATTTACAGCTGTTGGAATTTCTGGATTAAGCTCTATTGGTTCTTTTGGATCTTCTTGCATATGTTTAAGTGCAACTGATACTGGTGTATCTGCGTCAAATGGTACTTTTCCAGTAAGCATTTCGTACATTACAACACCTAAAGAATATAAATCTGACTTGGCGTCTGTAAATCCACCTTTTGCTTGCTCTGGTGAAAAATAATGCACTGAACCTATAGTTGTTCCAAACGCTGTTATTGTTGAATTTGATACTGCTTTTGCTATACCAAAGTCTGTAACTTTTGCAATTCCGTCTTCTGTAATTATTATATTATGAGGCTTTATATCTCTATGAATTATTCCATTTTTATGCGCAAGCTCTAAAGCAGATGCTATTTGCATTGCTATATTTACAGCCCATTTCCAAGAAAGTGCGCCTTCATCATTTATTATTTCTTTTAATGTTTTACCTTGTACAAGTTCCATAACTATGTAGTACAAATTATTTTCGTCTTCGTGCCCTACATCATATATTGAAACTATATTTGGATGCGAAAGGCTTGCTGCCGCTTGTGCTTCTGTGTTAAATCTTTTTATAAAGTCTGTATCTGTTGTAAATTCATCTTTTAATACTTTTACTGCAACTAATCTATTAAGCACATGGTCTTTTGCCTTGTACACTGTTGCCATTCCCCCGAGGCCGACCTCTTCAAGGATTTCATACCTATTTCCTATTATTTTACCTATCAAATTCATAATATTTTCCTTTCTCTTTTGAAAGATTTTATTCTATTACAATTGCTGTAATATTGTCTAATCCGCCATTTTCATTTGCCTTTTCAACTAGCTTTTTTGATGGCTCATCTGTATTTGTTTTCAAAATATTAAATATATCTTGTTCACTAACCATATTTGTTAAACCATCTGTGCACATTAGAATTATATCACCTTTTATAAATCCCTTTATCATGCTGTCTGGTTCAATAAATTCTGTACATCCAAGTGCCTTAATAAGCATATTCTTTTTTGGATGATTCATACTCTCTTCTTTTGTTATTTTACCTTCATCAACCAATTGCTGTACATAGCTGTGGTCTTTGGTAAGTTTACGCATAAATTCTTTTCTAATTCTATATATTCTGCTATCCCCTATATGTGAGATAAAAGCTTTATTTTCATAAATTAAGCATACATCTAAAGTAGTTCCCATATTTTTAAGTTCTTCATCATTTTTTGCCTTTTCATATACAACCATATTTGCATATTGACTACTACTTTTGACTAAACTTAACAGCGTTTCTTTATCTATTTTTGATTTTTCAAAATTGCTTAAGATATAATTTCTTGCTGCATTTACTGCCATACTACTTGCAATTTCTCCGCCTTTATATCCTCCCATGCCGTCCGCTACAATAAATAATTGTATTTCATCTTCTGGCTTGGAAGCAAAATATGAATCTTCATTTAATTGCCTAGCTTTTCCTATGTCTGAGGTTGCAAAAGCTTGTATCATTTTTTCCTCCTACTTTTTGTAACTTTTCAGTTGCTTTTTCAGTTGCTTTTTTTCAGTTGGGGACGGTCCTAAAATGAAAAAATATATCATTTTCATTTAAAGTTTATTCCTAATTGAAGTTTTTTCATTTTAGGACCGTCCCCAACTGAAAAAATATATCGGTTTCATTTAAAGTTTATTACTAATTGAAGTTTTTTCATTTTAGGACCGTCCCCAACTGAAAAAATATATCGGTTTCATTTAAAGTTTATTCCTAATTGAAAATTTTTTCATTTTAAGACCGTCCCCAACTGAAAATTACTTCAAATTTTTTCTTCTTAGTTGTCCACAAGCTGCTTCTATGTCTGAGCCTAATTCTCTACGAATTGTTGCTGTAATTCCTTTGCTATTTAAGTAATCTCTAAATTTTATTATGTTTTCATTTGAGCTTTTTATGTATTTTCCATTTTCAATTTTGTTTATAGGAATTAAATTTACGTGGCATAACATTCCATGCAACAATGCTACTAATTCGTCTGCAGCTTTTTGATTGTCATTGTTGTCCTTTGCCAATGCATATTCAAATGAAATTCTTTTATTTGTTTTGCTAATATAATATTTACAAGCTTTTATTAACTCTTGTATATTATATGCATTATTAACTGGCATCATACTACTTCTTGTCTCATTATTTGCACTGTGAAGTGAAATTGACAATGTGCATTGAACATTTTCGTCTGCAAACTGATAAATTTTTGGAACGATTCCACTTGTTGATATGCTAATATGTCTTGCGCCTATATTTAAACCCTTTTGATTGTTTAATATTTTTACTGCGTTCATTACATTGTCATAATTATCAAAAGGCTCTCCAATTCCCATAAATACAACATTTGATATTTTTTCACCTATATCCTGCTCTATTGCAATTATTTGCTCTACAATTTCGCCTGATGTTAAGCTTCTTATAAATGCAATTCCTGTTGATGCGCAGAATTTACATCCCATTTTACAGCCTATTTGTGATGATACACAAACTGTTTTTCCAAAATGATATTGCATAAGCACTGATTCTATTGCATTTCCATCACTCAAACCAAATAGATATTTTTTTGTGCCATCTTTTGATTCGAGCTTTTTTACTATGGTAAAATTGCATATGTCATAGTTTTGCTTTAATTTTTCTCTTAATTCTAATGATAAATTTGTCATTTCATCAAAACTATGCACCTTTTCTACATATAGCCATTTAAAAATTTGTTCTGCTCTAAATGGCTTTTCACCTATGTTTGTAAGTTCTTGTTTTAATTCGTTTAAATCATAGTCCTTGATATTTTTCATATATTTCTCCTATTACTTTATATCACAATATTAGTTATATTTCAAGATAATTTGAAATATTTATCAGCACACGTTAGAGTTCCGGAACCTCGCATTCTTTTTGCATTCTATGTATCGCATAACTAATAGTTCTTTTTTCTCTATCTATCTTAGTTCCTTCTCCAAATATATGTATATCCAAAATATTTTGTTTTGCCAGTTCATCTACATTTTGCTTTTTTAATTTTTGCGTTTCAGTATCATACTCATACGCTACCAAGTTTCCCTCTTGTTTTACAAAAAATATTTTTCTTTCTTTTCCTGCTTTTTCAGCAAATTCCATGCCATCAAATATTTCCACATTTTTCTTTGGAAATATACTAAAAATATTTACATAGTTATAACTTCCAGTAGTATAATCCGTTTTAAACTCTGTATCGTTTGGCACTTTATGTGTATTAATAATGTCTATTAGCATTTCTATTTGCCTTCCCTTATCCTTTGTGCCAAACTTTTTTCTCATATATTCTTCATTACTTGTAATTAATATTAATTTCTCAATGAAATCGTTTAAAGTAATGCCATGAAAATCTAGTCCAAATGTTTCATTCATTTTCCTGATATCTTTTTCAGTTATTTTTCCGTTTCTAGCAAGTTCTACATTTATTCCCATATTTGCAAAATAGTTACCTATATATTCTACAAATTCGGCTTCCCTATTGCAGGCTAAAGTTTCGTAATTCAATCCAAAACCTCTCAATACTCTTCCTGTTTTAGACCTTGATAAATCTGCTGAAGCATTAAAAAAATAAATATTATATTTGTCTAGCATAAAATATCCATCTACATGATGCTGAACATCCGACTTTAAATATCCTGCATTTACGCCCATTTGCCTCATTGCCTCGGCTATAGTAGCATTCTCTTGGTAACAAGTTGCTTTTCTATCCTCTTGTGTTTGCTTATTATATTGCTCTTCTACATATTCTCTGCTGTATGCATAATAAAAATTATAATTTTTTATATAAAATTGACACATTCTATAATAAATGTAATAAGCCTTTTCTATTGTATTTATATTTGGATATTTTTCTAATTCTTTTTTTATTTTATTTATGTGTTTTTGCTCAAATTCACTAACTTGATAACTCACTTTTTACTTAATTATTTAAGTTTTCCCCCTTTCAAACTATATTGACCACAAAAGTGAACCTTTTAATTAGGTTCACTTTTACAAGCTTTGCATCAATGATTTTGTAAGTGTAAATATGGTTGTCCCGAATAACATTATTAAGGGTCTGCCCACCATAACACTAACTATTCTTCATCTTCAATCTCCGTTACTTTAATATGAACATCTTTTAGTTGTTCATCTGTAACTTTGCTTGGTGCATTCATCATAACATCTCTAGCTTTTTTGTTCTTAGGGAATGCTATAACATCTCTTATATTGCCTGAGTCTGCAATAAGCATAATCATTCTATCTAATCCAGGTGCTGCACCTGCATGTGGTGGTGTACCATATTGGAATGCTGTATATAAAGCACCAAATTTTTTCTTAACATCTTCCTCTGTATAACCTGCTATTTCAAATGCTTTTGTCATTATTTCTGGGTCGTGGTTTCTAACAGCTCCTGATGCCATTTCATAACCATTGCAAACTAAATCAAATTGATAAGCAAGTATTTCTAATGGGTCTTTATTTTGTAGTGCTTCCATTCCACCTTGTGGCATTGAAAATGGATTATGATTAAAGTCTATTTTTTGCTCATCTTCATTATACTCATACATTGGAAAATCTACAATAAAGCAGAATTTGTATACATTTTTTTCAATTAAATCTAATCTTTTACCAAGTTCAATTCTAACTAAACCTGCTATTTTTTGAGCTTTGTGGAATTCATCTGCTATGAAGAAAATGCTATCTCCTGCTTTTGCTCCAAGTTCAGTTTTTATTTCATCTGTAATAAATTTAGCAATTCCGCCAGTTAAGTTGTTTTCATCATCGACTTTGACCCAAGCTAAGCCTTGTGCCTCAGCCTCATTTACTGCATATTCTGTCATATTATCAAAGAATTTTCTACCTTGAGAACCACCTTTTGGCACAACAATTGCCTTAATAGTTTTATTTTTAAACGCATTAAATTCAGTCTTTTTAAACAAGTTTGTTGCATCTTGTATAATAAGTGGATTTCTTAAGTCTGGTTTATCTATACCGTACTTCTCCATCGCTTCTTTGTAAGGAATTCTTACAAATGGTCCTTCATCAACTTTCCAATTTGTATGTTCTTTAAATACGCTTGGAACAACTTCTTCAATAACTTTGAAAACATCTTCTTGAGTTGCAAAAGCCATTTCAAAGTCAAGTTGATAAAATTCTCCTGGAGCTCTATCTGCTCTAGGGTCTTCATCTCTAAAACATGGTGCTATTTGATAATATTTATCAAAACCAGAAACCATCAAAAGTTGCTTAAATTGCTGTGGCGCTTGTGGAAGTGCGTAGAATTTTCCTGCATGAAGTCTACTTGGAACTAAGTAATCTCTAGCACCTTCTGGTGATGAATTAGCCAATATTGGTGTTTGAATTTCTGTAAATCCTAACTCATCCATTTTATTTCTAATAGATTTCATAACTTTTGAACGCAAAAGTATGTTGTTGTGCAACTTGTCATTTCTTAAATCTAAATATCTATATTGAAGTCTCAAATCTTCTCTTACATTGTTAATATCTATTTTTTCTGAATTTATTTCAAAAGGTAATGAGCTTTTGCATTTGCCAAGTAATGTGATTTTAGTAGTTTCGATTTCTATTTCACCTGTTGGCATTTTAGGATTTTTGTTTGAACGCTCTACAACTTTTCCTTCTATGCTTATAACTGATTCTGGGTTAATTTCGTTCATTTGCTCTTTTAGTTTTTCGTCTGATATAACTAATTGAGTAATGCCCTTTTCATCTCTTAAATCTACAAATTGCATTGAGCCTAAGTTTCTAATTCTTTGTACCCATCCAGCTAGTTCTACTGTTTCTCCGACATTTTTTATATTTAATTCACCACAATTATGATTTCTATACATTTCTACTGCCCTTTCCATTTTATTTTCAATATATATTATTATACTCAGTTTTTATGGTAATTTCAAGACTTTTGAGTAAAAAGTCTTTCTATCTTTCCAACAATATTGTCACTGGTCCACTATTTTGAAGCGTTACTTCCATATGTGCTCCAAATACTCCTTTTTGAACTGGTACACTTTCCGCACATTTTTTACAAAAATACTCATAAATTTCATTTGCTTTTTCTGGCTTTGCTGCATTTATAAATGATGGTCTATTTCCACCAGAGCAATCTGCATATAGTGTGAATTGAGATATTAATAAAAGCTCTCCATTTATATCTTTTAGCCCTAAATTCATTTTGCCATTTTCATCTTCAAATACTCTTAAATTAATTAGCTTTTTTGCTAAATAGTTAGCTTCTTTTTCTGTGTCATTTGGGCCTACACCAACAAGCACCATATAGCCTTGTTTAATTTGCCCTACTATTTTATTTTCTACTTCTACTTTTGCATTTTTTACTCTTTGTACTACTAATCTCATTTTATCTCCTATCGTATTTTTTTCAGTTGGGGACGGTCCTAAAATGAAAAAATATATTATTTTTGTTTAAAGTCAATCCCCAAATTGAATTTTTTCATTTTAGGACCGTCCCCAACTGAAAAATTATATTATTTTTGTTTAAGTTCAATCCCCAAAATTGAATTTTTTCATTTTAGGACCGTCCCCAACTGAAAATTTCTCCTTACATATTCATAAATCATAATACCTGTTGCAACTGATGCATTCAAACTTTCTGTTTTACCTAGCATAGGTATTTTTACTCTTTCATTTGCTAATTCTTGCACTTCTTTACTTACTCCATTTGCTTCATTTCCTATTACTACTACCGATTTATTGTAAGATATATCATAAATGCTGTTATTTGTATCTAATGAAGTAACCACGACTTTAAAATTATCTTTTTGCAAGTCTTTTAAAGTCTCAAGCAAGTCTTCTACTTCTATTATATTTACTCTATAAATTGCTCCCATTGTTGACCTTATAACTTTTGGGCTGTATGCATCTACAGTGTTTTTTGATACTATTATTTGTTTTAAATTTGCAGAATCAGCCGTTCTTATAATTGTTCCTAAATTTCCGGGATCTTGAATTCCATCTAAAGCAAGGATGTAGTCTGCAGTTTTATCAATGTTCATATTTGTTTCTTTAGCTACACCTTTATTATTTTTCTTATTTATAATAGCTAATACCCCTTGTGGAGATACAACATCTGTTAGTGTGTTAAAAACCTTTTCAGTTACTACTATACTATTAAATTTAGAAATATCTAATTCTAAATTAATGTCTTCTCTAATTATTATTAAGTCTATACTTGCATTTTCATTTATTGCTTCCTCAAGCATTTTTATGCCTTCGACTATGAACTTATCTTTTCTGTATTTCTTTTCTTTTAATTTTCTTATTTCTTTTACAATTTCATTATCTTTACTTGAAATTATCATTTTACTTCCTTTCAAACTAAATATAATTTTTTGTATCTCATAATTTTAGCTTCCAATAAAATTTCAATTTTTTCGTGTATTCCTATTAAATTTGCGTTTTTTCACTTTTTATGTTATAATATATTTTAGACTTTTTTTTGGAGGAATTATTATGGTTGATATACGGCAATATTGTGACAATTGTCCCCAAAAGGACACTTGTTCATTAGAGCAAAAAAGGGTATCAATTTCTTTGGACTATTACGAAACTCGTGATGGTCGAAAAATTTATTTTGAGGAAGCTAGAGATAAAGAATCTTATAATGATTCAAGCACTAGCGATTATCCATCTGGAGAGCAAATGTCGCTTTATGATTTCCTCAACAATTAGTCCGGTGCCACGGTCTTCCGTGGCGCTCTTTTTTGTTGTCAATGGGGACGGTTCTCTTTGACATGATTTTGTGTCAATAAGAACTGTCCCCATTGACAAAAGGAACCATCCCAATTAACGCCAAAACGCAATTATTTTTTAACCAAACCCTCTAAAAACTCCTTAACTTCCTTTACCACATCTTTTTCAATCCTTAATGTCACATATGGCTTTTCTCCTGGTGAAAATCTAACTTTAGTTTTATATTTTAGTATAATATCTCTTAATGCTTCATCACTTAAAGTTTTAAAGTATATAACCACATCATTTTGTTTTTGTTGTAATTTTGTTACATTTGTTTTTCTACATAAATTTTTGATTCTTGCAATCTCTAGTAAATTATATACCTCAGCAGGCATTTCGCCATATCTATCAATAATTTCATCAATAATATTTTGCACATCTTCTTCTGTTTTTGCACCTGCAATGTCTTGATAAATCTCAATCTTTTGAGCTGAATCTTCTATATAATCTTCTGGTATATATGAAGAAATATTTAAGTCTATTGTAATTTCTTCCTCTTCTTCTACCTTTTCGCCTTTCATTTCTTTTACAACTTCGTTTAGAAGTTTGTTATACATATCATAACCAATTTGCTCAATATGTCCATGTTGCATTTCGCCAAATATACTTCCTGCACCCCTTATTTGCAAATCTCTTGTTGCTATTTTAAATCCTGAACCAAATTCAGTAAATTCTTTTATGGCTTTTAGTCTTTGAGTTGCATCTTCTGAAAGCATTTTGTCTCTCTTGTAAGTTATGTATGCATAGGCTTGTTTATCGCTTCTACCAACTCTACCTCTTATTTGATAAAGTTGTGCTAAGCCAAATCTATCTGCATTTTCTACAATAATTGTATTTGCATTTGGTATGTCTATTCCTGACTCTAGTATTGTTGTGCAAACTAACACATTAGTTTTTCCATCTATGAAGTCTTGCATTATATCTTCTATTTCACTACCACTCATTTTGCCATGTGCATATGCAACTTTTGCTTCTGGCACCAAGCTTTCTATTTCTTGTGCTTTTCTAGCTATTGACTCAACAATATTATATATGTAAAATACTTGACCATTTCTTTCTAATTCTTTAGTAATAGCTTCTTTTATTACCTCTTTATCATATTCAAGCACATAAGTTTGAATAGGCTTTCTATTTTGTGGTGGTTCATATATAACTGACATATCTCTTATTCCAACAACTGACATTTGAAGTGTTCTAGGTATAGGAGTTGCAGTCATTGTAAGTACATCAATTGTTGCCTTATACTGCTTAATCTTTTCTTTATCTTTTACTCCAAATCTGTGTTCCTCGTCTATTATTAAAAGACCTAAATCTTTAAATTCTACGTCTTTACTAAGAATTCTATGAGTTCCTATTACTATGTCTACTTTGCCCTGCTTTAATCTTTCTACTATATCTTTTTGTTGCTTTTGAGTTTTAAATCTATTTAATAGTTCAATTCTTATTGGATATTCAGCCATCCTTGTTTTAAACTCTTGGTATTGCTGGCTTGCCAAAATTGTTGTTGGTGCTAGGTATGCAACTTGCTTGCTATCCATAACAGCCTTAAATGCTGCTCTTATTGCAACTTCTGTTTTGCCATATCCAACATCTCCACAAAGAAGTCTGTCCATAGGTCTTGGACTTTCCATATCTTTTTTAACTTCTTCTATACATCTTAGTTGGTCATTTGTTTCCGTGTACTCAAAACTATCTTCAAATTGTTTTTGAAATACTGTATCTTTTGAAAAAGCAAAGCCCTTTGCATTTTCTCTTTTAGCATATAATTCTATTAATTCTTTTGCAACAGCTCTTAAATTGCCTTTAACTCTAGCCTTGGTCTTTTCCCAATCTTTAGTTCCAAGTTTATTTAATTGTAAATGTCCTTCTGCTCCAATATATTTACGTACATTATCCAAATCTTCTGTTGGAACATATAAAATGTCGCCATCTCTATACTTTAATTGAATAAAATCTTTAGTAACGCCATCAACTTTTATAGTATTTACACCTGTAAATATACCGATACCATGATTTTTGTGAACAATGTAATCTCCAACTTTAAGGTCTGCAAATACAATTTTTTCTGCATTTTTGAAAGTGTCTGAGACCTTTTTACGTTTAACATTTTTGTAAAAGAATTCATCACTGCTTAATACAACTAAGTTTGTATCCTTGTCTTCAAAGCCTGTAGTTAACGCACCTTCGCAAACAACAACTTCGCCTTGTTTTAAATTAACGTTATCTAAGGAATCTGCATAAACAACTTGATTTCCTTTAGATTTTCTTATGCTTGTCGAATTTGTTTTATCACTACTTGCTCTTGTTTTCGAAATTGCTGATTTAATTTTGCTTTCATTTAAATTATTATTGGGTTCTATTTCACTAGCATTATTAAGTGCTCTTAAAACTTTAGTTGTATTCTCCTTGTCACCTGCTAAAATAACGACTTTTTTATTGTTTTGCACATACTCATTTATACGCTCTTCTAAGTCTTTTACATCGCCTTTTATTAAATTAATTTCTTTAGTATTAAAATCATTTTTTAATGTATCTTGTTCATACAAATTGACTGTTTCTTTAAAATCAAAAACATAATCATTTAAATTGTGTAAAGACTCTGGCACTGCCCTTTCTTTTTCAATTAGAGCCTTTATTAAATTTTCATTTTCTTTTTGTATTGCTTCTACCCTTTGCTTAATTTTTTCAGGTTCATCTAAAAATATTGTAAAATTAGGTATGAAGTCTAAAAAGTTTGCTTGTTTTGTATAAAATTCATTAAAATATTTATCAATTCTTGTAGTATAATCTCCATTTTGTATAATCTCTAAATCTTCAAAAGAATAATTATCTAAAGCCTCTATTCTTTTGCAAACATTTTGAATACTATCTTCCAAAATCATCTCTGTTGCAGGGTAAATTTCCACAGTTTTTAACATATCTGTGGATCTTTGTGAAGATATTTTAAACTTTCTTATTGAGTCAATGTCATCTCCCCAAAACTCAATTCTTACGCCTTCTGTATCGCTTAAGCCAATGTCTAAAATATCGCCTCTAATGCTAAACTCTCCCTTGTTTTCTATTAAGTCAACTCTTTTATAACCCATTTGCACAAGGTATCTTTTAAGTTCTTCATGGCTTATTGTATCTGCTAAATTAAGTTTTAAAACAGTATTATACAAAGATTCTTTCGCAATCATTTTTTGCATAATTGCCTCAATTGTAGTAATTACAAGCTTTGTTTTACCTTTGTATATATTATTTAAAACTTGTATTCTTTTATATTCTATATCATTGCTTTCTGCATCATAATCATAAATTGAAATTTCTCTTTTAGGAAAATATTCTACCTTACCTGCAAAATAGCTTAAGTTCTTTTCAAGCTCTTTTGCTTGCATTTCATTGTATGTAATAATGCAAATAGGCATCCTTTCTTCTTCAAATAATGCTCCTATAAGCTCTGTTTTAGCCACAGGAACAAGACCCGATATTTCTACCGGGCAATCATTATTTTTTAATTTTTCTTTAAATGACTTGTATTTTTGTGTTGAAGCCAAATCTCTTAATATATAGTTCATATGCTTTTGGGGACACATCTCAAGCCAGCTGTTTTTAGGCAGTGTACCTAAAAACTCTTATGTGCCTCCAACCCCTTTCTTAAAAAGCAATTCATTGCTCTAATAAATATTATTTTAACACAAATTTGCCAAAAGCACAAGCACATTATGTTTAGTTAGATGTGATTTGCTTTATATATTCTTCTGTATTCCAAATAGCATAAAGTGGAATATTTAAAATCTTATTGTCAAATTTTATATTCAATAAAGAATATCTTATAGCAAATTCAGGATTATATTCTTTCATATATACTTTTAAACTTTGAGCTTTGACATTAATTCCTGCTTTTGCTTCCACAGGTATTATTAAGTTCTTATATGCAAATACAAAATCCACTTCACTTTGAAATTCGTTTGACCAATAATAAATTGTGTTTATTTTTCTTATATTTTCTAGTTCTTGAAGTACAAACTGTTCTGTTAGTAATCCATTGAATTCATTGTATATTGCATCTTTTTCTATTATAGTTTCGTATGGCAATTCACAAAGCACCCTTAGTAGTCCTATATCTAATAAATATATTTTGAACGCTTTTAAATCTTCATATGCTTTTAATGGTTGCTTATCTCCACATTTTACTCTATTTACAATTTTTATTAGCCCAGTATCCTTTAACCAATTAATTGCATTTTCATACTCTCTAGCTCTAGCTCCATCTCGTACAACACCATATATAAATTTTCTATTTTCCTTTGCTAGTTGTGATGGTATACTGTCCCAAACATATTTTATTTTCGTGGCTGTACCACTCTCTGTATGTTTAGAAAAATCTCTTTCATATGCTTCTAGAATACCTTTTTGTACTCTTTCTACAGATTCAAAATCCTTTTCCTCAATCCATGTTCTTACTGCCCTTGGCATTCCACCTATAACAAAATATTTTTTCAAATAATCTTTTAACTTGTCTGTTATTAAATCTGGTAGTTGTTCTAATTTATTCTTTTTAATTAAATCAACTAAAGTTTCTTCATTATTAGCAATTAAAAATTCTTCAAAATCTAATGGTTGTAATTCTAAAAAATCTACTTTTCCAACTGGAAATGAAACTTCATCATGTAAAAATACTCCTAATAAGCTTCCTGCACAACATATTGCATATTCAGGCGTTTCTTCAGCAAAATATTTTAAAGATGTAAGTGCTCTTGGCAATTCTTGAATCTCATCAAATATTATTAATGTCTTTTGTGGTTCAATTTTCTTATGATTAAGTGCCGATAAATATTCTATAATTCTATTTGGTTCTATATTACCTTCAAATAGATTTGCAATATTTCCTGCATTTTCGAAGTTAATATATAAAACATCTTCAAAACATTCTTTTCCGAATTCTTGCAAAATCCATGTTTTGCCTACTTGTCTTGCTCCTTTTAAAATAAGAGGCAACCTATCCTTTTTGTCTTTCCATTCTCTTAATTCTGTTATAATTTTTCTATACATCCAATCATCTCCTTAATCATTAAAATATCCTTTTGACAATTTTTAAAATATTATGTTCACATATTTTAATTTAATAATCACAAATATTATCACATTTTCTTGACCATTTTGCTTTTGTATTATCACATTTTCTTGACCAATATATTTATATTTTATCACATTTTCTTGACTTTATGCAAGAAAAAAACACTATTAATCTATAATTTCAATTAGGTTAATAGTGTTTTTTCGATAAATAGCTAAAAATATTGGAAAAGTGTATAGTAAATTTCTTGAAAAGTGTATATTGGTTATTTTTCTTCTATTTTGAAGTCATATGCAGTTATGTAATTAGATGTTGTGGCTATGTTTAGCTCTGTTGTTTCTCCTGGTTCAAGAGATTTTATAACTCCTGTTAATTTTGCTAATTCTTCTCCATCATATGAAAGCAAGGTTATTTGTATTGTTTTTACTGGTGTTGCTTCTGTTCCATTATTTTTTACATCTGCTAAAAAGCTTGTCATTCCGCTTCTATTACTTAACTGAATATTTGTAATTAGCAAATCGCCAAGTGTTTTACTTGTGTTCATTGCTGTGCTTGTATTTACTTTTATACCATCTTCTACTTCTTGCACATAGCTTTCTACTTGGTTTTCAGTTTGGTTATTTTCATTTTCGTCTGAATTACCAGCTCTATTTATTAAGTAGATTGCCACTAGTGTAATAATTAGAATTATAGCAATTACTAAGATGATAATTATTTTTTTGTTATTATTTTTGGTTTTAATCATAAAGTTTTCTCCTTTGAGTTTTAATCTAAATTTTATTTACATTAGGTATTAAGCCCGAAATTATTATTATAATTTCTTTAGCTTAATACCTAATGTATGAAGAATCAGTAAGGAATGAATCAATTCATTATTGAAAAGTTTTATTTGAATTAGATTTATTCCTTTTGCCCCAATATGCTCTTACTTGGGCAATCTTTTTATTACTTAACGTATAATGCAAGGCGGGAACCTAGAACGTAGTTTACAGTCGTAGGGTAGTCATTATGGCGGTGACTTGCGGGATTGGTATCTGTAGCATCATAAAAGCCTCCACGAACTTCACGATAAGTTGATGAGTAAGCCTCCAGTGTCCACTCACGCACGTTCGAGCCTAGGTCGAAAATGTTACTCATTATGTCACTTCCAAATAATCCGGTTTCTTCTCTAGTTCCTGTATGATTTCCTGTAACCGCAGTTACTTTATTTTTATCTGAGCCAGTTAGGAAGAAGTTTAACATTGTATCCCACTGACTTCCTGTTATCATCATACTTCCTACACTACTTGATTTATTATATGGATTATTTGTATAACCACTATTCTCTACTAAGTACATTTTATACCAGTCAACGCTTGCCATTGGTGTTACATCTTTTATTGATTTTGCTATTACTCCATTCGTTGAATTAGTTCCTTGTTCTGTGTACAAACTTGTTTCATATCTTCCTACATAGTAGCCTCCATATTTTATTATGCTCTGTGCCATTTGGGTATATTGATTATTCAAATATGCTCCCATTTCATTTGGACTGTTTATACCTAAATCAGCCAATTTATTGTAATTTGTTGCATCATAATTATTTCCAGCTGTATAGATCCATGAATAGTTTGCATTACTATTTGTTACTAAACTCGGCTCTCTATAATATGCATTTCCTAATCTAAAGCCCAAATTTGCTGATGAGGTTATTCCTGAAAAGTTATAATATACACTTTCATAATATTGATTGCTATTTTGTTGTAATCTAAACATTGGTTTATAACTTTCATTTATTGATGTTTGTTCATCATACACTGCATTTTCTACTGGTATCCATACATATTCATTATTTGAACTAAATTGCGTACTATTGTCAATATACGTCCTATTTTCTGCATATGTTTGATTTACATCTGCCTGTGCCAATGCTATTGTTGTTGCCTTGTTTTCACTTCTTGTTACTGCATAGCTATTCCCATCTTCAAATAATGCTGTCACTAATATTTTATATATTCCACCTTCTATTACATCTGCTATTACTGCTGGTTCATTGTAATATGTATTTGTACTTATTAGGGTATATTTATCCTCATTTATGTTTTTGTAGTAGTAGCTATAAAGTATTGCATTTTCTTGTTCTTCATTTATTACAGTTTCTACTTCATCACTATTTACACTTATTCTTAATATATCATAGCTACTTCTTGTTGTATCTTTTGCTAACTCCTGCTCTGTGTAACTCTCTTTTGATGGGTTATCTATGTTAAATGTAGCATAACCTTCTGTTGTGTTTATTCCATCTGTTAGTTTCACATATACAATGCTTTTATTTTCTAGCCCTTCTATCTCTGCTTGCTTTTCTTTTAGTACTGTCCAACTTCCGTTGTCGTCCATCTCTGTTCCCTCTGATGCTATTTGATACTGCATATCATATTCATTTGAATTATTTTGTACTGTAATTGTTGCTAATCCATTATGCCATACAATTTCTTTTAATGTTACATTTGATTCAAATATTAAGTTTTCTAATGTTGCACTTATTGTATCATCGCCTAAGTTTCCTATTTTATCTTTTGTTTCTACTTTTATATCATATACTGTTTTATTATTTAAACCTGTAAATGTGTAATGAGTATCTTCTATTTCTGCTTTTAATTCGTATTCATCCTCGCCACTTTCTTTTATATAGTAGCTGTATACCGGATTTTCCGGCATACCTGCTCCTCTATCTTCTGCTGTAACATTTACTGTTACTGCATTTGTGGTTACTTCACTTGTTTCTATATTTACAAGTGGTCCTTCAAAATCTGTCACATTTATTGTAATATATTCACCATTGTTCAATCCATCTGTTAAACATGCGTATAGTATGCCACCATTTGTTTCTGGTATAACTGTGCCAATTGTGTATGCTTGCCAATTAGTTGGCTCTCCATTTGATGTTTCTGTTGTATACATTATGTCATAATTTCTTGGTGTGCTAAGTGTTACATTTGCTGTGGCTGTTTCTGGTGTTTCACTTTCATTCCATTCAATTTTATTTTCTATTTCATTTGGAACTAAATATGTTCTTGTACTTATTTCTTGCTCTGCTGTATTTCCTGCATTATCTGTTACTTCTACTTTAATGTAGTATGTTGTGTATTGAGTTAAGTTTTCAAATGTGTAAATTCCAAAGCCATCTGTGTGTGGTTCAACTGTTTGCGTTCCACCTTCTGTACTGCCTGTGCCTCCTCCTAGATTGTCTATATTTTGTACTATTGCTTCTCCATATTCCCCAGGAGCTATTCCAATGTAGAACTTATATTCTTTTATTCCACTTCCTTCATCTACTGCATTTGCATTTACTGTTATTGACCTTGTTGTGGTCTCTTTTACCAAAAGATTTATTGTTGGAGCTTCTGTATCTACACTTCCTACTAATACAGTTGATGTTGCAGCACCCTGATTTCCTGCTTTATCTGTAGTTATTACTCTTATGTCATATGAAGTATATGCCTGCAAACCTGCAAAAGTATATTCTCCTGTTGTATTATGCCCTACATTTTGGTAATCTGTTTCTCCAGATGGTTTTATATAATAACTGTATGTAATCGTTTCTGGCATTCCCATTTCCTTATCTTGTGCCGATACATTTACAGTTATTTCTCCACCATCCACTACTGGATCCTGCATAGTTACCTCGGGCTTAATATCATCCTCTATTATTTTACTTCTTACTTTGCTTACTTCATTATTCTTTTTATATCTTGCACTAATTGTAGACCCATTTTCTATATTTACTTGCCCTGTATAGTCTTGCCATCCTCCTGTTCCTATTCTATATTGAGTAATATAATCTGATTCTATAGATATTTGAGCAACTCCACCTGTGCTTGTCCATCCTATTATTTGTAAACTTGGAACATCTGCAATAGTCTCATTTTCTCCTGTTTGGGTTATGCTTATTATGCCATCATCTTTAATTACCTCATTAAGTCTATTTGCAAAAGTGTCTGTACCTTCCTGCTCTTGTTCCACAGCATTTTGATACTGATCTACAGTATTTTGCGTTATTCCTAGTATTCCATTATCTCCTATTCCTGCTCTTATTGCTATTCCTGCTAATATAATCATTACAATTATTGTTATTACTAAAGATAATAATGTTAAACCTTTCTCTTGTCCTACATTTCTCATCATTCACCTCATATAATATGTTTAGCGATAAAATTGCGCCACCATATTCTTTCTTTTATTTCTTTATGTCAAATTAAATATTCGCTACTTTTTAATTTATGCATTTCCTATATTATTAAAACGACAAAAAACTATGTATTAAAAGTGAATTTTTAGTTCACTTAAAACACATAGTTTTTTGCTACGTTTACATAAGTTTATTTTATTAGACCTTACGATATATATATATATATATATACAGCCCCAAGGGTTTCAGCGATTTTTGTCATATTTTACCTCAATTAAAATTTATTTTTTTATTCACAGATATTTTAACATATATTTAATTTATCTTTCAATATTTTTTTCAGTTGGGGACGGTCCTTTTTTAAAAATGTTTTAATTAAAGCCCTAGCAATATGTCTATTTTTCATTCTCAAACTGGAGCTAACAGCGACCCGCGCCGAGAATGCAAAAATAGATATATTGTTGGGCGTAAGCAATTTTTTCGATTTAGGACCGTCCCCAACTGAAAAAATCTTTAATTGGACATCATATTTCAATAATACAAGCATATATTAAAATTATGAAAAGTTTTAAATTTTATTGCATTTCTTTAAAAAGAAATATTTTGCCAATTATTTTTATATTATTTTTATTTTGTTTAGTAGTATTTTCTGCTAGCAACTTGTCTGCGACTAAATCTGGCTTAAGTTTGTGGGCTAACTCGGTTGTGTCTTCACTTTTTCCATTTTTAGTTGCAACTGAGCTTTTGAGCTACACAAATGTTGTTAATTTTGTGAGTAAAAAACTGGACAAATTTATGCGCCCTATTTTTAATATGCCCGGATGTACGGCTTACCCTTTAATTTTGGGAATACATAGTGGCTACCCTGTAGGAGCTAAAACTGTATGTCAAATATATAAAGAAGGCTTGTGCACCAAAAGAGAGGCAGAACTAATGCTTGCATACACTAACAACTCAGGTCCACTTTTTATCATAGGAACTGTGGGAATATCTATGTTTGGAAGCACTACAATTGGACTTATCTTACTATGCACTCATATTTTAGCATCTCTTTCTGTTGGAATTATTTTTGGCAAAAAACTGGGAAGTAAATACAAATCTATAAATAAAGATTATGTAAAAATTAGTCATAAGAGTATAAGTTTTGCGAATTTAGGAGAAGTCTTATCTAACAGTATAATTTCTAGCATAAAAACTATAATGATGATTGGTGGATTTGTTGTAATATTTTCGGTAATAATTTCTATAATAAAAAATTCTGGACTATTAAATATAATTGCAAAATTATTATCTCCTTTGTTTGGAAATAGCAATTTTATTTCAGGTACTTTATCTGGAATAATAGAACTTACAAATGGGCTAAATGCTATAAGTAGTATCCACGTAAAAGCAATTTCTACAAATATTTTACTAAGCGCATTTTTACTTGGATTTGGTGGCTTTTCTGTAATGCTACAAATACTAAGCGTGGTTTCTAAGGAGAAATTGTCTATAAAGCCATACATAATAGGTAAAATTTTGCAAGCCATGCTTGCTACTGCGTATACTTTTGTTATACTTCAAATACCTATGTTTAATTTTAATTTGTAATTTTTGCTATCACAAACGTTGCTGTTAATAAGCGAATTTATCGCTGATTTACAGAGAAAATAAAGTTGTCACTAAAATAGTGTGTTCTAAACTAGTGTGTTAAAAAAGTGTTAATAAAAAAACTAGCATGCCTCAAATTTAATTGAAGTATGCTAGTTTTATAGAAAATGAGATAAATAAATGTGTTTATGGCATTTATTTATTTTTTGGTGGCGAAGAGGAGATTCGAACTCTTGACCTGCCGGGTATGAACCGGATGCTCTAGCCAACTGAGCTACTTCGCCATTATTTGCGACAATTAGTATTATACAATATAATATGCCGCTTGTCAAGCATCACAAATTAATTTTCTTCCCATCACAAATTAATTTTCTTCCCATCGCAAATTAATTTTCTTCCCATTGTGCAACAAATACTGTGTTTTGGGTTACGGTATACACATCACCTGGTTGGTATATTGCATTTGTAGCTTCATCAAGATATCCTTTAAATGTGTATCCTTCTCTTGTAGGCGCTTTACCTATAACTACTGTTCTTCCTCTTAAATCAACTGATTCCATATATGGTACATCTGTACCCCCATTTGCATCATATGATACTATCAAAGTTTGAGATTGGGCAGTAAAATTTTCCGGTAATCTATAGTATGTTACTCCCTTGTATTCAACACCACTTGTGTAATAAATAGTTCTTGATTGTTCATTTATTATATATACGTCTGATCCACTATATTCATTATTTTCATATGTTTTTTGCTTGTTTCCAGAGCCATATTTTAAGCTTATTTGTGCGTTCATGTATGAGTTTAAATTTGATAAACTTATTACATAATACACGTTTCCATCATTAGGATTAGCTACTTGGTCACTACCTTGTACATAACTTAAAAAGCTGTAATCGCCTGTATATATTGGACCAATTGAAGATAAGTCATCTAAGTCTGCATATGTTGTTTCTATTGATTCTCTAAGTTTATCTATATCACCTTTAAAATATGTGTATCTTTGTAATTCTGATATATCTGTTGTATTTACTATAATTGGAATACTTATTAGAGCAAGTACCACTATTGTTATAATTAATATTAGTAGAGTTATTCCTCTTTCACTTTTAATCTTTTGCATTTTTATCTTCCTTTAACATTTTTCTTAAATATATTTATATACTATTTTTATGTTTTTTTCAAGAGGTTTACAAAAAAATAACCTAAGGCTGTTACTGTTTAGTTACAGTTCAGTAAGTAGATAAAAATTTAGCATAGTAAAAAGATGTCTTTACTATGCTAAAATCGCATTTCCATTGAATGCTTCTACCAATGCATTAAAAACATTTATTCCTTGTTTTTTATGTCAAATAGAACCGTCCCAATTGACATTTAACATTGAAATTTATTGTTCTAATTCTAAATCATTATCTTTAGATTTATCACTTTCTGTTTTAGTTCCACGATTTTGACTCTTTTGAGCTTTTTGAGCTATTTCTTGAGCTTGTACTACTGAATCTTTTAAAGAACTTTCAGGCTCAGCCTTATTTCCTTCTCTTAAACTTCTAAGCCATGCTATTCTATCTTTTTCTTCTTTTTCTCTTTTAGCTTCCATTTCTTTCATTCTTTTAACTGCAGGCTCCATAGCTGAGGCTAATTCTTTTGCCTCTTTTGTATCTGGGTTTAAATAGTCTTCATCTCCTTGGTCATTTTCTTGAAACATACTTGTTAATGAATGTCCAAAACCTTTTATTTTATCTAATATTTTACTCATTTATATTGTGATTCCTCCTTTTATTTGCCATTATTTTATTTATTTTTTAATGCAAATCTTTGATATTGAATTTTTGCACTGTCAATTTACGTTTATTTTTAATATCAAATTAGCTTTAATGGCTTAATCATCACTAATATAATTAGTATACCATAAAATGTTAGAAAATGCAAGTATTTTATGTTAATTTGATTTTGTTTGAAGTTAATTATAAAAAGCTCTATTTAAAAATCAAATTATTTTTGAACAATCATATTATAATTATCTTTAAAATTACCATATATCTTTTCTTTTAACTTGTATTCCTTATTACATTTATACACCATTAGCCACAAGTAAATTATAACTAATAATATGGCTATATTTTTGTAATAAAGTATTAAAATGCTGGAAATAGCAGTAATCAAAATTGCATTTATATTTGTAACTGTTTTTGCATAAGAATAGCTTTCTTTTAGGCCTATAAATATATGTATTAATCCTTGCATTATTCTTCCACCATCTAATGGATAAATAGGTATTAAATTAAATAATATAAGAAGAATATTAGCATAAATGGCATTTTGTAAGTGCTCTAAATTTATATCTTTACTTAAAAAATTTATAAAAAATAAAATCAAAATGCAAAAAGCATTTGTAAGTGGACCTGCTAATGCAATTAATATCTTTTTTACTGTTAGTCTACTACCTTTTTTTACTTTTATATTGTAATCATCACATTTTACTTTAAATCCTAGTTTAAAGCCAAATGGAATTATGCTTATACTTTCTGGCTTAAAGCCAAGAATCAGACCACATAATAAATGCCCTAACTCGTGTATTAATGCAAAGAACATTAATGTGGCATATATTCCTATGTTTCTTGTAATTAAAAATATTAATATTATAATAAAAATTTTAAAATCTATTCTTATTTGCATAAATATTTTTGTATAATCTTTTATACAAATCTCCTTCCTTTTGCTTTTAGTATAAACTTTTATTAGTTATAAATATTAATTTTGTCTTATTTATTAAGACCTTTATAGTAATTGAACTATTAGATTTGTATTATGGCTTGAGGGTCCACTGTTCTTCCGCTTCTTGCTATTTCAAAATGCAAGTGTGGTCCTGTTGTTCTACCTGTATTTCCAACTGTTGCAATTACTTGACCTTGACTAATATAATCTCCCTGATTTACATATATATCTTTGCAATGTGCATACATTGTACTTATTTCTCCATTTGTTATTTTTACGTGATTACCATAGTCTCCATAACTAGATACAAGTTCTACTGTTCCTTCCATTGCAGCAATTATCTCAGTTCCTTCATTTGCTCCTATATCAAGTCCTGCATGATTTGCCGAAATTATATCTGTTGGGGTTCTAGGACCATAGCCCGATGTTACAGTTCCATAAACGGGCACGATTATTGATGCATTTTCTTTTATATATGCTATGTCTTGTTCATTTTGGCTTAGAGTAATATTTTCATCACTCCCGCCAATGCCTCCTGCATCACTTGAATTTGTTTCTTCATTGTTTACATTTTCAGTTTCAGATGTGTTTGTTCCATTAGCTTCATCCTCTCCATTATTTGCGCCATCAGTCCCATTAGCCTCATCCCCTACATTATTTGCCCCATCAATTTCATTAGTATTTTCTATGTTATTTTCTTGGGCATTTGTATTATCCGCTTCATTAGCATCATCCTGTTTATTTTCTCCAATACCTCCAACTAAGCCGTTATACCAATTTGAAACAGATTTAAAGCTATTATTTAATGTAGAATATACTTGCCCTATATTTATGTCTGTACTAAGTGCATTTTTTATATTTTCCATAAACGGATACTTATTTTGTGTTAAAAAATATGCCAAGCCAAATATGCATATACTAGCTACAGTTTGTATAAAGACCTTTGTAAGCATAGGCATTTTCTTTTTAGTATGTTCTACATTTATATCTCGCGCTGAAATAGTGCCTCTTCTTCTATTTGCAATCTCTTCCGCTCGTCTTATTCTATCTTGCTCACTTATTATTCTTTCCATAGGCTTCTTCCCTTGCATTTGATTTAGGTTTTTGCATTGGATTACCTATAACCTTTTTATTGCTATTTTTTTTTATAAGTACGAAAAAAACTTTTTAATTAGTCTTTTAAAATATATGACTAATTAAAAAGTTTTATACTTGTTTTTAAAATGTAATTATTAAAAAGCTAATCACCACAAGAGCCAAAAGTATTTTCCAAGCCCAATTATATCTTTTTAGCTTTTTACATTCACTTTCTAACTCTCTTAATTTTCGCTTGTTTTTGCTTTCATCTTTGTATTTTTCTTCACACTTTTCTAATATTTTTTCAGCCTTATTTATTATATACTTTTTATTTAAGTCTCCCATAATTTTATCTCCTTTGTTCATACAATTTTTAATAGTACAAGAAAAATTGCCTTTATTCAACTTGCTATTAAAAGTTGTAAATCTTTATTTGATAAAATTATTTCCACTTGTGGCAGATTTATACATAAAACGTGCTTAAAATTTATTGCTGTAAATAAACAATCATCTTCAATTCTTTTTAAATCACTAAATTTGCTAATCTTAAACTATTTTTACCTTTAAAATTTTATCTTCCATACCTTCTATTTTTATTTGCTTGTCTAAAAGTTCTTGTGGGGCATCTTCACTCATTCCATTGTAAAATTCTTTATCTCCATCAAAAACTGCAATATGTAATAGCCTAAATTCTTTTATTGTCATGCTTATTATTCCTTTCTAGCCAAAAGCAAAATTATTTTTCAACTTTTTCCTCAACACCTGTAGCTACAACTGTCACAACTACATTGTCACCAAGGTCTTCATCTATAACTGTTCCAAAAATAACATTTGCATCCGGACTTACCTTTTCACCAATTAAACTTGCACTTTTGTTAATATCCTCTAGGCTAATATCTTCGCCACCTTTAATATTAAATATAACTCCTTTTGCGCCATCTATTCCTGTTTCTGTAAGTGGGTTATTTAAAGCATTCATTGTAGCTTCAACTATTTTGTTTTCTCCACTAGATTTTCCTATACCCATATATGAAAATCCTTGATAATCTAATATTGTTTTAACATCTGCAAAGTCTACATTTATTGTACCAACTGAATTTATAATGTCTGTGATTGATTGAATTCCTTGTCTTAATATATCATCGGTCATTTTAAATGCATTTAGTATAGATACATTGCTTTCCGTATTTTGTAATAGCTTATCGTTTGATATTACTATAAGTGCATTCACATTTGGTTTTAGCTTGTCTATACCAACGTTTGCTCTAACACTTCTTAGCTTGCCTTCAAATGAAAATGGTTTGGTTACTATGCCTATTGTTAGAATTCCTTTCTTTTTGGCTTCTTCGGCAATTACTGGTATTGCACCTGTTCCAGTACCTCCACCCATTCCTGCTGTAACAAATAAAAGGTCTGTGCCATCTAATATTTTATCTATGTCTTCTATGCTTTCTTTAGCTGCTTTTTCTCCAACTTCTGGGTTAGCGCCTGCACCCAAACCTTGAGCAATTTCTTTTCCTATTTGTAATGTTTTGCATCCATTTGTATTTGCTCTTTCAAGTATGCCCTTTTCTGTATTTACTAATATATATTCTACTCCATCTACATCCGATACTATCATTTGGTTTACAGCGTTGTTTCCGCCTCCACCAACACCTATTACTTTTATTTTTATTAAGTCTTTTGTTCTCTTTACTGGTTCGTAGTCTATCACTATTAATTCCTCCTTGCACTATTGGTAATTTGCTCGCATTGATTTTGTTAAATAAAAAAATGATTTTTTTATTTAACAAAAAACGTACCTATATTATACTATATTTCTGCCATTTTTCAAGTGCTAATAGTGATAAAAAAATTTTTTTACGCTTATTTAAGCTGACTTAAGTTCAAGGCGTAGCTTATCTGCAATCATTGCTATAAATTCGCTATTTGTAGGCTTACCTTTGTCAGCTGAAACTGTGTAGCCAAATATACTTTCTGTAACTTTTGGGTCGCCTCTTCCCCAAGCTACTTCAATGGCATGACGAATAGCCCTTTCAACTCTTGAAGGTGTTGTACCATATTTATTTGCAATATCTGGATAAAGTAATTTGGTAACTTGATTTATCATTTCTACATTTTTAACAGACATAATTATAGCTTCTCGTAAAAATTGGTACCCTTTAATGTGCGCAGGGACTCCAACTTCATGAATAATATTTGTAACTGCTGCTTCTAAGTCGTTCTTATTGTTTTCTTCATATTTTTTGATTGTAATATATGGTGATTTAATTTCGTGATTGATTATAACATCCTTTAAATTTTCTGGATCATCGTTTTTGATTTCTTTTATTCTTTGGGTAAGTAGCTCAATATCAAAAGGTTTAACTATGTAGTAATCTGCCCCTAATGCTATCGCTTTTTGAGTTATTTTGTCTTGACCAACTGCTGAAACCATTATTTTTATTGGATTCTTTTCTATTTTTGTTTTGTTAAGTTTTTCTAGCACTCCTATACCATCTAAATGTGGCATTATTACATCAAGTAATAGTACATCAGGTTTTAGCCTGAGTACATTGGAATAAGCCTCTTCTCCATCTCTGGCTATTCCCACAATTTCCATTTCATTATCATTTACTAAGTAATTTTTAAGTGTCATTCCAAAGTCGTAGTTATCATCTGCTATTAGCACCTTAATTTTGTCACTCACTACCTTTTACCTCCTAATTCATTCTTTTGTAAAATTTTACCACCTCATTATATATGATTCAACAAAAAAGTGCAATAGTTTTTTACCAATTTTTTGAATTTTTTATCTAATTTTGCGTTATTATTTTATGACAAATTTCGTTTATGCTAATTAGGCTAATATTGGCTCTTTCTAACTCTTTTTTGGCATCTAGCGTAGATTCTAAAATCAACTTTATATTTTCTTTATATTCCATTTTTACAATATTTATTTTTAAATTTTTGCATATAAATTGAATGTTTTTTAAATCACTGTATGCAATTTCAACCTCATATCTTATTCCATAATCTTTTTGGACTATTTGTGCATTTTCAATTGCTTTTTGTGCAGATTCTGTATACGCTCTAACTAAACCTCCTGTGCCTAGCAATATTCCTCCAAAATATCTAGTTACAATTATTATTACATTTGTAAGGTTTGCCGATTTTAATAGTGCAAGCATAGGCGCTCCTGCAGTACCTGATGGCTCTCCATCATCACTGCATTTTTCAATTTTTTGAACAATATATGCATAACAATTGTGTTTGGCATCATGATACTTTTTTCTTGTTTCTTGCAAAATTTTTTCCGCTTCATCTTTGCTATTTGCTTCACATAAAGTAGCAATAAATTTAGACTTTTTTTCTATAATTTCTGCTACCGATTCACTATTTATTGATTTAAACATTTTTCCTCTATTCTTTCTAATACAGGTTCAAAGTTTCAAAATATAATTTTGTTAAATAGAAAAATCTGCTTTCCCTAATAAAAAGAACCTGTGCTTTTAACTTAAATTTTATTATTGTTATTGATTAAGCCCTGCCGTGTATCCAGTAGAATAAGCAATTTGTAAATTAAAACCTCCCGTGTATGCATCTACATCAATTATTTCTCCTGCAAAATACAAGCCTTTTACTAATTTTGACTCCATAGTTTTTGGATTTATTTCCTTTATATTTACTCCACCAGCAGTAACAATGGCTTCTTCTACTGGTCTAAAGCCTTCTATAGCTATGTTAAAGTTTTTTAATAATTTAACAAGCTCATGCCTTTCTTCTTTTGTTATGGAGTTTACTTTTTTATTTGAAAATTTATTTGTTTTTAAATTGTTTTCATCTATTTTCACATTATTAAAAACTGCACTAGCTTTTTTGCAAATTATATTATCCATTACATTTACAACCACTGGTATTAGCTTTTGTGGTAATAATTTATTCAAACTATTTTTAAATTCTTTATTTTTTTCCTCCGAAAAATCTCTTATTATTCTATCATCTAATTTAGCTTCATCTAGTGCTGGCTTTAAGTCTATACTTATATACACATTATTCATACTGCCTCTTACTAAATGAGCCGAACCACTTAAAATGATAGGTCCAGATACTCCAAAATGTGTAAATAACATCTCTCCAAAATCTTCATATATTATTTTATTGTCTCTATATATTTTTAAGCCTACATTTTTTAAGCTCAAGCCTTGTAACTTTTGACAAGTTTCAAGTCCTAATAAATAAGTATTTTGACTCTGTGTTTTATATTCTTGAGAATCAATTGTTGTTTCTTTAGAATTTTTATATTCATCCATCTGTTTTGCTTTTAACGCAACCAATGATGGACGTATCTCTGTAATAGTGTGACCAAGTTTTTTAGCCATTTCATAACCATCACCTGTTGAACCTGTAAGTGGATAACTTTTCCCTCCAGTTGCTAAAATTACTTTATCTGCTTGTAATAAATTTTTTTCATTATTTAATGTGTACCTAACGCCAGTTACTTTACCATCAAGAGTTACTATATCTTCAACTTTCGCATTGGTAATTATTTTTACATTTTGCTTTTTTAAAACTCGAATTAGAGCATCTCGTACATCAGATGCTCTATCTGTTACTGGAAATACTCTATTTCCTCTTTCAACTTTTGTTTTTAATCCTTCTTTTTCTAAAAGATTTATAATATCTTGATTTGTATAATTTTGAAAAGCACTATATAAAAATTTGCCGTTGCCTGGTATATTTTTTATAAAGTCATCCATAGGCAAACTACTTGTTATATTGCATCTACCTTTTCCTGTTATGCAAAGCTTTTTGCCTAATTGATTCATTTTTTCAATAATGGTAACGTTGTCGCCCTGCAAGCTTGCACTAATAGCTGCAAGCATTCCAGCTGGTCCACCACCAATTACAATTACATCCATAATGTGTCCTTTCTTTTTTCAGTTGGGGACGGTCCTAAATCGAAAATTTCTGATTGGGGACGGTCCTAAAATGAAAATTTTCGATTTAGGACCGTCCCCAACTGAAAAAAATTTATTTAATATTTTCAACTGCTTTCATTAAACCAAGCTTGCCATATTCGTAGGTTAGGCCACCTTGCTGAAATGCTAAATATGGTGGTCTTAATGGTGCATCACAGCTTAGTTCTATTGATGAACCTTGTGTAAATGCTCCTGCTGCCATTATGACTTGGTCCTCATATCCAGGCATATCCCCTGGTACTGGAATTGAGTTTGAATCTACTGGAGACCCCATTTGTATTCCTTGACAATATTTTATTAATTTTTCTCTATCGTTAAATTCTATAGTTTGAACTATGTCTGTTCTAGGTTCATTAAATCTTGGTTGTACTTTGTAGCCTAAGCTTTCCATTACTTTACTTGTAAGGACTGCTGTTTTTAAGCTACTTGCTACTACGCTTGGTGCAAAGAACAAACCTTGTAAAATCTTTTTATTCATTCCTAGTGTTGGTCCAACATCTTTGCCTTCTCCCGGAAGAGTTAGTCTTTCACCAACTAAATGTATCAAGTCTTTTCTTCCAACCACATATGCACCATTAGGAGCTATTCCTCCACCTAGGTTTTTTATTAATGAACCTACACATACATCTGCGCCAAAGTTTGATGGCTCTTCTTTATTAGTAAATTCTCCATAGCAGTTGTCCACCATTATAATAACATTTGAGTCTACTTCTTTTATTAACTTTATTACTTTTTGTATTTTGTCTAAAGTTATGCTATTTCTTAGGGCATAACCTCTTGAACGTTGAATTTCTACTAATTTAATATTTTTTTGACTTAGTCTAGTTTTTATTTGTTCATAATCAAAATCATTATTTATTAAATCTATTTGTTCATATTTTACGCCAAATGATTTAAGTGAACTTGCATTTTCTCTAATTCCTATTACTTCATCGAGTGTATCATAAGGCTTGCCACATATGCTAAGCATAGTGTCCCCTGGTCTTAAAAGTCCAAATAGTGTTACATTTAAAGCGTGTGAAGCAGATATAAATTGGCCTCTAACTAAGCTGTCTTCTACTCCAAATATTTGGCTATATATGTTTTCAATAGTTTCTCTTCCAATATCATCATATCCATATCCAGTTGTTTCATTAAAATGAACCTCAGATAGGTTGTTGTCATGAAATGCTTTTAAAACCTTTAATGAATTGTACTCGCAGATTTCATTAATTTTGGCAAATTCTTCTTTTACTTCTTTTTCACATTTATTTACTAAATTAAATGTTTCTTCACTAATTCCATATTCTTTGTACATAATTTACCTCTTTTATTTCTATTTTAATCTTGCACTGTACCGCTATAAACTGTTCCATTTGTAGAATTATTTACTTTGTAGTATTCTCCTAAAAATGTTGCATCTAGCCAAGACAAAGTATATTGTTTATCACTTACAAGTTGTCCATTTATATCTACAACTTGCCATACTCCATCCTTTTTAACACCTGCTACATTGCCATTTTGCTCTGTTACCATGTCATATTCATATGGTACTACTACTGTTCCATTGCTATTTACCAATCCCCATTTACCATTGCTTTGACTAGCATATACAGTGTTATTTGGGAATAATGATTTATAAGTTATTTCATTTCCAGAAAAATCATAATATTTCATTTCTGTTTCAGAAAATACTTTTATATAATTATCTTTTTTAAGAACATTTGCATTTGCTATGCCATCATGAACATTCATATTGCTATCAATAATAAATGTTGTATTATCATCTGTTTTAATAGCTTGAAGTGCATTTGTATCGTCAATGGCTTGAATAGCGTCATAATCTAAGTTAATAATTACATTACCGTTTCCATCAATTACACCTGTTTTGCTATCTTTTGTTACAATAAAATAATTATTGTTAAAATATTCTATATAAGTATAGTTTTCATGTAATTTTTTGTTTCCTGATGAGTCTACGATATTATAGTTGTTGTTTTTATCTATTACTATTGCTAAATCACTTACAGGGTTATAACTAATAATGTCTGTATTTAAGTTGTTTCCTTGTGCGTCAAATACAACTGTTTCTTCGCCTTTTTGAGCGTCTATATATTTTCCGCCTATTATAATGCTATCATAGTCAATTGGAACTATATTATTTCCTTCTAAGTCCACTACACCTTGTGCTTGATCCTTTTGGACTATTAGTAAATTATTATTTGAATCATAACTTATAGAAGTATATTCATTAGCTAAAATTTCTTTATTATTTTTATATAAGCCATATCTACCATTTGATGAAGTGACTAAATATACATCTTCACCTGATACATCATTTAAACGAGTTATTTCATTATATAATGTGTCCAATATTATTTTGCCTGTTTTATCTGCATAGCCAAATCTATATCCATCATCTGTTACAATTCTTAATACAAAGCCTGCATTTTCGTATTTTGTTTCTTCTTTATAATATCCGTCTGCCATTATAGCATCATACTCAGGCTTTAAAATTGTAGTTCCTTTTATATTTATAACTCCAAATTTACCATTTTGCTCTACTCTAAGGTTACCTTCTTTGTAGTCAATATTTGTAATTGAGTTATAAATATTTTCTGTTATTTTGTTTCCATCAAAATCCATTATTCCATAAAGACCACCTAGCTTATATTTAAGCACAGTTTTTTCATAAGGAATATTGCTAGTTATACTGTTAATGGAAATTGCCTCAACACTGTCATAGTCAGTAAATAGTGGACTTCCATTTGCGTCTACTGCAGAATAATTTTGTCCATCATCTGACTTAATAAAAACAGCTTTTGTTGGGTTAGGTATATCTATTGATGCGTAAGTTGGCTGCAAGACTACATTTCCATCTTTATCTATTACACCATATTTGCCATCCTGTTCTAGTTTATAATATTGAATTTCACTGTCTTGTATTGTTGAAAGTTCATACTTGTATTTTAAATTATTTAGATAAATTGAAACTCCTACAATTGCTCCTATTATTAAAACTAAAATTATTACAAAAATAATTATATTTCTTTTTTTATTCATGAAAAATTTCATTCCTTTCTCGCTTTGCTCTAAAGGCACACATAGTTATGAAAGTAATTTCTTTCAAACTAATAAAACCTCTTTCTAATTGATTAGCAACTATTTATTATTAATATTTCCTAATATTTGCATATTATTATTATATATTTTAAAGTGCTATTAGTCAATTAATTTTAAGAGTTTTAATACAAAATTTTCCTTCATTTTATAGCCAATTTAGTGAGCATTAACTTTTATTTTAACTAATTTTTTTCCGCAACAACACACCTAAGGTTATTAGGCATGTCTTTAACATATGTAATTAAAATTAATATATCATTTTTACTTTGGTCGTTTTCTGTTTCAGTGTTTTTACTATCTATATCATTGCCTTTTATGTTATTTAATATTTGAGTAAATTCATCTGCTTCGTTTAAGTTTTCATAGCATTTAATAATCTTATTTGAAGTAACCTTGTATGTGCTTTGATTTTCATTTACAGTGTAATTTATTTCATCACCAATTTGTAGTTCTTTTAAATTTGCGAAGTAATTATTACTTTCTCCAACATTGTATGCCTTTAAGCCAATTATTCCTCTTAAAATATTTGAATTAGTATAATGACCAACACTATGGCTTATTACATCACTACTTGTTCCTTCTGCAATATTTGCAGTAAGGTTTAATTTTTCTATTTCAATTTGCCAATTTGTTACTTGCGTTAAAGGCAAATCATCTACTTCATTAGAATTTGTCGAGTTAATGTTCTGTTCATTCTCACTTGATATATTCTCACTTGATATGACACTCTCATTAAGATTGCTTGTTTCATTACTTTGTTCTGTGCTTAGCATTATATATGAATACTCTTGATTTGATTTAAGATTTTTCATTTGTTTTAGGCAAAATACAATGATTAAAAAAATAAATAAAGATACCAAAAATGATATAATGTTTAAATTTCTTTTATTATAATTTATTTTCATAAAAACATTATATCACTTTTTGGTAATTATTGTAAATAGGCTTGGAATTTTTTATTTTGAAATTTATTACAAAAAACAGATAAATCTCAACCTAAAACAATTTATTTAGATAAGAATTTATACTTTTAATCTTTTTATATTTTATTAAATACTCTATATTGATAATCTACTTTTCAATTAATTCTTTTAGTTCTTCCTCTGTTATATTTAAAATTTGACATATTTGTTCATCTGACATTTTTAGTTCTTTCATTCGTTTAGCTATTTCTTTTATTTCTTGTTCTTTTGCATATGCTACTCCTGTGTCATAGTTAAACTTTGCCATTGCTCTTGCTTCGATTATTTCTCTTTCTTTTGGGTCTGCCATTATTTCATCTACCAACTTCATCGCTTTTTTTACTTCTGGATTATCTAACTTTGACATTTCTACTTTATCCTCCCTTCCTACTATAAGCCATAGCCACTCATCTAGCTTGGTCTTTATTTCAGGATTCTTTTTTATAAACTTTGGTAATTCTATAAAATGCATTTCTAATACATTTGTAGCTAACAGGTCTTCTTTCTTATAACCTAAGTCAACATATGCTTCTTTACTTGTTTCTTCAAATTTCATATGAGCTATTGAATGATAGCTATTTCTTTTATATCTATTAAAATTTAAAATATTTATAACTATTGATGGTTTTAAGCCTTTGTAGTCTTCACTTGTTTTTATTTGAGTAGCAATATTTTTGCTCATATACACTGTACTTCTCTTTGAGATATTTCCTTGGTTTTCTACTTGCATCTCTATGTCTGCTATTCTTTTATTATCTAATTCTGCTCTTATGTCTAGCACGCTACCCTTTTCATTTAATATATCTTTTGGAATTTCTGCATTTAGTACTTGAACATTTTTTAATTTAATTTTTAATATTGCTTCTAAAAAATCTTTTAATATTCCATTTGGATCATCCCTTGTAAATGTACGTTTAAACACGTAGTCATTTAATAGTGGGGCTTCTTCATTATTATTTGACATTTATTATTCCTTTCTATTGTATCAAAATGTTGATGTTTTTTCAATACTTTTTTATATTATTGCAACATATTTTAATACAAATTTTTTTGAAATTTTAAATAAATTAATCTTTTTCTTTAGTGACTAATTTACCTCCTTTCTTTATAATGTTGCCCCCTATTTCCCATTAATTCCTTAAATAGACTAATAGGCTAATTTTTTATATGATTTTTATTTTACATTATTTTCCATTATATGTCAATATTTTTCTAATATTTGACAAAAAACTTTTCGACAAAATTCGACAAATGGTCAGAAGTAAAACTACCAAGGCTACTTAAAGTCTTGGTAGTTCTTATTTATTTTTTTGACAATTGTTGCTTAGGTTTTGATGTTTCGCTTATTTTTCACTTGTGTGGTTGTCATTTAGAACCGTCCCTTTTAACAATTTTGAAAATTTTTTCGATTTAGGACCGTCCCCAACTGAAAAAATTTATGCCTTTTTGTTTATATCACAATAGAATTCAACGCCATTTTCTAGATTTCTTACGCCATATTCATTATTGTAATTATTCATTATAGCTTTAACTAAAGCGAGTCCAATGCCTGTACCGCCGGCGTTTCTATTTCTTGAAGAGTCTACTTTGTAGAATCTTCCCCAGATTTTGTTTATGTACTCTTTTGGTATATTTTCTCCTGTGTTATAAACAAATAATCTAACTTTGTCTTTTTTGTTTTCTGTTCTAATAATTATTTTCTTTTCGCCATTTTTTTCATCAGCATGTTTGATAGCATTTGTTAAATAATTGCTTACAACCTGTTCTATATATTCTTGATCTGCAAATACTTTTATTTTTTTCTTTTCATCAAATTCTATTTTTATATTATTTTCTTTTATAACAACTGTATTTCTTCTTATTTCTTCTTTTATAAGTTCTGTTAAATCAAATTCTGTATCATTGAATTTTCTTTCTTGGTATTCTAGTTTCATTAACTCTAGTAATCTTTTTACCATTGTATCCATTTTATTTGATTCATCTAGTATTACTTCTGCATAAAATTTTCTAGATTCTTCATCAGAATTTACATTTTCTATTAAGCCCTCTGCATATCCTTGAATAAGTGCTATTGGTGTTTTTAGCTCATGTGATACATCTGATATAAATTGTTTTCTCATTTCATCTATTTTAGATTTTTCTTCTATATTTTGTTCCAATTTTGAGTTGTTGCTTTGCAATCTATTTATTGTAAGCTCTAGTTTATCTGACATTTCATTTATATTTCTTCCAAGCATATTTATTTCATCTTCTGTGTCAGATATTCTATATCTTTGGCTAAAATCTAAATTAGCCATTTTTTTCGTTATCCTATTTAATTGCAAAATTGGTTTTGTAAATTTGTTTGCTATAACTGATGCAATAACTGCTGCTATTATTATCATTAGCACACCTATAATAACTAGCAAATCATTGGATATTTTTACAGTTTCTTTTATAGGTTCTATTTGTATTTTTATATATGTAATATAGCCATTATCTAAATTTGCTTTTAGCATTAAATATTCATTTGTTTTGCTCTCATCAATACTTTGTACCACTATGTTATTTTGAGAATATATTATTGAACTTCTAAAACTATGTACTGATTCTAGCACATTTACACTATCTATTATTTCTTGATTGCTACAGTAAACAACATCAAAATTTTCGTCAAGTATTAATATATCTATATTATTTGTTCTTTCTTGCTCTCTTAATTTATCTTTTATATTGTATGTAAATATTCCATTGTAATAACTGTTAATGCTTTGGCATATATGTATGGCCGTACTTGTTTTAGAATATAAATAAAAGGTCTCTAAGACTACATTATTTATGATTATAAGGCAAAATATAATTAACACTATGCTAACACATAGTGTTCCAAATAGTCTGAATCTAATTGATTTAAAAGTATTTTTTAATTTCATTTTAAAATCCATTTCTCACTCTTTGCTACTCGTGCCAACAAAGAATATTCGTTTCAATTCTAAAATATTTATACAGTGGTTTGAAATAAGCCTTATTTAACTTCAAATTTATACCCTACTCCTCTAATGGTTTTTATGTACTTTCCTTTTTTGCCTAGCTTATGTCTAATCTTTTTTATATGGCTATCTATTGTTCTTGAATCTCCATAGTAGTCGTAATTCCATACATTATTTAGTATCTTGTCCCTAGATAATGCTACGTTTTCGTTGTCTAACAAATACTTAAGCAACTCATATTCTCTTAGGCTAAGCTCTATTTGCTTGCCATCAACTGTTACAGTTCTGCCTTCTGTATTTATTTCTATACCGCCATAATTTTTGTTTTCGTTTTTCTTTTCCTCTGTTCTATTTAAGATTGCTTTTATTCTTGCAACAAGTATTTTAGGGCTAAATGGTTTTGAAATATATTCGTCAACTCCAAGCTCAAAGCCAAATAATTCGTCTTGCTCTTCACCCCTTGCTGTAAGCATGATCACTGGTACTTTTGATTCTTGTCTTATTTGTCTTAAAACAGACCAGCCATCTAGTTTTGGCATCATTACATCTAATAATATTAAATTTATTTTTTCTTTGTTTTCATTAAAGACTTTTATTGCTTCTTCACCATCACCCGCTTCTAGCACAGTGCAATCTTCTTTTAACAAAAAATCTTTTACTAATTTTCTCATTCTAAATTCATCATCTACAACTAATATGGTAACGCCTTCCATAAAATCATCCTTTCTTTTTGGCTACATTTTAGTGTTGAATATAATTCTCCATTCAACACTACAATATTTCTAGGTAATTTTGTATATATATTAATTTTAAAGCAATATTATGTCTATTATGTGAATTTTGTATAATAATTTAGATATTAATACTCGCAGTAATTTTATTTCTTGTTTTTTGCCGTATTATTTACTTTAACTGGTTTTATGTGTTTTTCCTGTTCTAAATTAATTTGTTGATGATTTTCTTTTTTATTTATTTGGTATCCTTCTTCAACATTTTTTATGTATATGTTTTGTCCTGGATAAGCAAGCTTAATGCCTTGTGTTTCTAGTATATTAAGCAATGTAAGGTTAAGTTTGTTACAAAAATCTTGATATGCTCCATATGCTGTAATATTTGTTTCTAAGTAAATGTTTATATTTATTCCATCTTCTTTTATTTCATTAAGATGCACACTTACTGAATTTTTTATAATGTCTTTATTGTATTTTAAAATAAATCTAATTCTATTTAAAACTTTTTCTACTGTTACTTCTTCTGTTTCTAGTGGAAGTTTTAAGTTTGCTTTATATATTCTTTTCTTTATTACTCCCCAGTTTATAATGTTCTCTGAGCTTATTGCTGAATTTTGAATAGTTATTATGGTATCTTCTGTTGTTCTTAATTTTGTACTTCTAAATGTAATATTTTCAACTGTTCCAGATACATCACCTATTTCTACCCAATCGCCTATTGCAAATGGCTTATCCCAGAAAATTGAAAGTCCTGAGAAAACGTCTTTTACTGTATCTTGAGCAGCTAAAGCAATAATGGCAGTACTTAGTCCTAGCCCTGTTAAAATTCCACCTAGATCGTAGTTAAATTCTTTAAGTGTCAAATATGCTGCAAGTATATACAAAACTACTTTAATAATTTTGTTAATTATATTTACCATTGGGTCATTTGCTTTATCTTTTAGCCTTGATGTAAGTAGCCTTCTATTTGAAAAAACATCTGATGCAGTTTTGGCTATTATCCACACAATTGCAATCCTATATAGTTTATCTAAAAAATTGTTTAAGTCTTCATTTAGCCCCAATATTTTTGTTGAAAAAAGTACACCTGTAGCTATAAGAAAATACTTTGATGCATTGTATACTACGCCATTTTTTAATTCTGCTTTTGTTTTTTTCCATCCAAATATTTTAGCAATTGCTAAACTAAAAAAAGGGCTAATTATTACTGTAAATATAATTGATACTATGCAAATAATTACATTTATAACTTGTGAAAGCTCTATTGACCCTATCCACTGTACTAATTCATTAATTTTATCCATTGGAATTTCCTTTCGAATTTTCTATATTCATTATTATATAATATTTTTTCATAAATTTCTATTGTTTTTTAAAATTTTAGCTCAAATATGAGCATAACTAAAAAAAGAATTGTCAAGAAATTTTTGTAGTGATATAATAATTTAAAATTTATAGATTTTTCATCTTGGCATAAAGCCGGAAAGGATGATATTTAAGTGAAAGAAACAAATGATACAATGATGCAATATTTTGAATGGTATATGCCAAATGATTGCATGTTATGGAAAAGCCTTCAAAATGTTGGTAAAGATTTAAAAAAATTAGGTATAAATTATATTTGGCTTCCACCTTGCTTTAAGTCGGCTGGCGGAATAAATGATACAGGTTATGGTGTATATGACCTATATGATATGGGCGAATTTATGCAAAAAGGCAGTATTCGTACAAAATATGGCACTAAGCAAGAATACTTAGATGCAATTAAATATTTGCAAAAATGTGGTATAAAAGTTTTGGCAGATATTGTTTTAAATCATAGATTTGGAGCAGATGAAAAAGAAGAAATTATTGCATATAAAGTTAACCCAAATAATAGAAATGAAGTCATTGGAACATATAGAACAATTGAAGCTTGGACTAAATTTAATTTTAAAGGTAGAAATAATACCTATTCAGATTTCAATTTAGACTGGTCGCATTTTAATGGCATAGATTATGATGACAAGCAAAAAGAACATGGTATTTTTAGATTTTATGGAAAGCATTGGAGCAATGATGTTGATAAAGAACTTGGCAATTATGACTATTTAATGGGTTGTGATGTAGATTTTAACAATTTGGATGTTGTTGATGACCTTTTTAGATGGGGCAAATGGTTTTTAGAGCAAACTAATGTAGATGGTTTTAGGTTAGATGCAATTAAGCATATTCGCTCTTCCTTTTACAAAAGATGGCTTCATGATCTTAAAGCCGAAACAGACAAAGATTTATTTACTGTTGGAGAATATTTTAGTTGCAATATTGATTCGCTTCTAAATTATTTGCAAAGAAATGATGAAATAGATACTCTATTTGATGTTCCGCTTCATGACCATTTTAAAATTGCATCTGAAAGTTTTGGACATTATGATATGCGAAATCTTTTTGAAGATACATTAGTAGACAGAAGACCTACAAAAGCTGTAACGTTTGTAGATAATCATGATACTGAGCCTCGGACAAAGCCTAGAGTCATGGGTAAAAGAATGGTTTAAGCCTCTTGCCTATGCTTGCATTTTGCTAAGGCAAGAAGGAATTCCTTGTGTATTTTATGGAGATTATTATGGTGTGCCTTTTAAAAATATACCACCTATGAAAGAAATTTTGAACATATTACTTTTAGCTAGAAAATACTTGGCATATGGCAAACAAAGAGATTATTTAGATGACGCAAATATTATAGGTTGGGTTAGAGAAGGTGATTATTACCACCAAGATTCTGGAATGGCTGTTATTTTAAGTGATGGCGACGGTGGCCATAAATGCATGAATGTTGGTAAAAACTTGGCAAATAGTATATTGTACGACTGCACTGGTAATATAAAAGAAACTGTATACGTAGATAAAGACGGAAATGGCATTTTTTATGTAAATGGTGGTAGCGTTTCTGTATGGATCAAAAAGGATAATATGTATAATTTATAATAGAAACCTCACAAATTATTTTGTGAGGTTTTAGCTTGCATTTTCTATCTCTTCATCAAAAACAACTGCATCTTCATTTTTGGCAATGCACGCTTTTATTTTAATTCCATCTTTTTTGAACATTTTTTCATGCTCTGTTTCAATATTTTCTTCTCCTAACCAAAAGTTTTGTTCACTTGCTAAATCATAGGTTGACTTTTCTATAACAAACCCTGCAGTTTGAAAATATTTAATACTATCTTCAAATAAATAGTCATCATCTGTTTTAAAAAAGATGTATCCACCTTTGGCAAGAAAAGTTTTGTATTGCTCAAGTTGTCTTGGATGTGTAAGTCTTTTTTTGTGATGCTTGCCCCTTGGCCATGGATTGCAAAAATTAATGTAAATTCTTTGTACATTATCTTCTTTTCCAAATATATTAGATATGAGAGCTATGTCATAACGAGTAAGCCTAAGATTTGTAACAATTTTTTGCTTTTCAATTTCATTTTCTATTTCTTCTTTTTGCAATGTTGCCCTAATGCCATATTCTTTTTCCACATTTCTTTTGGCTATGCCAAGCATGCTATCAACTAAATCTATTGCAACATAGTTAATATGCTTGTCTTTATTTTTGCTTGCCATTTGAGCTATAAAATTTCCTTTGCCACAACCAAGTTCCAAATAAATTGGATAATCATTTGGGAATGCAGTTTTCCACTTATTTTTAAACATTTGTGGATTATCTATGTAAAATGGACTGGTTTCTAGCTCTTCTCTTGCCCATGGTTTAAATCTTATTCGCATTGATTATTCTCCTCTCTTTATTTTAAGTTTAAATTTTATTTTCTAAAAAATTTTATTTAACTATTTTTAAGTCTACACATCAATTTTTTAATTTATAAATTTATTTTAACAAAATTTAAAATATTTTTCAATGTTTTTTCATCATTTTCTGTCTTTTAAATTTTTATAATTTACCTTTAAAATTATAATATTGCCCTCTTACTAACTATGGAGAAATAGTTAGTAAGAGGGTCTTGACAAAATATAATATAATAAAAGGAGTTGTAGAGGAAACTAAATATAAATTGGAGCTTTGGGGGGCACAATTTATTTTTTTTTGGGGGAAATTTTGAAGACAAATCAAAAATATGTATTATTAAGGCAGTGTCTTACAATATGGAAAGGAAGAATTTTTCCATTATTAGAATTAATTACCATTAACCTATTTTTTGTTTCCTCTACAAGCTTAATAACTAATTATATGTAATTATTTAAATATTATTGGATTTCTTTTGTAGATTATAATGTTTTTATTATAAATTAATTTTCTTTTGAATTTATTTTAATTATAAAAACAGCTTGTACAATATTATAATTAAAATATGTGTGAATAATATTTTGCCTTGCTAAGTAGCATGACTATATATTACATTATTTGCCATAAAATGTCAACATATTTGTGCTAAATTTTTCCAAAATATTTCGACAAAATTTGACATTTTTTGACAAAGTCCTACTGTTTTGTAATATATTTAAAAGAGCCTACATATTCTTACTAAACTGAACCTTTATAAACTGTTGAATTTGCACTCATTTTGTGCTATAATATTTTTGATTTTATAAATTTTATTGTTTATTTGCCAACATATTTGTGTTTTGCTTTATATAAAATTTATAATCAAATACGTATAAGGAGTTGAAATTAATTTGAAAATTACATCTGATAGCGAAACATTGGCTGAAAACAAAGTTTTAATTTTATATGTTTTAGATACTGTTAAAAAGCCAATTACAAATGATGCATTGTATAGTATTGTTAATTCAGCTATTGATTTAAACTACTTTTACTTTCAACAATTTTTGCTAGATTTAATTGATGCCAAATTTGTTGTACGCTATACAAAAGAAACTCAAGATGTATATGAACTTACTGAAGCTGGTAAAAACACCCTAGATTTAACTTTAGACATATTGCCAGGAATTATAAAACTTCGAGTTGACACTAATTTAAAAAGTAATATAGAAATGTTTGAAAATGCTCAGTCTATTGTTTCTGAGTACACTCCAAAGAGTGAAAATGAATATGAAGTTATATGTAAAATTGTTGAGGACAATGAGGTTATTTTTGAAATAAAAACTTTTGCATACTCTAGGGAGCAAGCTCAAAATATTGTAGATAATTGGAAGAAAAACGCTACAAACTTATATCCTCAATTAATTGGATTGCTAACTAAAAAATAATTTTCAGTTGGGGACGGTCCTAAAACGAAAAAATGTGATTATCATTTATTTAACCATAATCAAATGATTTTTTCGTTTTAGGACCGTCCCCAACTGAAAATTTTATCCTAATAGCTTTTCTTTAATTTGACTTATTTCTAATATTTCTTTTTCTCCTGTTTTGGTGTTTTCTACTTCTGCTTTGCCATCTTCTACTTTGTCACCAAGTATAACCATATATGGAGTTCCAAGTATTTTACAATCTTTTATTTTTGCCCCCATAGACATATTTTCTCTATCATCTAAAATAGCTTTTCCTGCAAATTGATTATATAGTTCATTTGCTTCTTTTACTTTTTCTTCATTATCTAATTTTGGTATAATTTGAATCATATATGGTGCAATTTGTTTTGGTAAAGAAATACCTGTAACATTTCCGTTTGAATCTTTTATTACTGAATTTTCATAAATAGCTGCAACTAATCTACTTACACCTATTCCATAACAACCCATGTAATATGGTTTTTGAGTATTGTCTTTATCTATAAATCCAATATTCATTGAGTCAGAATACTTAGTACCTAATTGGAATATGTGACCTACTTCTATTGCTTTTGCTGTTTTTAAATTTGATATATCTTCTATTCCATATTCTTCTTTAAGATATTCTTCATAGTTTTCTTTTTCTAGTACTTCTGTATTTAAAGCTATTTTTCTATCTTCATCATAAAGAATTGTGTCTTCTCCTATTGGTGATACAAACATAAATTCTTCGCTCTTCTTTCCACCCATTGCGCCATTATCTGCAATAACTGGAAGTAGTTCTATTCCAAGTTTTTCGCCTATTTTGATATAAGCATCTCTTATTTTTGCATAAGATGTTTCTAGTCCTTTTAAATCTGTATCAAAGCTATATGCGTCCATCATTAAGAAAGATCTGCCTCTTAATAAATATCCTCTTGTTCTAATTTCATTTCTGTATTTTTCGCCTATCTGATAAACTGTAGCTGGCATATGTTTGTATGATTTTAGCTTTTCTGCCATAAATTCTATGCAGGCTTCTTCAGCTGTTGGAGCTAAGCATAGTTCTCCTCTGTCAGATTTAACTACAAGCATTGTACCATCATTTACATATGTGTCCCATCTACCAGATTTTTTCCAAATAGTATCTGGTTGAAGTGTTGGAAGTTGTATTTCTATGCAACCTGCTTCGTTTAAACATTCTTCTATTATTATTTGTACATTTCTTTTTACAAGCATTGTAGTATTTCCATATCCAAATATGCCTGTACCATATTGAACTAATTGTCCTGATTGAAGTAGCATATCCTGTGCTGGATACATTTCATCTAATTTATTTACTCTCATTGTGCCAAGACCGGCTTCTGATAATTTCATAATTTTTACCCTCCATGATTTAACTGTATATTTCGGCATTTTTAGTTTAAGAAATATTTTTATTACTAAATTAAATCATGCCTTTCTTTTATTTTAGTTTCTTATTAGTTAACTTTTTAAATTATTGATTATCTTCACCCCCTTGGGGTTCTGGAGCCTCCATATTTTTTTGCGAATTATTATTTTCTTGATTTTCATTATTTTCTTTGGTCTCATCAGTGTTTTCGTCAGTAATACTTTCTTTCTCTTCTAGCTCATCTATAACTATTTGCCTATTGCTATCAAGCTTATATTTTGGTAGTTCTGGCAAATCTTTAATACTTTTTAGTCCAAACATTTTTAAAAAATCATCTGTTACCCTGTAGGTCATTGGTTTACCAGGCAAATCTGCCTTACCTGCTTGCTCAATTAAATTATATTCTAAAAGTCTATAAATAGAAGCCGATGAGTCAACACCCCTTATTGTATCAACATCTGCTTTAGTTGCTCTACTATTATATGCAATTATGCTAAGCACTTCAAGTGATGCCTGTGAAAGTGTAGGCTTTGCACCTTTACTAAGCATTGGGTATATATATTCGTGATATTCTTTTTTGGATGCTAACTGATAGCCATCTTCAACACGCACTATTTCAAGTCCTCTTCCTTCTTCTGCGTAGTCTTTTTCAAGCTCTGCTATAGTAGAAATAATTTCATCTGAATTTACTTCTAGTAACGCCATAAGCTCTCTAATTTTTACTACCCTACCAGCAGCAAACAATATAGCTTCAATTACTCCTTTTAGTTTTTCTTTTTCCATTTTATTTTCCTTTAAAATAAATTACACAATTAGCAACTACTCGTATGCTAATAATGCCCTTATTATATCATCAATTTAGGTCGTTTGCAAGAAATATATTTTTTTACTTTTCTTTGAAACTAACTTGACTTTTCTTTATCAAGATTGCTGTACGTTTTTCAAGTATTTTTTCACACTGGTGGTAATATGCATTTTTTAATTTCTTTATATAATATTTTAGTATTTTAAACTTTTTATATTTATATAATTTTTTGTCTATTATGCATATTTCTTTTGCATAACAGAAAGGATACTTTATGAATAATTTTGGAAAATATAATGGCAATCTAAATTTAATTGGTCCTATTATAAGAGAAAAGCGCAAAGAAAAAGGTATGTCTCTTGAAACTTTATCTAATCAACTATTGTTCCTTGATGTTAATATTCCAATAACAAGTTTACATAGAATAGAAAATAATCAAAGAACTGTTAGAGATTATGAAATTTGTGCAATTGCGGTTGTTCTTAAAATTGATGTTCAAGATTTATTAAATCCAATTGTTGAAAAATTCAAAAAATTATAAAAGTTGTTAATGTCACGGTTTTTTGCATACTATTAACCAAAGCATATATATGCATTATTTTTAATTGTGCAAAAAAAGCCGTGGCATTATCATAAATTAATCATAAAAAAACTTGACATTTACAACTTTGACATCTTCATTTTTTTATGTTATATTTTTTATATAAATTTTAAGTATTTAAAAATATGAGGTGGTACTATGATAGAAGAAAACGATAAAAATGAACGTAAGCCAAAGAAAATTGAGATTGTACAAGGTAATTCAAAAGATTTGAATATATCTAATGTCAGAGATAGTTTAATTATGGAAAAACCTGAAGAAACTCCAAAACAAAATATTATTATTCCTGAAAATGTCAATTCAAAAGATGAAAAATAGGGGCTATATTTCAGTTGCCCCTATTATTCCAGCATCATTTTTTAATTTTGCCACTAACAAATCTGTTTTAGTGTCTTTGTTAAATTTAAGTTTTTCTAATTTTTCTTTTAACATAGGCAAAAATATATCACAATAATATGAAAAACTTCCGCCAAAGCTAATTGCTTGTGGCTCAAAAATATTTATTATATTTGAAAGACCTATACTGACATTATCTAAATAATCATTCACAAAAGTGCTTACACTTTTTTTGTCCATATTATTTCTAATATACATTTGCACTTCTTCAGCTTCTGTGGTATCACTCATATTAAATTCACTTATAGCATTTGCCTTAAATCTTTTCATTGAAGCATATGTTTCAAAGCATCCGTTTTTACCGCAATTGCATTTTCTGCCTTCTTTATCTATCACCATATGGCCAAATTCAAAGCCCGGATTTTGTTTTGGCTCTAGTAAATCATCATTTAAAAATACAGCGCTTCCTACTCCTGTGCCAATGCATAAAAATATGCAATCACTATATTTTTTTAGTGAACCATATTGTTTTTCTGCTAAGCCAGCACATTTACCATCATTTTTTATTTTTACATTTACTTTATATTTTTTCTTTAACTCCTCACCCAAATTAAATTCTTTTATATGTAAATTTACCAAATTACGTATATTGCCTCCTTTTGGGCTTCCCGGTACTGCTATGCCGATTTTAGATATGTCTCCTGCTGTGAAATCATTTTTTTCTAAAAGCATACTAATTTCGTTTTCTATTATTTCTACAAGCAATCTCTCTACTCTTTTTTCCTCTTTTATATTAGAAATATTTATATCTCTACTTTCTTTTGAAATAAGCTCGCCATTTTTATCTACTAAACCAGTAGCAACATGGCTTCCACCTATGTCTATTCCAATTTTCATAAAAAATTTCATTCCTTTCTAAAAAATGTCAATTGGGGACGGTCCCAAATTGACATTTTCGATTTAGGACCATCCCCCAACTGAAAATTTTTTCGACTTAAGACCGTCCCCAACTGAAAATTTTCGATTTAGGACCGTCCCCAACTGAAAATTTCCATTTGACATTAGAATCCTGCTGCTGAGAATAAGAATTTACCCATGTAAACCTCAATACAAGGTACAAGTACAACTATTGTAATTAAGATAATTACTACACCTATAATTGAGTACAATATTTGTGGCAAGATCTTAACTATTCTATCTATAATTTGGTCAATATCCATATCCATATATTCAACCAATTTTTCCATCATAGCAGGTAAATCTGTTTGCATACCTATTTTAAGCATTTCTGTTATCATAGGTTCAGCTAATCCAGATTTTTCAAATGGTTCTACCCATGAATCACCGACTATAATATTATTTATAGCAGTCTCTATAATTGACAGCATTACTAGGTTTTTGACTACATTTTTACTAACATCCAGTGCCTCTTGAATTCTCATACCATTTTTTAGGTTTAATACCATAGCTTTAGTTAACCTTGAAAAGTCTATAGCAAATATAAGTTGTCCAAATATAGGCATTGTATATTTAAAGTAATCCCATCTATATTTTCCTCTTGGAGTTCTAATATATAGTACAATACCAGCTATTATTGCTGCTATAATTACGGTAGGAATAAACCAATATTCCTGTACTTTTGTAAGGAAGTTTGAAAAAGCTATAGTGTACCAAGGCAATTGATCTGTTGTTCCAACTTCTGCAAATATGTCTTGTATAATTGGAACTACATACATACTTCCAAAGAATAGTATTACAAGAAGTACAACGAATTGTGCAATATTTGGTATTAATATTTTTTTCAATTTTCTTGTTAAATCATTAGATGAATCTAAGTATTCTACTGCCTGTCTTAGCGACTCTTCCAAAGATCCTGATAACTCTCCAACTTTTATTAAGTTGATGTATATATAAGGGAAGATATCAGAGTAGTATTCCATTGTAGTGTACATATAATCTCCTGATTCAACACCAGCTAATATATCTTCTAATATACCTTTTAATGTTGGGTTTTCAGTTGATTGTATTATTGTTCCAAGTGCATGCACATTGTTAAAACCCGCTTTTTTAAGTAAATACAAGTTTTGCGTAAATATAACTATATCTCTACTTGTTACTTTTTGAGTTTTTGTTAATGACATATTTAATTTTTCAATTGCAGAAAATTTTCTAGTGTCTTTTTTTGGAGCAATACTTGCAGAGTTTGCTAGTTGCATTATTTCATCTATATTTGTTATATTTCTTTTTAGTCCACCTTTTTTGTATTTTCCAAAACTTACTTGAGTAACATTTATTGGCATAAGTCCATTTAATTTTAGCTTTTTTATAAGGTTTTGCTTACTTTTGTCTTGAACCCTATTTTTTACGACTATGCCATTTTCGTCAACTGCCCTGTATACATACTCTGGCATAAATTAGTCCTCCTTTTACTATAAAATTTAGTCTTTTGTATTATTAATTATTATATAGATTTTGGTCTTGTCCTTCTTGCTCTTCTTCTTTCTTTAATTTCATTTGCATAATTGTTCTATTTAATACTTCTATGTTCTTTTCTTCAACTTGTGCTTTAGCTTGGTCTAGTGTAATTATATCATCAGTAAATAATTTTGCAAGTGAATTTATTAAACCAATACTTCCATTTGCAGAACTACTCTGTATAGCATCTTCTATTTCTGATGTTGTTAATTTTTCCTTTCTTATTAAACCAGATACTACATTATCTACTACCATAACTTCTGGTACTAATGATAGTGTGCCCTTTTTATTTTTAATTAATCTTTGTGAAATAACCAATTTTAATAATGATGCTATTAAGTATTTAACTTGTGATTGGTCTCCTACTTCGTAGAAGTTTATCATTCTATCTACAGTTTCGGCACATGATTTTGTGTGAAGTGTACCTATAACTAAGTGTCCAGATTCAGCTGTTTCTATAGCTGCTTCCATTGTTTCTTTATCTCTAATCTCACCTATTACAAGTATGTCACAGTCCTCTCTTAAAGAGTTTTTTGTACCTATACTATATGATGGAACATCTCCTCCAACTCCAACTTCTTTTTGAACAATTATAGATTTTTTACATTTATGTTTGTATTCTACTGGGCTTTCTAGTGTAAGTATTTTTTTATTATCATTATCATTTATATAGTTTATTAAAGCATTTAGAGTTGTTGATTTACCAGAGTTTGTTTTACCAGTAACAAGTATTAACCCCTGAGTTTGACTTGTCATTCTTCTTACTATATCTGGAACACCAAGTTCTTCATATGTTGGAAGTTCATTTCTTATAAGTCTTGTAATTATAACAGGGAGTCCATTTGAGCAAGATATATTTACTCTTAAACGTATGTCTTCAAATTCTGCTGATGTGTCTAATACTTTATTTTCTCTATAAAATGCATCTTTATCTACATTTCCTTTTAAGAAATAATCATATACTTCTAATATGTCATCTTTATCAATAACATCATATTGTGATAATTCCATTAGGTCTCTGTTTACTCTTATTTTAGGCTTTATTCCTGGTATAAAATGTACATCAGATGCCTTCATTTTTTTTGCTTCTGCTAAAATTGCATTTACATCCATAATTTTTTATCCTCACTTATTAAATTTAGGTTTTAAAATGGACCTATACCACATCTTTTAATAAAATAATAACTTGCTATTTAATTCTTCCAATGTTGTAATTCCACTTAGAACTTTTCTAATGCCTTCTACTATCATTGGCTTATATCCTTCTTTATATGCTTCTTCTCTTATTTCAAGTGTTGAGGCATCTTTTATTATAAGTTCTTTTATTGGATCTGTAATAAGAAGTGTTTCAAATATGGCAATTCTATCAAAATATCCACTGTTATTGCATTTGTCACAGCCAACTGCATCATATGTTTTTGCATTAGTTAAGTCAAATTCTACTCCATATCTTTGTCCAATTGATTGAATTATTTTCTTTTCTTCTTCTGTAAACTCTCTTTCCCTTCTGCAATGTGGGCATAACTTTCTAATTAGTCTTTGCGAAATTGATGTTGCCAAAGTACTTGATATATCATAATTAGATACATCCATTTTTCTAAGTCTTGACACAACCTCTATTGCATTTATTGTGTGTATTGTAGAAAGTACATAGTGACCAGTTTGTCCAGCTTGCATTGCTATTTCTGCTGTTTCTGGGTCTCTTATTTCTCCTACCAATATAATGTCTGGGTCCTGTCTTAATACTGTTCTTAAAGATCCTGCAAATGTTGTTTTGTTATCTATTTCAATTTGGTTTAGCCCCGGTATACGAATTTCTACTGGGTCTTCAATTGTTGTTATGTTTATTTCAGGTCTGTCTAGGTAATTTATTACACTATAAAGAGTTGTTGTTTTACCTTCTCCTGTAGGTGCAGCAATAACTGTTATGCTGTTTCTTTTGTCAAATGCATCTTTTAATAATTTTTGATCCTCTGGATAACCTAATTCAACTAAGTTCTTTATGTCTATATCCTTTTTAAGTAGTCTTAACACAAATTTTTCACCATGAATATTTTTTTGTGAAGATACACGAATATTATAATTTGGGTACATTATAATTCTACCATCTTGAGGTTCTTGTTTTTCCTGATGCATATTTGAAATTGCTTTTAATCTACCTATTATTTGACTTTGCTTGTCTTTATCTATTTTTGCAACAGTATAAAGCTCTCCATCTATTCTGTATCTTACTCTAACGCTGTCTTCCATTGGTTCAATATGAATGTCGCTAGCTCTTTTTGCCATGGCGGTTCTAATAATATTATCAACAATTGTTGTACCAGTTGCATCAGTATCAATTCTTTCAGTAGAAACACTTGAAATTGCACTTAAAACTTTATCAATATTTGTTTTAAATGTAATATATCTTTCCATTACTAAGCCTTTATTAAGCATTAATAGTCTTACTGTTTCTACTTGTCCTTTATTACTTACATCTGCAAAGCACACCTTTATTGTTCCATTATCAACTTCAAAAGGCACTGCTCTTGCTTCTCTTGCAATATCTAAAGAAATATATTTTGAAATATCTATTGTAATATCAGCATCTGTTAAATATATTACTTTTTCACCAAATACCTCTCCCATTGCATTTAACAATTTTCTTGGTTCTGCTAAATGTAGCTCATTTAAAATATCTCCAAGCTTTTCTTTTGGATGAGTAGCTTGATACTCCAAAGCCTCAGTTATATCTTCCTGTTTTACAATACCTCTTCTTACAAGTTCTATACCTAATGGTTGTCTTTGATTTGTAGCCATATTTATCTCCTTTCAAATCACCAATATTTTAATACATAATCAATTGTTTTTGTGTAATTTGCTTTATCCTCTGTTCCTACTTTTATAGATATTTCTACATATATCTTTTCATCTTTTTTAAATCCTTCTGCTTTAAAATCTAAAATATTTTTTGCTATTTTTTGATTATTTTTGTATATAGCGTCATCTCCTATAGTATAAGTATAAACATCACCATCACCAAAAGCTATTCTTACAAATTCTCTATTATTATCATCAGCCAAATTTTGAACTAATACCTGTTTATTGCTTTTAGCGTCCTCTATAAAATACATATTAAATTTATTAAATTCTGATAAATCAATACTGCTATCACTAATAACATCTAAATTATTATATATATAATTACTTAGGTTTGCCAAAAGTGCAATAACTATACTAAAAACTATAACATAAATTCCTAGTATTATTAAAGTTATACCTTTTTCTGCTTTCATCTTTTCATTCCTTTCTCACTATTACTCATGTATAGTTTTGAAATTTACTTACTCTTTAACTTTTATTTTTGCAATTTCTATATTTCTTTCTTCATTGTCAAAGGTATATTTTATATCCACAATAATTTTCTTTACAATATCCTTTGCATCAGAATGTGTGTCTATATATTTTTCTTGTTGTAAAGTTAATGTGTATCTATCTTGGGGTAAGTTAATTTGACTAATTATTTTGTCTTTATAGCTATCTAAATCTTCTGTTGCTCCATAATCTTGCATATCAATGTCTTCACATATTTGAATCATATATCCCATTGCGTTTTGATGAATTTTGATAAGTGAAGATTGCTTATATATTTGTATATACAAAGTAAAAATAACTGATGTAAATAGCATAAATATTAAAGCCCCAGTAGAAATGTCTAAAGCTGTTGCACCCTTTTCCTTATTTAATTTTATCATATATTTTTTCATTTAATCACCTACTAAATCATGATAAAGTTTGGCAAAAACATTGTTAAACAGTTAGCAATACATAGATAAAAAGCCATTGGTAAATGCTCATTTTCTTCTTGTTTTTTGTCTTTTTTTAAAATTGATTTGATTATTTCTGTAAATGCTATTATAAGCAAAGTCATTACTATAGAAATAATTGTAACCAATTCATAAGTAAACAAGTTCATTATTATACTTAAAATAACTATATTTATTGCATAACTATCTTTGCCCTTTTTCTTAATTTCATATGTGTTTATTATTAATACAATCACTATTATGGCAAAATAAATGATTATTCTATTTACATTAAAAGATTCACTATAAATAAATTCATATATTAATGAGAAGAAATTAATTAGAATTCCATATGCCAACACTCTTTTATCAATATAGTGATGTTCTATGTCTATGCCTGCTATTAAAAATAAGAAAACTATATATAGAGCACCTAAAATAAAATTAATTATTGTATTTATATTTATGGTATATACATTAATTTCTAGCATTAAAGCAAGTAAAACAAAAGATATACCACATAATATTTCTATAATAAAATAGCGTGGGCTTATTTTAGCCTTGCAATATCTGCATCTTCCTCTAATAAATATATAACTAAGAATTGGAATCATATCTAAAAAGCCAAGTTTGTGATTACATTTTGGGCAATAAGAATGTTTATGAGTTATATCTTGGTCTAAAGGTATTCTATAAGTAGCAAGGGTTAAAAAGCTTCCAAAAACACTTCCCATTATAAATATTATTATATATAAAATTACATTCATTTGTATTTTCCTTTTTTAAAATAAGTTAATTTACTTTTATTTAAAGTATTATTTTCTTATTTAGTATAATAGAGGTCACCTAAATACGAATAATTTAGGTAACCTCCATATTTAGTACTATTATATAAAATAATAGAGATTTTTTTAGTTGTTTTTACTTTATTATTTACCAGTTACATATCTGTCGTAAACACTATCAAATGAGCTGTCAAATTCATTGAAAGCATGTGATTCATTAGTTTCTGCATTTCTCCAAGTATTAGCAGCATTTTCTGCTCTTTGGAATAAGCCACCTTGTCCAATTGTTAAGCTAATAGCAACACCAGCTAATATTAATAGAACAATGATTGTAACAACTAATGCTATTAATGTTATACCTCTTTCTTTCTTAAACATTTAAATTCCCTCCTTAGTAAAAATTTGTATATATTTATATTATTTATAAATATTACCTAAAATTATAAATTATTTTGTACCTGAACCTACTCCTTGTGATGTGTAGTAATTATCAGTTACGTTTTCATCAACAGGCTGGCTGTTTGTTCCACCATTTCCAGTATTGTTAGTAGCTGCTGGTGCATCTTCTGTGTATGCTGCAAATGGATCAGCTTTACCTGGGTTATAACTTTGTGCTGCCTCATATCTTGTTAAGTCAGAATTGTCTATTGTATAATTTATTGAAGAACTATTAAAGCTGTCTATTGTTGTTTCATTAATAATTTCTTCAACATTTTGTGGTAATTGATAAGCAGTTACCTTCGCTGGTATAACTTTGTTTGTTGGAATGTAATTATAAAATATAACTGCCATTATCAATACTATAGCAACACATACTAATAATATAATTAGTATTTCTTTAAAAATTGATTTTACCATAGTTAACTCCTTTTTAGTTTACTGAGTTTGTGTTATCAACACTATTTGTATTTCCTGTACTATTTGTATTATTTGTGCCTGAACTATTTCCTGAAGATGTTGTGTTTGATGTATTTGTTTTTTGACTTGACATTGTTGTTTCATTTTTGATAAATACATCTCTTACTACAAATGTACATTGATTTTGTGTCATTGCAAATTCATCAATTGTGAATTGTAATGATGAGTCATTTTCAAGATCTGTAATGAAGTTTGTAATTGCTAAGTAATTACCTGAAACTGTAAAGTTTAAATTTTTAGTATTTTCATCAACTCCGGATACCACATCCATTCTAATATTTACGCCCTCTTTTGTAGCATGGTTTCCTACTTGACTCCACAAATATTCAATCGTATAATTCTTTGTTTGTGTTGCCTCTCGTATTTCACTCTCTGTGCTAACATTAATTGTTTGTAAATATTTACTTCTTGCTTCTCCTAAGTCAGTGATTAAGTCTTTTATTTCATTTAATTTACCTGCATAGTTATCATTTGTGTTTTTTGCTTCCGCAATTTTTCTAGTAAGTTCTCCATTTGCATCTTGTATTTGTGTTACTCCCAGTACATGCAATGGTCCAATATTTATACCATTTTTTATGCAAAGTACAGTCATAACGATTAATAAAATTAACAAAATAGATATTAATAATCTTCTCATTGCATTCTCCTTTTGTTATGGTAAATCTCCCTCAATAGTAACTACAACGAAGTCTCCTGTTTTTGTTCCTTCTGTTGATGTAACATTTAACAAATATCCGCTATTGTTAAGTCTTGCTTTAAAATATGCTAATTGTTCATATTGTCTTGACTGAGCAACTATTGATATATGTTGTTTTGTTTCACCATCAGATTCTACTTCTGTATCTTTAATGCTTGTTAATTGTACATTCTTTGGTATTGTATATACTATTTGATTTAGTAGAGTTGGTATTTCATTTTTTCTTCCTTGTTTTAAAGCCATTGATGTGCTTGCATTTTGCAAGTTTGTTGTAACTCTTTCAAAATCAGATATTTTTCTGTTTATGCTATTTTCATTTGAATTTAGTTTATTTATTTGTGCAGTAGTATCATTTATTACATCTTGTGCTTGTGCTGTTTTGGCTTTTAATTGATTTCCTAGTAAAACTGAGCATACACTGTAAATAATTACAATCATAAGTACTGTTACGCATCCTCTTATAAGCCAAAGTTCTGTTGGTTTTAGTGGTCCACTCATATTTGTATCAAATGTAAATGATGTACCTTTTCCTCTTGTTCCTTTAGAACCTTTTCCAAATTTAACATCTGAATGTAACAAAGCATTTAAGTCATCTTTCCAATTACCTGCTTTAAAGTTTAAGTCTTTAAGTCCGTAATCCATACCTTCTAATGCAAGTGCTATTGCGTTATTTACTTCAATATAGTCTTTTATGTTTATTTTATTATTGCTTTCTGCAAAGTATGGCTTTAGTATTTCACATTTTGACTCTTGGAAGTATTCTTGAAAATATAAGTCAACATTATTTATAGCAGTTCCTAATCCAGTTAAATATATTTTATCTATTCTTGTATAAGTTTCTTTGATTTTTCTAAGTTCTTGCACTATATTAAATAATGTTGGAACTATTAATGACAAATATTTATTATTTGGATCATCTGTTGCTGTTGTTTCCATAGTGTATATTGTTGTATTTTTGCATGCCTCATATGATTTTGCATAAGAATTTTCTTTTTCATTTATTTTGTCTAATACTTCTGTCATTCCATTTGGTATAGTATCAATACTATAGATTCTTTGGTTTAAGATTGTAGTTACAGTTGTTTTTTCATCTATATTTACAATCATTATGTTCTCACCTTTTTTAGCCTCTATAATATTGCATAATGATGTTGGTAATGGTGTAATAGAACTAATTTTTTCATTTTTGAATAATGCTGTTCTTTCTTCTAGGTCTGTTTTGCTTTCTATAAAATAAATTACTCTATTTCTATCCTTATTATTAATGTCATTAACAATTAGATATCTTCCCTCATAAGCGTTAGGATTTATATGATTGTCAGCACATAATGTTTCGTATTCAGTTTCTATAGATTTTTTAGTGTCCGATTTGCTTAGTAATCCAAAAATGCTAAAATAATTTACCTTTTCATTATGCGTGTCTATACATATTGGAATATTTCTGCTGTTTGTTTCAGAAACTATTTGCTCAAGATCGCGTTCTAAGTTGTCATAAAACTTAACGCCAAAAGATGCAACATCTAGTTGGTCATTATTTTTTGTAACTTTAGCATATTTTATAACTTGATTAGATATACTTATTCCTAAACTTTCTTGCACCTTTTTTACTCCTTCTTTAGATTTTTTTACACTATTTATGATTAACAATTTTTCTATAAATATTCAATTTTGTCTCGTTTTGTAATTTCATCATTTATATTTTATTATTTTTTTATTAAAAGTCAATAACTTGTCGATTAATGTAAAAAAAATGTAATATTTGTAATATTAGTGACATACTTTATACACAAAATCTTGCAAATATTCGGAGCACGTATCAGGTGCTACTTTTCCAGGAAGCGCGGATGCTAATATTGCTTTTATTCCAAGCTTTTTTGCTACTTCATAATCAACACCGCCTGGCTTTGACGCTAAATCTATAATAAGAGTATTTTTATTTAACAAAATTAATGTACTTTTGTCTAAAATTTGTGTTGGCACAGTATTAAAAATTATGTCCATTTTGCATAAACTATTTTTCATTTTTTCTAATGGTACTGGATGATAACCATACGCTTTTATCCATGCCAAGTCGATTTCTTTTCTTGCCTCACAATAAACGTCCATTCCAAACTTGTCAAGCATATTTGCAAGTGTTTTTCCCACTCTTCCAAAGCCTATTACCAATGCTTTTTTCCCACTTAATGTAAAATCTGTCTCTTCCATTGCAACTTGTATAGCCCCTTCTGCAGTTGGTATGGTATTTAATATTGTTGTAACTTCATCTTGTAAAAGGTCAAAACATTTTATTTTATTTGTATTTTGCGCCCAGTCTATGGCAAGCTTGCTTTTTTCTGCACTATTTTTAATAAAATTATTTTCTGTATGTTCAAAATTTTTTGGAATTTTTCCAGCAATAAGTATTTTATCTTTTGAAATTTCTTTTAACTCTTCCAAACTTACTATTTTATCACTTAATGGTGCGTATACATTTATATTATCTTTTGTAAGTGGCATTGAACTAATTACTATATCATACTTATAATCTTTTATATTTTCTATTTTGTCAATTTCAGTTATACCTTCTACTTTATTTGCAAAAGTGCATACATAATTTTTATCTTTTAAAAGTTTATTTGCAAGAAAACTTATTCTTTTGTCTCCACCAACAATCAAAAAATTGTAATTCATATTAAATTTCATTCCTTTCTTTTCTATAATATGAATTACAATTATATTTGTGTTTTTCGTTTTTAATATTTATTTCTATTTTGCCTTAATAGTCTCTTTCGTTTTCTTGTTCACCTCTAACTTTCTGTTTTTTATTTGAAGTTAATGTTTGAACTACGCCAAAAGTATTATCCAAGTAATTGATAAGGTTTTTTTCCTCATTATTTAATTTTGTTTTTACATATTTATTTTCTTTAGTATTTAGTTTTCCCAAAATAGATGCAAAATATATATCTTTCTCCATATTTTTTATAAGTTTTGGGTCTAATTCTAATGCAATATTTGCATACTGAACAGCCAAATTATTTTCATTATTCATAAGTTTTATTTTAGATAAATAGTAGTAAGCTTCTGCTTGTATTTCTTCATCATCATTTTCTATGCACTCCATGAAATATCTTTCCGCTTCTTCATAATCTTTAAAAATCAATGAAATTTGTCCCAAACTAAGTTTAGCAGCATTTAATGTTGAATTAATGGTTGCAGCCTTTTTGTAGTATTCTTTCGCATTTTGAAAATCATTTAATCTAGTATATGTCATCCCCATATAATAGTATAATTTATATTCACCGGGATTGTATTTTAATGCATCTTGAAATACATTTATTGCTTCTTTGTACATTTCAGTTTCGTAAAGTATACTACCTAAGCATATGCTTGCATCTAAATAATCAGCTTTTTGCTTTAATACTTCTTTTAAAATTTCAATTGCTTGTTCTTGTTTTTGTTCTTTATTGTAATCTAAAGCAAGTTTGTAATAATTTTCGTACTTTTTTGGTTTTAGTTCAATAATTTTTATATATTCATCTTCTGCTTTATCTAGCTCTCCATTTTTTTCATACAATTCAGCTAACTTTTTGTGACTTAAATAATGATTGGGAAATTGATCAACATTTTTTAATAGTTGTTTTTTTACTAAATCATATTGATTTTTATATTCATAATAATTAGCTTTTGCTATTCCTATTAATTCTGATAAATTTATCTCGTTTTTTTCTAAAATTAGTATTATAATAGGAATAATAACACTTAGAGTATACATTATTACTAATAATATTGTATTTGGTTCTAACCTGAAAAATATGCATATAAAGTTAATTATAATTCCTATAAATTCTGGAATAAGTGCATAAAAATAATTTGAATTATTTTTCTTTATTAAATTAACAACTGTAAATATAAAAATTGATAAAGCTATTATGCTAAAAATAATTATACTAACCATTGCTTTCCTTTCTTCTTTTTGTTTTACAGAGTATATCATATTTTTTTTTATAATACAATAGAAAAAAATGCGTAATTTAGCGCATTGTCGTCATCATTTTTTCGTAGTTTTTGGTATACTTTTGTTGAAAGGAGAGATTTGATATGTTACTTTGTACAGCTGTTAGGCAAAGAATAATAAATATTGCTGCAAAAAGTGGTGTTTCTCTTCACAAACTAGCATTAAGTTCAGGGATTCCATACTCTACTTTAAGCAGTTTTATGAACGGAAAAAGTAATAGCCTTACACTAACTACATTATTACATTTGTGTGAAGGCGCTCACATGGACTTAGTAGACTTCTTTAAAGATCCTCTATTCAAGGATGTTGAAGCAGATGATGTTCAAAAAAATTTAGTTGAGCAAAATTAATTTATGATTATTTAAGCCGAGGAATTAACCCTCGGTTTTTTATTTGTTCATATTTTAAAGCAAAATGCAACTAAAATAAAGCATTTTGTTACAAAAATTCATGGTATGAGTTTTGTCACAAAAATTCATGGCATAGTTAGAAAATTCATGACATTAGTTTCTTGCTTTACTCTATAAAATATAGTATTATAGTATTTAGCAAAATTAAATTGGAAAGGACTAAATAAAATTATGAAATTAAATGTTGTATTAGTTGAGCCAGAAATTCCACAAAACACAGGAAATATTGCAAGAACATGTGCAGCCATTGGAGCTAAACTACATTTAGTGTACCCTCTAGGATTTAGCATTTCAGACAAAGCTGTAAAACGAGCCGGCTTAGATTATTGGGATAAACTAGAAATTGAAGAACACACCTCTTTAAATGCATTTTTAGAAAAGTATCCACCTGAAGAACACAATATTTTTTTTGCAACTACAAAAGGAAAACATATATACTCTGAACCTGATTATGGCAAAATGGACGAAATTTTTGTTTTATTTGGAAAAGAAACCAAAGGTTTACCAGAAGATTTGCTACTAAAATATATAGATAAAACTATTAGAATTCCTATGAGAAAGACTTTAAGGTCTTTGAACTTAGCCAATTCTGTTTGTGTTGTTGTTTATGATATTTTAAGGCAATGCAATTTTGATAATTTACAAGAAATTAGTGATTATTTTGATTAAACTAAATTTACAAAAACTTCATAATAAATACATAAATTAGTAATATTATTTTTATAAATTTGTTTTATATAATTATTAAAAATTAAAAAGTGGATATAATTTATATAAAAATTATTAGGAGATTTGGAATTATGACAAGAACAAAATTAGCAGATAGAATTTTGCCTACCTATACTAAAGGTGAGGAAATATTTAATATGACATCACATATTGTTGGCGGTGTTTTGGGAATAGTTGCAACTGTGCTTTGCGTTATTTTTGCAGCCCTTCATGGAAATGTTTATGGAGTTGTAAGTGGTGCTATTTATGGAGCTTCTTTAATAATTTTATATACAATGTCTAGTATTTACCATGGACTTAGCCCTAGACTATTTTCAAAAAGAGTTTTTCAAGTACTTGACCATTGCACCATATTTTTATTAATTGCAGGATGCTATACACCTGTTGCTCTATGCAATATAAGAGAGGTAGACCCAGCTGCTGGCTGGTGGATATTTGGAATTATATGGGGCTTAGCAATTATAGGAATTGTGCTTAATGCAATAGATTTAAAAAAGTTTAAAGTGTTTTCAATGATATGCTACTTGCTTATGGGTTGGTGCATAATATTTAGACTAGACTTATTACTAAAATCTGTTGCCACACCCGGCATTATACTATTAGTTGCTGGTGGAATATCATATACCATAGGTTCAATATTGTATGGTATTGGTAAAAAGCATAAATATGTGCACTCTATATTTCACTTGTTTATATTGCTTGGAAGCTTTTTGCAATTCTTTTGCATTTTGTTATATGTAATGTAGTTACAATTCACAGTTTATACAAGTTTTTCAAAGTCACATAATTGTTGCTGAACTGTAACAGTGTAAGACTTTTTTAACAAAATTGTAAAAATACTCTTGACAAACAAGGCTGAATGATATTATAATAATTATTGTTCAGCAATAATTTATGCAGATATGGCGGAACTGGTAGACGCACAGGACTTAAAATCCTGCGGACTAATAATCCGTCCCGGTTCGATTCCGGGTATCTGCACCAAAATATCAGGTTAGAAATCAAATTTCTAACCTGTATTTTTTGTGTAATTTCAAGGAAATCCCCTATTTTACAAATTCATAATCATCAGTAGGAAGTTTTGCACCACTTCTTTTTAGTAGTTCAAAATCATCATATTCGGTCATTCCATATGTCGCTAAAATCTCTTTAATTTCTGGTCTTGTTGACTCTGGTAATCTTGCTGCAAAATTAGCAAATAATTTTGGATTATCATATAATGCATTAATTTGTGGAAATGCTACAAG
>CALYAG010000010.1 GCA_944393465.1 uncultured Clostridia bacterium
CTCTACCAATAAAACATGAGACATTTTTACTAAAAATTCAAAAACAAAAACGGGACATTTTTACTTAAAATTCACATAATTTACTAAAATTATTCTAAAATACTAGACTTATTTTAATTTTTGCGGTATAATAAATGTTATACGATATTTGATATTAAATTACATAAAATTTTAACAAACTTTTTTGAAAGGAGGATAATCTAATTTTTAAATTAGATTAAAATTAAAAATGTTAGTTAAACCAACAGTACCAGAATTATTAAGAAAAACAAAGAAAAATAGATATAGTTTAGTTATAGCCACAGCCAAAAGGGCTAGACAAATTTCAAAGGGTAGCAAGCCTATGACAAAAGATGATGACATATCACCTATAAGTCTTGCAGCTGATGAAATCGAAGAAGGAAAAGTTATTATATTTGATGAAAATCAATGGCAAGAAGAGCAAGAAAAATTAGAATCTGAAAAAAACAAAGAAGAGAATGAATAATATAAAGTAAAGTATAAAGTATGAAAAAAAGAAAATAATTACATCATAAAATATAATAATAAAAGGGGTTATTATGAATAAAAAGCATATTATTTCTCTTACTGGAGATTTAGCCAGTGGCAAAGGAGAAACATCAAGAATTTTAATTGGAAAATTAGGCTATGGTATTTATCGAAATGGACAATACTTTAGAAAATTGGCTAAAGAAATGAATATGAGTGTTACAGAATTTAACATTTATGTAGAAGATCATCCAGAAATAGATAAGCAAATAGAAAATAGCGCTGCAGAATATGCCAAAACGCATGATAACTTCATTATAGATGCAAGACTTGGCTGGTATGCGGTACCTGAATCATTTAAAGTTTATTTAAAAGTTGACATCGATGTTGCTGCCAAAAGGGCTTTTAATGACCCAGACCGAAAAGACACAGAAAGTTTTGCAACTGTTGAAGAGCAAAAACAAGATATGATAAAAAGGGCAAATTTAGAAAAGGAAAGATATTTTCATCTATATGGCATAAGACAAGGTGATATATCTAATTATGACTTAATAGTAGATACAACTTATCAAACGCCTGAAGAGGTTGCTGATAGCATAATTGAAGGCTACAATAGATGGCTTGAAAAGTAATTTTTTAAATATTATAAAAAATGGGGGGATTTTTATTAATTCTGCCCATTTTTTTCAGTTGGGGACGGTCCTAAATCGAAAATGATTTTAGGATGGAAGCCCAAAGCAATATGTCTATTTTTTATTCTCAAGACTTAAGTAGTAGCGACCCGCGCCGAGAATGTGAAAATAGATATATTGTTTGGCGTAAGCGATTTAAGTGTCAAAAGGGACGGTTTAAGTATTTTTTTCGATTTAGGACCGTCCCCAACTGAAAAAATTTTCGATTTAGGACCGTCCCCAACTGAAAAAAGAAAGGAAAAATATGAAAATACAGGAAATAAATTTAGGAGAACTTGCTTACCCATATTTATTGTCACAAATTTACTCTCCGCCAAAAAAGCTTTATGTATTAGGAAATGCTGAGATACTTAGAGAAAAAAGTATTGCAATAGTGGGATGCAGGGAGCCAAGTTTTTATGGCAAAAAGGTTGCAAAAGAGTTGGCATACAATTTGGGCAAGCACAATATAATAACAGTAAGTGGACTAGCAAGAGGAATAGATACTTTTTGTCACATAGGAAGTGTTGATGCAAATGCTAGAACAATTGCAGTATTGGCACATGGGTTGGATATGATTTATCCAAAAGAAAATAGAAATTTGGCTATAAAAATATTAAATTGTGGCGGAGCATTAGTAAGTGAATATAATATAGGTGAAAAGCCATTAAAACAAAATTTCCCAGCAAGAAATAGAATAATAAGTGGCTTAAGTGAAAGCACAGTTGTAATAGAAGCCAAAAAAGAAAGTGGTTCACTCATTACTGCTAATTTTGCATTAAATGAAGGAAGAAATGTATATGCAGTACCGGGTAATATTATAAGTAAAAATTCAGAAGGCACAAATGAACTTATAAAAAATGGAGCAAACTTACTAACAAGTTATGAAGATTTGATATAAGAATATGCTATAGAGTATTACAAGTCGGAGCGGAGTGGCAGCGAGCGTTGAGCGAGGCTTGCACGAGCGAACCGTGAAGCAAATGCAGAAGAATGTATATTTGAGCCTTAGTAGAGAATTATAACTGTGAATTGTAACAAGGCGGACGATTTTGGAGCTAAAATAATTGGTCAAAACATTGTATTATTTGTAAATTTGTAATATAATATAAGCCAAGTAGTTTTGTCTAAAATATTTTATGATTTAAAGTAATCATACATGATGGCGAAGTCGACATATTAATACTTATGCCATCGATATGAGGAGGTAATAAATGAAAAATAATAAAAAGAAAACAAATTCTAATAATAAGACAAAAAGCACTAACAATAAGACAAATGATACTACAAAAATATATAACACAAAAAACATAAAAGAAAATAAAAATGTAACAAAACTAAATCCAAAAAAAGAAAAAGACATTAAAAAAATAGAAAAACAAAAAAAGAAACAAGATAAAAAGAAAAAACGAAAACATCCTAAATTATGGCTAGCATTCAAAATATTTATTATAATAATCTTTTTAATTATTATTGCAGGAATTGCAGCATTTTCAGCAATATTCTTTAGTGATAAATGGTCTATTACAAAAGAGCAACTTTTAAGCGATAGTGGTCTAAAAATAGTTGACCAAGCTGGAAACGAAATAACAACACTTACTGGTGATGAAATAAGCAAAAAAGTTACACTTGATCAAATGGGAAAATTGCCAGATGCATTTATTGCAATAGAAGATAAAAGATTTTATGAGCATGGCGGTGTTGATATTATAAGAACTGCAAAAGCTATATTAAATTATGGTATGTCAATAATTACTGGAAGTGATGCATCTTTTGGAGGTAGTACTATTACCCAGCAGCTTGTTAAGATTACTATGAATGATGATGCAAGAGGCGGAATAGCTGGTATAGAAAGAAAAATAAGAGAGTGGTCAAGAGCCATGCAAGTAGAAAAAATGCTTACCAAAAATGAAATACTTGAAAGATATTTAAACAGAATATATCTAGGTTCATCAGGCGGACTAGAAGTTAGAGGTGTAGAATCTGCTGCTAACTATTATTTTAGCAAGTCTGCAGCAGACTTGGATGTTGCTGAGGCAGCATTTTTAGCGGGTATAAACCACTCACCAAATAATTATGACCCTTTTAATGATTCTGTAGATAATAGCGAAAAAATAAAGTCAAGAACAAAAACAGTACTTTATCAAATGTATGACCAAGGCAAAATAACAGAAGAAGAGTACAATTCGGCAGTTGAAGAAGTAGACAATGGACTAACATTTACAAAAGGATCTACTTCAAATGGAAATAGCTCACTTTCTTACCATGATTCTGCTACAATTAACCAAGTAGCAAAAGAAATATCAGAAAATGAAGATATATCTTATTCTGAAGCCAGAGAAATGCTTATAAATAGTGGATATACTATTTATTCTACTGTAGATACAGCTATTCAAGATGCAATGGAAGAAGAATTTAAAAAACCTTCACACATAATTAGTGCAAAAGGTCAGACTATTCAGTCTGCTATGGTTATGATAGAGCCATCTACAGGATATGTAGTTGCAGAAGTTGGTGGCTTAGGCGAAAATCAAGATACATTGGGACTAAATAGAGGTGTAGATAGTGCAAGACAACCAGGTTCTTCATTTAAGCCTTTAGTTACAGTTGCACCAGGACTAGAAAATGGAGTAATTACTGCTGCAACAGTATTTGATGATAGTCCAACAGATTTTCCAAATCCAAGTGGCAAATATTCACCAAAAAATGATAGTAATAGTTATTTAGGTATAGCTACTATGAGACAAATAATTAAAAGATCATCAAATGTTCCTGAAGTAAAGCTATTACAATTGCTTGGAATAGATAAATCTGTAGAGTTTTTATCTAAAATAAATATAGATGTACCAGCAGAAAATCAAGGCCTATCAATGGCTCTAGGAACTCCATCTGTTACACCTCTTCAAATGGCAGCAGGCTATGCAATGCTTGCAAATGGAGGAGTTTACATTACACCAACATTTTACACAAAAGTTGTTGACCAAAACGGAAATACTGTAATGGAAGCTAAACAAGAAAAAACAAGAGTTATGTCAGAAGGAAATGCATATATAGAAACATCTATACTAGAAGGACCAGTTCAATCTGGTGGTACTGCATCTGCATTTGCAGGATATTTAGGCAATATGGCGGTTGCAGGAAAGACCGGTACTACAGATTCAAAAAACGATAGATGGTTTTGTGGTTATACACCATATTATGCAGCAGCTTGCTGGTATGGATATGATCAACTTCAAGCTGTAGGAACAACTGGTAGTAACCCAGCAGCAAGAATTTGGTTTCCAGTTATGAAGGCAGCAAATGCTGATAAAGAGGTAAAAGACTTTACAGAGCCAGATAATATAGTTACAGCAAAAATATGCTTAGACAGTGGCAAAAAAGCAACAGACAAATGTAAACACACATACACAGAAATATTTGTACAAGGAACAGTTCCAGCAGATTGTGATGGACATACAACAGTCAAAATTTGTAAGGAAACAAATAAAGTTGCTACAGAATTTTGCCCAGATACAGAAGAAAGAGTTTATACAGAAGAAATAGATACAGAAAAGGCAGGAAACTGGACGACACATAGTAAGAGCAATACAACTCATCCACCAACAGAAGTATGCAATGTTCATACAAAAGCACCAGAAGTTGATGTGCCAAATGTTGTTGGAAAAACTCAAGCAGAAGCTAAAAAAACGCTTGAAGCAGCAGGATTTGTAGTAAAAATATTACAAAATGAAGATAGTAGTAAAGCCAAGGGCATAGTTTTGAAACAAAGCTCAACTAAAGCTGCCAAGGGAGCCACCATAACCATTACTGTAAATAGTTATGAAGGTGGAACTGGGGGCTCAGGAGGTAGTACAAATTCTACAAATACAAATACAACTACCGGTGGAGGAAAACCAGCAAACACAACAGGTGGCGGAAATACAGCATCAGGTGGTAATGCTGTAAAAAACGAAACCACTGAAAATGATTAATATAACTTTAGATTGTGCAAATACTATAACTGAAATAGTTTGAAAAATAATTATTTCAGTTATAGTTAATAATCTATGGAGGGCATAATGGAAAAAGAAATAAGACTATCATTTTTTAGAAGATTAAAAATGAGTATATTTGATTTTGATAAATATCACATAATAGCAGTAGAGGGACTAGGTAGGGCAATGATGTACTTAGTAAAGCTAATACTATTATTTTCCCTAATAGTTTCAGCAGGTTCAACTGTTAAAATTTCTCAATTATTAGATGAAGGTATAAATTACCTAAGTAGCAATGTACCAAACTTTTATTTTAAAGACAATCAATTTGTACTAGAAAGTGATAGTGATGTAACTTTAGAAAATCATGAATATACTAATTTTAAAATTATATTAACAAATTCAGAAACATACAGTGAAGACGAAATAAGAGATTTTGATGGAATAGTATTTGTATTTACCAAAAATAATGCGCTTTTAAAACAACAAAATAGTACAAGCATTACATCAGAGGACTATAGCGATTTAGCTGAGTCATTAAGTATAAGCAATATAAATGATGTTAGCAAAGAATATGTAATAAGCATGGTTACAGGTGAAAATGCTTACTCAATTTTGACAAATATATTTGCAACAGTGTTTATATCTACATTTTTAACATATTTCTTAACAGGAATATTGGACACTTTTGCACTTTCACTTTTAGGCTTTATAGTAAGTAGACTAATAAGAATACCATTTAAGTATAGTGCACTATATAGTTTAAGTATATCGGCAATTACATTGCCAGTAATATTAAATGCAATTTATATGGTAGTTAATATGTTTACAGGTTTTGTAATACCATATTTCCAAATAATGTACACCTTAATATCTTATGTATACTTAATAGCTGCACTTTTAATAATGAGGTCAGAGATTATTAAGAAAAAGGTTCAAATTCAAATACAAATAATGAACAAAAATTATAATCCTGAAGAATTGCAAAAACAGGATAAAAAGAATGAAAAAGAAGAAAATAAAGAAGAAAAGCAAAAAGATTCAGAAGATTCAAAAGGAAAAAAGGATAGTAAGGATAGTAATGGGGCAGGAACCAAATTAGAAAATAACAAAGATAACCCAGAGCCTCAGGCAAATATGCAAAGCAAGTAGCAATAAAGCTGCTTTTAGGTATGCCAAAAAAACAATAAATCAAAAAGTAATCTTTTTAGGTTATTGCTTAAAGCAACTATAATAAGAAAAAAGAAAGGAAAACAAAATGTCAGACAAAAATCAAAAAAAGCCAAATGATAGTAAATGGAAAAAAGTATTATATGTGCTAATACCAATAATTTTAGCATTAGCCATAGTACTTACATTAATAATAATTCAAAATAATCAAGAAAATGATGAATTAGAAGTATCATATACACAACTTATTGAAGATATAGACAGTGGTAAAATAGAGTCAATAGAAATGACAGTTGGAAGCACATCTTTAAAAGTAAAATATAAAGATGAAGAAGAGAAAAAACATGCAATAGCTCCTAGTACGCAAGCATTTGTAGAATTAATACAAGACAAGCTTCAAGATGATAATACAGAAAATGATGTAGAATTAATACAAAAACCAAGAAATGCATTGTTATCATTTTCAGAAGGCTTTGTATCAATTTTGCCAACACTTATATTAGTAATTTTAGTAATACTAATATTTCAAATGCAAGGTTTAGGAGATAAAGGCAAAGTATATGACCCAGATGTATCACAAGACAAAATTACATTTAAAGATGTGGCAGGCTTAGATGAAGAAAAAGCTGAAATGATGGAAATAGTAGAATTTTTAAAAAAACCAGAAAAGTATTCAAAAATGGGAGCAAAAACTCCTAGAGGAGTTTTACTTTGTGGTAAGCCAGGAACAGGTAAAACATTAATTGCAAAAGCAATTGCAGGTGAAGCAAATGTACCATTTATATCAATGAGTGGTTCAGAATTTGTTGAAATGTTTGCAGGCCTTGGTGCATCAAGAGTTAGAAAACTTTTTGAAAGAGCCAAAAAGATTTCACCTTGTATAATATTTATAGATGAAATAGATGCAATAGGTTCAAGAAGAGCTAGCAATAATGGAGCAGATTCAGAAAATAATCAAACACTAAATCAATTATTAGTTGAAATGGACGGATTTGATTCAGACCAATCTATAATAGTAATTGCTGCAACAAATAGACCAGAAATGCTTGACGAAGCACTTTTAAGACCTGGTAGATTTGATAGAACAATAAATATAGCACTTCCAGATATTAAAGGAAGAGAAGAAATATTAAAAATTCATAGCAAAAACAAAAAAATTGCAGATGATGTTGACTTTAAGTCAATTGCAGGAGATACAGCAGGATTTACAGGCGCAGAACTTGAAAATATTTTAAATGAAGCGGCAATAATTGCAACAAACAAAAATCATGATGCGATAAATAATAACGACATAGAAGACGCTGTTAAAAAGGTAACAGTAGGACTTGAAAAGCACAATAGAGTAGTATCAGAAAAAGACAAAAAATTAACAGCCTACCACGAGGCTGGTCATGCAGTTGTAAGTAGATACCTAGAAACACAAAAAGACATAAAAGAAGTATCAATAATTCCAAGAGGTGTAGCTGGTGGATACACAATGTATAAAACAAACGAAGACAAGTTCTACGTTTCAAAAACAGAAATGGAAGAAAAACTAATATCATTACTTGGTGGTAGAGCAGCAGAAAAAGTTGCATTAAATGATATATCAACAGGTGCAAGCAATGATATAGAAGTAGCAATGAAAATTGCAAGAGATATGGTAACTGTTTATGGTATGAGTGACAAAATAGGTCCAATGTCAATAAACTTAGAAAAAGACCCATATCAAATGCAATTACTTGGAAACAACTTAGAAGACGAAATAGGCAAAGAAGTAAAAACTATTCTTGAAGACGCTTATGAAAAAGCACAAAGATTGCTTATGCTTCATAGAGATAAGCTAGATGCAGTAGCAAGCGTACTACTTGAAAAAGAAGTAATAAATGAGCAAGAATTTGAAGAAATTTTTGAGAATGCGTAAATTTTTTTCAGTTGGGGACGGTCCTAAATCGGAAATTTTTTCGGTTGGGGACGGTCCTAAATCGGAAATATTTTCAAATTCGATTCCTCTCTAAATTATCTTTTAACATTGAAAGGATAGAACTTAAAATGGAAGAAATATTTGATAGATTAAAACTATTAATTGGCAAAGAAAAATTGCAAAGTCTGCATCAAAAAACAGTAGCAATATTTGGACTAGGTGGAGTTGGCTCATATATAGTTGAAGGCTTGGTACGCTCTGGCATAGGCAATTTTATAATAGTAGATAATGATAAAGTAGATATTACTAATATAAACAGACAAATTATAGCTACAACTAAAACAATTGGAAAATATAAAGTCGATGTTGCAGAAGAAAGAATAAAAGAAATAAATCCTAGTGCAAAAGTTACAAAGTTTGCTGAATTTGTAAGTGGAGAAAGTAAATTATACTCTGCAAGTAATAATGAAAAAGATAATAGCATAACTTTAGAGAAAAATTTTAAGGAAGAATTAAATGAGAAACTGTTTAAAACAATAATAGATGCAGACTACATTGTAGATGCCATAGATACAGTTTCAAGTAAGATTCGAATAATCGAATTTGCAAAAGCAAATAATATACCTGTAATATCAGCATTGGGAACAGGAAATAAATTAGACCCAACTAAGCTAAAAATAGCAGATATTTATGATACAAAAATTTGTCCTCTTGCAAAAGTAATGAGAAAAGAACTTAAAAAGAGGGATATTTCAAATTTAGATGTGGTTTATTCAGAAGAAGAACCTATAAAAATTTGTGATAATGAAGGAGAAAGCGAAAGCTCAAAAGAAAATATTGATGGTAAAAATGTAAAAAAGATTGGTAGTACAGCATTTGTACCATCAGTTGCTGGACTTCTAATATGCTATAAAATAGTGAGTGAGTTTATTAAATAATAGAGAAAGCCTCAGATTCAAATGAGGCATTTCTTTTTTATTTTTTTATTTCATCTTTAATATCTAATTTATCTTTTAAAGCTTCTTGTAAAACTTGAGAAAAATTTATTCCTTCATTTTCTGCCATAGTATTTAACCAACTAGGAATAGAAAGAGTCTTCTTAATAGATTTTTTTTCATATTTTTTCTTATGTTCATCCATATTGATGCTAATAAAAGACATAACTTGATTAGGTCTTAACTTTATTTCAGATAAATCAGTAGAAGGTTCAGGATAGGTATCTAAGTCCTCTAAGTATAGCCCCATAGCCTCTTTTGCGTGTTCCATTGCTTCTGCTAAAGTACTTCCGTCTGAAAAACAACCTTCCAAATCAATGAATTGAACCCAGTAAGAATCGCCTTCTTTAGTTATTACTGCAGGATAAGATAAATAAACATTTTTTTTCATAAATTTATTATATGCTAAATAAATATGATTATCAGAAGGGCTATTTTAGCCCTGTCTGTTTAAGTATCGCAATTAGTAAGCCTTTAGGCATATCCCTATTATGCATAGGAACTACCACATCTTCATATCCGAGATTTTCTGAGTTTTAGATGAGAGCCTTCTTGATTAATAGGGACCCATCCATTTTTCTTTAAAAGCCTAACTAATTGTTTGGGAGTCATATTCATAAAGCATTTTGACCTCCTAAAATTATTATATTACAATACGTAACGTGTTGTCAATGCATTTTTTATATTATTTGTAAATTAAAAAATATTTATTCATTATAGCCTTGTATCTTAAAAATGCTTTTGATATAATAACCACATAGGATAAGAAAACAAATATTTGACCGACTTTATGAATATATTTTGCAAGGAGGAAAGCTCATGTGCGAATGTGTAGATAATAAAATTAAAGAAGAAATGAAAGAAATCTTAGAACAATACAAAGTAGATAAAGAAAACTTAATTCCAATATTAAATGATGTTCAAGTAAAATATGGCTATATTCCAAAAATAGCTCAATTTGAAATTTCAAAATATTTAGATATTCCAATGGCAGAAATTTATGGAGTAATAACATTTTATTCAAGATTTACATTAGAGCCCAAAGGAAAATATAACATCTCAGTTTGCTTAGGAACAGCTTGTTTTGTAAAGGGTTCACAATCAATACTGGACAGACTAAAAGATAGGTTAAAAATAGAAGAAGGCAAGACAACGGCAGATGGCAAATTTTCAATTGATACAACAAGATGTGTAGGAGCATGCGGAATAGCACCAGTATTTACAGTAAATAATGAAGTTTATGGTCATGCTACTGTAAAGAAGCTTGACGAAGTAATAGATGAACTAGAAAAAAAGAATTAATTAAAAAATTGCGTTTTGGTGTCGTTCTACGATGGAGACTGAGCAAAATGTAAAATATTCAAAAATTTTACGATTGGGGACGGACCTAAAACGAAAATTTTCGAAAAAGGACCGTCCCCAACTGAAAAAATTAAAAGGAGGTACCATTGAAGACTTTAGAAGAAATAAATAAATTAAGAGCGGAAAAAAGAAAAGAATTAGATCTAAGAAAAAACACAGCTGCTGATACAAGAGAAAAGCATATATTAGTATGCCAAGGTACTGGGTGCACATCTTCAAAATCAGCAGGCATTTTAGAAAACTTTAAGAGACTTATTAAAGAAAAAAATATACCAAATGTAAGAGTAATTAAAACAGGTTGCTTTGGCTTATGCGCAAAAGGTCCAATAGTTATTATTAGACCAGAAGATACTTTTTATGCAATGGTTAAACCAGAGGATTGTGAAGAAATAATAGATTCTCACATACTAAATGGCAAAGTAGTTGATAGGTTGCTTTGCAAGGATATTGATGGTACAAAAGTTCAAAGATTGGATGACTTGAATTTTTATAAAAAGCAAAAAAGAATTGCACTTAAAAATTGTGGTGTAATTAACCCAGAAGATATAGATGAATACATAGCTTTTGATGGATATAGAGCATTACAAAGAGTTCTTCTTGAAATGGAGCCTGATGAAGTAATAGATATTGTTACAAAATCTGGTCTAAGAGGAAGAGGCGGAGCTGGTTTTCCTACAGGTAAAAAATGGAGAAGCACAGCTGACTCAAAAGGCGATGTAAAATATGTTGTGTGCAATGCTGATGAAGGTGACCCGGGAGCTTTTATGGATAGAAGTATACTAGAAGGAGACCCTCATGCAGTGCTAGAGGCTATGGAAATAGCAGGATTTGCAATAGGAGCTGAAAAAGGCTTTATATATGTTAGAGCTGAATATCCTATAGCAGTTCAAAGATTAAAAATTGCAATAGACCAAGCAAGAGATTATGGCTTACTTGGCAAAAATATATTTGGTACAAATTTTTCTTTTGATATTGAAATAAGACTAGGAGCAGGAGCTTTTGTATGTGGTGAAGAAACAGCACTTCTAGAGTCAATTGAAGGAAAAAGAGGTCAGCCAAGAGTAAAACCACCATATCCTGCTACATCAGGTTTATGGGGTAAGCCAACATTAATTAATAATGTTGAAACTTATGCAAATATTGCTCAAATAATTTTAAAAGGACCTGAATGGTTTTCTTCTATAGGAACAGCAAATTCAAAAGGAACAAAAGTATTTGCACTTGGTGGAAACGTAAATAATATTGGACTAGTTGAAGTTCCAATGGGAACTACATTAAGAGAAATAGTTTATGATATTGGTGGTGGAATTCCAAATGGAAGAGAATTTAAAGCCGCCCAAACAGGAGGACCTTCTGGAGGATGTATTCCAAGAGAACATTTAGACACACCTATAGATTATGAATCTTTAAAAGAAATTGGCTCAATGATGGGCTCTGGTGGACTTATTGTAATGGATGATACAAAATGTATGGTCTGCTTAGCAAAATTTTATTTACAGTTTACTGTAAGTGAAAGTTGTGGTAAATGTACTCCTTGTAGAATTGGTACAAAAAGAATGCTTGAAATACTTGAAAGATTATGCAGTGGCGAAGGCGAGGAGTATGATATTTATAGACTTGAAAAGCTTGCTGTAAATATTCAAAAATCAAGCATTTGTGGCTTAGGTCAATGTGCACCAAACCCTGTTATAAGTACACTAAAGTATTTTAGAGATGAGTTTAGACAACATGCAATAGAAAAAGAATGTAAAGCGATGGAATGTAAAGCTTTAGCAAAAATACAAATTGATGAAGAAAAATGCAAGGCTTGTGGATTATGTCAAAAGAGTTGCCCAGTTCATGCCATAGAGGGAGAAGGCAGAGAAAAGAGGGTAATAAATCAGGATAAGTGTATTAAGTGTGGAACATGCATTAAAGTCTGCCCATTCCACGCAATTGGCTAAATTTGAAAGATAAACGGCGTATTGCGTCGTTAAATTCCAAAATAAAATCCTCAACGTGCAGAAAAGCACGCCTCCGGTTTTATTTTGAAATTTGCCTAGCACTACTTGTTTCTCTTTCAAATTACAAAAATTCTAGGTTAGCAAATTTGAATATTAAAATAGTGATGAAATAGAAGAATCAATCAAAAGCAAGAATTACTAGGCAAAAATTAGTAAAAAACCGGAGTCGTACTTAGGTGTACGTCGAGGATTTTTTATCTAATTTTTAACGACGTAATTCGTAGCTTTTCATTGATTCAAGTATGGAGGAAAATTAAATGGTAAACCTAAAAATCGATGATAAAAAAGTCTGCGTGCCAGAAGGCACAACAATACTAGAAGCAGCAAGACAAGCAGGAATAGACATACCAACATTATGCTTTTTAAAAGACATAAATGAAGTGGGCGATTGCAGAATGTGTATTGTAGAGGTTGAAGGCAGAAAAGGCTTTGCAACTTCATGCATTCAAACAGTAGAAGAGGGTATGGTAGTTCACACACATACACAAAATGTGTTAGAAGCAAGACATGTTATACTAGACTTAATAATTTCTAATCACGATAAAGATTGCTTAACATGTACTCGCTCAGGTAATTGCGAATTGCAAGACTTAGCAATTAAGTTCAACGTGCTTGATATAGAATTTCCAGGAGAAAAAACTGTGCATAAAAGAGATGACAAATCTCCAGCTATAGTAAGAGATTTTAATAAATGCATTTTATGCAGAAGATGTGTTGCTACTTGTAAAAAAATACAGCAAATTGGCTCTATAGACTGTATAAATAGAGGTTTTGAATCATGCATTTCAACAACCTATGACCATAGCCTAAATGATGTAGATTGCACTTACTGTGGTCAATGTATTGAATCTTGCCCTACAGGTGCACTTCATGAAAAAGAAAATATAAATGATGTGTGGGCTAAGTTAAAAGATCCGGATACATATGTAGTTGTGCAAACAGCTCCATCAATAAGAGTTGCACTTGGTGAAGAATTTGGAATGGAAATTGGCACAAATGTTACAGGCAAAATGATTGCTGCGCTAAAAAGATTGGGATTTGATAAAGTATTTGATACAAATACAGGTGCAGATTTTACAATAATGGAAGAGGCAACAGAACTTGTAAAAAGACTAAGAAATAATGATAATTTGCCTATGACAACATCTTGTTGCCCAGCTTGGGTAAAATATACAGAAATGTTTTATCCAGAAAACATTCCTCATTTATCTAGTTGCAAATCTCCACATCAAATGTTAGGGGCAGTTATAAAATCATATTTCGCAGATAAAAATCATATAGACCCAAGCAAAATATATGTTGTATCTGTAATGCCATGCATTGCAAAAAAATATGAAAGACAGCGTGAAGAGCTTAAAGTAAATGGTATATCGGATGTTGATGCAGTTATTACAACAAGAGAACTTGCAAGAATGATAAAACAAGCAAATATAGATTTTCCTAAACTTGAAGATGAAGAATTTGATAACCCAATGGGAGAAGCAACAGGTGCAGGAGCTATATTTGGAACAACTGGTGGAGTTATGGAGGCAGCGTTACGTGCAGCTTATGAGCTTATTACTGGTGAAGAAATACAAAATGTTGAATTTGAGCAGGTTAGAGGTGCAAAAGGAATTAAAAAGGCAACAGTACAAATGGGAGATAAAGAAGTAAGAGTTGCTGTTGCACACGGACTTGGAAATGCTAAAAAAATAATGGAAGAAATTAAGAGCGGAAAGGCAGATTATCAATTTGTTGAGGTTATGGCTTGCCCAGGCGGATGCATAATGGGTGGAGGTCAACCTATTAAAAATTCTAAAACTCGTGCTACTGTAGATGTTAGAAGAAAAAGAGCAGAGGCAATGTATAGCATAGATGAAAGAAGTACAATAAGAAAATCTCAAGATAACCCAATTCTAAAAGCTATTTACAAAGAATATATTGGTCAGCCAGGCGAGCATAGAGCACACGAACTTTTACATACACATTATGAGAAGAAAGAAAAATATAATATATTTTAGATTGGTGCAATAATTGTAAAATTTAACCAAGTAAAAATATGTAAACATAGAGGTAAAACTATGCTTTTTAGACGAATTTAAAATTGTCTAATTGGCATAGTTTTTTGTGTTTAAAAAGATTTTCTGTCGCGGACGTGTCTTAAATTGAGAATATTTTCCGTAGGGGACGGTCCTAAAATGAAAATCTAATGATTTTCATTTTAGGACCGTCCCCAGAGGAAAATGTTTAAGATTTTTATTTTTGTTACGTCCCCAGAGGGAAATCAAATAAAACTATAACAAATGAAAGGAAAAATTTAATTATGAATTTAAAAGAAACAAATTTAAAGAAAAACAAAATTACAATCAAAAAATTGAAAAAGCAAGTAAAACGGAATTACACTTATAGCGTTAGTCGTAACTATTATTGTTTTACTAATTTTAGCAGGCATAGCACTTAACCTAACAATTGGGCAAAATGGCATATTTAGTAGAGCAGAAAAGGCAGCTAACACGTGGAGAAATGCAGAAGCAAATGAGCAACTAGCTTTAGGAGAATTAGGAAACTGGATAGCTAACTAGTTTCCAGTGTCTGTTCGTAACGGCTACGGTCCGGACAACGACAGCAACGACCACTTCGGGTTTCGCACAGCTTTATACTTGTAGATACTTTCAGCTAAAGCCGCTAAACTAGTCATAGTTGGCTAAAGCAGTGGGAATGCTCTTAGGTTGAACATTGACAAGAACTTTACGAGAGCTTGTCAAGAATACTGTGTAAATTTTTTTCTTAATTAATTAATTTTTATATAAAGTGATGTAGTAAAACTATGTCACTTTATATTTATTAAGATTTCAATAGAAATTTGGAATACTATAAATAACAAAGAAAAGATAAGTTGTAATATATTAAATGATAATGATATTAAAATTAAAAAAATTGAAGGTAAGACGATTGTTATAATAAATATTCCAAAGGCAAATAGGCAAGACAAACCAGTATATATAAATAATAACCCAATAACAGGTACATTTAAAAGATATCATGATGGAGATTATAAATGTACTAAAGAAGAAATAAGAGTAATGTTTAGTGAGAGTTCAGAACAATCAAAAGATGAAATGATATTAGAAGAATATACTATAGATAATATAGATAAAGAAACGTTAGAAAGTTATAGAAAAAGATTTAAATTACATAAGGGAGATAATCACGAATGGAATAATTTATCTGATAGAGATTTTTTATATATGATAAGAGCATTAGATAGAAAAACAGATAAGTTGACTTTAGCAGGGCTTTTAATGCTTGGAAGAGTACAAGATATAATTAAAGTAAGACCAAATTATTTTTTAGATTATAGAGAGATAAATAACGCAAATACTACTGAAAGATGGTCTCATAGAATTACATCATCACCAGACGAAGAATGGGCAGGAAATTTATGGGGGTTTTTAGTAAAATAGTAAATAGACTTACAGCAGATATTGAAGTTCCATTTGCATTAGATAAAGATATGATGAGAATTGATGATACAGAAGTTCATAAAAGTGTGAGAGAGCGGACTTGCAAACAGTCTTATACATGCAGATTACTCTGAGAGTGGTAGCATAATAATTGAAAAAGGATAAAATTTATACTAATAATTATACCAATAGTTATCCTAATAAATTAAATGAAATTCAATTACAAATTATAGAAATTATAAAAGAAAATCCAACAATTACTGCAAAAGAAATATCTATGAAAATAGGAAATCGAGGATTGCCAGCAATCAAATGGAACTTGAAACAACTAAAAAATAATGGAATTATAGAAAGAAAAGGAACTACTAGAAGAGGTCAATGGATAATATTATAAATATGGAATAATTTAAATAATATGGAAAAATCGTGAACTTGTCTATTGACAAACAATCGCAAAAGTTATACAATAATATTGCGTTGAAAGAGAAAAAATGTAAAAGTTGTTTATAGAGAGTAAGTGATGGTGGAATACTTACAACAAATATACATGGGGAGCTCTGGAGCTAATTTAATAAGAATTAAGGTGGGCTATTTAAGCCAATTAGGGTGGAACCGCGTAAGCATATAAGCTTTCGTCCCTAGCTATTATGTAGTTAGGAACGAAGGCTATTTTTGTTGAATAGGAAAAATCAAGTTTTTCCTATTTAACAAAAAACAATGCTATATTTTTTAGAAAAAGCATAACTCAAACAAAAATAATTTCTAACTACAAATTAAAGCCAAAAGGCAAGAAAGGGAGGAATTTTTATGGTTAAAGACATGGAAACTATTGTAAACCTATGCAAAACTAGAGGATACATTTATCCTGGTTCAGAAATTTATGGAGGTCTAGCAAATACTTGGGACTATGGCCCTTTAGGTGTTGAACTTAAAAACAATGTTAAAGCACTTTGGAGAAAAAAGTTTATTCAAGAAAAAAAGGATATAGTAGGACTAGATGCAGCTATTCTTATGAACCCTGAAACTTGGGTTGCATCAGGACATTTAGCTGGCTTTTCAGACCCACTAATTGATTGCAAAGAGTGTAAAACAAGACACAGAGCAGACAAGTTAATTGAAGAATGGGCTCATGAGCATAACAAAGACATTATTGCAGATGGGTGGACAGATGAGCAATTGGTTAATTTTATAAATGAAAATAAAATACCTTGCCCAAACTGTGGAAAGACCAATTTTACAAACATACGTAAGTTTAACTTAATGTTTAAAACATTTCAAGGTGTTACAGAAGATAGCACTTCTACAGTATATTTAAGACCAGAAACAGCCCAAGGTATATTTGTAGATTTTAAAAACGTTTTAAGAACTACAAGAAAGAAAATGCCAATGGGTATTGCACAAATTGGTAAAGCGTTTAGAAATGAAATAACGCCAGGTAACTTTACATTTAGAACTCGTGAATTTGAACAAATGGAATTAGAGTTTTTCTGCAAGCCAGGAACAGATTTAGATTGGTTTAAATATTGGAAAGAGTTCTGCGAAAATTGGTTATTAAGCTTAGGAATGAAAAAAGAAAATATTAGACTTAGAGACCATTCAAAAGAAGAACTTGTATTTTATAGTAAAGCCACAACAGATATAGAATTCAATTTCCCATTTGGTTGGGGTGAATTATGGGGTATAGCAGATAGAACAGATTATGATTTAACACAACATATGAATCATTCAAAACAAGATTTAAGCTATTTAGACCCAGAGACAAATGAAAGATATGTTCCATATGTAATAGAACCATCACTTGGTGCAGATAGAGTAACTTTAGCCTTTTTATGCAATGCATATGATGTAGAAGATTTAGGAGAAGGGGACTCAAGAGTGGTACTTCACTTGCATCCAGCTTTAGCTCCATACAAAGTAGCAATCTTACCTTTATCTAAAAAGCTAAGCGATAAAGCAAATGAAATATTTGACAAATTATCTAAGAGCTTTAATTGCGATTATGATGAAGCAGGTTCAATTGGTAAGAGATATAGAAGAGAAGACGAGATTGGTACACCATATTGTTTAACAGTTGACTTTGATACTCTAGAGGATAACCAAGTTACAATAAGAGATAGAGACACAATGGAACAAGTTAGAATTCCAATAGATGAAGTAGAAAATTATATAAATGAAAAAATTGAATTTTAAAGTTTCGTCATCAAAATGTGTTCCTCCACATATAATATATGGGAGGAATATTATGTGTGGAATTGTTGGATTTACAAATTATGATGGAAATATGAGAAATGAGGAAGCTGGGAGGGTGCTTACAAATATGAATAATACTTTAGCTAAAAGAGGCCCGGATGAAAGTGGAATTTATATTAAGGAAGATATTTGCATAGCGCACAGGAGATTAATTGTAATTGACCCAGAAGGTGGTAAACAGCCGATGATATGCAAGTATTTAGGTAACACTTATGTTATTACATATAATGGGCAAATATATAATACTAAGGAACTCAGAAAAACACTTGAGGAAAGTGGCTTTACTTTTGAAGGACATTGCGATACGGAAGTTTTGCTTAAAGCATTTATTTATTATGGATATAATGTTGTAAATCATTTAAACGGGATTTTTGCTTTTGCAATATGGAATGAAGGGAAAAAAGAGTTATTTTTAGCAAGAGACCATTTTGGAGTAAAGCCTTTGTTTTATTCAATTAAAGATAACCAGTTGATTTTTGCATCAGAAATAAAAGCTTTATTTGAATATCCAAGTATTTATCCAAAAATAGATGGACAGGGAATTTCAGAATTATTTGGAATTGGTCCTGCTCATACACCGGGAGTTGGAGTATTTAAAGGAATAGAAGAATTAAAGCCTGCGAATTATTTAGTTTTCAATAGAAGCGGTATGAGGATAAAAGAATATTGGAAATTAAAAAGCAGAATGCATACAGATGATTTTGCTACAACCTGTGAAACTGTAAAAGAGTTGCTAACAGACGCAATAGAAAGGCAGCTTGTATCTGATGTACCACTTTGCACATTTTTGTCAGGGGGCTTAGACTCGAGTATAATAACTTTGTATAGTGCAAATTATTGTAGAAAACACGATTTACCAATGATTAATACCTACTCAGTAGACTATGTAGATAATGATAAAAACTTTCGAAAAACAGACTTTCAGCCAAACTCAGACAGTGATTATATAAATTTAATAACAAATAAACTTGGAACTAAGCATCACACAATATATTTAGATACACCAGAGCTTGCAGATAGCTTAAAAGAGGCTATGATAGCAAGAGACTTACCAGGCATGGCAGATGTAGATTCATCACTTTTGTTATTCTGCAAGGAAGTAAAAAAAGAAGCGACAGTATCAATAATGGGAGAATGCGCAGATGAGATATTTGGAGGTTACCCATGGTTCTTTAGAGAAGATGCATTGTCTAGTGGAACATTCCCATGGTCTATAAATATTTCAGGTAGACAGCATTTGTTAAATCCTGAATTACAAGAAAAAATAGACTTAAAAGAATATATAGATTACAGATATAATGAAAGTTTAAATGAAGTAGAACTTTTAAATGTAGACTCAAAAGAAACAAAGGAAAAGAGAAAAATAACATATTTGACAATGAATTGGTTTATGCAAACATTATTAAGCAGAACAGATAGAATGGGTATGTATAATGGTTTTGAAATAAGAGTGCCATTTTGCGATTATAGACTCGCAGAATATGTATGGAATATACCTTGGGAGATTAAGGCTTTGCACGGCAGAGAAAAAGGATTGCTTAGATATATTATGAAAGATGAACTTCCAAAAGAAATAGTAGAAAGAAAAAAGAGTCCATATCCTAAAACTTGGAACCCAACATATTTGAAAAAGGTAAAAGGAATGTTAACAGAAATAATGCAAAATCCAGAGTCGCCAATAACAAGTTTGTTAAATAAAGATGACATATTAGAAATATTAAATACTGATGGAAAGTCTTTTTCAAGACCTTGGTTTGGGCAACTTATGACAGGACCACAGCTTATGGCATACCTTTGCCAAGTAAATATGTGGCTTGAAACATATAAGCCGGAGATAGAAATTTAGTTTTATGAAAATAAAAGAGGTTGCATTTTGCAGCCTCGAGTTTTGTGATTGGCTTAATTTAACCAGTTTGATCATTTTGCTGACCTTAGCAAAATGATATGGCACATTTATTTGAAACAAAATACTACAAAATATTGAAATGAATTTTGACCATTTTCGTATCCTTACGAAAATGGTTGTTTTAAATAAATTTGACATTTGTTCTATAAAAGTATAAAATTTAGGCAGTTAAATAGAAATATAATTATATTTCTATGAATATATTAATACCTATATGAGGTGATATTTATGATTAAATTTACAAAAATGGAAGGGCTAGGTAATGACTATGTTTATGTAGATTGCACAAAGCAAGATATAGAAAATGCGTCAAACCTAGCTAAAATTATAAGTGATAGGCATTTTGGAGTTGGTTCAGATGGTCTAATACTTATAAAATCGAGCAAAAAAGCGGATTTTAGAATGCAAATGTTTAACAGTGATGGCACAGAAGCTGAAATGTGCGGTAATGGAATTAGATGTGTTGGAAAATTTGTATATGACAAAGGGTTAACAGACAAAACTACTTTAAAAATTGAAACCCTTGCAGGAATTAAAGTGCTTAATTTGAATGTAGAAGGCGGAAAAGTTAAGACAGTAAAAGTAGATATGGGAGAGCCAATACTAGATTATAAGCTAATTCCAGCAAAAGACGGAAAAGTATATAAATCAAAAGATGGAATAAAATTTTATAAAGTTAATATAGATATAGAAGGAAATTTAAAAGAACTTACTTGCATATCCATGGGAAATCCTCATGGAGTAGACTTTGCAAACAATGTTGAAAAATTAAAAGTTGAGAAATATGGTCCAATTATAGAAGTGGACAATCACTTTCCAAACAAAGTAAATGTTGAATTTATTGAGATTTTAGACAAACATAATATTAAAATGAGAGTTTGGGAAAGAGGAGCAGGAGAAACACTTGCTTGTGGTACAGGTGCTTGTGCATCTGTTGTTGCAAGTTTCTTAAATGGATATACTGAAAGAAATGTAACGGTAGAACTTCTTGGAGGCAAATTAGAAATCGAATGGAATAAAGAGGATAACCATGTGTATATGACAGGACCTGCCAAAACTGTTTTTGAAGGAGAATTTGATGAGAGAAAGGAAATATAATTATGATAAAAATTAATGAAAATTTTGAAAAAATACAAGCAAGTTACCTTTTTTCTACTGTTGCAAAAAAAGTAGCTGAATTTCAAAAAAATAACCCAGATGCAAAGATTATAAAATTAGGAATTGGAGATGTAACAAGACCACTTCCAAAAGTTTGCATTGAAGCGATGAAAAAAGCAGCAGATGAAATGGGAAACGCTGAAACGTTTAGGGGCTATGGTCCAGAGCAAGGATATGACTTTTTAAGAAATGCAATTGTAGAAAACGAATACAAGGGCTTAGGAATAGAAGCGGATGAAATATTTGTATCAGATGGTGCAAAATGTGATTGTGGCAATATAGTAGATATATTTTCTATAAATAACAAAGTTGCAGTAACTGACCCAGTTTATCCAGTATATGTTGATACAAACGTAATGTCAGGAAGAACTGGAAGCTACAAAGATGGCAAATATGAAGGTCTAATTTATATGCCAATGACAGCAGAAAATAATTTCAAACCAGAGCTTCCTAAAGAAGTTCCAGATATAATTTATTTATGCTTTCCAAACAACCCAACAGGTACAGTTCTTACAAAAGATGAACTAAAAGTTTGGGTAGATTATGCTAAAAAGAATAAAAGCATTATTTTATTCGATGCTGCATATTGTGCATTTATATCTGAGCCAAATATTCCAAAAAGCATATACGAAGTAGAAGGTGCAAAAGAAGTAGCAATAGAGTTTAAAAGCTATTCAAAAACTGCCGGATTTACAGGAGTAAGATGTGGATACGTAGTTATTCCTAAAACGGCTTATGGATATGATGAAGAAGGCAAAAAAGTAGAATTAAACAAACTATGGAATAGAAGAACTTGCACAAAATTCAATGGAACACCATACATAACACAAAGAGGTGCAGAAGCCATTTACACAGAAGAAGGACAAAAAGAAATAAAAGAAAACATAGACTATTACAAAGAAAATGCAAAAATAATATTAGATGGTCTAAAAGAAATAGGAATAAAAGCCTATGGTGGAGTAAACTCACCTTATGTATGGCTAAAAACACCAAACAATATGAAATCTTGGGACTTTTTTGATATGCTTTTAGAAAAGGCAAATGTAGTAGGAACACCAGGAGAAGGCTTTGGACCAAGTGGAGAAGGCTACTTTAGGTTAACAGCTTTTGGCACAAAAGAAAATACAATCGAAGCAATGGAAAGAATTAAGAAAAATTTGTAATAAATTTAATTAATATTGGAAATAATTATATTAAAATTTTCAGTTGGGGACGGTCCTAAATCGAAAATCTTAAAAATTAGAGCCAAAGCAATATGTCTATTTTCCATTCTCAAGCTGGAGCAAGCAGCGACCCGCGCCGAGAATGTGAAAATAGATATATTGTTTGGCGTAAGCAATTTTTTCATTTTAGGACCGTCCCCAACTGAAAAATGTATAAAAAGTAATTGCTATTTTGCTAAAAATGTAATATAATTAAAAGGAATTTGCTAAAATTTTGAAAGGAAGATGAATATGATAGGCTCAGGACTTGACATTGGTATAGACTTAGGAACAGCTACTGTTGTAGCTTGCGTAAAAGGAAAAGGTATAGTATTAAGAGAACCATCAGTCGTAGCAATAAATAAAGACACAAAAGAAGTTTTAGCGGTAGGAAAAGAAGCAAGAAAAATGATAGGCAGGACGCCTAGTAATATAGAAGCTATTAGACCTCTTAGAGATGGAGTAATATCAAGCTTTACAGCAACATCAAAAATGCTTAAATATTTTATAAATAAAGCCTGCAGTAAAAATACACTAGGAGGCTTTAGAATGATGATTTGTGTACCATCACAAATTACAGAAGTTGAAAAAAGAGCTGTAATAGATGTTGCAATGCAAGCTGGTGCAAAAAAAGCATATTTAATTGAAGAACCAGTAGCAGCAGCTATTGGTGCTGGAATAGATATAGCTAAGCCATGCGGAAACTTAGTAGTAGATATTGGTGGAGGAACTACTGATATAGCGGTAATTTCAATTGGCGGCTCAGTAATAAGCACATCTCTAAAAGTTGCAGGGGACAAGTTTGACCAAAATATTATAAAGTATATTAAGAAAAAATATAATGTATTAATTGGTGAAAGAACTGCAGAAGAAATAAAAATGGAAATTGGATGTGTATATCCAAGAAAAGAAGATATTTCAATGGAAGCTAGAGGCAGAAATTTAGAAACTGGACTTCCTGTAACAATAAAAATTAAATCGTCTGAAATAATGGAAGCTTTAATAGAACCAGCTATGCAAATAGTTGATGCGGTTAAAGGTGTTTTGGAAAAAACGCCTCCAGAGCTTACAGCAGATATTAGTGATAGAGGCATTTACATGACGGGTGGAGGAAGCCTTTTATATGGATTAGACAAGCTTTTGCATGAAACAACAGGCATAAATGTAATGATTGCACAAGATGCAATATCTTGTGTTGCAATAGGTACAGGCAAAGCACTAGACAATTTGGATGCACTAGATGCTAAAGCTAGAAAATAAAATGAAAAAACTTATTTTAGACTGAAATCAGATTTTTCTAAAAAATTGGCATACTAATTTAATTTATATTAATGGTTTATAGGCTTATCCTTAAAACCTAAATACATATTAAGTAAGGATAGATGCATAAGTGAATAGAACTAAAAGAAAAATATTTGAAACATCTATGAAATTATTTGCAGAAAAAGGGTATGATGGTACAAGCATAGAAGAAATAACATCAGAAGTTGGCGTAGCAAAAGGAACGCTTTATTATCACTTTTCGAGCAAAGAAGAAATATTTAATTTCTTAATTGAAGAAGGAATGAACTTGCTTAAAAATAGTATAAAAATCAAAATAGATAAGCAAGACAAGTACATAGATAAAATTAGAGCAATAGTTCTAATTCAAATAAAAATAATTGTTAAATACGAAAACTTTATGACTATTGTTTTAAGTGAAGTTTGGGGAAATAGCCCGAGAAGCAATACTTGTAAAAAATATCTTACTGAATATTTAGAAATAGTAAAAAATATTGTTCAAGAAGGAATCAAAGAAGGCGAAATAAAGCCATATAATGCAGATATTATTACTTCAGAAATTTTCGGACTAGCATGCTCTAGTCTTCTACAAAAGAAAACTAAAGAAATAAAAGTTGATGAATTATTTAAAGATTTGGATAAAAGTTATGTGCAAAGCCTAAAAGTAAGAAAAGACTAAAAGTTGGAAAAGAATTGTGCTTTTGGCAAGGCTAACAAGCAAGAAAACCGGAGGTGTGCTTTTCTGCACATCGAGGATTTTCGAAGCACAGTTAAACGACGCCAAAACGCAATTATTTTTCAACCAGATTGATAGAGAGGAGTAAAAGAGTTATGAATATTAATTTAAAAATGCCAAAACTAAAATTTAGAAAAATCAAAATGGATACAGTAGAAGACTTAGCAAATGTAGATATTGACTATGAAAAAATGCAAAAGGAAAATTTAAAAAAGAAAAGAACAGAGCCATATGAAACAACACATTACAAAACAGTAAAAGAATTTTTTACAAAGTCAATAAATGAATTTGCAACAAGACCTTGCATCCTTGAAAAACCAGATCATAAAGAGCCATATAAAACTTATACATATAAAGAATTTGGTGATGATGTTATTGCACTTGGAACTGCAATGATAAAATTACTTAACCTTAAAGATAAAAGAGTAATCATAATTGGTGAAACACAATATGACTGGTATATTTCATATATGGCAATGCTTTGCGGTGTTGGCATAGCAGTACCAGTAGATAGAGAGCTTCCAGAAAATGAATTAGAAAATGTAGTTAGAAGGTCTAGAGCTTCTGCAATTATCTACTCACCTAAAAAAGAAGATGACATAAAGAAAATAAAAGAAAATATTCCAGAAGTAGAGTATTTTATTGAAATGAAATCAGATAAAGATTTAAGTGGCAAAGATGTAGGAATAAAATACTTAGTAGAAAATGGCAAAAGAATAGTTAATTCTGGAGATAATTCTTTTATGGATATAGAAATAGACCCAGAAGAATTCAAGGTATTGTTATTTACATCAGGAACCACATCAAATTCAAAAGGTGTAATGCTTTGCAATAGAAACTTAGCAGAAAATATTAATGCAGTTAATGCATATGTAAAAATTTATCCAACAGACATATTTTTCTCAGTACTTCCATTGCACCATACATATGAATCTACAATAGGCTTTTTAGTACCAATTGCAATAGGTTGTTCAATTGCAGTTTGCGAAGGTTTAAGATATATAGTTCCAAACCTTCAAGAAGCTAAACCAACAGCAGTACTTACAGTTCCACTATTAGTTGAAAGTATTTACAAAAAAATAAATGAAACAATCAAAAAGAGTCATAAAGAAAAATTAGTAAACTCAATGATACATATTACAAATGGACTAAAATCAGTTGGAATAGATATAAAGAAAAAAGTATTCAAAGAAATATATGATAATTTAGGTGGAAATATAAGAATAATAGTTTCAGCAGCAGCTCCAATAGATAAAAAAGTAGGTAATTGGCTTGAAGATATAGGAATTTTATTCTTACAAGGATATGGACTTACTGAAACAGCTCCTATAGCAGCCTTAACCCCAGACTATAAACCAATGGTTGGCTCAGCAGGAAAAGCTGTTGTTCAAGCTCAAATAAAAGTAGACAATCCAAATGAAAATGGTGAAGGAGAAATAATGATAAAATCTCCAACACTTATGCTTGGATACTATGAAGATGAAGAAGCAACAAGAGAAGCAATTGAACCAGATGGATATTTCCATTCAGGAGATATTGGATATATTAATGAGGAAGGATTTATTTACATTACAGGAAGAAGCAAAAATGTTATAGTAACACAAAATGGTAAAAATATATACCCAGAAGAAATTGAAATGTTATTAGATAAAATTCCTGAAATAAAAGAAGTAATGGTATATGGTAAAGCTCCAGAAGGCGAAGAAGCTAAACGTAAAGACGACAAAGAATTAATAATAACAGCAAGAGTAATACCAGATAGAGAAAAAATTGAAGAACTACACGGAAATATATCAGATGACGAAATAAAGAAAATTATTTGGGAACAAATAAAAGGAGTAAATAAAAAACTTACATCATATAAAGCTGTAAAATCTCTTGAATTAAAAGAAGGAGAATTTGAAAAAACTTCTACAATGAAAATAAAGAGATACAAAGAATTACAAAAAGATAAAAAATAATCTTACTATGGAAATTTTCAGTTGGGGACGGTTCTAAAACGAAAATAAAAATTGTTGTATTAAATATTTAAAAATTCAATATAATAATTTTCGTTTTAGGACCGTCCCCAACTGAAAAAAATCTAAAAAAATAAAAAAATTACCCTTGACTTTTTGCAAGCTCTTGTACTAAAATTATATTGTAATAAAATATACCAATTAACATAACAGCTAAACAAAGGAGGTACGGTTTACAATGCCTAGACGTGGGATAGTAAACGTGAGAATGGTAATCACGGAAGAAAAAATTTTATCAAATATAGAAAAGGTTCAAAGACTTATAAATCCTAATAGTAAAAAGCAAATAGTAGAATTAGATGATAGCTCATACTTTAAAGATTTAGTTGAGTCAATTAAGACCTATTTAGTTGAGTACCCTAAAAAGAAAAATTTTCCAAAAAGTGTTTATGACGCAGCTTATGGCTTGGTAGAGTATGCAACTAACCAATTTGAAGAAAATACAAAGCAAATTGAAGAATTGATAAAACAAAGAGAAAAAAATATTAAGTTAGCAGCTATTTTAAAACAAACTGCAGCTTTGGTAGAATCAAAAGATCCAGAATGGAAAAAGAGCATTCAATCAATTGAACAACAATTTCCAGAAGATGTAATAGAAGCTTTAAATGTTATAGGTAGAGCAAAAGGTGACACTTCAGAAAACTATCAAGAGTCTTTAAAATTAGTCAATGCAAGAATTGCAAACTTAGAATCAAATTTACATATAGAAATAGATATGGAAAGAGTAGAGGATAGGTCAAAAGCACTTAGCTACATAGGAATAGAAATAGCGGATGCTCTAAAACTAATTCCAACACCAGTAGAAGATGTAGAAAAGGTTGAAGAAATAGTTAAACAAGAAGCTGTAAATCAAGTTCCACAAAATCAAGTAAAGCATACACCACAAAGAATGGCTGGGCCTGCACAAGCAATTAATGCAAATACAGTTATTAGTGACAATGTAATGAATCAAAAAGTTGTAGCTAGTCAAACTACAAACAAAGTTGTAGAGCCACAAATACTAACTTCTAGTATGGCTAACCAACCTCAAATGCAAGAGCAAGTACCTAAAAAGGCTAAATCTTCATTGTGGAATAGAATTAAAAATAGTAAATTTGTTAGAACAATAAAATATGCTTTTAAAATTAAGGTTGTATTACAATTACCAGAAGCTTTACCAGAACCTGATTCAAAGGATAATAAATAATATTATAAAAGCTGTTTTTGGGGATATGTCCCCGAAACAGCTGTATATTAACTCTAAAAAACGAATTTATTTTAGAAAATTATTGAAGGATAAAAAATATTGGAAATTCCATTTGAAGATAAAAAATATTTAGAAAATAGAAAAAAATACTTGACATGAAATACAAAATGTTATATACTTAATATCGTGCTAAACAAATGCGCCTTTAGCTCAGTTGGTCAGAGCAACCGGCTCATAACCGGTGGGTCCAAGGTTCGAATCCTTGAAGGCGCACCATTTTTTAAATTGAATAGTTTTTATTCAATTAAAGCAATTTAATATTTGGGCAGATGGCCGAGTGGCTAAAGGCGGCAGACTGTAAATCTGTTCTCATTTGAGTTCGATGGTTCGAATCCATCTCTGCCCACCAAAATATAGCAACCAGTTATAGTTTTAAAGCTAAAACTAGGTTGCTTATTTGTCTTAGTTAAAAATTAAAAAAATTTCTAAATCATATAGTATTTTTAAACAATTTGTGATATATTTTAGAAAATATCACAAAGGAGTAAACTATGGATAAAAAAGATGAAGAAGAACTAAAAGAATGGAAAGAAAAAAATCTAAATTATGTTGAAACTTATGGAGTAGACATATATGATGAAAATAAAAAAGGTAAAGAAACAACAAGAGCCATAGAAAAAATATATAAAATTGTTAAAGTGGCTTTAATAATTTTGGCAATATTAATTGCACTTGGAACAGCAGCTTTACTTATTTATCGCTGGGTAATTGTTCGAGGTATGGTTGATGGAAATATTGCTGATCCATTATCAAGTGTGTACAATATGGATATGTAGTAAAATTTTGGCATACAGTCAAATTAAAACTGTAATATGGCATTTTAGCAAATTTCATAAAAACCCTTGACAAACCGCTATTTAGTTTGTATAATATATAAGTGACTTAAGAAAGAGAAATAATATAGATAAAGATGCATAAGGAGGGATAAAAATGGCACAACCAAAAAGAAGATGGTCAAAAGCTAGAACTCATACAAAAAGATCTACATGGAAATTAGAAAACAAAAATTTAGTTGAATGCCCACATTGCCACGAATTAATGATGCAACATAGAGTATGCCCAAGTTGTGGTTACTACGATGGAGTTGAAATAATTTCTAAAAAAGCTAACTAATTAAGATTTTAAGAAAGAGGTGAACTTAAATGAAGGCAGGAATACACCCAGAATACCATGAAGCAACAATAACATGTGCTTGTGGAAATGTAATGAAAACAAATTCAACAAAAAAAAATTTAAAAGTTGATATTTGCTCAAAATGTCATCCATTTTGGACAGGTAATTTAAGAAAAGAAACAACTGGTGGTAAAGCAGATAAATTCAAAAAGAAATATGGTTTGGCATAATTTGTTTTATGTTATTTACAAATAACATATGGTAAATTTTAAATTATAGAAGGTTATTAAATGTCTAGACAAAAAGTATAAAACTCTGTAACTAAAATGTTGCAGAGTTTTTGTTTTTGTGGTAAAATGTATTCACGTTTTGGCTATTTAAAAGCCTATAATATATCAAGACTGGAAGGACTACACGAAATGAAAATCATTGAAATGCAAAATACTTACATAAACAAAATAAAACAAATTAATAAGAATGGTAAATATGCAGTACTTACTATGGGGTGCCAGCTTAACGAGAATGACTCCGAAAAAATTGCTGGAATGCTTGAGGCTTCAGGTTACACAAAAACTGATGATTTGTCACAAGCAAATGTTATAGTTTTTAACACATGTTGTGTTAGAGAAAATGCAGAGGACAGGTTATTTGGCAAACTAGGTGAAGTTAAAAAGTACAAAGAAAATAATGGGGCTATTATTGCAATTGGTGGATGCATGATGCAAGAAAAGCATATAGTAAATAAGCTTAAACAAAGCTATCCATTTGTAGATATTGTTTTTGGCCCTCATACTATGCAAGACTTTCCCAAAGACTTATACAATAGCTTGGTAGAAAATAAAAAAATTGAAGATATTTTAGACATAGATGGAAACATTATAGAAGGTATGCCAATCGTAAGAAATGACAGCATAAAAGCATCAGTTGCAATTATGAATGGCTGTAATAATTTTTGCACATATTGCATTGTACCATATGTAAGAGGCAGAGAGCGTAGCAGAGCACCACAGGACATTTATGATGAATGTTTAGATTTAGCAAAAAAAGGCTACAAAGAAATAACTTTGCTTGGTCAAAATGTTAATTCATATTTAGTAAGTGAAATGAAACAGTTAGATGAGAATAGTTTTGAAGATAAAAAACAAAAAGATAATGAAACATCTAATGTAGAGCTTAATCAAGAAATTATAAATTTAAAAGTTAAAAAAGAAAATAGTGAAGAAGTAGAAGTAAATTCGTTTGCTAAATTACTTAGACTAATAAACACAATAGATGGCATAGAAAGAATTAGGTTTATTTCACCACATCCAAAAGATTTTACAGATGATGTAATAGAAGCAATAAGAGATTGTGATAAAGTATGCAATCTAATACATTTACCTCTACAATCAGGCAGTACAAATGTGCTAAAAGCCATGAACCGCAAATATACAAAAGAGCAATACTTAAATCTAGTAGAAAAAATAAAATCAAAAATACCAAATGTGCAATTTTCAACAGATATTATAGTGGGTTTTCCTGGCGAAACTGAGGAAGACTTTGAAGACACACTAGATGTTGTAAAAAAAGTTAGGTATGAGCAAATATTTATGTTTATATATTCAAGAAGAGTTGGAACTGTTGCTGACAAAATGGAAAATCAAATAGATGAAAAAATAAAACACGAAAGATTTAATAGACTAAAATCTTTAGCAGAAAAAATAATAGAAGAAGGCAATAAAAAATATGTTGGAACTGTTCAAAAGGTTTTAGTTGAAGGAAAGAGCAAAACAAATGACAAAATATACACAGGTAGAACAGAAACAAACAAAGTAGTAAATTTTGAAGGAAATAATGATTTGATTGGAAAGGTAATACCATTAAAAATTATTTCAGAACATATGTGGTATTTGAAAGGTAAGCTATTTTAGGGGCACTTGAGTAACACCTGCCAAAATAGTTACAAAAATATAAAATACAAATGAGAGAATATGCTATATAATAAATCTGGAGGAAAAAGTCGTGTCAGAAATAATTGAAAAAGAAGAAAACCAAGAAAAAATTGAAGAAGTAGGAAACCAATTACAAATTGCAAGTGAAAAAGTTGAAACAGATAAAATAGATATATCAAAAGTTTCACCAATGATGCAACATTATTTGCAAACCAAAGCAAAATATAAAGATTGTGTACTTTTTTATAGATTAGGCGATTTTTATGAAATGTTTTTTGATGATGCAATAAATGTATCAAGAGAGCTTGAACTTACACTTACAGGCAAAGATTGTGGGCTTGAAGAAAGAGCGCCAATGTGTGGCATACCATATCATGCAGCAGATACTTACATTGCCAAACTTATAGAAAAAGGCTACAAAGTAGCTATTTGTGAACAATTAGAAGACCCAAAATTTGCAAAAGGCATTGTAAAAAGGGATGTTATAAAAGTTGTAACACCTGGTACAGTTGTTGAAAGTAGCTTGTTAGAAGACAAAAAGAACAATTACATTATGTCAATTTATAAAGAGGGCATTTATTTTGGCCTAGCAGTTTGTGATATTTCAACAGGTGATTTTTATGCAACAGAAATAAGAGATGAAAACAATTTTGCTAAATTAATAGATGAAATTTCAAGATATAACCCATCAGAATTAGTTGTAAACAAAATGATGAGTGAAAGTACAGATGAAATTAACTACATAAAACAAAGATTCAACTGTTTTATATCAGTTGTAGATGAATTTGATAGTGATTATCAAAAAATAGATCAAGAATTTGACTTAAGAGATGATAAAGGAGAGTCAATTTCTACTATAAAAACAAAGCTATTTGCTGTTTCTGCTATAAATGGGCTTATGTATTACATAGATGACACCCAAAAAGCAAAAATGGAAAACTTAAATCAAATAACAATTTACAATACAACTAAGTATATGTCACTTGACTTAAATGCTAGAAGAAACTTAGAACTTACAGAAAAAATGAGGGACAAATCTAAAAAGGGCACATTACTTTGGGTACTAGATAAAACAGATACATCAATGGGTGGAAGACTTCTTAGAAGATGGATAAGTGACCCTCTTATAGATGTAAATGATATAAACAAAAGGCTTGAGGCTGTAAAAGAGCTTAAAGAAAGCCCAATGCTTAGAGATGACATATGTGAGTCTTTAAAAAATGTTTATGATATAGAAAGGCTGGCTGGTAAAATATCTTATGGTACTGCAAATGCTAGAGATTTAGTAACACTTAAAAATTCTGTTCATCAATTACCTACAATAAAAAATTTGTTAGCAAATACAAAAGCTCCAATGCTTCAAGAAATGTTTAACGGCTTAGATGTATTAGAAGATATTTATGAGTTAATAGATAAAGCAATTTTGGACGACCCACCAATGAGTGTAAAAGAGGGTGGACTAATCAAAAAAGGCTATGATGAAACAATAGATGAGCTCTTAGATGCTACTACAAATGGCAGAAAATGGCTTGCTGAACTAGAAGCAAGAGAAAAGCAAGAAACAGGAATTAAAAACTTAAAGATTGGTTACAATAAAATTTTTGGATATTATATAGAAGTTAGCAAATCATTTGTAAAAATGGTGCCAGAAAGATATATTAGAAAGCAAACTCTAACAACTGGCGAGAGATATATTACAGAAGAACTTAAAAACCTAGAAAATCAAATAATTGGAGCACAAGAAAAAATTGTTGCATTAGAATATGATGTATTTGTAAAAGTAAGAAATACAATAGAAAAAAGTGCAAAAAGATTGCAAACTTCTGCAAGTATTATTTCAAAAACTGATGTATTATGCTCACTCGCAAAAGTAGCAGAAGAGATGAATTACTGTATGCCAGTTGTAGATAACAGTGATGTTATAGATATAAAAGAAGGAAGACATCCAGTAATTGAAAAAATGCTTCCTGCTGGCGATTTTGTTCAAAATGATGCATATTTAGATTCCGGAGAAAATAGATTAGCAATAATCACTGGACCAAATATGGCTGGAAAGTCTACATACATGAGGCAAGTAGCATTAATTACTCTAATGGCTCAAATAGGAAGCTTTGTACCAGCAAGAGAGGCTCACATAGGAGTAGTTGACAAAATATTTACAAGAGTAGGTGCATCTGATGACCTAAGTATGGGTGAAAGTACATTTATGGTTGAAATGATGGAAGTTGCTACAATATTAAAAAATGCGACAAACAAAAGCTTGGTAATCCTTGATGAAATAGGAAGAGGTACATCAACATATGATGGATTGTCTATTGCTTGGGCTGTTGCAGAATATATTGCAAATAAAGATGTTTGCGGAGCAAAAACACTTTTTGCAACACATTATCACGAGCTAGTTGGACTAGAAGATAAATTAGATGGTGTAAAAAATTTCCATGTAGCAGTAAAAGAAAAAGGCGAAGATGTTATCTTTTTAAGAAAAATATTGCCAGGTGGAACTGATGAAAGCTATGGTGTTCATGTTGCAAAGCTAGCAGGTGTTCCAAAAGCAGTTACAAAAAGAGCAAACGAAATATTAAAAACTTTGGAAAGAAAGAGCATAATAAAAGACGCTCCAAAAACCAAAGAAGAAAAGGCAAAAAGTGAAGGACAAATGGATATGTTTAACTATAAGCTAGCTGAAATTGCTCATGAACTAGATCAAGTTAAACTAGATGAAATTACACCACTTGATGCATTAAATATTCTTTCAAAAATGAAAGAAAAAATGCAATAAAAGACAAAAAGGACATTGCAATTTTTGCTACACTAAAAGTGTAGGTCAGATTTATTTAACTATTGAATTAATTTTTTAAAAATCACATATAATAAGTAAAAACGAAAGGAAGGAAACTTATGAAAATATTTTATCACAATTCAGAAGTAGGAGTACCAATGAAAGAGGCCAAAGTTATTGACCTTTTCAAGGACAACATAAAATTTTCAAAAAACAACATTATTGCTTGTAGATGCAATAATGAAATAAAATCTTTAGATTATGTAATAAAAGAAGGCGACAGAGTTGATCTTGTAGATATTACTGATAAAGATGGAATGAGAATATATGTAAGAGGAATCTTATTTATTATGGCAAAAGCATTTGAAAAACTTTACCCAGAGGCAATGATAAGTGTAAACTATCAACTTTCAAATGCCATGTTTTGTGAAATAGTAAATGAGCCAATTACAGATTTAATGATTAAAAAGGTCAAAGATGAAATGGCTTCAATAATAGAAAAAGATTTGCCTATTAAAAAAGTAATAATGGATAAAAAAGAGGCAGAGGAATTTTATGCTAAGGAAAATACATTAAGAGGCAAACTTCAAGTAGAAAATAAAGAAAAAGATACTGTTTCTTTGTATTTTTGCGAAGATTATTATAACTATTTTTATGGAGTAATGCCTATTTCTACTGGATTTATGAAACTATTTGACATAAAAAAATATAAAGATGGTTTTATAGTAAGATATCCAAATAGAAAAAATCCAAATGAGTTAGGAGAATTTGTTGAAACCAAAAAGTTACAAGCAACATTAGAGGAATATGATGACATAAATAGATTAATGCATATTAGTACAATAAAAGATTTAAATAACCACATAGAGCAGGGCAAAACTGCAGAAACAGTGCTTACAGCAGAGGCATTACACGAAAAGAAAATTGCTCAAATAGCTGACAAAATAGCAGATAAAAGAAATGTAAAAATTGTATTAATTGCAGGACCTTCATCTTCAGGAAAAACAACATTTGCAAAAAGACTTGGTATTCAGCTAAGACTTCATGGCCTAACACCTGTAACAATTGGAACAGATAATTACTTTGTAGAAAGAGAACAAACACCTAGAGATGAAAATGGTGAATATGACTTTGAAACAATTGAGGCATTAGATTTAGAGTTATTCAACGACCATTTAACAAAGCTAATTAATGGTGAAGAAATAGATGTGCCTACATTTGACTTTAAAGATGGAACTAAGGTTTATAATGGCGAAAAAATGAGATTAGGACCAAATGACATTTTAGTTGTAGAAGGTATCCACTCATTAAATGACAAATTAACAAGCACAATTCCTAAAGAAAACAAATTTAAAATATATTTAAGTGATTTAACAGTTTTAAATATAGATTATTTTAATCGTATATCTACAACTGATACAAGACTTATAAGAAGAATTGTAAGGGATAATAATTTTAGAAGTTATTCAGCTTTAGATACTTTAAAAAGATGGGATTCAGTAAATAAAGGTGAAAATAAAAACATATTCCCTTATCAAGAAGAAGCGGACGCTATGTTTAATAGCTCTTTAGTTTACGAGCTTGCAGTGCTTAAAAAATATGCGAAACCTTTATTAGATGCAATAGATAGTAATGTTCCAGAATATTCAGAAGCAAAAAGGCTTAGCACATTGTTAGAATATTTTGATGATATGGATGAAACTGCAATACCAAATAATTCTATTTTACGTGAATTTATTGGTGGAAGTATTTTTGAATACTAAACGTTGTGTCAATTGTCAATTGGGACGGTTCTAATTGACAACTTAAGGACAATATATGTTCTCGAAATTTCACAAGCTGGAGCAAGCAGCGACCCGCGCCGTGAAATCAGAGAGAATGTATATTGGCCGTAAAATATGATTAGTTGGAGCAGGTTAATGTTGTCAATTAGAACCGTCCCATTTGACAACTATAAAACGAGGTAATATTAAATGAAACAATTTACAAAAAGGGATGAAGAATTTATATGTGAGCATTGTGGCAAAAAAGTTTCAAAACTTGGATATACATCAAGGGACCATTGTCCATACTGCTTGTATTCTAAGCATGTGGACAATATGCCAGGTGATAGAGAGGAAGAATGTAAAGGACTTTTAAAACCAGTGCAAGTAGAACTTGATAGTAAAAAGGGTTATGTGATAATATATAAGTGTGAAAAATGTGGGGCTATTAGAAAAAATAAGGCGGCTGTTGATGATGATAAAGATTTACTTATCAAACTTACTGTTTATGACCAATAAGTTGTCAATTAATCATGTGTCAATTGGGACGGTTCTAATTGACACAAAAATTATATAGTTAGGAGAATGTTATGGAAAATTTAGTTGATGATGAAAAAATTAAATTAGAAGATGTGAAACCAGATAAAAGTTTAAGAATTCTTACAGGAGATAGACCTACAGGAAAAATGCATATAGGTCACTATTTTGGGTCTCTAAAAAGTAGAGTAGAGTTGCAAGATAAGTTTCAAACTTTTATTGAAGTTGCCGATGTTCAAGCTTTAACAGATAATTTTAATAATCCAGACAAAGTAAAGAAAAGTGTTAGTCAAATAGTAATGGACGAGCTAGCAATAGGCTTAGATCCAAATAAAGTAACATTTTTTATACAATCACTAATTCCAGAAATAGCTGAACTTACAGTGTTTTATTCAAATTTAGTAACAATAGCAAGACTAGAGCGTAACCCAACTGTAAAAACTGAAATAGCGCAAAAAAGAGATATTTTTGGAGAGAGTGTTACATATGGATTTTTAGGTTATCCAGTAAGTCAAGCTGCAGACATAACCTGTTTTGATGCTACATATGTACCCGTTGGAGAAGACCAACTTCCATTAATAGAGCAATGCAGAGAAATAGTTAGAAAATTTAATAGCATATATGGAGAAACTTTAAGAGAGCCAGTTGCTGTAATGAGCGATAATGTTAGAATAAAAGGCTTGGACGGAAATGTTAAAATGGGTAAATCATTAGGAAATGCTTTATATCTATCTGATGACTTAGATACTATAAAAGAAAAAGTAATGTCAGCAGTAACAGACCCTGCTAGAATTAAAAAAGATGACCCAGGAAATCCAGATATTTGTATGGTTTACTATTATCACAACTTATTTACAGATAAAGAAGAATGTAAAAATGTATGTGCAGAATGTAAAGCAGGTAAAAGAGGCTGTGTTGCGTGCAAAAAGCAATTAATAGAAAGCGTAAATAAAGTACTAGAACCAATTAGAGATAAAAGAAAACATTATGAGGAAAACCCAAAAGAAGTTATGGACATTCTTATGGCAGGAACTGATAAAGCAAGAGTAATTGCAAAAGAAACAATGGAAAAAGTTAAAAAAGCTATGAAATTAGATTATTAAAGTTTAGTTTGCTTTAAGCAAGTTAAATAAGAAATTTAAGTACAAAAAAATTAAAGGAGAAAATAATGTTTACAGATTATGTAAAAATTCACGCTCAAGCTGGAAAAGGTGGAAATGGTGCAATATCTTTTAGAAGAGAAAAATATGTTGCAGCTGGTGGACCAGATGGTGGAGATGGAGGAAAAGGCGGAGATGTTTATTTTAAAGTAGACAAAGACGCCAATACTCTTATTGAATTTAGATATAAAAAGAAATTTAAAGCTGAAAATGGCGAAAATGGTGAAGGTGGACATAGGTATGGTAAAAGTGGAGAAGACTTATACATACCTGTGCCAATTGGAACTGTTGTAAAGGATACGGAAACAGATGAAGTTTTAGCAGATTTATCAGAACCGGACCAAGTAGCTTTAATTTTAAAAGGTGGTAGAGGTGGCAAAGGAAATTCACATTTTGCAACTTCTACAAGACAAGCTCCTAGATTTGCACAGGATGGTGAACCAGGAGAAGAAAAGGACTTAACCTTAGAGTTAAAGCTCCTTGCAGATGTTGGCTTAATAGGATTTCCTAATGTAGGCAAATCAACATTTTTATCTGTTGTTACATCTGCTACTCCCAAAATTGCAAACTATCATTTTACAACAATAGAACCTAACCTAGGTGTTGTAAAATCAAAATATGGCGATAGTTTTGTAATTGCAGATATTCCTGGAATTATAGAAGGAGCAAGTGAAGGAGTAGGCCTTGGAATACAATTCTTAAGACACATAGAAAGAACAAGATTATTACTACATTTTATAGATGTTTCAGGTACAGAAGGAAGAAACCCAGTAGATGACTATTATAAAGTAAATGAAGAATTAAAAAAATATAGTGAAAAATTATCAAAAAGAACACAAATAATAGTGGCTAATAAAGCAGACATTATAACAGATGAAAATCTATATAAAGAGCTAGAAAAAGTAGCAAAAGAGCATAATCAAAAAATCTTCAAAATATCTGGAGCAACAGGAGAAGGCGTTGAAGAACTTATGAATTATGTTTCAAAAACTTTAAAAACTTTACCTAAAGAAAACTTAATAGAAATAAAAGAAAAAGAAAAGGTATACACACTAAAAGATGAACCAGATTTTACAATTACAAAAATAAAAGGTGCTTTTGTAGTTAAAGGTGAAAAGATAGACAGCATAATGCGTAAAGTAAATATTGGAGATTATGAATCACTATTCTATTTGCATAGAAAGCTTGATGAAATAGGCTTAAATCAAGCATTAAAAAAACAAGGCATCAAAGATGGAGACATTGTAAAAATAGGCGATTATGAAATGGAATGGGAAGACTAATTTTTTTCAGTTGGGGACGGACCTAAAACGAAAATTTTCAGTTGGGGACGGACCTAAAACGAAAATTTTCAGTTGGGGACGGTCCTAAATCGAAAAAATTTTCAAGCAGGAACGAAACTTAAATAGAAATAATATTTTTCGATTTAGGACCGTCCCCAACTGAAAGATTTTTCAAGTAGGAACGAGACTTGAAATAATATTTTTTCGATTTAGGACCGTCCCCAACTGAAAATTGCTTTTAACGAAAAATCAAATAAAAACAAATTTTTTTGAAACTTTTGTTTGACAAACACTTTTCTTTATGGTATTATAATTGTAGTTTATTAAAGGAGAGGTGTGTAATATGAACAAATCAAGAAGAGATTCTAATGGATTAAATAAAAGAGAAAGAGATATTCTTAAGTTTATCCAAAAAGAAATTGAAGCAAGGGGATTTGCTCCTTCAGTTAGAGAAATATGTAAAGCTGTTGGACTTAATTCAACAGCAACTGTTCAAGGTTATTTAAAGGTTCTTGAAGAAAATGGTTTTGTTAAAAAAGAGTCTCAAAAAGGAAGAACATTGCGTTTAATTAAAAACTACAAAGGTGAAACAGTTATATCTGATCAATTAGGCATTAGTCCAACAAAAGAATACTACACAAATAAAGAAATGGTTAATGTTCCATTAATAGGCAAAATAACAGCCGGACAACCAATTTTAGCAGTAGAAAACATAACAGACACATTTCCAATTCCTTTAGACTTTGTAGGCAATAGCGAAAGCTTTATGTTAACAGTCAGAGGCGAAAGTATGATAGAAGCTGGTATTCTTGATGGAGATTACATATTAGTAAAAAGAACAAATACTGCCGAAAATGGTGAAATAGTTGTTGCTCTTATAGATGATGAAGCAACTGTTAAAACTTTTTACAAAGAAAAAGGCTACATTCGTTTGCAACCAGAAAACAGTACAATGGATCCAATAATTGTACCAGATTGTAAAATACTTGGTAAAGTTTCTGGAGTATTTAGAAAAATTTAAAGCAAAATTTTTTAAAGCAATAATATATAAAAATAATAAAATGCTAAAAATAAAAGCAAATAACATTGAATAAAATAAAAATGTTAAAAGTATCAATAAAGGGGTATTATTTATGAGTAGAATGAAAACATTTTTTAAGTATTTTTTAGCAATAGTTATAGTCTACATAATTGTAGATATTGGCTCATTTTATGTTTTAAAAAGTACTTATCTTACAAAAGACTACTCAGTAGAAGATTCAATTCTTGATGTTGAGGTTACAGAAGCAAAAGCTACATATCTTAATGGTTATGTAAATGGAACTGTTAAAAATAATACAGATGCACAAATAACAAATAAATATTTAAAAATAGATAGTTATTCTAAACGTGGAGTATTACTTGGAACTAAATATGTTAAATTAAATGATTTAAATCCAGGTGAACAAGCATCTTTTAGTTCAAGCTTTAATTATGAGCAAATAGATAATGTTAAATTATCAGTTATTGATGGAGAAGAATTGCCACCAGCAGGAGACTTAGATTTTGGTTTTGATAACCCAGATGATGCGAAAATGTCACTTGCAGTTATACTTGGTGCCGTTATAATGCTATTTCCTTGGTTTCCATTTTAATGAATATATCACATTTTTACTGGAATAATATTATAATATATTAACAAATGTAATACATTGTAGTACAATATAAAAGAAGTATAAATTAGTTTTTACAGAAAAATCTAAAAAACAATTAAAAAATATTGTTTTAGTGTTAGAAATAGGACATAGAAGAGAAATATATAATAGTTAATAATAAAAGCTCAGGCTTATGCCTGAGCTTGTGTTCTGTTTAGTTCATCTTGTCTTGAAAGAATATCATAACAATGTCTGCAAAGTGCCATATACTGACGATCACCTATAGCAATATCAGTATCCTTGCCACCTTTATAATAGCTAAGAACTGCATTTTCACATTTACAATTATCACAAATAGCAGTAAGCATATGCACATTATCAGATATGCAAAGCAAATCAGCCATTTTTCCAAAAGGCTTTTTCTCAGCTGTTAAATTTAAACCGGCAATAAAAAACTTTTTGCCGCAATCAGCCATTTGTTCAATTATTTTTACATTTCCTTTTAAAAACTGAAATTCGTCAATACAATAAACATCAGCTTCATATTTTTCCAAATCCGAAATTCTACTTATGCTAATTGCAGGGATATCAATTCCATTTCTTGAAGCAACAACATTATTGGCTGTTCTTGTATCAATAGAAGGTTTGAACATTTTTACTTTTTTTCCTGCGATTAATTGTCTCTTATACTCATTAAGAATTTGTTGAGTTTTGCCACATTTCATTGGTCCAGAATATACGTTTATGTCACCCATTTTTTATTACCCCTCTAAAATTAATCTTGCCTAAGTATAATAATACAATATCAAAAACTTATCAAGAGAAAAAATCAAAAATTTTTAAATGTTATTTTTGTAATAATATTGTAAAGAGAATATTTTATTTAAGATAAAAATAAGCAGCCATAAGGAATAATTCAAATGTAACTAACAAATTGTGCTGTAAAAACGTAAAACTTTACTTGACCTAAAACTAAAAATGTGCATATATCAAAATGTGAGAAAAATGTGGTAGTCTTAAGTATTATTTGGCTTATATATTTGAACTTTATAATACGAACAAATTAATTTGACGAATACCAAAATATATATTAAAATAGTATTTGATTAATTTAACTTAGGAGGTATTGTTTTGAAAATTTTAGCAGTAGGAGATTTAGTAGGAGAAAATGGTGTTGAAAAATTAAAAAGAACTTTGCCAAATTTGCAGGAGGCAGAAAATATAGATTTTACTATAATAAATGGAGAAAATGCTGCTGGTGGAATGGGCATGACTAGCAAAATTTACAATGAACTTAATAGATTAAATATTGATGTTATAACCATGGGAAATCACACATGGGGTAAAAAAGACATTTTTACTTTTATAGAGGATAAAAAAATAATTAGACCAGCAAATTATTCAAAAGGTTGCCCTGGTAAAGGATATGTTATTATAAATAAAAATGGTAAAAAGATAGCAGTAGTAAATTTAATAGGTAGAACAGACATGGGAGTGCTTTCAGATAACCCATTTACATGCATTGATGACATAATTAATACAATAAATGTAGATATTATAATATTAGACTTTCATGCAGAGGCAACTGCTGAAAAAATAGCAATGGGGTATTATGTTGATGGAAGAATTACTGCAATGTTTGGCACTCATACTCATGTTCAAACTGCAGATGAAAAAATATTAGAAAAAGGGACAGGTTACATAACTGATATAGGTATGACTGGTCCTGAGAAGTCAGTCATTGGAATGAATATTGAAGCTTCTTTGAAAAGATTTGTTACATCACTTCCAGAAAAATATAAGTTAGCTGAAGGTAAGTGCGTGTTAAATGGAATTATTTTTGAAATAGATGATTCTACTAATAAAGTAAAAAAATTGTATAGGATAAATGTATAATTATCTATTAAGTACTTGAATACATTCTTCTACATTTCACTTAGAGTGTAGCAAATTCTATAATTTGCCAAGCTATTACGATTTGTTTTTTCTACACTACACTTAGTTTACAGCAAATGACGATTTTTGTCGAAGAATGTCGATAAAAAGTTCCAAAAAATAGTAAAAAACACTAGACATTTTTCTTTCAATGTAGTATAACTATATATGTAATTACAAAAAATAAATAAAAGAATTAGGAGGAAAAATGGAAGTGTTAAAAATTTCATCAAAATCAAATCCAAACTCAGTAGCAGGAGCTATAGCTGGGATGGTAAAAGAAACAAAAAAGGCAGAAATGCAGGCAATTGGGGCAGGAGCATTAAATCAAGCTGTAAAGGCAGTTGCAATAGCAAGAGGTTTTGTAGCTCCAACAGGAGTTGACCTAGTGTGCATACCAGCATTTGCAGAGGTACAAGTAGAAGGCGAGGATCGAACAGGCATTAGACTAATAGTTGAGTCTAGATAAACAAATATAATATTTAGATACAAAGTCTAAATGGATGTGAATGGTTAATTTACAAAGTATATAGGGGGCATATATTTAGTATTAAATACTATTTATATGTCTATTTTTATGAATTCAAATTGTTTACGTAAAGAAATATACCTATAGAATATTATTTTTGCAAAAGTATTGAAAATAAAGCAAAATTATTATATTATAATTACGTACAACTAATGAATAAAAAGTTTAATATAGATTTATAAAATTTAATTAAAACTAATTTTATATATTATACTTAACTTAGGAGAATTAAATGAAAAATAATAATGTTTTTAAATATATATTTATAGTTTTCATAATTGCCTTAATTATTGGAACGGTGTATGTTTTGTACAATCAAAAAGTTCAAAGTAATGAAATAGAAGAAGAAAATACTACTAAAGAAGCTACCATAGAAATGTTAGATAGCTTAACAATGGGGCTTTGTAATTATGATACTATGAACCCACTTTTAACAAATAATAAAGAAATAATTAACATAGATAAGATTATATTTGAACCATTGTTTAACATAACTGCAGACTATAAACTAGAAAATTGCTTAGCAACTTCTTGCACAAAAAAGGATGATACAACTTATGAGATAAAATTAGACAGCTCAGTAAAATGGCAAGATGGTAGTAGTTTAATTGCAAGAGATGTTAGTTTTACAATAGACAGATTAAAAGAACGTAATACTGTGTACTCAGCAAATGTGGCAGACATAGCAAGTGTAGAAACACCGGATACCGAAACGGTAATTATACACTTATCAAAACCAGTACCATTTTTTGAATATAATTTAACATTTCCTATACTTTCGAGTATGTATTATGTTAATGAAAATTTTGAAACAACAAACAAAATTCCAATAGGAACGGGAATGTACAAAATAGCTAGTATAGATGATAACACCATTTTGCTTACTCGAAATGATAGATGGAGATATATTAAAGAAAAAACACCAAAAGCTCAATCTATATCTATAAAAAGATATGGAACAATGGGAGAAATATACAACAGCTTTAAACTAGGAAATATTGATATAATTAATACTTCTGTAAAAAACTATACAGATTATGTTGGAACAATGGGCTACAACAAAAAAGAATACAAAGGCAGAAATTATGATTACCTTAGCTTAAATTGTAGCGATACTATTTTGCAAGATAAAGCAGTAAGACAAGCCATTAATTATGCTATAGATAAAAATACATTAGTTTCAACAGTTTTTTCAAACAATTATTATGTAGCAAATTCTCCACTAGATTATGGTAGTTATTTGTATAATGGCGCTGGTGAAATAGGGTACAATCAAGATCAAGCAAGAACAATATTAGAGCAAGCTGGCTGGACATATCAAAGTGGCAAGTGGCAAAAGAGTATTAGCGGACATGTAAGAAGACTTACTTTATCTTTGATAGTAACAGAAGATAACACAGACAGAGTAAATGCAGCAAACGAAATAAAAAGGCAACTTGAAGCAATTGGTATAACTGTTAATGTTACTAAAGTTTCAAATGATAAATATTATGAATACTTAAATAATAAAAATTATCAAATGATTTTAACAGGTGTTACAAATTCTGTAAATCCAGATTTAACTTATTTTTATGGAGATGGAAACTTAGCAAATTATAATAATAGTGATGTAAAATCTAAATTAAATTCTCTTGATAATTTTGCAGATATACAAAAGACAGTAAATGATGAGGTTCCATACATTGGCTTATACAGAAACAAAAATACATTAATATTAAATGCAAATGTTGGAGGAAATTTCTCACCAAATAGCTACAATGTTTATTATAATTTTAATGAATGGTTTAGGCAAAAATAGCTAATATCAATAAACTATAGAAATATACTAAGTAACCAAAGAATATAAGTAAAATAAAATCGAAAAAATGTTTGGAAAACACTTGACAAATTTTTTTGGTAGTATATAATATGTGTCGTACAAACAAATGTTTAATTAGGAGGAAATTATGAGCGCAGAAAAAGTAAAAAATGAAAATACTAAAGTTAGTGAAGAAAAGCAAAAAGCACTAGAGGCAGCATTAGGACAAATAGAAAAGCAATTTGGTAAAGGTTCTGTTATGAAACTAGGAGAATTTAAAGCAATGAATGTTGAAGCAATACCAACAGGAGCTTTAAGCTTAGATATAGCACTAGGTATAGGAGGAATTCCAAAAGGAAGAATTATAGAAGTATATGGTCCAGAATCATCAGGAAAAACTACTCTTGCTTTACATATGATAGCAGAAGCACAAAAACTAGGAGGAGAAGCAGCTTTTATAGATGCAGAGCATGCTTTAGACCCAGTTTATGCTAAACATTTAGGCGTAGACATAGACAATTTAATTGTATCTCAGCCAGACACAGGGGAGCAAGCACTAGAAATAGCAGAAGCTTTAGTTAGAAGTGGTGCAATTGACATAATAGTAGTTGACTCAGTTGCAGCATTAGTTCCTAAAGCAGAAATAGATGGCGATATGGGTGATGCACATGTAGGCTTGCAGGCAAGACTTATGTCACAAGCATTAAGAAAACTAGCTGGTGTTATAAATAAATCAAATAGTGTAATAGTATTTATAAACCAATTAAGAGAAAAAGTTGGAGTTATGTTTGGTAACCCAGAAACAACTCCAGGTGGTAGAGCTCTTAAATTCTATGCGTCAGTTAGATTGGACATTAGAAAAATAGAAAATATCAAACAAGATGGTGAAGTTGTTGGTAATAGAGTTAGAGTAAAAGTTGTTAAAAATAAAGTGGCTCCACCATTTAGAGAGGCAGAATTTGACATAGTATATGGCAAAGGTATATCAAAATCTGGTAACATATTAGACTTAGGTATTAACTTAGGTTTAGTAGAAAAGAGCGGTTCATGGTTTGGCTACAATGGTACAAGAATTGGTCAAGGTAGAGAAAACGCCAAAAAGTATTTAGAAGAAAATCCAGAAGTTATGAAAGAAATTGAAGAAAAAATTAGAAACAACTTTAATGAAGCATTTGAACAAAGCCTAGGCGATGAAGTTATTGATGAAGAGCAAGAAATAGAACCAACTGATGATGAGGAAGAATAATATTTTATTGTTTTGCAAAAAACTCGTGAGAGAATTTTTGAATTAATTTTTTATTGAATAGGAAAAATCAAGTTTTCCTATTCAACAAAAAAAATATTGGGTATTTTCAAAAACAATTTAAAGATATTTAAAATACGGAAAGTAGTAAAAATGAAACAATTTGAGTATGTAAAAAAAGAAGATCTATTTCCAAAAAATTATACTTTGGAAGATTTAGACTTTGCTAAAACTAAAATTTTAAAGTATATTGCTTTTAAAAAAAGAACAGAAAACGAAATTAGACTTAAGTTTAGCAAAGTAATAGAAGAAGAACTTTTAAATGATGCAATAGAAGAGCTAAAAGAAAATGGTTATATAGATGATAACAATTACATAAAAAGAGCCGTAAATGAATTTATGGCTCTTAAGAATTTATCTATAAAAGAAATTAAGTACAAACTTATGTCAAAAGGTCTTAGCAAAAATTTAATAGATGATTATATTTCAAATAATTTAGATACACTAATAGATTATGAAATACAGTCAGCAAAGAATATAGCTATTAAAAAATCTAACTTAGAAAAAGAAGATATTAAAAACTATTTATTGAAAAAGGGATATAGAACTGAAAGTATTGAAAATGCAATGGAAGAGTGTCAAATGTGAGGTTCTATTTGACACAGAGAAAGGATGCAAAATGTCAAATGTGAGGTTCTATTTGACACAGAGAAAGGATGCAAAATGCAAAACGTATTTACACTAGAAATAAACAAATACAAAATTAAATTGGAAAATTTTGAAGGTCCATTAGATTTGTTATGCCATTTAATTGATGAAAATAAAATGGATATATATGATATATCAATAAGTGAAATAACAGACCAATATATAGAATACATAAATATGGCAGAACAAATGAACCTAGAAGTAACTAGTGAATTTTTAGTAATGGCATCAAATCTTCTTTACTTAAAGTCTAAAAAGCTACTTCCTAGACAGGAAGAAGAGGAAGAAATGCTTTCAGAGGATGAACTTATTAGAAGAATTATAGAATACAAACAATACAAAGAAATAACAAACAAATTTAGAGAAATGTATAGCGCAAATAATAAAAGAGCATTTAGACTCCCTGAGGCGATTGAAGTACCCAAAAGAACAGATTTAGAAGTTAAATTTACGGCAAAAGACATATATGATACGTACAAAAACATATTGGACAAAAATGCGAATAAAATAAACCATAATGCAAAAAATATAGAAAAAATAGCCATAGTTGAAAATTATACTGTAGGTGACTCTGTAAAAACAATGTTTAGGGCATTAATTAAAAACAAGCATTTTGTATTTAATAAATTATTTTCATTAAAAAAATGCAAACCACAAGAAGTAGTTACAGCTTTTTCAGGACTTTTAGAAATGTCTAGAAGAAAAAAAGTAGTAACAAAGCAAGATGAACTATTTGGAAAAATTGATGTAGACAAAAAAATGCGTAAAAGTTGCTAATAGCGAGGGGTTGTCAAATGGGAAGGTTCTAATTGACAACTCTTTAGAAATATAAAAAATCAAGTATAAAGAGTAAAAAAATGGAAAAACTATTTACAAGAGACTTAGTTTACTTCAAATAAAAAATACTTTGAGTAAACTAAAATTTACAGGAGGAGTTCTTGTGATAGTTTTTCTTTTTTCATTGCTAATTATTTTAGTATTGTTTATAGCAATATTAACAACTGCAAGTATTAAAATAGTAATAAAAAATATAAAAATAGAAAATTTGGAAAATATCATAAAAATATTAAATATATTGCTTTATGAAAAAGATGATAAGTTAAAACTAAATTTTTTGGACTATTTAAGCTTTAGTGCAAAAATAAAGCTACTTGCATTTGGAAAGTTGCCAATATTATCAATTAAATTAGACAATTATAAAATGAAAAATATAATGTTAAAACAAATAGATAAAGAAATAAAAAAACATAAGAATATAGAAGAAGACAAGAAAAAAGCTAAAGAATTATCTAAAAAAATAGTACCACTCATTAACTTGCAAAAAGGCAATTTAGAACTAGAACTAGGAACAGAGGATGCAGCTTTTACAGCAATTGCTAGTTCAATTGTAAGTATATTTATTGCAGTAGCTCTTCCATATGTAGCAGATGTAGAAAAATACAAAAACTATAATTATAAAATAACTCCAATTTATTTGAATAAAAATGTATTTTTTTTACAATTTAGTTGCATAATAACTATAAAATTACTGCATATTTTTAAAGAAATATGCAAAGCAAGTTGAAAAATAATTACAGTATTTGAAATACGAACTTGATGAAATTTTCAACTAATTTATTTAAAAGTTAAGAAAGGAACGTGAAAAGTATGAGTGAATATCCAATTGAAGGATTAATGAATACTGCAATGAACAGTATTAAAGAAATGGTTGATGTAAATACAATTGTTGGAGATCCAATTCAAACATCAAATAATGTGGTAATAATACCTATATCTAAAGTAAACTTTGGATTTGCAGCAGGTGGAAGTGAATTCAATGGAAAGACAAAAGACCAAGCCAAAAAAGAGCAAGAGATGCCAAAAGAAAGATTACCATTTGGCGGAGGTTCTGGTGCAGGAGTAAGCATATCTCCAATAGCATTTATTGTTATACAAGCAAGTGGAGTTAAGCTTTTACCAGTAGAACATTCATCATCTATTGATAAATTATTAGACTTAGTACCAGATTTAGCAGACAAATTAAGTGAAATGCTTGGAAAAACAATGAATGGAATAAAACTTAATAAATTGCAAAAAGAAGCAATGAAAGACGGAAAAAATAGCGAAGTAAAAATAACAACTACACCGGCAGGAACTACAACAGAAGTAAAACAAAAACCAAGCCCGGAACCTACTTATGATATAGAATATGATGAAACTGATATGTAAATTTATTTACAAGAAAATAATTCACTTCAAACACAAAAATTGCAAATATATAAAATAATATGTATGATTCAAAAATCTTACTAAAGCTTAGTATTCTTTAGTAAGATTTTTGTTTTTTATATTGTAAAAAAAATAGCAAAATGGTACAATTATAGCATAAAAATAATTTAACTTTTATAAAATAAAATTAAATATTATAGATAGTCTTAAAATTTCAAAGAAAATTAAAAAATATCAAAATCAAGGAGGCTTATTTGAAAGAGTTAGAAGATATTTTAGGCGCAAGCAATGTTAAATACAATGAACCAATGAGCAAGCACACAAGCTTTAAAATTGGCGGAAATGCAGACATATTTATTACAGTAGATTCACAAGAAAAACTACTTAAGGTCTTAGATTTTGCCACAAATAATAAGTTTGCAAAAGATAAACAAACATGGCAAAAGATAGATACATATAATGAAAACAAAGAAAATGCAAGTGAGCAAAGCTTGCCAATTACTATAGTTGGCAATGGTACTAATCTCATAGTAAAAGATGGAGGCATAAGAGGTTTAGTTATAAAATACATAGCAAATAATTATTTTATAGTAGACAGCAACAATGCAAATATAGAAGAAAAGGAAAGCAAAACGACAATCTTAGGGCAAAGCCAAGCAAATAAAGAAGATGAAAACTATTTTGTCACAGTTTCATCTGGTATGACAAATGCTTTACTTGCAAAAATTTTATTAGACAATAGCTTATCAGGCTTTGAATTTGCAGGAGGCATACCTGGAACAATTGGTGGAGCAATTTATATGAATGCAGGTGCCTATGGCTCTGAGATGAAAGATATTGTAGTTAGTACAAAATATCTTGATTTAGGTAATTGTACTGCTAAAATAGCTATAAATAATGAAATTGCATACAAATTGGCTACAGAAAATAAGCATACATTTGAAATTAAAACAATAGCTAATAATGAACATAATTTTGAGTATAGAAAGAGTATTTTTCAAAATATAAATTCTGTCATATTAGAAACAACATTAAAACTTCGAAAAGATAATAAAGAAGAAATAAAGGCCCGAATGCAAGAATATGCAGAAAAAAGAAAAACTACTCAACCATTAGATAAGCCAAGCGCAGGAAGTACATTTAAAAGAGGAACAGATTTTATTACTGCAAAACTTATTGACGAATCCGGTTTAAAAGGGTATAGTATAGGGGGAGCACAAGTGTCAGAAAAACACGCAGGCTTTATATTAAACAAAGGAAATGCTACAGCAAAAGATATAATTAATTTAATAAACTATGTAAAAGAAAAAGTATATGAAAAGTTTGGAAAAACTATAGAAGAAGAAGTAAGGATAATTGGAGAAGATTAAAGAAAGGATGTATTATGGGATTTTTTAAATGGTTTACTTCAAAAGCAAAAATGAAAAGATGGATGCTTTTAATATTAGTTGGAGTTGTACTGGTTGGCTATGGAATTTCAAACTTATTATATTTTAACACACTAGGTTTAACAGAAATACTTAAAATAGTTGTATCATTTGTAATAGGCTTTACTGCTATAGTTATAGGTTTTGTGTTTATGCAAAAAAGAACATTGGAACTTTTAATAGAAGAAAGCGACACTAGAAAAGAAACGCAAAATATAAACAAACTTATATTCAACAAAAAGGTATACAATCAAGGTCCTAAGATTGTTGTAATAGGTGGAGGAAGCGGACTAAATACAGTACTTAAAGGACTTAAAAATTACACAGATAACATAACTGCAATTGTTACTGTATCAGATTATGGCAAAACTCCTACAGATTCAAGAAAGGCACTTCAAGTATTACCTTTAAATGATATTAAAGAGAGTTTGATTGCACTTTCATATAATGAACAAGAAATGGAAAATTTGCTAGATACTAAATTTACATCAGGTCAGCTTAAAAATTTAAGCTTTGGAGATATTTACTTTTTAGCAATGAATAATGTTCATAAAGATTTTACCAAATCTATAGAAAGCTCAAGAGAAGTGCTTAACATAACTGGTAAAGTTTTACCAGTTACATTAGAAGAAATAAAAATTTGTGCAGAGCTAGATGATGGAACAGTTATAGAAAACAGAGATAAAATACCTGAATACGTAAGTGAACACGCTAGCAAAATAAATAGAATATTTATTAGACCCACAAACTGCAGTCCAGCGCCAGGTGTTATAGATGCTATAAAAGAGGCAGATGCAATTGTTATAGGACCTGGAAGTCTTTATACAAACGTTATACCAAATCTTTTGGTAAAAGGCATAGCAAAAGCAATTCGTGAAAGCGATGCAATGAAAATATATGTAAGTAACATAATGACAGAACTTGGACAAACTGACGAATACACTCTATCAGACCATATTAAAGCTATAAATGATTATGTAGGAACAGGAATTATAGATTATTGTATATATGACACGGGCGAAATAGTGCCAGAATTCATTAAAAAATACAATCTAAAAGGCTCTGACATAGTAATGCCAGATACCAATAAGGCAAAAGAGCTTGGAGTAAGACTTGTTCAAAGAAACTTATCTAAAGTAGAAGGAGATTCAATAAGACACGACCCGGATGTTATAGCTTCTACAATTATACAATTAATATGTGATGAACTTAAATTTGAAGATATGCAAAATGAAAGTCAGTACATGCTTTTAAACTCTAGACTAAAAGAGTCAAAAAGAGAAATTAAAAAACGTGAAAAAAAGGATAAAAAATTTCAAAAATCAGGAAGAAAACCTTTTGAAAGAAGAGACAGTTCAGTAAAAAGTAAATTCAATACAAAGTATAAAGATAGAATAGAATCAATTAAAGATAGTGATAAAAAAGTAAAAGTCAGAAGAAAAATGATGGAAGTAAACGAAAAACGTAAGAGAGAAGAAAAACAATAAACTAAAAACAAGTCACAAGATGAAATTATGCAAAATTATAGGAGACAAGACCTATATAATTTAAGCAAATGGAGGAAAACAAATGAGAGAATGGGTAATAACAAATGGAATTGGTGGATTTGCCTCATCAACAGACATGGGGCTAAATACTAGAAGGTATCATGGTTTGCTAATTGCTGCATGCAATCCGCCCGGCTTAAGAAAATTAATATTATCAAAAGTAGATGAAAGTATTATAATTAATGACAAAAAATATAATCTTTATACAAACACATCAGGTGGTGTTACAACAGAAGGTTACAAATATATGCAAAAATTTGAAAAGACTATAATTCCAATTTACACTTACAAAGTAAAAAATGTAATTATAGAAAAATCTATTTGTATGCTTTATGGCAAAAATACTGTTGCAATTGTGTATAGGGTAATAAATCAAAAAGCTAAAGCCAAACTACTTTTAACACCAATAGTTAATTTTAGAGATTTTCATGCAGAAACGCATGACTTAAAGTTTAGATATACCCAAAAAATTAATAGAGATAAAGTCCAATTAGACTTTGGAGAAAATAAAGGAAAAATCAATTTATATGTTGAAGGTGCAAAATACAACGAATATATAGATAATATTTTTTATTCAATGTTTTATCAAAAAGAGGCTTTAAGAGGCTTTGATACAGAAGAAAATCATGCAGTACCAGGAACATTTGAAGTTGAAATTAAGCCAAATGAAGATAAAGAAATTGTATTTTTCTGCTCACTTGATGGCGAATATGGCAATAGCCTAGAAGAGTTACAAAGGCTAAGTGGAACAAAAATTATAGAAAATGAAAAGAAAAGAATAAATGAACAAGTAAAAAAATCAGGTTTAATAGATTTTAAAAATTTACCAAAGGAAGAAGAAGAAAAGCAAAGTTATATTGACCTAGTTAATGAGTACATGGTCGCATCTGACAATTTTATAGTATATAGGCCAAGCACAAAGCGTCATACCATAATAGCCGGTTATCCATGGTTTTTAGACTGGGGAAGAGATACATTTATATCATTTGAAGGCTTATTACTTATGTCAAAAAAATATGATTTAGCAGAAGAAGTTCTTTTAACATTTGCTAAAAGGACGAAACAAGGGGTAGTGCCAAATGGCTTTGATGAATATGATGGACATGCTTTATACAATAGTGTGGATGCGTCACTTTTACTATTTGAAGCAGTTCAAAAATATTTACAGTATACTGGCAATTATGATTTTGTAAAAGAACATTTATATGGTACTATGATAAAAATAATTGATAATTATTTGAATGGAACAAATTTAGATGGAAACAATATTAGATTTGATGAGAGAACTTACCTAATTTCGGCTGGAACTATGGACACTCAAAATACATGGATGGATGCTAGAGCAAATGGAATACCTGTTACACCTAGAAATGGAAAAGCAGTAGAAATAAATGCCATGTGGTATAATGCTTTAAGAATAATGCAAAATTTGTCAAAACATTTTTTGAAAATGATAAGATATTATGAGTATGGAATGCTAGCTAAAAATTGCCAAAAGTCTTTTGTAAAAAGATTTTATAATCCATACAAAAAATGCTTGTATGATGTTCTTGGAGATGATAAAATAAGACCAAATCAAATATTTGCATTAAGCCTAACATATCCTGTACTTGATTGTGACAAAGATATGGCAAAAGAAGTGTTTGTAACAGTTACTCAAAAACTTTTAAATAAATATGGGTTGCAAACACTTGCAAAGGGAGAGCCAGGATTTCAAGCTGTTTATGAGGGTTCACCAGAACAAAGAGATAGACAGTATCATCAAGGCATAACTTGGCCTTGGCTTTTAGGGCAATATTATAATGCACTTAAAAATTTAATTAAAGCAGATAATAATGAAGAAAGTAAACAAAAATTAATAAATACATTAACACAATTTAGAATAAATACAGCAAACACATTTACTTATGAGCTTACAAAAGGAAATACAGTAGGAAGTATTTGTGAAATATATGACTCTACCAATCCATCTACAGGAAAAGGTGCGTTTGCTCAAGGCTGGAGTGTGGCGGAAGTATTTAGAATTTTATTGGATAAAGAAGGTAAAGAATGCGAATTTTAGGAATTGACCCGGGTTTTGCTATAACAGGGTTTAGCATAATAGAATACAAAGGAAATCATTTTACATTAATAGATTCAGGAGCAATACTCACCAAAGCAGGTGAGTCTTTTCCTGACAGGCTTGTAAAAATATATGATGATATGCAAAATATTATAGATACATACAAACCAGAAGTATTATCAATAGAGGAATTATTTTTTAACACAAATACAACTACTGCTATAAATGTTGCACAAGCAAGAGGAATAGTACTAGTTGTGGCAAGAAAAAATAATGTACCAATATATGAATATACCCCACTTCAAATAAAACAAGCAGTAACAGGCTATGGAAGAGCAGACAAAATTCAAGTTCAAAAAATGGTAAAATCTATATTAAAAGTTGATAAATTGCCAAAGCTTGATGATACAACAGACAGCATGGCTGCTGCAATATGCTATGCACATTCAAGCAGATTCTCAAAGGCATTGTAATTTTTTCAGTTGGGGACGGTCCTAAATCGAAAAAATTATAATTTTTCGATTTAGGACCGTCCCCAACTGAAAAAAATTAGAAAGGAAATAGTTTAAATGATTTATTTACTTTTTGGTGAAGATGAATACTTAAGAAATGAATATTTAAAGAAGATAAAAAAAGCATTTGGTGAGCTACAACTTGGAATAAATTATGTGCAAATTGACGAAAATAATGTGTCAAACATAATTTCAGACATAGAAACACCTGCATTTGGCTTTCCTACCAAGCTTATAATAGCAAAAGATACAGGGCTTTTTAAAAAGAAAAATGCTTTAGCAGATACATTAGCTGAGTATTTAAAAACAGCAAATTTAGATGGCGTAGAGCTTGTTTTGGTAGAAATAACGCCGGAAAAAAATGCATTATATAATACAATAAGTAAAATAGGTGAGGTAAAAGAGTTTAAAGAGCAAAAATTGCCACAGCTAATAACAAAGGTAAAATCTATTGCAAAGGCATATAATGTAAGCCTTACAGAAAATACAGCAGGTTATTTCATAGAATGTGTTGGAACAAATATGAGTGACATAATTAATGAGCTTCGAAAACTTATAGAATATGCAGGAAATGGTGGAACTATTGTAAAAGAAGACATTGATGCACTTAGTATAAAAAAGTCAGAAAGTATTATATTTGATTTAACAGATAATCTAGGAAGAAAAAAGATTGCAGATGCTATAGAAGTGTTGCATAATTTAATTTATGCAAAAGAACCTGTGCAAAGAATACTCATAATGTTGTATAATCATTTCAAAAAATTATATATAATAAAATTAGCAATAGAAGAAAACAAAAATGTGGCACAAAGTTTAAAATTAAAGCCAAATCAAGCTTTTTTAGTTGGCAAATATCAAACGCAAGCAAAATATTTTAGTAAGGAGGAATTGCGAAGTTTACTTGAAGAACTAGTAAAAATAGACAGTTCTTCAAAATCTGGGGGAATAGAAATAAATGTTGGACTAGAAACTGTACTTTGCAAATATTGTTCATGAAAGCATTAATAGATGGAAGAATTAGAGAAGAAGAATTTACATATTTATTAGAAGAACTAAAATTAGATATTATTTTGATAGAACCTTCAAATAGTGTTTATCCTGAAATATCTGGGCATAGCGACATATTTTATACAAAAATAGATAATCAAATCTACTGTAGCCCAAATGCTAGATATGTAGAAACAAATTTTATAATTGGCAAAGAGCCTGTAAAATATAGTTATCCGGACGATGTTAAATACAATGTTTGTCAAATTGGTAAATATGTAATAGGCAGTAAATATGCCGATGAAAAAATTTTAGACAAAATTAATGTATTTGTAAAACAAGGATACACAAAATGTAACATAGCTGTAACTGGAAATAATTCATGTATCACATCAGATGTTGGAATATATAAAACTTTAAAAGATTTAGGCATGGACGTATTACTTCTTCAAACAGATAATATAGGCTTAATAAATAAAGACCATTTATTTTCAGAAATGCATGGATTTATTGGAGGAGCTACAGCTATAGTAAATGACACATTTGTGTTATTTGGGGATGTAGATTATTTAAGCAAAGAAAATAGAAGAAATTTGCTTGAGCACATAGAAAGACACAATTTAAAATTTAAAGATTTTAAATATTTAAAAATAGTAGATTATGGTGGATTACTTATTTATGCTTAAAATTCAAATATGTAATGTTTTGAGGACACATCCAATAAAATCTAAAAACAGCCATAAAAACATGAATAAAAAGTTCTAACTTTAACATAATAAAGTTAGAACTTTTTTGTTGAATAATAAAATTAAGTTTTTCTATTTAATAAAAACATCTTTGTAACTAAAACGTTAAGCTACTTTTTAAAATACAAAGATTGTATAGCTTAGAAAGGATATAAGATGATAGATTTTAGAACAGACTTGGCAGATGAGCGATTAAGCGAATGCATAAAATCTGGTGAAGTTGAAGGAATTTCTTCGGAAAATATTGATTTGGATAATACTTTAAAAGTTACAAGAGTAAAAGTATTAAATGAAAAAGGAAAGCAAAAAATAGGGAAAGAAATAGGAACATACATTACTTTAGAAATAAAAAATATAGATATAATTTCAAAAGATGAATTAGAAAAAATAAGCAAGATTTTAGCAGAACAATTAAAAGAATTAGTAAAAGGGTATAATTCAATATTAGTTGTAGGACTTGGAAACATAGATACAACCGCTGATTCTATAGGGCCAAAGGTTATAAAAGATTTACAAATAACAAGGCATATAAAAAAATATGCTCCTAATTTAATTGACAAAAATGCAATAGAAATAAGTGGCATAGCACCGGGTGTGCTTGGAACTACAGGCATAGAAACAGGGGAGATATTAAAAGGAATAGTAGAAAAAGTAAAACCAGATGCCATTATAGCAATAGATGCACTAATTTCAAGAGATATTTCAAGGCTATTTAAAACAATCCAAATAAGTGATACGGGAATTACCCCTGGCGCTGGAGTTGGAAATAGTAGAAAAGAAATAAGTAAAAAAACAATGGGTATACCAGTAATTGCGGTAGGTGTACCAACTCTTGTAGAAGCGGCAACAATAGTTGCTGACAGCATAGATCTTATTTCAAAGCAATTTGAAGAATTTAAAGACTTGCAAGAAGCAAGTAAAGAAGATAAATATAGGCTAATAAAAGCTGTACTAGAGCCATCAAAATATAATTTAGCTGTGACACCAAAAGAAGTTGACAGCCTAGTAGATAATATGAAGCTTATTATCGCTCATGGAATTAATAGTACATTTTAAATCATATAGTGAATTGCTACTAGAATTAGCAAATGCACTGGGTAAAATGCATAAAATACGTATTTCATACTTGGTCCTTTTTTTCCATTATATAATAACATAAATATAATAGGAAAAAATGTTCCAATTATTTGCACAAGGCCATAATTATAGGAACTAGATGCAAAATAGTTGCTAAATTTTATTATAAGTAAAGCCAAAAATACAATTGCAAATAATATATTATTGTTAAAATATGTTATGGCATTTTCAGAAGCAAGGGGTGCAATGTTTTTAGTAATTTCTTTGTTAGATGCAACATCGTTATAGATAGATTTTGAAACATTAAATGTTGCTTTTTTATCATTGTAAAATAAGTAAATGCAAATAATTAAGCAAACTCCAAACCATCCATAATCAGTTTGAGCAAATTCTGCTATTGCCATTAGGATAATGTCAAAAACAACAGCAATTATTTTATATTTTTTAGGTAAAGTATCTAAAACATAAATTGCTAAAAGGCCTAATGCTAAAGTAAAGTAAACATTTAACAAATCAAATCTACCTAAATATGAGTATGTAAATAAACTAAATGGTATTTGCGAAATAAGACCAAATACAAAAAGCCTTATTAGATAATTTTTTACATTTTTGGTATGCTTGTATCCAACAACTATTTGAAAACAAAATAGAGGAAAAGCTATTCTACCTATAATATTCAGTATACTAAAACGCCCAAGAACAGCATCTCCAAAGTGATCACAAAACATAGTAATTATTGCAATTAATTTTATAACAAAACTTGACATAATACAAAACTCCTGCTTTAATAATTTAGATTTTATAGGAATATCTATAAAGCTAGTTTAAAGATTCCAAAACAGTTAATATAAATTTCATAAAATTATATTAATTGCTAAATTAAAATTTTTATTAAAGAAATTGTTCAAAAGGCATTTCTTTTAGCTTTATCTCTTTACCATTCAAATAATCTAATATTCCATTTTCGCCACTAAAATTAAACTTCAAGCTATAACTGCACAAAAGTTGGGTGTATGCACCAAATCTTTTGTTTATTTCATAAGAACCGTATTTTCCATCACCTAAAATAGGTAAGCCAATGTGAGCCAAATGGGCTCTAATTTGATGAGTTTTACCAGTATGTAATGTAACATCTAGCAAACTTAAGTTTTTATTTTTATTTGTATTTAACACTTTGTATGAAGTAGAAATTTTAGAATATCCTTTTTTGAATTCATCAGAAATATATACAACAGATTTCTTACTATCCTTAAATAGGTAAGCTTCCATATTATCAGACTTTTTTGGAGGAATACCATAGCAAAGGCAAATATAATGCTTTTCAATTTCTTTATTTTTAAATTTTTCAAGTAAAATATTTAAACTATCTTGATTTTTGGCAAATAGAACTAAGCCTATAGTATTTCTGTCAATTCTATGGCAAGGCTCTAAAAATTTATATTCTCTTTGCTTAATAGATGTAAGTGAAAAATCTCCCACAACTTCTAAATTGATAGGCTTATTAAAAACTACTATATTTTCATCTTCATAAATTGTTTTTATATCTTGCAAATTAACTCCGTAAAGTTCACTATCAACAATGTAAATATCAAGTTTATCTCCTGTATGAAGCTCTGTAGTTTGATTAATTCTTGTGCCATTTAACTTTATGTCTTTTTTTCTTAAAGCTTTATAAATACAGCTAGTTTTTAAACTAGGAAAGATAGTTGTTAAATATGTAATTAAATTTTTTTCATTATATTTTTTCTCTACAATAAGTGTTTTCATAATTGCTTCCTTTTATAATTATAGTAAGGTTTGCTGTTAAAATTTTTGTCATTCAATGGTATAAATTATTATAATAAAAAATAGTCAAAAAAACAACTGCAATTTGACATAATACAGCAAATTTGATATAATTCAAATTAGCTGATTATTATGGAGGTGTTTGAAATGCAAGAAAGTCAGCGGTTGTATAACATCGTTAAAACAACAAGTACTATGCTAGGAATTGATACAAAAAACGTTGAAAAAAGAAGATGTTGGAATGAAGAATTAAATGAATTTATAAAAACAATATCTAAAACAATGCTAAGCCTAAAATATTTTGGCTTTACCGAAAAAGAGGTCAATGAGTTTATTTTAGGTACAGAAACAATGCTAGATAGCGCTATTTTTCTATATCTAATGAAAAAGGTGGCCAAGGAAAGTACAAACCAAGAGGAATTTAAGAGTAGGTTAGTCCAAGAATGGAATTCGCCCCAAATGCTTGATTGCTTGAATGAAATATTCGATATTGTGTTGGATGCATTCTTTGCAAAAAAGGGAGGAATATCCTTTAGATAAAATGCTTTAAAGGCACCAAAAACACAAACACCGGCCGTGTGGTTTTCCACGGTTAGTTTCAAAAGTAAATTCCACTTTTGACTGAATTTACTATAACAAAAGAAAATTCAGTTATTTCAATGGTTTA
>CALYAG010000011.1 GCA_944393465.1 uncultured Clostridia bacterium
TTTCTTCATTTTAACAGAAATGTAATAATTCTGTGGATAACTTTTTTCTAAATTTTAAAAAAATCCCGAAACTTAAAGCTATAATTCATTCAAATTATTTAAATCTTATTATATAATAAATACGAATATTTTATATAATTATATAATTTATCAATACTCCAAAATAAACTGCATATTATAGTTATATGAACTTTAGTATTAACTTTTAACTTACGCTTATTTTACATTTTGCCACTAACAGCAATTTTTAAAAATATGTAGTTTATGAAAGAGAGGTTATTTATGAAAGATTTTAAATTAGCAGTAGTCGGCGCTACTGGAGTTGTTGGAAGGACAGCTTTAAAAGTTTTAGAAGAGAAGAAATTGCCAATTTCTGAATATGCATTTTTTGCTTCTAAAAAATCAGCCGGAACCAAAATTAGTTTTCTAGGAAAGGAATATGTTGTAAAAGAATTAAACGAGCATTCTTTTGATGAAGGTTTTGATTTTGCTATATTTTCAGCTGGAGCTTCAACCTCAAAAAAATACGCTCCTATAGCCGTTTCAAAAGGTTGCATTGTTGTAGACAATAGTAGTGCTTTTCGTATGGACAAAAATGTACCTTTAATAGTGCCTGAAGTTAATCCCGAGGAAATAAAAAATAATCATGGAATTATTGCAAACCCAAATTGCTCTACAATACAAGCTGTCGTTGCCTTAAAACCATTAGATGATAAATACAAAATAAAAAGAATTGTATATTCTACATATCAAGCTGTTTCAGGTGCAGGAAGAGATGGCATATATGATTTAGAAAATGGAATTAAAAACTTTAAAGAAGGTCAAGACATTAATGTAGCTGAGTCTAGCAAATATGAACTAAAAAAATTTCCTTACCCTATTTTTAATAATTGCCTTCCACATATTGATGTATTTTTAGAAAATGGTTATACAAAAGAAGAAATGAAAATGATTAATGAAACTAGAAAAATTTTAGATAAGCCAAATTTAGCAATAACAGCTACCACTGTGAGGGTTCCCGTTTTTAATTCTCATAGTGAAAGTATTAATGTAGAATTTGAAAATGATTTTAATTTAGATGAAGTTAAAAATTTATTAGCGCATTCTCAAGGCATCACTCTCGTAGATGACATAAAGTCTCAAAAGTATCCTTTAGCAACTAATGCTACTGGACAGGACAATGTTTTAGTTGGAAGGATAAGGCGAGATTTTAGCATTTCAAATGGTTTAAACCTTTGGTGCGTTGCAGATAATATACGAAAAGGAGCAGCATCTAATGCTGTACAAATTGTTAAAAAATTAATTGAAATGTCAAAATAATCGCTATTTTAGAGGGGATGTTTTCTCCTCTAAAATTTTTTTCCAATTTTTATTGTATAATTTCGTTTTTTATTTTATAATTAATATGATTTTAACGAGAGGAGAAAACTAAAATGGATGATAAAGAAAATTTAAACAACAATAATTTAGAAAATCAAAGCAATCCAAATTTAGGCAATGTAAATACAGATGCAAATTCTAATTTCAATCCTTATACTATGAGTCAAGAATTTAGTAATGGGCAAACTCAAAATTCAAATGATAATGAACAATATATAAATCCATATGTTCAAAGTGGTGAAGAAAATCCATATTACAATCCATATTTTCAAAATACAGACATAGGAAGTTCACCATATATTGATAACAATGATAATGCAGTTAATTTATTTGGTATGGGAGATGATAATTCTAATAATACTTTTGGAGCAAATGAAAGTTCTCCTGAAGCCGAACTTTTCAATAATAGCGAGAGCTCTCTTGATGTTGAGCCTGTAAATAATATTCAAAACTCTGCTGATGCTGAACCTATAAATAATATTCAAAACTCTACTGATGCCGAGCCTATAAATAATATTCAAAACTCTACTGATGCTGAGCCTATAAGCAATAGTGTAAATAATTTTGAAACTGAACCTAGTTCTCAAATGCACATTAATCCTATACTAAGCCAAAGTATTAATCAAAATAGTACAGAACCTACCTTAAATACGGATAATAGTCAGTTTAATGCTCCAACTCAGCATGTAAACAATAGTCAATATGGCTCTATGCCTCAAGATGTAAATGGCATCCAATCAGAAAATAATATGCAAAATCAAGTAAGCTCTCAAAATACACAAAATACTTATGGCAGTAGCAACGATCAAGAATTCAAGAACACTTGGATGGGCAAACTTTATGATAAAGCAAATCACAGAAAATTCAGTTTCCCTGCATTTTTCTTTGGTGGACTATACTATTTATACAGAAAATTGTATTTAATTGGATTTATATTTTTAATTATATCTTGTATAATTCCAATTGTAGGTTCAACTCTTATAGCATCAAGTGCTGAAACAGGAAACGCAACAATTCCATTTATATTTACTTTTGCTTTACCTATTATTATAAACCTTGTTTATGGATTTGCGTTTTATCCATTATATAATAGTTTTGTTAATAAAAAATTACAAAAATTAAAAGATGTTGTTCAAAGTCCAAATCAATTAATTGATGAAGCAAGAAAAAACGGAGGAAAATCTATTGGTTTTCTATTGCTTGGTATTGTATTAAATGTCGTAATTTATGCTATAGCATTATCTACAATATTTATGACAGTTATGTCAAATTTCATATCTATGTTTGGAGGATTAGTTCCTCAAGATAATAAAAATGGAAACAATAACACATTAGCAAATAATATGGAAAACTTTGAAACTATATATGAAACATATAATTTCTATAATGATTACTACTTTGACTATGATGCTTCTGCTTGGACTTTAGATACAGATAATAGATTAGTTAGCGATAATTATACTTTATCATATATACAATCTATAGAGAATTTAGTTGGTGTAGGATTTGATATAAATCAAGCGCAAGGAAGATCAAGTTTCTTTACCTACCTATACAATCTATTTTCATCACAAATAGATGCAACCACAACAACATTAGAACTTGGTAGTAGCTCATTTGTTTATAATAATGGAATCTACTATTCATATTTTGATTTAGTATACTCAGCTTCAATTGAAAGATGTTATTTTGTACTAATTCCAGAAAATGATATATTTATAGAATTTATATTATCTAATACAGATACAGTAATTCCTGACGATATTCACAATGAAGTAGTATCATATATTTGCTCAATAACAAATGCACCACAAGAGCAGGCCAGCGATGAAATAAATGGAAATTCTATAAATGAAAATACTATATTAAATGGCAATTCTGTAGATGTGGATGATGGCATTGCTACTTCTGGCTCAATAGATGCTGGTTCACTTAATGAATATGCAACACCTGCAAGTGGTTCAAATTCTAGTAATACTACTCCAAGTAGTAATGGTGGGTTAACAGTTACATCTCCATCTGGTATACCTGGAATTTCAACCGCCTACAATGTTGTAACTCAATAAAGAACAAAAGCGGGCTTTCTTGATTTTTTGCTTGTTTTAAATCTATAATGCCAAGTCTTTGTTCAAGCGCCATTTTTACGAATGTAACATTGTGTGCAAAAGCTTAATTATATAGGAAAAACTACAGTATTTTTAAATATTACTGTAGTTTTTTTAATTTATTTTACTTTACTATTGTTTTATTATGTATATTAGTGTATAATAAGTCCATAATTTAAGTAATAAAGGCTATTAAATTTATTTTTTATATCAAAAAGTCAAATTTTAAAATGTAGCAAATTTATTAAGTATGAATTTTTCATACTAGAAGGGAGATTAATTATGAAAAGTACATCAGTAAAAGATTTATATAGAAAGACCGGCGATTACATTAATAATAATGTGCAAGTTTCTGGTTGGGTTAGAACAGTGCGTAATTCTAAGAACTTTGGATTTATAGAATTAAACGATGGTTCATTTTTTAAAAATGTTCAAATAGTTTTTGATACTAGCCTAGATAATTTTGAAAATGTAAATAAGTTGACTATAAGTTCTTGCATTATTGTAAATGGCAAAGTAGTTAAAACAGAAAATGCTAAACAACCTTTTGAAATACATGCCCAAAAAGTTGAAATATTTAATTTAGCAGACACCTCTTACCCTATTCAAAAGAAAAATACATCTTTTGAATTTTTAAGAACACAAGCACATTTACGTCCTAGAACAAATACTTTTAGTGCCGTTTTTAGAATAAGAAGTGTTGCTGCATTTGCAATACATGAATACTTTCAAAAGAATGGATATGTGTATGTAAACACACCTATCATTACTTGTGCTGACTGTGAAGGTTCTGCTGAAATGTTTAAATTAACAACACTTGATTTAAGCAAGCCTCTTCCTCAAAAAGATGGAAAAACAGATTTTTCAGAAGATTTATTTGGCAAAGAGGCATATATAACAGGATCTGGTCAATTACATGGTGAAACATTTGCACAAGCTTTTGGCAAAATATATACATTTGGTCCTACACTTCGTTCTGAAAATTCTAACACAAAAACACATGCAAACGAATTTTGGATGATTGAACCTGAAATATCTTTCTGTGACTTGGACGGTCTTATGGATATTGAAGAGGACTTCTTAAAATACATTGTAAAAGCTGTCTTAGAAAGATGCCCAGAAGAAATGGAATTTTGCGATAAATTTATTTCAAATGGCTTAATAGATAAATTGAATAAATTATTAGATTCAGAATTTGTAAGATTAGACCACAAAGATGCAATAGATTTACTAAAAAAAGCAGATAGAAAATGGGAATTTGAGCCTGAATATGGCGGAGATTTAGCAAAAGAACACGAAAAATATATTACAGAATATTTTAATGGTCCAGTATTTGTTAAAAACTGGCCAAAAGATATAAAATCTTACTATATGAAACTTAACCCAGATGGCAAAACTGTTGCAGCAGTTGACCTAGAAGTCCCTATTGCTGGTGAAATTATGGGTGGCTCTCAAAGAGAGGAAGATTATGACAAATTAGTTAAAAGAATGAAAGAAATGGGAATTGCAACTGAACCACTTTATTGGTACCTAGAACTTCGTAAATATGGTACAGACATTCATTCTGGATTTGGCTTAGGATTTGAAAGATTACTTATGTATATTACTGGTATGGAAAATATTCGTGATGTTATACCTTATCCTAGAACACCAAACAATTGTGAATTTTAATTTTTTTCAGTTGGGGACGGTCCTAAATCGAAAAAATTGTCAAACGGGACGGTTCTGTCAAATGGGACGGTTCTAAATGACACAAAATAGTGTCATTTAGAACCGTCCCATTTGACAACTTCACTATTAGCAGCATTTTTCTAAAACCACAAAAGCTCAGGCAATTGCCTGAGCTCTTGTGGTTAAATAGAAGGTTAATCATCAAAAATTCGTTTGTATTCTTTGTCGAATTTTTGACGTTCTTCATCATATCTACGTGATACCTCAAGGGCATTTTCTCTTGCCCTCTTCAATTCAGCCTCTGCAGAGGAAGCAGTAAGCTTTGCGTCACTTAAAGATTTAGTCAGCTCCTTTATTTTTCTTTCCAGACGCTCAACTTCTCCTTGAGTAGTCACGCTTTTTTCCTCCAATCTTGCTACCTCTAACAAAGCCTCTTCTTTTTTGCTCAAGATAGTCCTTAAGTCTTTGAGCAAGACTTCAATTTGTACATCTGGAGCAATATCTGGTGTGGCTTCCTGGAAATTTGGAATACTTTCACTTTGCACAAATTTCTTCTCAGAAGTGCTCTCAACTTTCACAGATTCCTTTTCAGGAGTGCTCTCAAATTGCACTGCATTCCCTTTTGTTTCCTTGTTTGGAATTTCTTCCTTCACAGTTGCCTCTTGAGAGCAAATAATTGTGTTTTTACTCGCCCTCGGTTTAGCCACCAACTTTGTAAATTCTTTTTTCGGAAGAAAATCATCAGCAAGCATAATTGGATGGGTCTTATAAATGTTCCAAAGGAACATATACAGGCTTGCCCAAGCTTGCACAAACTCGTGATTGCTTTCTTTGCCATCCTTAATATCAAATTCGTCAATTAAGAACTTGACGAATTCATCATATCTATAAATGGCTTTTGCCTTCCCATAGAAATTTCTCATTCCATAGGAAAACTCCGAATCAACAGGAACATAAACAGTATTTGTATTATGCTCCTTGGAGTTATCCCAGATTTCTGTCCACTTCGATAAACGATTCATTACGTTTATCGTATACTTTTTCTTGTTATCTTCATTGTTGACTATATAGTCAACAATATAATAGGCAATAATTCCAAATAGCACCTTTCTGCCATGGAGCAACTCTAAAAGCCTTTTTGCCTCGGAACCTCCAATCCTTTCGTACATCGAATAAGCAAAAAATCCGTCATTCAACTGTTCTCTGAGCCTTCCCAACTCCTCGACAAAGTCAAGCCATTGAGAAGTATCGGAAAAGCCAAATTCCGCCATGTAAATGTAATACTCCACAAGAAGATACATCAATCTGCTGTATGCCTCCTCGGGAGACATCTTTGCCATTGCCTCTTTCTTCTGAATTAGTGAGTGAATTTGCTCGGCAGAATAGCCTTTTACAATCTCACTCCGGATACCAGTTTCCAGCTTTTTAGACATAATTAAAAACCTCCTATATTTAATTATCAAAGTTCAAAATGCGTAAAAACGCCGTACAAATATATTATACAGCGTTTTTTTAATTATGTCAATTCTACCAAGCTTTATTGTAAAGCATTATAAAGTCTTCCTTTGTTACATCTCTTGGATTTCCTGGTTTACATGGGTCAACCATTGCTTTTTCTGCAAGCATTTCGAAGTCTTCTTTCTTAGCTCCTACATCTTTAACTGTTTGAGTAATTCCAACATCATTTGACAAGTTTTTAATGCATTCACAGAATGTTTTTATAACTTCTTCTTTTGTAAATTCTGTTGCATCTATATGCATTGCTTCTATTAATATTTTTCTAAATTCTTCATAGCTTACTTCACCATTGAATTCCATAACTGTTGGAAGTAATATAGCATTTGCTAGTCCGTGTGGTGTATCATAAACAGCTCCTAATTGGTGAGCCATTGAGTGAACTATTCCTAGTCCAACATTTGAGAATGCCATACCAGCTATATATTGTCCTAAGCCAACTTTGTTTATGGCATCTTGGTCTTTTTCATTTACTGCTTTTGCTAAGTTATCATATATTAATTGTATTGCTTTCATTGAAAACATTTGTGACATTATATTTCTTGATTTTGTTATATATCCTTCAATTGCATGTGTTAGAGCATCCATCCCTGTTGATGATGCAACAGATTTTGGCATTGATGCCATAAGTTCGGTATCAACTATTGCTATAATAGGAATATCATGTTCATCTACGCAAACCATTTTTATTTCTCTTTCAGGATCTGTTATAACATAGTTTATTGTTACTTCTGCTGCTGTTCCAGCTGTTGTTGGAAGTGCAATTATTGGTAATCCTTTGTTTTTTGTATTTGAAGCACCATTTAATGATACAACATCACTTCTGTCTGGGTTAGCAATAATAATGCTTATTCCTTTTGCTGTATCTATACTTGAGCCTCCACCTACTGCAACTATTAAGTCACATTTTTCTTCTTTGCACATTGCTACACCATCTAATACATTTTTAATTGGTGGATTTGGTTTTACATCATGAAATAATACATAATTTATATTATTTGCTTCTAATAAATCTGTTATTTTTGTACTAACTCCTGCTTTATATAAAGATTCGTCAGTTACAACTAATACTTTTTTAAATCCTCTCTTTTTAATTTCTTCTGGAAGAACTTTTCTAGCTCCCTCTCCAAAATATGAAGTTTCATTTAAAGTAAATTTTTCAATATCCATAATCTTTTCTCCTTTTTTAATTTTAATAATTTTTTTAGCCAAAGCAATATATCTATTTTTCATTCTCAAGCTGGAGCAAGCAGCGACCCGCGCCAAGAATGTGAAAATAGATATATTGTTTGGCGTAATAAGCATAAACTTATTTACAAAAAGCAGTTTCAGAAAGCATTAATCCACCCATATTGTTGGCTTCATGCTCTGCTCTACCATATTCGCCAAATGTAAATGGCATTATAAATGGTACATCTCCTGCTTCCTCTTTAACAAGTTTTGCAACCTCGCCTATTCTGTCACCTATGGCTATTTTTCTGCCACCACAATGTATTAGTAAGTAAGCAGCTGGGTCTGTAGGTAATTTTTGCTTTAGACTTCTCAATACTAATTTTGGTGCATTTACAAGTTCGTTTAAGCTTGCTTGCATTTGTATAACTGCTGTATTTACTGCTAAATCATTTCCAACATTTATGCTGTAGTCTGGGTTTCCTGCCATTGGATGTCTTATTAAAGTTATGTTTCCTGTTGGTGTTTTGACTCCTAAAGGTTTTAAAATAGAAGCTGTAAGCATTTTGCTTCCCATTAAATTTCTTGTTTTAAAACCTGTCCATTCTGCATATTGCTTCATTGCTTGCATGTGATTAATTTCTTTTAATGTTCTTTTTCCTTCTATTTCTGTGATTATTCCTGAATTAACTGTTTCATGATATTTGCCAGTATATTCATTTACAAGTTTTTTATTTGTAAAGAAAAATGCTACTGCTACACCCTCTGAAAATACTGTATCACTGGTAAATATTTTCCACTTACCAGATAAATCATCATCTGCACAGCTTCCTCCAAACATTGGCACATCGCCAATTATGTCTTGAACACCTTTTGCATATTCTTCTTCTTCTCCTGGACTTGCAATCATGAAATAATAAGCTGGTGGAAATGTAGTTCCTACTTTGTTCATAGCATCTATTGCTACTTTTCTACCAGTTTCTCTTGCAGTAAGTAGTTTTGGTGAACCTGCAACACCAACAGATGTGTCTGGATCCCCTATTGCCATTATTCCTGCAAAACCATTTTCAGATGTTATGTAACCATCTGGGACTAAAATTCCTCCATTTGATGTACAACCTATTATAGGTGCTGTTCCTAATTCTTCTTTTGCACCATCAACAAGTTTTTGAGTGTCATATTTTACTGAACTAAATATAAAAGCGATTTTTGTTTGAACTAAATCAAGTACTGCCTTTTTTGCGCAAGCTTTGCCTGCTAAAAAAGCATTTTCATCAGTACTCCATGCTACATTTGCTTTCATTTGTTTACCTCCTAAATAATCTTTTTGTTTATTATGTTTAAAGCCTTATGCAATTGCTTTAAACTACTTTTGTGTTACTCCATAATTTGTATTTGAATATTGTATACAATTTTAGCATTAGTTTAATAAATTTTCCCAGCCATTTGTCATATCCTGAATTCTATTTTCTGTGTACTGTTTTTGTTCATAGTAAGTATCTTTTGCATCATTCATAACATCCAAAGTAGCGCTACCATCTAAGGATAAACTAACTAATACACTTGCTAAAATTCCTAATACAATAACAGTAACAACTAAAGATATTAAAGTTATGCCTCTTTCATTAGTTTTCATTTCATCAACCTTTCTATTGACATATTACTGTTTTTTAAAAAATAATTTGCAATAAATTATTTTAAATTTTATAATACATCTTTTATACTATTGCCTATGATTTTATTTACGTCAACCATTAATTGATTAAATGCGATTTCATAATCAAAATAGTCTTTAATGTCTTTGTTTTCTATAAGCACATTATACATTTTTGCAAGTTTTTCTTTTTTGGCATTTTCATCAACAGGTTTATCTTGCAATTTTTGTACTTCCATAAGTTGAACTTCTTTTTTTAAATCTTCAAAATCAATAATTAATTGCCTTTTATTTGCGTCTGCAAAAAGCCTATCTTTCGCCTCTTTTAAATTTTTATATTGTTTTGAATTTTTTATTTCTTCTGCTAATCTGTTGGCTGTATCATAAACTTCCATAATTATTTTGCCTTTCTTTTTTGTAAAATATTCATTCTCTTGCTTTAAAATTTGCTCATATCTTTATACTATCTTACAAATTTATTAAACTCAAATCATGCATATGCATTTCTTTTTCTGAAAGTTAAAAGGTTTCCCAATTCCTTTGCCGGATTTTGAGATCTTTTTGTCTTCTCTGCTTTTTCTTGTGCAATTCTTTCTGCTTGTTTTTGTGCTTCTGTTTGACAAATTGCTTGTTCGTAAACATAATGTGTATCTTGTGCAATTTTATTCCAACTGTACATTTCTTTAACCTTTTTAACTGCATTTTTTGATACTGCACTACATAATTTTGCATCGAATAATAATGTTAGAACTGAGTCTGCAATTGAATTTGAATTTCCTGCATAGCTCTTCATTCCATCAACACCATGCTCAACAATTTCATTTAATCCTCCAACATCCGATACAACTGTTGGAACACCTGCAAGCATTGCCTCTAAGGCAACTATTCCAAATGGTTCATAAGTACTTGGGAACACTGCAATATCTGCACATTTATACATTTTTTGAATTTTTTTAGAATCACAATATCCTGCAAAATATACTTTATTTTCAATGCCTAAGTTTCTTGCTTCTTGCTTAAGCTCATCCATCATTCCACCTTTTCCACATATAACAAGTTTGGCATCATGATAATTGCTAAGTATTTTTGGCATTGCTCCTATTAGGTTTTGTACGCCTTTTTCATAAACAAGTCTTCCTACATATAGAATAATTTTTTCATTATCCATTGCAAATTGTCTTCTAAAGTCATAATCTCTTTCTACACCTGAGAAGTTTGTTAAATTAATTCCATTTGGTATAACATTTATTTTTTCAAATGGTAAGCCAAATATTCTTTGAAGCTCATTTTTCATATAGTTGCTATTAACTATAACTTCTGTTGCTTCATATGTAAGCATCCATTCTGTGTCGTTAATATATCTTTGAGTTTCGTCGTGTATACCACTATTTCTGCCATTTTCTGTAGCATGAATTGTTGCTACAATAGGAATTTTATAAGATTCTTTTAACGCTTTTGCTGCATATGTTACAAGCCAGTCATGTGCGTGAATGACATCAAATTTGCCTTCTTTAGAAATAATTTCATTTGCTTTTGCAAGCATATTAAAGTTAAGTTGCATAATCCAGTCAATAAAGTTATTTGGATTAATCATGTAATTGTCTACTCTATAAACCTTTACACCTTTGTCATCTTCAACATATGGGGCATTTCCGTCCTTATATGTTATAACTGTTACATCGTGACCATCTTTTATCATTCTGTGAGATAGGTCATGAACGACTCTTGCTATTCCTCCTACAATTCTTGGTGGGTATTCCCATGTTAGCATTAAAATTTTCATATTTTTATGCCCCTTTCATATTTTCTTTAGTTTTTTATTTAATTTTTTTAAATTATTTTTTCTACCACATATTGTATACAACTTTTCTACAAAAGTAAATAAAAATTGACAAAATTTTTTAATATTTTTTTCATTTTTGTATTGATAAAAATTTTGCTTTGTTATATTATATTATGAGTATATTATCACTTTAACTAAGGAGGAGAACAATGCCAAGAAAATCAAAAGAAGAATTATTAGAAAAAGATATATCAGATAGTAAAAAAACAAATAGTACCAAGCCTTCTACGGTTAAAGCAAAGGCTACTAAAAAAACTAGCGAAGAAACTTCTGTAGCTAAAAAAGCTGCTACTTCAAAGACAAAAACAGCTAGTTCAAAATCTAGTTCTACTAAGACAAAAACTACCGGTGCAAAGTCTAGTTCTGCTAAGGCAAAAACTGCTAGCTCAAAATCTAGTTCTGCTAAGACAAAAATTGCTAGCTCAAAATCTGCTACTGCTAGTGCTAAAAAAGCTGTTTCTAAAACTACAGCTACAAAGTCTAAAACGTCAAAGAAAGCTCCAAAATCTAAAACTACTGTAGCAAAGTCTAAAGCTCCAAAAACAGCTACAAAGTCTAAAGCCAAAAAAGTTGTAAAGCGTAAACTTGGCAATAAAGCCCAAAAGCTTCTTTCAAAAACTTTTACAAAAATTGCTAAATCTGAAGAATTGCCTTTTGTTTTAGAATATTATGACTTACCATACAAATACAACAAAACAGTTATAAAAGCTTTAGCACAAAACCCAAATACCTTATTTGTTTATTGGGAAATTTCTGATGAAGATGTTCAAAACATTAAAGATAAATTTGGTGAAGACATTTTTTATACAACAAAACCAGTCTTAATAATTCATAATTTAACAGATAAATATTCTTTTGAAATAGATATAAATGATTTTGCAAACAATTGGTATATTCATGTAAATGATACAAAATGCCAATATGTTATTGAACTTGGCAGAAGACCAAAAGAGGGTGAAGTAAATCATTTCCCAGATAATTATTTATACGTAACATCATCAAATATGATAGAGTCGCCAAATGACCATGTTTTGTTTTATGACTCTGAACAATTTAGACAAGTTCGTTTCAAAAATATTCATACGAATAAATACACTACAAGAGTTATAAAACCTTTCTTGAAAAATATGTATGAACTATATAGGTCGCTTCATCTTGATAAAGAAAATGTAAGCTTTGATTTCAAAAATCCATCATCGCAAAATCCTACATCAAATGTATATTAGGAAAGGTACTAAATATGAAAAATATAAAAGGATACGTTAGTTTTGTTCTTCACGCACATTTGCCTTTTGTGCATCACCCTGAAAGTGAAGATTACTTAGAAGAACAATGGTTATATGAAGCAATATCTGAAACATATATTCCACTAATTTTAAGATTTCAAAAATTAGTTGATGAGGGTGTAGACTTTAGATTTACAATGTCTCTTACACCCCCTCTTTTAAATATGTTAGATAACAAAATGCTTCAAGAAAGATACATAAAATATTTAAAAAAGCATATTGAACTTGCAGGAAAAGAAATAATTAGAACCAAAGATAATCCTAGAATAAACAAGTTATCACATTACTATTATGATAGGTATTCAAATGATTTGCACGTTTTTAAAGATGTGTATAATTGCAATTTAATTAGTGCTTTTAAAAAGTTTCAAGATTTAGGAGTTCTTGAAATTATTGGTTGTGGTGCAACTCATGGTTACTTCCCTATTTTATATGTTAACGAAAAAACTGTAAGAGCACAAATTGGCATCGGAGTTCAAACTTATTACAAATATTTTGATAAACCTATTAAGGGTTTTTGGCTTCCTGAATGTGGATATGTTCCTGAAGCAGATAAATATTTAAGAGAATTTGGCATAGAGTACGTTTTAACTGAAACTCATGGAATACTTTATGCAGACCCTACTCCTATTTATGGCACTTATGCACCAATTGTTTCACCTGATGGTGTTGTTGCATTTGGTCGTGACTTAGAATCATCAAGACAAGTTTGGTCATCTATAAATGGTTATCCTGGTGATTTTAATTATAGAGAGTTTTATAGAGACATTGGCTATGATGCTCCATATGATTATATTAAGCCATATATTGCCTCAAATGGAGTCAGAGTTTCTACTGGTATACGTTATCATAGAATAACTGGTAAAACCGAAAATAAGGATATTTATGACTTACAGTGGGCACAAGATTCAGTAAACAACAATGCCGGACACTTTTTTGATTGTAGAAATGCTCAAATAGATTATTTATCTAAACATATGGATAAGCCTCCTATTATAGTTTGTCCTTATGATGCTGAACTTTATGGCCATTGGTGGTATGAAGGTCCAGACTTTTTATACACTTTAGCTAAAAAAATATATTATGATGATTGTAATTTCAAACTAATTACACCTAGTGAATATATAGATATGTATCCAGAAATACAAGAATGCACGCCTTGTCGTTCAAGTTGGGGTGCTAAGGGTTATTCTGAAGTATGGCTTAATCCTACAAATGACTATGTTCATAAACATTTGCATACTGCTGGAGAAAGAATGTGCAAACTAGCTAAAATGTTTCCAAATGAACCTAAAAAATCTAGAAAAAGACGAATACTTAATCAATGCGCAAGAGAACTCGTATTAGCTCAAAGTAGTGACTGGCTATTTATTATTACAAATGGTACAATGGTTGATTATGCTAAAAAAAGAATAAAAGACCATATTGGTCGTTTTACAAAAATGTACAATAGCTTAATAAACAATGAAGAATTAGACGAAAAGTTTTTAAAAGACATTGAAGCAAAAGACTGCATATTTCCGGATATAGATTATATGATTTACTATTAATTTTTCAGTTGGGGACGGTCCTAAATCGAAAATATATTTTCAGTTGGGGACGGTCCTTTTTTGAAAATATTTAAATAAAAGCCAAAGCAATATGTCTATTTTCCATTCTCAAGCTGGAGCAAGCAGCGACCCGCGCCGAGAATGAGAAAATAGACATATTGTTTGGCTTAAGTTGATTTTTTTCGATTTAGGACCGTCCCCAACTGAAAAAATTCTATATAAATACAACTCTAAAACTTTCGCTACTATTGCTAGCCCCGCTATATCCATTATAGCTAAATACTCCTGCGCCCATGCCACTATTAAAGTCTCCACCTCTTATTAAGTAAGGTATATCACCTTGAAGATAGTAAGCTGTATTGTTTTCAAATGAGTCATTTCCAAAGCCTGAATCAGATGTTTCAAATAAAGCATCTCCTCTATATCTATTTGCTAAATTAAAATTTGCAATTGCATATTCCCTTTTATATTCAAATCCGTTATCTATTGAATCATATGGATATACTGATTTATATTTTGAATTTTTACTTCCATAAATGTCATCTTCACTATTTCCGCCGTTATCTGCTAATCCATAATATCCATTATCTATGTATGCAGCTATATATTCCCAAGCTCCACCTGCTAAATCATATATGCCTGTTGCATTTCCTGTTGTACTTTGGTTTACATTTGAAATATATATGCTTTGCTCAGAAGTAGATCCTCCTGTTATATATTCCTCATTACTATTTGTTGTTATAGTTCTGCCATTTCTTCCAAACTTACTATATGCCAAATAAGCAACTGCTCCCCATTCGGTATTTTTCATTAAATGACTGTCTCTATTTCTATTATAATTATAGCAGTTTAAATAACAATTACGAATATTTATATTTCTCCAACTACTAACTGTCGGCTTGCTAACAGCTTTAATCTCATCACTTATTTGTACATTTCCTATTGTTCCATTTAATGTTTCCGTGTGAACTCCATTGGTTTCCATACTCATTTCATATTTTGAAGTCCAAAATCCTGGCAAATCAGTATCCCATCCGCCATTTCTATATCCACTTGCAGTATCTTTTGAAAAAGCTGGAGCTACTATAAAATGATTATTTGTTTCTCTAATTCCAGTATTATTTCTACTTATTCTTGTAAGAGTTCCGTCATCATTTAACTTCATAATTCCTCTACCATCACAATATCCTATTATTTTTGCGTATTGGCTATTTGAATAATATGTAATTCTATAAGCAAATCTTGGTATCCAAACAAAATAACTTCCATCTTCATTTATAGCATTTGCCCAAAGACCTAAGTCATAATTATACCAATCAGTATCATTTTCTGTAGTTTGAACAAATCTAGCATTACTTGAGTCAAACTTAACAGGAATTAGCCCATTTAAATTCGGTGCAAGCGGAGAATCTATTTCATTATTATTTTCATCAATCCATATAATTTGAATTCTTCCATATCTTCTACTAAAATCAGCTGTTTCATCATCTATTATTGTTAAATTTTTCTCATCAAGTATGGTATTTTCTTCTTCCTCTTCCACCACTACATTTGGCGTTAAATTTTGTAAAATATCATCTTGGGTATTATTATTTGAATTAACTGCAATTATTATTCCTATAATTATAGATACAAAAATAATAATTATTACAGCAGTAACAATTATTATTTTTGCAGGATTATTTTTTTGTTCCATAATTTCTCCTTTTTGTTTTTTAAAAATTTACTTTAGTTCTTTTCTATCTTGGGATATTTCTTTTAATACTTTGTTTAATCTATTTTCTAAGTCTGCAAGAATATTATCTGCATACTCTTTTGCGCCTTGAGTTATTTGTCTTGAATTTTCGTTTGCTGCCTCCATAATTTGATTTTTTTGCTCATAGGCTTTTTTAGTAATTTCATGCTCGTCAATCATAGATATTATTCTATTTTCTGCCTCTTTTACAACATCATTAGCCTCTTTTTTGGCTTCTTCTAATATTCTTTCTCTTTCCTCTCTAACCCATTTAGCCTGTTTTAAATCCTCAGGTAATTTAAGTCTTATATCTTTTATAATGTCTAAAATTTCATCTTGTTCTACAATAATTTTATTTGTAAAGGGCATTTTTTTAGAGTTTTCAACTTTTTCTTCTAAATTCTCTAGTAAAGTAAATATTTCCATTATATGTTTCCTCTTTCTTTTTAACAGAGTTTCAATAAGCATATACTTTATAAACTCTCACATTTAATTAAATGCTTAGGCTAATTTTATAAAGATCAAATTAGCTCTGCCATATTTCCTTTTATCTATTATTTCAATATTTTCTATCTTTTGCACTTCTTCAATATCTCTATCTATTTCATCTGTTTCTATTATTATTAAACTATCTTTTGTAATCAAGTTTTGCTTTAGTAATTCTTTTATGGCATTAGCAGCAAAATCAAGTTTGTATGGTGGGTCCAAAAAAATTAGTGAAAGTTTATCTTTTATTTTTCTTATTGCATTAATATAATCATCATTAAAAATTAAAGCTCTATCCAAAAGTCTTGTCTTTATTAAATTTTCTTTAATGATTTTAGTTGCATCCAAATTTTTGTCACAAAAGTAAGCTCTTTGTGCACCTCTACTTAATGCTTCAATTCCAAGTGCACCACTACCTGCAAATAGGTCCAAAACTACCGCACCTTTTATTTTGTCTTGCAATATGTTAAATAAAGATTCTTTTACTCTATCTAGCGTAGGACGAGTTGTATTACTTTCTATTGTTTTTAGCTTTGTTCCCCTAGCTAAGCCACTTATAACTCTCATAATACTATTTTAACTTTATTTCCTTCCTTGTCAATAGAATTAATGAAATTGTAATATTCCCTTAACATCTATGTAATACACCTATTTTAGCATAAATTTACAGCAAAATAAAGGGATATACGCTAAATATTTGCATATATCCCTATTTTTTATTACAAATTTGTAATTTTACTTAAACTTACACTATATTAAAATATAGCTTATACATAATAGATTTTAGTCGTCTTTATTTACCTCTTTTAGAAGCTCTAATTGTGAAATAAGTAAAGACTCCATTTTTGCTTTATATACATCAAATTGTTTACTCACATCTTCTAGTTCTTTTCTCTTTTCAGCTATTTGCATATCTAAATTTTCCGCACGCTCTTTTGCACTATTTTCGGCCTCTCTTATTATTTGCTCTGCTTGTTTTTGAGCCGCATTTTTAACTTCATCAGCAGCTGATTGAGCCATAAGTAAAGTATTCTGTAAAGTTGATTCAATTTGGTTATAATGCTCAACTTTAAGCTTTAAATCTTCTAATTCCTTATCGTTATCATTAACTTTTTTATAAATTGTTGAATAATCTTTAGTTAATTCATCTAAAAAATCATCAACCTCTTCTGGATCATATCCATTAAGAGTCTTTTTTGAAAATCTTTTATTTTCTATATCCAAAGGTGTAATCATACTATTCCCCCACAAATTTAATTATTTGCATTACTCTTTAGCCAAGATACTGGTATTTTACTCTTGGTCTCTTCTCTTGTTTCAGAAGTTATATCATAGTTGTATGGAGCTACTAAAAATATAGAACTAGATATTTTTTGCATATGTCCATCAAGCGCATGAGCTGCACCACTAACAACATCTATAATCCTTCTTGCTATATCCTTATTAACATATTCTAAATTAATAATAATTGATCTTTTTTCTTTTAATAAATCACAAATATCTTCAGATTGCTCAAATGAAGTTGGTTGCATTATTACCATTCTTACTTGCTGAGCCATATTAACAACTTTACCACTTTTTCTTCCAAAAAGTCCCTTTGGCTCTTCTAATTCTTCTTCATCTTCATATGTATCATTTACATCATCAAAGTCTTCTTCTTCGTTTTCTTCCGCTCCCATACCGAAAATATTCATAAACTTATTTAAAACCGCGTTTGACATTTATAAACAACCTCCTAAATTTCTCATTCGTGTCTACGACTATACCTAGTATCTAACTTTTTTTGGATAAAGTCAATAGTTTTTGTAATATGTAATCATCTTTTAATGTAATTGTAATGTTTTTGTAACATTATGTAGCATTATTTATTTGCTCTACAGATGGAGTTAAAAGTAGCTCATCATAAAGTATTAAAGATGTAGAAACATCTTTACTTAAGTTTAATTCCTCTATTTCTGATGTGCTATAATTTGTAACAATTGAGTAGTTTTCTGTCGCTTTTTGTACTTTAACAAGCACCTTGTCTAGGTAACCTGCTCTTGTTCTAATTACATAGCTTAGTCCATCATCTTCAAAAATGCAACTATTTGGAACTTTATATCCGCTTGCATCCCACCAAATTATATCTATTGCTACTTTTCTGTAACTCAAAAGTTCTTCTATTCCTTCTGTAAAACTAAAAACTAAAGTTACCTCATTATTTGCTTCTTTTGTAATATATTCAATTTTAGCATCAACTTCTCTTGAACTTGGTAATGCTAGTTTTACGGTATCGCCTACTTTTGCCTCATTTGCTTCATCTGTTTTTGATACACAAGCCAAATAGCAAATAAAGTTATTAACAATTTTTCCACCTTCATTACTTGTAGAAATGATTTGTCCAGTTTTTAAATTCAAGTTTTGTAAAAATTCTTTATTTATTTTTGAAAAATCGTTTGGTGTTAAAGATTCTTCTAGTCCATCTATTCTATAGGAAACAATGCCGCTTCTTGTTGCGTTTATATATTCGGCACCAGAATTTAGCTGGTTTTCGTAGCCGCTTCTTTCATCTATAAGTTTTTTTAGGTATGAACCTGTAGGGCTTAATTCTCCAGCAATTTTTGCCTTTTTGGTTACGTTTTCTGAAATACTTTTTTTGTACTCTTTAATTTTTTGAATATCGTTTGTTTTTGTTGCTTTATCCAATGTGTTTTCTATTTGTGTGTCTAGTAATTTTGTATCTGTAGAAAATAAATTTTCGTTGTTTTCTTCCATTGCCTCTTGTATTTTTACATCCAAGTCAGCTATTTTTGCTTTCAAATCATCTTCTCCAGCTGAATAATACCTAAAAATTGGATCTCCACTTGCTACTTTTTCTCCTTCAGATTTTATTTCCACCATACCATTTTTGTAGTTTTCGCCTTTTATGACTGTTTCATCTCTAATTATGTAGCCTTCTACTGTTTCTTCTTGAGATATACTTCCTTCGCTTACCATCACTGAATCTGTAGGATTTTTTATTAAATGATAAACAGAAAATCCTAAATAAACGCATACAGCAATTATTAATATTACAATTAAAGCAATTTTCTTTTTGTTAATTCTTCTTTTTATTTTTATATTGATTTCTTGAGAATTAGCGTCAGCTATAATGCTTTCTTGCTTTTGTGACTTTTCATTAAGTTTTTCTTTTTTAAACAAGTTATGTTTTTTAGACAAGTTATCATTTTTAAGACTTTCTTCTCTTTTTTGTAGCTTGTCTTTGTATTTCTTCTTTTTTTCGTTTTTAGTGACTTTTTTCACGCTTCCTCCAACTATTTATCTTTATAATAATGTTTTCTTGTTCTGTTATTTACACAATTTGTATTATTTGAGTATGTCTTTAAATCTTATTACTTACAATTATAAATTTATATTGTTTAATATTATGTCTACATTGTTATTGTTTGCAGCATCAAGCCAAATAGCATTTTTGTAAGATTTAAACCATGTTATTTGCCTTTTTGCATACCTTCTAGTTTCTTGCTTAATTTTTTCAATCATCTCTTCTTTTGTTAATTTGTTTTGCAAATATTCTACAACTTCTTTATAGCCTAAGCCCTGCATTGCTGTAGGAAAACTTTCATATTTTTTTAATAAATTTTTTACTTCTTCTATTAAGCCATTTTGTATCATTATGTCTACTCTTTTATTTATTCTTTCATACAACTTTTCTCTATCCATATTTAAAACAAATATTTTATAATCATATAATGGACCGTTTTTTTCTAGAGTCAATTTCAATCTCTGTTTTTGTTTTTCCAGTTGAATTATATATTTCTAAAATTCTAAGAATTCTCTTTTTATCATTTGGGCTTATTTTTTCTATGGCCTCTGGGTCTATTTTTTTTGCTTCATCATATAGTTTTTGTAAACCTTCTTTACTTACCCTTTCTTCAAGCTCTTTCCTGTACTCTAAATCTGTTTCTATCTCTGGATACTCTATTCCATAAACTAAAGAATTTAAGTATAAACCTGTGCCCCCAACAACAATAGCTCTTTTGCCCTTTTTTATAATTTGTGAAATTGTTTCTTCTGCGTCTTTTTTGTATTCGGCAACATTGTATCTTTCATTTGGAGATACAAAATCAATTAAATAATGTTTTGCTTCTTTGCGTTCTTCATCTGTTGGCTTTGCAGTTCCTATTGTCATATCTTTATAAATTTGCATAGAGTCACAAGAGACTATTTCGCCATTTATTCTTTTTGCCAAATCTATACCCAACCTTGTTTTGCCTGATGCAGTTGGTCCACAAATTACTACTACTTGTTCTTTCACTTTACTACCTCTTTTTGTATCGATAAATTACTAATCTTTGTTTTTATTAAAATTATTAAACAAAACAGCAATGCAAAGATTTGAGTTTTTCATCAAGCTAAAAATTATGAATTATTTGCATTACTAGCATTAGCACCAAAATTACTAATACCTTCTTGTATATCTTTAATATACATAAATTCCAATACTAAAATTACAATGCAAGCAATTAACCATAGAGCCATTCTTCTTCTAAATTGACCGTCATCTATATCCCCTTGTTGAAATTTTTTTAGATTTAGCATTAGAGAAGACTCTATGCAAACAACATTTATTGGCAAAATAGTAAACAATATTATTTGCCTAGAGCTATTTACCACTGCTTCATTTGCTCCTGCAGAACTAAGCCCATATACTATAAAAAGTATAACATACATTACAATTTCACCAATTGCAATAAGTATTATTTTATTTTTTAATTCAATATTACTAAGTACTTTATATATTACTAAAATTGATGCTAAATTCATTATTAATATAAATGCAATTATTGCTATTTCCATTTTGAAAATTCCCTTCTTTTGTTTTAATCTTTTTTTCAGTTGGGGACGGTCCTAAATCGAAAATTTTTTTCAGTTGGGGACGGTCCTATTTCGAAAATTTTCTAAAAGTCCATTCTTTTTGTTTTATCTTCTAGAAAATTTCTTTTCTATGTCTGTTTTAGACATTTTAATAACAGTTGGTCTTCCATGAGGACAAGTAAATGGGTTTGGCAATCTTAATAATTGATCCATTAGACTATCTACTTCCTCTTTTGAAAGTGCCATATGAGCTTTAACTGCTGCTTTGCAAGCTACTGTTGCTAAAAATTTGTCTTCTATTTCTTGCTTTGCAGTTCTTGCTACTGTATTTATTTCATCCAAAGTCTCAAGGAAAAGTTCTTGAGTGTCAAAATCTAAGCAAAACTCTGGAACGCCTGTTAATTTTACTGTATTATCGCCAAATTCTTCAACAGCAAAACCTGCTTTATTAAACATTTCTTTATTATCTCTAAATATTCCCATTTCTCTAGTGCTAAGTTTTATTATGTCTGGTAAAAGCATTAGTTGACAGTCTTTTTCGCCATCACTATAATAGTTGGCTTTTACCTTTTCGTACATTATTCTTTCATGAGCTGCATGTTGATCTAATATGTATAAGTCATCACCCATTGTTAATATGATGTATGTTTTAAATGCTATTCCAATAAATTTGTATTGTGGGTTATTATCTATTCCCTCTTTTTCAAACATAGAAATTTCTTCACCAGTAATAGGAGAAATTGGATATTTTTCTTCTTCTTTAGCTTGTTTTTCTGTATATTCTTTTTTAGCTTCACTTATATCTCTGCCAAATAGCCTTTTGTACATTTCTTCAAAAGTTTCTTCATCGTCTTTTTTATTCTCAGTAGTACTTTCATTTGCATTTTTGTCTTCTATATTTTCAGCTATATACTCTGAACTATTATCATTTATTTTATTATCTGTTCCACTACCTAATTTATTATCTATACTATAATCAACTTCATTTGAAGCACTTTTGCTAAAATTCTCTTCGCTAGTATCCTCAAGGCCTACGTTATGTGTTACATTATTATCCGCTTTTAAATCTGCTTCTTTTTCTGTTTCTTCAATTTCTTTTTGCAAATCTTTTTCTGTTATATGACTATTTTTTTCATAATCATCTATTAGCTCATCTCTTTTATTTGCAAGAGATTTTGTCATATCTGCTAGTTTTACACCTATTTCTTCAGGACTTTTTGTTTGAGTAAGCTCATCTATAAATTTTCTTCTAGTTTCTTTATCTAGTCCACTCATTGTACTTTTAAACTCGCTAAACTTAGGAATAGTGCTTTCCTGTTTAGTTTCATTAGGCAATACGGAACCTGTTAAATTTTCATTATTTTGATTAATATTGTCAGTTTTGGTATCTAAATTAACTTCTTCATTTGTCTTATTTGCTGCGGCTTTAATACCTTCAAACTCACTTTCTGCCTCAACTTTTGTTGTAAACAAATTAGAATTAGCATTAATGTTTTTTAGTATATCATTTGGTGTAGTATTTTTATAGTCCTTATCTGGTGATGGAACTAAGTCATATTTTAACAAGGCCTGCTTTATGCTATTATAAACAGCTTTAAACACCTTTCCTTCTTCTTGAAATCTAACCTCAAGCTTAGTAGGGTGAACATTTACATCAACCTTTTTTGGGTCCATATCTATATTTAAAACTAAAAATGCATGTTTACCTATTGTTACTAAGCCTTTAAAAGCTTGCTCTGCTGCACTTGTTAGTGTTTTGTCTTTTATAAATCTTTTATTTACGAAAAATAGCTGATTTGACCTGTTTGAACGAGCAATTGCAGGTTTACCTATAACACCTGTAACCTTCATATCTTCATATTCATAATCAACTGGTAATATATTTTGAGCAATTTCTTTGCCATAAATGCTATAAATAACATCTTCTAGAATTCCGCTTCCAGTTGTTTGAATTGCTACCTTCCCAGTGTTAACTAATTTTATAGCAACACTTGGATTTGCTAGAGCAATTCTTGTAATAGTATCTTCTATATAACCTGACTCAGTAAAATCTTTTTTTAGGAATTTATATCTAACAGGTGTGTTGTAAAATAGCTCTTTTACTGTAATTGTAGTACCTTTTGGGCAGCCTTCTTCATGCTCATCTATTATATCTCCACCCTGTATTTCTATTTTATATCCTATTTCATTTTGCTCTGTTCTTGAAACTAATTCAACTTTGGCAATAGCTGCAATACTTGCTAAAGCCTCGCCTCTAAAACCCATAGATTTAACTGTATCTAGGTCATCTGCTTTACGTATTTTGCTAGTTGCATGTCTTTCAAAAGCTATTTCCATATCATCAGGCATTATTCCACTACCATCATCAGTGATTCTAATATATGAAATTCCGCCATTTTTAATCTCAACTGTAATATTTTTTGCGCCAGCATCTATTGAATTTTCTACAAGTTCTTTAACTACTGAAGCAGGTCTTTCAATAACCTCACCTGCTGCTATTTGATTTATTGTTAGGTCATCTAATAATACTATTTTTCCCATTTATTATTTCATTCCTTTCATTGGTTAAGTTCTTTAGCAACTGCATTATATCATATCTAAAAAAAATATACTATACTTAATCGTAACAAATTTATATAAAATTGAATAGTATATATTATACAAAAGAAGTCAAATTCTTTATGAGGGAGGTATAAGTATGAGAGGTTGTAACGGAGATATGTTATGGTTCATAATATTAATCCTATTACTTTGCTGCAACTGTGGTGGAAATAACTGCGGATGTGGAAATGACAACAATTGTGGTTGCTAGTATTTTACAATCAAAATGCATTTTAGAGAGTAAAAAAGCTACTCATAAAGTAGTTAAAATGAAAGGAGGATGTGCAAATGCCAGATAAATGTGGATGCGGTTTTTTTGGAAGAGATAATGACTGCTGCTTTATAATTATATTATTAATATTAATATGCTGCTGCTGTGGTGGAAATAATAGAGGTTGTTGCTAATTAGTCAGAAAGGCTATTAGTTCATAATTTATTTAATCTTCAAAAATAAAACCTGCCAAAATTCGGCAGGTTTTTGCTTTTACTTAATATTAAAATTATTAATATAATTCTCTGATAGTTCAATCATTTCTTTAGCCGTTTGTATTTGTGCTATTGTATCTTCAGGCCTGACAACAAATTCGTCATCGTAATCACTATCTTCTCTTATTCTACTTGCATCCGAAACTTTACGTCCTATACTTTTAGGAAAAATTTCAGTGTGTACATAATTTTTATTAAAATATGCTATTACATCTTTATGCTTTTTAAAATCTTTAGGTTCTAAAGCTAAGATTGCTCTAATACTATGAATAAGCTCTATTATTAGCTGACTTATATAATTTTAATTTATACAAAGCCTCACTTGCTGCTAAGTCTTCCTTAGCTTGTTCTAATCTATGAATAGCTAATTCTTTTGAAATTTTATTGCTCACTTAAAATCACTCCTTCTTTTTCCACATTCATGTAAAAAGGTAAATCATTTGCTAAATAATCAAATTTATCAATATTTTTTATTAAAGGTGATAAAGTAACATCAAAATTATTATTATATTCTATTTCAAAAGCATAGCTCCAAATTTTATTTCTATATTCAGCAATCTCATCATCAGTTAAATCAGTTAATATCATAATATCTATATCAGAGTTTTTCTTAAAATCTCCTCTAGCATAAGAACCATATAAAATAATTTTCTTCAGTCTATTACCTAAGATTTTATAAACCCCATTAATAAATTCACTTATTATGGCATTAATATTTGCAGGAATTTTTTTCATAATAAATTTCATTCCTTTCTAGTTTTGCTTTAAGGGCATACATAGTTGAAACTAATTTCTTTCAAACTAAATCCACCTTTGTAAAACAAAGGCCATAACTTATTTTACAAATAAATTAAGGCCTTATCATTAATAAATTTTGGTTGGGCTGGCTAGATTCGAACTAGCGCATGTTAGAGTCAAAGTCTAATGCCTTACCGCTTGGCTACAGCCCAATGTTTATATAAATGGGGTGGAATATGGGACTCGAACCCATGGTCTCCAGTGCCACAAACTGGCGCGTTAACCAACTACGCTAAATCCACCATTTGTAATTACAACAATATATATTCTACCCCATTTTTTTAATATTGTCAACTAATTTTGACCAATTTATTCTTAAAAATATCATTTTAAGTTATTTTTATAAATTACTATATTAATCTGCCTCTCTTGCCCATATTACTAATCTATATCTTGAGTCATCTGTACAAGTTGAAAGTGATATTTCTCTTTTTCCAGCTGTATCTCTAGTAATATAGTCTGAGTCTTCTGAAGATGTTGTGTATATGTTGTAAATTGTGTATTCTATTCTTGTTCCTGATGTGTCTGTTATATAAATTTCATCGCCATTTGCTAATTCATTATTTCTTGAGAAAAATGTTCCATTTCTGAAATTGTGTCCTACAATAATTGTATTACCCACTTGATTAAGACCTGGTCCTGTTAAAATACCTATGGATTGCTCCAACGAATTTTTAGTTGCTCTTTCAAGTATAGGTAAGTCTAAATCAATTTTAGGTATTTCCATTCTACCTTCTACTGTAAATCCTTTGTATGTAACAACTTTGTTGCTTGAAGAACCTGAACTAGCTGAGTTTGAGACTCCATTATCTATAGCAGTAAAATTAATAGGATCACTACCAGTAAATTCATTTCTCCTTGTTGAATTCGTTATTGTTTTGTTAAATTCATCTAGTGCTGTGTCTATGTCTTTTTCTTGAAAATATTTTTTATAAGTTTGATATCCCCAAAAGCCTAATAGTGCAAATATAATTATTACAACAATAACTAAAACAACTGTTAAAACTTTATTATATTTTGAATTTATCATAATTTTTCCTTTCTTTACTAGACTAATCAATATTAATTATAACATATTTAATAAAATTAATCTAGTCTTTTCTTAAGTTTTTATGTAATAAGCAAAAAATTCATACTTTTTGAGCTATTGGCTGTGAATAGTAACAAAAATTTATATCATAGTAAAAACATTAATTTTTACTATGATAAATTTTTCTTACTCACTGAACGGTATTATCTCGTTGGCAATTTTTCTCCACCTAAAATGTGAAAATGTAAATGCTTTACAGCTTGTCCAGCATCTTCGCCAACATTAGATATCACTCTAAAGCCTGTTTTATCAACACCTACTATTTCTGCTACTTTGTTTATTGTTTCAAATAAGTGAAATAGCAATTCTTTGTGGTCTTCTTTTAAATCTTGCAAACTTTGTATATGAACTTTTGGTATTACCAATACATGAACTTTTGCGATTGGGTTTATATCATAAAAAGCCAATACTTCGTCATCTTCATAAACTTTTTTTGAAGGAATTTCTCCTTTTACAATTTTACAAAATACACAATCTTCCATTATTTTATTCTCCTTGTATATATAATATTTTTAGTTTTTTAAAGGATACCTATAGATCCTAAATTTAACAAGAATTGTGCTTTTGGCTAGGCACTCGAAAAAGAAATACCGGAAGCGTATGTTGTTATACGCTGAGGATTTTCTTTTGAAGAGTAACGACGCTAAAACGCAATTATTGTTAAATTTTTTTACTCTAATACTGCTTTAATTCTTCTCACACCTTGTGAACTAGCCTCTTCTTTAACAATTTTGAAATGTCCAAGTTCTCCTGTATGTTTTACGTGAGGTCCACCACATAATTCTTTTGAAACATTGCCAATTGTATAAACAGTAACTTCTTCAGGATATTTTTCTATAAACATACATTCAGCACCTGATTTTAAAGCATCTTCTTTTTTCATTGTTTCTACCGTTACTGGTAAATCTTCTTTTATCCATTCATTAACTAAGTCTTCTACCTTTTGTTTTTCTTCTGGAGTAAGCTTGTGATCACAGTTAAAGTCAAATCTCATTCTTTCTGTTGTAATATTTGAACCTCTTTGATGAGAATTTGGTCCAATAACTTTTTTAAGTGCTGCATTTAAAAGGTGTGTTGCTGTATGGTAAGCTATTGTTTTTTCATTTTGCTCAGCTAAGCCCCCTTTAAACTTTTGGTCACTACCCATTCTTGATTTTTCTTGATGCTCTTTAAACAATTCATCAAATTTACTTAAATCTGCTTCAAATCCATTTTCTGTAGCTAAGTCTTTAGTAACTTCTGGTGGAAATCCATAAGTTTCATACAAATTAAATATTGTTTTTCCATCAATTTTATTTATACATTGATTTTTAAGTCTATTTATTACTTTGTTGAATTCTCTTTCGCCATTATTTAAAGTTTTCATAAACTTGTCTTTTTCAGCAACAATTACGTCTTTTATTTCTTGCTTATGGTCTTGTAGCTCTGGATACATTTCCTTTAATGTTTCTATGTTTAGATCAATCAAGTTTGGTAATTCATTTAAATCAATTTGTAATTTGTTTAAATGTCTTGTCATTCTACGAATTAATCTTCTTAAAATATAGCCTCTGTCTAGGTTTGAAGGTCTACCACCATCACAAATAATCATCATACTAGCACGCAAATGTTCTGCAACAATTCTTCTACTAGCTATATCATCATTTTTAGCTAAGTTTTGTAATTTTTCCATTACTGGACTAAAAAGTTCAGTATCAAAAGGAGTTTGCTTTCCTTGTAAAAGCATAGTCATTCTTTCTAGTCCTAGACCTGTATCAACATTTTTTTGTTCTAGTTTTGTATATTTACCATCTTTTTTGTAATATTCCATGAAAACATTGTTCCATATTTCCACATATTTTCCACAATCACAAGAAGGCTGGCAGTCCTCTGAACACTTTGGTTTGCCTGTGTCATAAAACATTTCTGTATCTGGTCCGCAAGGTCCTTCTTCACCTGCAATCCACCAGTTATCATCTTTACCATAGAAGTAAATTCTTTCTTTTGGAATGCCTGCTTTTTCCCAGCAAGATGCAGTAAGCTCATCTCTTGGGCAGTCTTCATCACCTGCAAAGCATGTTACAGAAATTTTTTCTGCTGGAATACCAAGTTCCTTTGTAAGAAAATCATAGCTCATTTGAATTGATTCTTCTTTAAAATAATCTCCCAATGACCAGTTTCCAAGCATTTCAAAATATGTTAAATGTCTGTTATCTCCAACTTCGTCAATGTCATTTGTACGCAAGCATTTTTGATAATCTGTAAGTCTTTTTCCTTCTGGATGTTTTTCGCCTAAAAGATATGGTACTAATGGTTGCATACCAGCTGTTGTAAATAATACAGATGGGTCATTTTCTGGTATTAATGGGCTACTTGGAATTATTTTGTGTCCATGTCTTTCGAAAAATTTTAAGTATTTGTTTCTAATATCTATTGCTTTCATTTTAAGTTTGTCCTTGCTTATTATATTTAGGTTTTTAAAAGGCTACCTATAAACCTTTAAGTTATTTTTATCTCTTAATTATGTTTTTTCTCATCTTTAACACTTATATTTTAGCATTTTATTACATTTTGTCAATTGTTTTACCATAATTCACAGCTTAAATTTTCTATCTTTAAGTTGTAGTTTACTCATATAAAAGCTATAACCATTAATTTGTTTTAAATTAATCTGCAATTTTTCCTATTAGTTCAATTTCTTTTTCATCATTCTCTAAAATTTCAACATTTAATATTTTATCTATGATTTTTTCTTTGGCTTTTTCTAAATCATTTGACTCAATATTATCATTTTTAAATATTTCTGTTTCTTTTACATTAACCATAATATAATTTGCAGTATGGCCTTTGAAATATCCATTTTTGTATTCTTCAAATAAAACTTTAACTGTTTTTCCAATGTAACTTTCATTATATTCATTTTGATTTTTATTTGAAAGTTCTATAAGTTTTTTGCTTCTCTCCTCTTTTATTTTGCCATCAACTTGATTTTTCATTTTAATAGCAACAGTTCCTTTTTTAGGAGAATATTTAAAAATGTGCATTTTGTAGAACTTTATTTTTTTAAGGAATTCATATGTTTTTTCAAAGTCTGCATCTGTCTCGTTTGGAAATCCTACAATAATGTCTGTTGTAAGTGCCACGTCAGGATATACTTTTCTAAGTAAATTAGCCGAACTTTCAAACTCCTCTGTTGTATATCTTCTGTTCATATCTTTTAAAGTCTTATCACAACCACTTTGAAGTGATAAATGAAAATGTGGGCATATTTTTTCTAATTTGCTAAGTCTTGCGACAAAATCTTTTGTAATAAGTTTTGGTTCAAGTGAGCCTAATCTTATTCGTTCTATGCCTTTTACTTTGTTTATTTGTTCTAATAATTCAATAAGTCTAAAGCCACCTGTGTGCAAATCATCTTTTGGATCAAATGACTTAAAATTTTGGTTATATCCAAAAGTTTGTCTGTATTTTTTTGCATCTTCATTACTAAAATCTTTTCCAAAAGAAGCTAAATGTATACCTGTAATTACAACTTCTTTTATTCCCTCCTGAGCAATTTGGGCTATTTCTCTTAAAACACTTTCAGGGTTTCTGCTTCTTACTTTTCCTCTTGCATAAGGAATTATGCAATATGAGCAAAATCTGTCACAGCCATCTTGTACCTTTACAACCGCTCTGTTAAGCTCTGTGTAAGTTGTTGTACCAAAGTCTAGATAGTTATTTTGATGCATTACGTCACTTACTTGGACTAAGTTTGTATTGTGATTAATATATTCTTCCACAATTTTAACAATATTAGTCTTTTCGTTTACGCCAATCACAATATCTACTTCTGGCATTTTTTCAATCTCTTCTTTAGATGTTTGTGCATAACATCCACACACGACAATAATAGCCTTGGGGTTTTGCTCCTTGGCTCTTCTTATCATCTGCCTTGATTTTCTCTCAGCAATATTAGTTACGGCACAGGTGTTTATGACATATATATCAGCGTTACCTTCGCTTAAATCATAGCCATATGTCATAAACTGCTGTTCCATAGCTTCTGTTTCGTATGTATTTACTTTACAACCTAATGTATAAAACTTAACTCTCATAATGGCTACATTATACCATTTTTATGTTAATTAAGCAAGAGGGATTTTACATATGATTTTTGATTTGTGTGTTAAAAAAAATTTGTGCTTTTTTAACACTGTTCTTGAACTACTTCACCAGTTATATAATTTAAAATTGTTCTACACAAGATAAATTCATATTTCACAAACGATAATATAAATTTCAAATTAATACATATTTTAAATTTTTTAATATTGACATTTTTACGCAATTGCGTTACACTTAGGGAGGTGAATTTATTGCCAATTAAAACTAACAATCCAAGAAATATCCATGATATTACTTTTAGAGGTATTTTAAGACATTCTAATGAATTAGCCAATTTACTTAATACTGAACTTGAACTAAATGAACCTATTACTCCTAATAACATCAAATATATTGATGCTCAATTTATTACTGATGGCTTTCACAGCAAAGATTCCGACTTAATTTGTGAAGTTGAAAATAAAGATAATATTTTTCTTATAGAGCATCAATCTACTGTGAATTCTATTATGCCTATAAGAATTCTTAATTACACTAAGGAATTAGTTAAAGAAATCTCACAGGGCGAAAGATGTAATAAAACTATCACTCCTATTATTGTTTACACAGGCTCAGATAAATGGACTACTGAAAAATATATTGGTGAGTTTAATCAAAAAATACTAGCCAAAAACAATATAAAAATTGGTGAATACATTTTATTAGATATGAGCAAATACCATGATAGCGAGTTGTTAAATAAAAAAGGTGCATTTTATAAAATTGTGTTATTAGACAGATTTATTTATGATAGGGAAAATCTTCTAAAAGTTATGGATATGATACAATTACTTACTTTAGATAAAAATGAACAAAAAATTTTATCAAACTATGCAAATGGACTTTTACTATCTATTGTCAGTGAAGAACGTGTTAAAGAATTTGTAGAAAATATTAGTGAAGAGGAGTGTGATAAAAATATGTTTTTATTACCTGAACGTGTAAAAATTTGGTATAATGAGGATATTGCTAAAGCTAAAAATGATGGTAAGACTGAGGGCAAAGCTGAAGGTAGAGCTGAAGGTAGAGCAAGTGAATTATTGAAATTAGCTAAAAAGATGATTAAAGATAACATGGATATTGAATTAATTAAAAGATATACTGGATATTCTGCTAAGCAAATTGAAGATTTAAAGAAGAGTATGTCTTAGGTTATATCCAGATATCAAAGTTTATAAAAAGGAGTGTATAAATTCTATACACTCTTTTTCATTGTCACTCAAAGAAAAAAGAGGAAGTTTTACCTTCCTCCTCCACCACCACCGGCCTCCTCCGCCGGCCGCCTCCCCCGGAGAAGCCGCCGCCTCCGCCAGAGCCTGACGAGAACGATGATGACATTGCATTACTTACTGACCTAAAACTACTTGAAAAGTCCATATGTGACATTATAAATATTGTTGGATATATGTTGTAATCATAGTTATCAAAATCAGGGTATACAATTTTTAATTCTTTTATTACTTTTTCAGATATACCAAATGCTGTAGCATATACCAAGTATTTTTCCCATATTGCTATATCTGGTACATCTTTTTCTTTAAGAAGTGAAAAATCTTCCATATACTTTTTAAATGCTTTCCACTTGTCTTGTTCATCTACACCTTCTTGGGTGTAAACGCTTATTCTTTTATTTGCTCTATTTATTAAAATAAAGTCAACAATAAGCCATATTAATGCTATAACTAATAAATACCATGGAATTCCTATGCTGTTTACTGTATTTGTAACAAAGTCCATATTATCCAGTAAAAATACTAAAACAAATGGTATGAATACACCTATAGAGCAGCCTGCCATATTGGCATTTCTTCTTTTTATTCCTATTAAATCTAGTATTCTATTTGATGTTAGCTTTGATTTAATAGCTTTATCTAACGCACTCTTTAAAGCTACAACTTTTGAGCTATTATTGCTTATATATTTTTTTAGCTCTTTCATTGTAATTTCATTTGCATTATCTGACTCTTTACTTCCACCAAATATTGATTTAGATTTATTTTTACAAGCTGTAATTAAGAAGTTTAATATAATTATTTCATCACTATTTAGTTGTACTTGATTAGATTCTTGTGGCAATATTTCTATTTTTGTATTATCCTTTGATTTGTTCGGTGACTCTTCTATTTTTAAGTATTTTTTAAGTGATAAATCAAGAACTGTTGAAGAAAATACTTGCCCAAGTTCATACTGCGTAAAGCCTTGATATTTTTCTGTTAAAATATATAATGCCTCTGCAGGACTTGCATCTGCTCTTGGTAAATCTCTAAAATAGTCAAAATGTGTAGTTGGAACTACTGGCTTTACCTTTAATAATATTCTTATGTTTTTTATTGCAAAGAATAATAATACTCCCAATATAATTAAACATACAATGGCACTAATTATTATTTTTACCATCCTTGAGCTATTTGCTTCATCTGCCCATTCGTTTTCTTCTTGAAGGATATAGTTTAGCCTATTTGCATTATACATTCTGCCAGAATAAGTAATTAAATCATTTGGCATAGCAATTCTTACTTCTACCATTTTTTCCGCTTTATTGTTATTTACTTCAAATGTAACTGTGTCGTTGCTAGCCTTTTTAATAGTACCATTTAAGTCAGGAGTATGTCCCCAAACCCTTAGGTCATCTAGGTTTGATACTTCTGCCGGTAATTTTATAGTACCTGTAATTTTTTTGGCTGGAATTTCAAAGTCTGAGCCCAAGAACTGCCAATACATTTCTGCACAATCATTGTAAACTGCTATTGCATCTTCTACATGATATCTAATTTTGTATGTTTCTGTTCCAGAAGAATTATCATATCCTGTACCCCATGCAACTTCGTAGTTTGACCCCATACTTATGAAATAATACTCATCTGTTGGTACATGGTAAGCATAGTCTCCATAATCATCCATAGGAATCGCTACGCCACTACTTGTTATTCTGCTTACAGATCCATCTGTTATGCTTGTATACTTAGTTGAATCTCTTTTGAATGTTTTAAATAAAGTGTTTGTGTCGCTTATATCAATATTCCATGTTTCAACAACGTCCATAGAACCATCACTATTAATTTGTACATCAAAGTTTAAACTATTCAAATATAAATCTGAACTTGCTTCTACGCTACCCCCTATTGATAAAGCTCCAAGTAAAAATACAATTAAAATAATTGCTCGCTTTAGAATTTTCATACTTTCCCCTTTACATTTTGACTTTTAATTGCTAATGTTTGATTTTTCTGTAGTTTCTCACAAAGACAAAATGCTTTTTTAATATTATTATTTTATTCTCACAATTATATTACACTATTTTTATTTTTTTGTCTATGGGGAGTGAAATATTTTTGATTTCTATTCTTAGGTTGCTCTGGAATTGTCATTTTTAGTTTTCCATTTTTTAGAAGAGGGTTAATATATTTTTCTCTAAAACTTCTTGCATTTTTATAACCACAATACTCTAATATTTCTTTTAGACTTCTTGCTTCCCTGCAAAATTCAAGTATAAAATCTTCTTGTGCATTTCTTGTGTGTTTCTTGTGCGTTTCTTGTGCGTTTTCATGTATGTTTTCGTTTTCTAGTGTTAAATCAAATAATTCTTCATCGCTTTTTCTATAAAAAATTACACAAAATCCATTTTTCTTTATCTCAAATTTTACTTTCACATTTGCTTTCGCACAAGTTTCAGTAATTCTCCTAAAACCCGAACCCCATTTTTCAATATCTTTTGATAAGTATAAAGTATTTGCAATCAATGGATTTCTTGGCATAGATCCTTCTTTTCCTTCTATAAAGTCTTCTGGCTTATATCCTTCTGGAAATTCTCCAGGATTAAATATTTCTACTCTATCTTTATATATTGCAACTTCATTGCTTTTTGGGTTTTTAAAATCTCTGTGTATAAGTGAATTTATTATTGCTTCCCTTATAGCTTCTAATGGTATTTCTGGAATTTCTACCCTTTCTATGCTTCCGCTTTTGAAATTAACAGGCCATTTTATATTTTTTCTAATATATCCTTCTCCTATTTCTATTAATTCAAAAATATTGCCAAATACTTGATCTATATCTAAAAAAGTTAATTTAGTCTCTGTCGCAAAGATTGCCATTTGTAACTCAAGTTTTGCATTTTTTGCAAATAAAATATATCCTGCATTTAATAATTCATTATTTTTATTTACTAAAGATAACTTTTTTAATATTTCTAATTTATTTGTATATGGAAAATTAATTCTTTTTGCTTTTTGCCCTTTTTCTATAAATTCTTTTAATAATTCTTCATTTATGTCATCTATTGTATAATCTGATACTTTTTTCTCCCATTTACCTATTTCATTCTCATCCTTTAAAATTATCTTTCTTATTTCCTTCATTGAAAGTTGCCTATCTTCATCTCCTACTCTCATATATGCTCGTCCAAAAGCTAGATAAGGAATATCATCTCCCTCAAATTCAACTAATATGCATTCTTTACCGTTTAGTTTAATTTTATTCACAGCTGGGTATATTTTGGGCTCTATATTTTCAGATATTGCTTTTGATACTTCTCTAATAGTCTTGCTTGACACATCTTGTCCAATTATTTCTCCGTTATCTTTTATACCAAAATATAATCTTCCACTTTGATGCTTATTTAATATTGAAACTATGGAAATTATACTTTCTTTCAACTCTCCAGTTGTTTTTTTGAATTCTGTAACTTCATTTTCTAAAAAATTTATATTTGCCATAAAACAATCTCCTATAAAATTTTTACTTTCTACAAATTATATCACGATTTATAGCAAAATAGTAGAGTATTTTTAGAAAAAATTATTTTTTTAACAAAAATAAGCAAAGCTACTTTATGCCACAAGCTTCGCTTGGGCTGCCTAAGGTAGCTTTTGGCTTGAAATATATTTCATATATTTTTAGAAAGTCGTGGCTAGGCGAACGTAGAGGGTACCGTTCGCGATGTTGCGTCTGATGTTGCCGAAGAAAAAGTTTGCCTCATAAACGTTGCTCGTATCGAACTGCGAAGAAGACCAGTAGTTGTTGCTAAGTCCAAATGTAGGATAATTACTGCTTGTAATATCAAATGCTGCCCCAAATGCTGCCCATTCTGATTTTGATGGTACAAACCATCCTTCTGCTATTTCATCTTGTATTAGTCCCCACATATCATTACTATTATGTGCTCCCCAAGGCAAACTTGAATCGTTCCATTTATTATTTACATATTCTGTATTTTCTCTTCCTTCTCCAAAATCGTTTTTTGTATAAGCAATTATATTGTCTAACTTTCCATATGCATTATAATACCAATAATGTGTACTTGAATCTATATTATTTAATGCCATTACATAAAATCTATCATTTTTGCTTTCATCATTTCCTTCAATTGGTGCTATTACTTTTCCTGTTCCAAAATGTGAGTCTGTATATTCTCCCTTTATATAGTACTGTTTAAAATTTAAGCTTGTTCCGTCTGGTATTGTAAATGTTCCAAAATCCACTCCGCCATTGTCCACTTTCTTCTTTTCCTGCTAAATCGGCAAATATTACTCCATCTACTGTTATTTCGCCACTACTATTTAAATCTGCATAATACACATTGCCTGCACTTATTTGTAAATCTTCATTAGATATTGGCTCTACTCTTGTGCCTGTTATTTTCTTGCCCTTTACATATGCTGTTTTTCCCATTGCTATATCTTCAGGTTTGGCAGTCGCATCAAATGTATTTAGGCTCTCTAACTTTCCTGTTACCCCTCCTATTGTTATTCCTTTTTTAATATAATTTGCTATTAATTCTGAATCTCCATTTGCTGTTGTTGCAGCATAGCCTTCATTTGCTACTTGACTGTTGTTCACTATACTCGTTGTTATAACTATGGCTATTATTACTGCAACTAGTATAATTGCTATACCTCCTTTTTTCTTGAACGCAAAAAAACTATGCCTAATTAGACATTTTAGGTTCGTCTAAAAAGCATAGTTCTTATTCTATGTTCTATTATTTTTTCGTCAACTAAATTACATGTGTGTGTGTGTGTGTGTGTGTGTACAGCCGCAAGGCTTTCAGCGATTTTCATGTTTGCATTTTACCTTTCCTATTTTATTTTTTCTTCATTCTATATTATTTTTATACATTTAATTTTTGTATTTGTCAATCGCCATTTGAAATTTTTATTATTTTCCTACAAAAAATTGTATTTTCGCCATTTTTATTGTATAATGCCTAATATACAAGCGAAAGGAACAATCACAATGTTTAATTTAGACAAATTAGAATTTAATAATATACGTGAGAATTTAGCAAAATATACACAAACATTTGGAGGAAATAACTTAGCTTTAAGCTTAGAGCCTTCTTCAAAAACTATGGAAGTTAAGTCTTGGCTTAATGAGACTAATGAATGTTTGCAGATTAGAAATATAAAAGGAGAACTACCTATTTCACAAATAGATGATGTAAGTTTTCTTATAAAAAGCTTAAAGAGCTCTCTTTCATTATCTGCAAAAGGGTTGCTTGAAATGTGTAATATTTTAAGAACTGCAAGAGAACTTACTGAATATATTAAAGATTTGGAAACACCATTACCTACTATCAAAGATTATTTTTCTATGCTTTATTCAAATAAAGATATTGAAAATAAAATAAGCTCGTGCATTATTTCTGAAGATACTATTGCTGACAATGCTTCTCAAAAACTTTATAGCATTAGAAACAGTAAGAAATCTTTAGAAAGTGACATTAAAAATAAACTAAATCAAGTTATGCATGCAAATAGCAAGTACATAATGGATCAAGTTATTACTATTAGAGATGGTAGATTCGTTATTCCTGTAAAAGATGAATACAGGAGCTTTGTAAAGGGCTTTATTCATGATACATCAAGTAGTGGCTCTACCGTTTACATTGAGCCAATGGCTGTTTTTGAGATTAATAATAAAATAAATAATTTAAGTTTAGAAGAAAACAAAGAGATTGAAAGAATTTTGAGCGAGCTTTCTGGCTTACTTTTCCCTATTGTTTATCAAATAGAAAAAGATGTTGAAATTATTTCTAAGCTTGATTTTATAAACGCAAAAGCCAAACTTGCTATAGAAATGGAAGCAAATTTACCTATAATTTCAAATGAAATAAATTTGATTAAAGCAAGACATCCTCTAATTCCCAAAGATAAAGTTGTTCCAATAGATATTTATGTTGGCAAGGACTTTACTACATTAGTTATTACTGGTCCAAACACTGGTGGAAAAACTGTTAGTTTAAAAACTGTAGGTTTACTTTGCCTTATGGCTCAGTCTGGCTTATTTATACCGGCGGAAGAGAATTCTACTGTTAAAATATTCGAAAATATATTTGCAGATATTGGTGATGAACAAAGTATTGAGCAATCTTTAAGTACATTTTCTAGCCATATGACTAATATTGTAAAAATTGTAGAAAAAGTAAATAATAAAAGTTTAGTTTTGGTTGATGAATTAGGTTCTGGTACTGACCCAATTGAAGGTGCTAATTTAGCTTTAGCACTTCTTGAATATTTCCATAACCAAGGAGCTATAACTGTTGCTACAACCCATTATCATGAAATAAAAAATTATTGTATAACACATGATGGATTTGAAAATGCAAGTTGTGAATTTGATATAGAAAAATTAGAACCTACATACCACTTGCTTATAGGTATTCCTGGTAAAAGTAATGCTTTTGCCATAAGTAAACGTTTAGGACTCAAACAATCTATTTTAGATAGAGCAAATAATTTAATGGAAAAACCTGATACAGATGTTGAAACTTTAATGAAAGAAATTTATGATGACAGAATTTCCATAGAAAATTTGAAAAAAGAAGAAGAAAAAAACTTAAATCAAGTTACTCTATTACGAAAATCTCTTGAAAAACAAGTATCAGATAGACTTGCCCATGAAGAGGAAAAAGTTGAAAAAGCTAAAAAACAAGCTAGAGAAATATTGCAAGATGCAAAAGATGAAGCTAATAGAGTAATAAGAGAATTAAATGGATTAGGCTCAAAAGATTTGAAAAAAGCAAACCAATTAAGAAATAAATTAAACGCTGATTTAAAAGAAACTGAATCAAGTCAAGGCTTAGATTTAAGTGTTTTGTTAAAATTAAACAATCAAGAAACAAATAAACCAAGTGGGCAAAAATTAGGAAATGCTAAAAATTTAGCTAAGTCTAATACACATACCAAATCTTCTGTGCATATTTCAAATACTTCTGCATATGACGTATCACCTGAGATAAATCTTATTGGAGAAAACATTGATACTGCAGTAATGGCACTTGATAAATATTTAGATAACTGCACAATGGCTCATTTAAAACAAGTTAGAGTAATTCACGGCAAAGGCACTGGCAAGCTACGTGAAGGAATACACAATTACTTAAAGAAATCTAAATATGTTAGTTCATACAGAATTGCAGGCTATGGTGAAGGCGACTATGGTGTAACAATTGTGGAGCTAAAATAATTTTTTCAGTAGGGGACGGTCCTAAATCGAAAATATATTTTCGATTTAGGACCGTCCCCTACTGAAAATTTCCTACAATATAGGTTACATTTAACCAATATTGTAGGAAATCACCAAGAATGAAATCATTTATTTACAAGAGTATACTGCCGAGATACATGATGCCAAAGATTGCTGCTACAATTAAACCTATGAACATCAAATAATAATTTAAAATTGCAACAAACTTTTTTAAAAAATTTATTATTTAAGCTTTTATTATATGTTTCCATTGCTTTGTTTTTAATTTCTTTTATATGTTTATTGCAAAAATGATATTGACTTATCAATATTTGTTTATATCTTTGTTTTTCACTATTTATATCAAATTTAATTAATTCTGATTCTCTTACTGGTATCATATTATTCAGACCAAGCATACCATACCTTCCCCTATGTATCTTAAAAATAAAAATATTATTTTTTATTTTTTGATGTTCCGGTCTTGGATGCTCTAGTGGTACAAAATAATTTATGTCATTAACCTGCATTACAATTCCCAAATAAACTCTTCTTTTGGTATATTCATCTTCCCTATTTTTATTATATTGTACTCTTTTATCAAACTGATATAAATATTTAATATAATTTATATCTATTCTATAAAATTTAAGTTTTTCCAATTCCAACTATTTCCTTTCATTTTAATATTACAATAAACAACTTAGCATTGAGATAGAAGCAAAATTTACAATTTTTATCTTATAAAAGCATAGAGTAGGAGCTTTTGCCCCTACTCTTTTACCCTATTTTAGTACTTTAAAATACAAGGCTAAGGATTTCCTCTTTACATATACCCTATTTTAATACTATTCCTAGTATAAGGCTAGGGATCTCCTCTTCATCATACCCTAACATTTAGGCTTAGGGATTTCCTCTAGTAATATTATAAAATATTACATTAACAGTATAATCATTATACTACCTTTTTATACCAATGTCAACATAATTCTAAAAAATTTCCTACACTCTTCTTAAGCAATTTCTAAATTGTCTTTGGCAAGCACAAGTTCTGCAAGCAGTTGTATTAGGGTCTCCATTGCATAATGTGCCACATCCACAATTCCAATTGTTTCCGCTTCTACCTTGTCTACTATTATTTGAATTACAGCCGTCATTATTACATGATGAGCCCCTGCCTTCGCCTGTTCTTGAATTGCCGTTATTGCAACAGGATGTGTTATCTATAAAATTTATTTCTATAGACCTATTAGCTATTCTGCAGAAGATGCTAACAATGTATGCCGTAATTAGGGCTATAATCGCATAAATAAATGCTGCTATTAAGAAACTTACACCATATACAGTAAATGTTACAATCAAGAAAATTGCAAGAACAATTGCTGATACTAAGTATGGATTACAAAGTATTTTTTGTAGAGCAATTGCAAATATGATTGTCGCTATAGGAAATATAAAGAAAAATAAAATTATATCCATATTATCCCCTTGTATATTTTATGTCAATTGCTCATAATTTGTGTCAATAAAAATGATTCTTTTTGACATAAATAAAAATAAAAGCCAAAGCAATATATCTATTTTTCATTCTCAAGGCTTAAGCAGCAGCGACCCGCGCCGAGAATGTGAAAATAGATATATTGTTTGGCGATTAAGTATAAATTTGTTTTTTGGTGTCAAAAAGAATCTTATTAATTAATAGCATTGTACTCCACATTAACCAAATATAGTCCCATTGGTGGCAATGTTTTTCCTGCTTTTAGCCTATCTTTTGCCTCCAATATTTCTTTTATATCAGAGGGTTCTATTTTTCCTATACCTACATCTACTAGGGTTCCAGCAATTATTCTAACCATATTGTATAAAAAGCCATTACCAGTAAGTTCTATTGTTACTATTTCTCCATTTCTTGTAACTTTGGCATCATATATTGTCCTTACACTACTTTTGCTACTTGTGCCACTTGCTTTGAATGATTTAAAATCATGTTCACCAATTAAATATTTTACTGCCTCATTCATTTTATTTTCGTCTAATTTTTCTGGAAAATGATATTGCAAATATCTATAGATGGCAGTTCCTTGAACAGAATTATTTATTACATATCTATATGTTTTCTTTTTACAAGTATATCTACTATGAAATTTTTCAGGTACAACTTCTGCTTCTTTTATTCTAATAGATTTTTTTAGTTTTGAATTTAATGCATATGGTATTTTTTCTATTGGAAAATCTTTTTCTAATCTAAAATTGGCAACTTGGCCCAATGCATGTACTCCTGCATCTGTTCTTCCAGAAGCAATTAAGTCTACCTTCTCTCCTGTTACTTCTTCTATTGCCCTTTCAATCTCTCCTTGAATATTAAGTTTATTAGGTTGCTTTTGCCAACCATTAAAGTCTTTTCCATCATATTCTATTGTTAATTTTATATTTCGCATTTCTTACTCTCCGCTTACTTTCAAGTTTTTATTTTATCTTTTATCAAAATTTTTTACAACTTTATAATCATTACATATAGCAGGGCGCCTCTTACAGACACCCTGCCTTGAATTATATTATTCTTTAGTTTCATTAGTTTTCTTAGATTTTCTGCTTGCCCATTTTTCTTTCATTTTGCTAATTTTACTAACTCTTTGTTCTGAGCCAAACCTAGCAGTAACCAAGTTTTTGATTAAAATACGTTTAAGTGCATCTTCTTTAACATCTGCAATTAATGTACCATCTTTTGCAATTGATATTTTTCCTGTTTCTTCTGATACTACTACTGCTATTGCGTCAGATTCTTTTGATATTCCTATTGCTGCTCTATGTCTTGTGCCAAGCTCCCTTGCAATATCTTTGTCATCTGCGAGTGGCAATATGCAAGCTGCTGCAGTTATTTTGTTATTGCTAATTACAACTGCTCCATCATGAAGTGGTGTTTTTGGAACAAATATATTAACAAGCACTTGAGGAGATATTTCTGCATCAAGTTTTATTCCTGTTTCTATAATATCTTGTATTTTGATATCTCTTTCAAATACTATTAAAGCACCTGTTTTTGATTTAGCCATCTCTTCTGCTGCAATAACTACTTTGTAAATATCTTCTTTTGTTTTATCTCTCAAACTTTTATCTATTCCAAATAATTTTGAAAATGTGCTTGAGCCAAGTTGCTCTATTGCTCTGCGAAGTTCTGGTTGAAAAATAATTAAAAGTGCAATAACTCCATAACTCATAAATGAAGTTAGTATAAAATACAATAGTCTTAAATCAAGCAAATTACTTAAAACTGTAATAATTATAAGTAAAACTATTCCCTTTATTAACTGCCAAACTCTTGATTTTTTAGCTACTTTTATAAAATATACTAGCAAAAATACAACTATTGTTATATCTAAAACAAAAGTAACTATTTGCCAAGGATGTGAACTCAAATCACTAATGTATTCAGCAAAATCGAATTTAAAATTTGATATATTTTCAAACATTTTTAATTTTTAAATATATTCATTTGTTTAGCAACGTAAACTTTATGATATATGATTTTTGAATATATTAAAACTCCTTTTTTTATTTAGGTTTTTAAGTAAAGGCTTTACCTATAAACCTTTAGTCTAATTGAATTTACCTTTAACAAAAGCTATCTAATTAAATTTTTTGTCTAAAACTATTGCAAGTACCACATTAAATAAAATATTAATGTTGCTGAAGAAGCTAGTAACATGCATATAACTATTATTAAAGCTACTAATCTACCAAGATTTTTCTTAACATTAAATTTTTTGTGCTTTTTTACTTTTTTATTATTTAATTCTGCCTCTTCTTTTATTTCTTCATTTTTTGCTATTTTATTTTTCTTTTTCATGCCTTTAGCCATCTTGTAATCCTTTCTTTATAAAACTATTTGCTACTGTGATTATAGTTAAATTTATTTTTATTGTCAATATCTTAATTAAAGTGATAATATTTTTCCTCCACCAAGAACAATATCACCATTATAAAATACTATAGCCTGCCCTGGTGTAATAGCTCTTTGAGGTTCATCAAAAACTACTCTTGCATAATTTCTTGGAAGTAATACCAATTTGGCAGGTTTTGGTTCAGCAGCATATCTTATTTTTGCTTCCACTTTCATTCCTTTTTCTATATTATCAACAAGCCAATTTATATCACATGCAAGTAAAGTTTTATTGTAAAGTTCGTTTTCTTCACCTACAATTAATTCATTTTTTAATTTATTATATCCTATTACAAATAATGGTACAGAATTTGATATTCCTAAACCTTTTCTTTGCCCTATGGTATATTTATATAAACCTGTATGCTTTCCTAAAATATTGCCTTTTTTATCAACAATATTTCCTTCTTTTGGTTTAAATTTTGCATAGCTTTCTAAAAATTCTTTGTAATCCCCATTTTCAATAAAGCAAATATCTTCACTATCTGGCTTATTTGCAACCTCTAAACCATGATCTACTGCTATTTTTCTTATTTCATCTTTAGAATCAAATTTACCCAAAGGAAAAATAATATGGTCTAGCAATTCTTTTTTAATATTATATAAAACATAACTTTGGTCTTTTTTTAAGTTATTTGCCTTTTTTAGCACATTTGCATTATAATTATTATCATAAACAATTTGTGCATAATGACCTGTAGCCAAATAATCACAATTAAGTTCCTTTGCCATTTCATACATTATTCCAAATTTCATAAATCGATTACATTCTATGCATGGATTAGGTGTTGCTCCACTTCTGTATCCAACTACAAATTTTTCGATGACATATCTTTTAAATTCACTTTTTAAATCTATAAACTTAAATGGAATTTTTAATTTTTCACATACTTTTTTGGCATCTGAGGCATTTTTAGTACTTTCACCCCATAACAACATACTCATTCCTATTACATCATAGCCTTGCTCTTTAAGTAAAATAGCTGATACCGAACTATCTACTCCTCCACTCATACCTAATAAAACTCTTTTATTCATAATTATTATTTCCTTTCCAAAAGCATAAGTCTATTTGAAAAATAATTCATATCTAATTTTTTCTATATATTCTCATAAATCAACATAATTATATCATATAAATTCATAGTTTACCATAATTTTGGGCAATTTTATTTGCTATTTTTCATATAATATAGTATAATAATAAGTGTAGTCTAAAAAATAGTCTAATTGTGCAATGTTTTTAACGCACAAAAATTTACACGGGGGTGTAAATGGTTTCGACAGTTATTTAGAAATATTTATAGCGAGTAGTGGATGGTTGCTTTGGCCACTTTAAATCAAGCAAATTAAATATAAAGGCTAACGATAGAGAATTAGCTTACGCTGCCTAATTGCAGCGTCGCCTTACCCAAGAGCCTACTGCTTGGAATAAGGCGCCGACTAAAGTAGGAAACGAAGTTGCTTATTCCACTTAAGCAATGGGTACTTTAAATGGATATAAATAAAATGTTTTGTTTGTTTGCTATTTTATTTAGAAAATTATAAACAAACTGCACTCGGAGAAGTAAATATGGAAAAATAATTGGACGCGAGTTCAACTCTCGCCACCTCCACCAAATAGTTGACAAAGGGGACGGTTCTGATTGACACAAAATTGTGTCAATCAGAACCGTCCCCTTTGACAGCGTCTTAAAAATGTATAATTTCATTATACATATCAACTGCAAACTTATCCGTCATGCCAGATATATAATAAATAATTGCTTGAATATAATCTTCTTTTTTATCAATATCAAAAATTACTTTATTTTTTAGTCTTTCACGTTTTCCAAAATTCCAATATTTTTCTATCCAACTATAAAAATTGTTCATTAAGTTTGGATAGAATTTTGCCATATTCATAATCTTATTTGGTGTATTTGCCCCATCATAAGCATCATTTAAAATATCAAATATTTGATTTATAACTAATTCAAAATATTTATTTGATGGTGTCATTCTTTTTGCACCATAAATGTATTTGTAGTTAAAAGCCTTTAGTTTATTCATCATTTCTACAGCATTTTTTGAAAGTCTTATTCCATCTTCTGGAGAAGAATTTTCACAAATATCTGTTACCAAAGTATTGATTATAGCAGAATTGCTGGTTCTACTGGCTATGCCTGTTATTTCTGATAGTTCGTCTAGCATATCCTCTGTAAAAAAATTTTCTTCTATTGCATCATCAATATCTCTTCCTAAATAAGAAATTTTATCCGATACTTTTACTATACAACCTTCCCATGTAAAAGGAGCATATTCATTTGGCTTTGTATAATCATTTAAGTCTATTGCCGCATCTCTAGGCTTTATGCTATTTTCATCTATTTCACCACAATGCGAAATTATACCGTCTCTTACAGCATATGTTAAATTTAGGTTTTGCTTGTTACCTTCATAATCGTCTAAAAGCTCCACATCATCCACTATGTTAAGTCCATTTTGTTCATGCCAAAAAGGTTTGCCTAATTCTCTTTTTGAAATTTCAGAAATAATTCTTTCTCCTTTATGCCCAAAAGGTCCATGACCCACATCGTGTCCACAAGCTATTGCTCTAGTAAGTTCACTGTTTAGCCCCAAATAATTTGCAATAGTGTAACTTATAGACTCCACATAATTAACATGTTCTATTCTTGTTGAAATGTGGTCATTTTCTGGTGAAAAGAATACCTGAGTTTTATGTTTTAGCCTATTATATGCATTTGAATGTAAAATTCTATTAAAATCTCTCTCAAATGGTGAACGTATGTCACCTGGTTTTGAGTAAAGTTGTTGTTCTCTTTTTATCATTTGATTCCACTTTGAGTTGTTTTCATTTGCAGAATAGTCTTTAAATATAAACTTATTATTTACCATATAATCATCTCCTTTTCTTGTTGGCGTTTGTCAACTTGGATGGTTCTAATTTACACACTCCGATTATTTCTTCGTTTTTTTAAATGCAAAAAATTTACTTATAAAAAAGTTTAATATTACTACTACAACAGTTACTATTAATTTTGATACCATTTGTGGCATAGGTGTTAAAAACAAAAGAGCTCCACCTACCCATTCTATTATCATTGTAAATGCTCTACCTGAAATAAACTTAGCAAATTCTTTCCACTTTGTCTTCATAGTTTTGGCTTCTGAATGAAATACCAAATCTTTATTTGTAAAATATGCAAATAATACTGCCGTAATAATAGCTATTACATTTGACAAATTATCATTCCAGTTTAATAAATCTGTTAATACATAAAATACTCCTAAGTTAATTACTGTAGTAAATACACCAAATATTACATAAAACAATACTTCTTTTGTACATACTTTTTTTACTATTTTTGTAAGTTTTTCTTTCATTATCTTAAACCTTTCTAAATTAATTTTTATTATTTAATCTAATACGGATACTATAGCATATATTCTTTAATTTTTCAAGCAAGATAATTTGTTTATGTAAATTAATATAAATAATTTAAGATGATCTATTTATGTTAATTAATTTTAGAAAAATAGTTGTTTTTTGGTAAAAAAAGATGTATAATAAATTACACGTGTTTTTTACACCATACATTTTGGAGGGATAAGTATGGAAGAACGGCAACATGAGTTTACATCCAAATTATTTGCCTATTGCTTAGTAATAGGCATTGCAGTTGGCTTAATGGTGTGTCTGTTTTTAACAGCATCTACGCCAGAAGGGCTTACACAGGAGGAGACTACAAGTTATCAAAGCATTGCTACTCAATTTTATGAAACTGGAAATTACAGTGCTGATGATAATATTCAAGTTTCCAGCTATTCGCAACACACCGTTAACGTTGTGAACACTGACAAGCCATTGACTCCAAGCCTAACATTTAAATTTGAAAAAGGCAAAGTAATCTCAGTTGATTCTGGTATTAACTTTTCTGTTGTAAAAGTTTACCCTAAGGTACTTACTATTTCTATTTTGATATGTTTGGCTTTTGCTGCAGTCGTTTGGGTGATTTCAAAACTTTTATACCGTAACACTAAGGAGGGGCGCTAACCCCTCCTTTCTTTTTATTCACTTTATATTTTCATTATTTTTGCAAATTATACTGTATAAATTTTTACATTTCATTTTCTATATTTAAAAGTCTATTATATTTGCACACCCTGTCTGTTCTACAAGGTGCTCCAGCTTTTATCTGTCCACTATTAACTGCCACCGCTAAATCAGCTATAAAAGTATCTTCTGTTTCTCCAGAGCGATGAGAAATAATTGTTTTATATCCATTTTCTTTAGCTAAATTTATAGTTTCTAAAGTTTCAGTCAATGTTCCTATTTGATTAGGCTTAATTAAAATAGCATTTGCCACATTTTCATCAATACCCTTTCTAAGTCTTTGTGGATTTGTAACAAACAAATCATCTCCCACAAGCTGTATTTTATCTCCTATTCTTTTTGTAAGCTCTTTCCAAGATTTCCAATCATCCTCGCCTAGCCCATCCTCTATTGACATAATTGGATATTTGCTAGCCAAATTTACTATAAAATCAATCATCTCGGCTTTAGTTTTATAAATATCAGTTTTCCAAAAGTAATATCCTTCTTTATTTATCTTTTTTGCTGATTCATGCATTTCTGAGCTAGCAACATCCAGTGCTAATTTAAAATCTTTTCCATCCTTAAAACCTGCTTTTTTAATTGACTCTAATATTAACTCAATAGCTTCTTCATCGTTTTCTAAGTCTGGAGCAAAACCACCTTCATCACCTACCGACGTTGCCAAACCTTTTTTTCTAAGTACTTCTTTTAGTACCTTATACACTTCTGTGCACATTTGCAGCATTTCTTTAAAACTATTTCCACCAACAGGAACAATCATAAATTCCTGTATATTTAGGTTATTATTTGCATGCTTACCACCATTTAATATATTCATCATAGGTAGTGGCATTTTATATGCATTTATCCCTCCTAAATATTTATATAGTGGCAACTGCAAGCTATTTGCTCCTGCTCTTGCAACTGCTAAAGATACTCCTAAAATGCTATTGGCTCCTAGTTTAGATTTATTTGGAGTACCATCCAATTTTATCATTTGCTCATCAATATACTTTTGCTCAAATACATTTTCACCAATTATTGTTTTTGCTATTTTTTTATTAACATTTTCAACAGCCTTGTTTACACCCATGCCATTAAAATTTTGCATATCTCCGTCTCTTAGTTCCACTGCCTCATAACTACCAGTAGAAGCACCAGAAGGAACCATTGCCACGCCTTCTACTCCACTTTCCAAAGTAACTCTAACTTGAAGTGTAGGGTTTCCCCTTGAATCTAAAACTTGCATCCCTTCTATGCTCTCAATATAATCTGTATACATATTACCCTCCTTTTTAAAATTACATATTCAAATGCTTATAAAACATATTTAGATTGTAATTATGTTATACAAATTATTTCCATAAAAAAATTTTTTATACCCTATGAATATACTTAAGTTGCTACATTTTTATCTATCGTCAATTTCCATAGTTGCCTTTTCCAATTCTTTTTGATACCTGTCCTCAAATACCTTACATTCATCTGACATTTTTATCCAAGGAATACTCGGATCATTTTCTTTATACACAAAATCTAAATCAGAATATACAATATCTCCTTTTTTTAGCGGAGTGCCTTTCATTTCTCCTTCAAGTCCCACAGAAGCTGGGCTTATATTAACTTTTTTACCTTTCCAAGTTGTTACATTATCTGATAAAAGTTTACACATATTTTCCCACTTTATGTCTAATAAAACAATACCATCTTTTCTACACTCTTTATATATTTCATATAATTTGTCATCTGTTTTTTCTTCTTTTGAAAAATATGTATCTCCCAAAGGAAGTAATTGAAAACTGCTAAACACTTTTCCATTGCCTAATGTATAATTTGCTCTAATAAGAGGCTGTAGAAGCCTTCTATGATTTGGTATATTATATTTATGTAATTCACTACCTACTTTTAAAACCTTATTTCCTATTTGATAAACTTGTGAAAAAACTCCTTCATCTATATATTTTATGTCTGTATAATCTGTATGTGTTTCATCAAGAGTTTCTCTTATTACATAACTCAATGTTTTTGCATAAATGTTTATTTCTTTATTGTTAACATTTTTCTGGTCAAAAACGCTTTCTTCATCAGTTGATTTTTCTTTGTCAGCAGATTTTTCTTCATCAGCAGTTTTTTCTTCATCTGCAGATTTTTCAAAATCAGGAACTTTTCCCCAGTCTTTTTCACTTGGACTTGGTAATACTGCTCCATTAAAATTTTGTATCCTTTGCTTGTCCAAATATTGATATATTAAAGCTTTTTCAAAATAATTGCTACCACTCTTAAGTTTTTGATTTAATTGCCTATCAACGTCTTCATTTCTTCCTTTAATAGATATAAAAATGCTCCAAAAATTATGTATGTTATCTTCTGATATTATTTCATCCATGTTTTGCAAAATTACATTTGGGTTAAATTCAGTTATAGTTCCTAAAAATTTGTCTATATTGTATGTAGGAATATATGAAACTAATTTTGTGAAATTTTCTGTAATGTAATCATCAAAAGCTGGGTCATATACAGCTTCTTTTACTAAAAATTCAGATACTATATATCTATCACAATATTCTAAAACCTCGTCAAAATGTTCCAAAATAATTTCTTTATTCGTTTTATCTTCTTCATCTATATAAACAAAGTATTTTAGTTCATCAACAATTGATTCTATTTGCGCTTCATCCACAATTAATTACCTCCCAAAAAATTTTTTTAAAACCATTGATATCTAATAGTTTTACTTATATTATTTTTCTATTTCCAATGAAATACGTCCTTTTTTTGTAGTACCCAAAATTTTGCTAATTTTAAATCTTCCTTTTCCTCTTATGGTAATAAAATCTCCTTCGTTTACGTTTTTTGAAGATCTTATTTCTTCTTTAAAATTCACAAAAACTCTCTCTTCTTCTAAATATTTATTTGCATCATTTCTTGAACATCTTGCAAGTTCTCCAACTATGCAGTCAAGCCTCATAGATGGAACATTTATTTTTATTACTTGTTTTTCTGGCTTTATATAAATAAGTTCTTCTATATTTTTAATTTCTATATTTGACTTTTGAAACCTTGTTAATCCTTGCAAGTTATTTTTCAAATATTCAGCTAAATCACTTTTAACAATAATGTCTGCGCCATCTTTTCTTACAATTATATCTCCTATTTTTTCTCTCCTAATTCCAAGTTTCATTAGTCCGCCTAAATAAATTCTATGTTCATATTGTCCGTTTAAATTATTTGGTAAAGTTATTCTTATAATAGATAGTAAATTGTTTATTTCTTCTTGTTTTATATATTCTAAATTATTAGAAAAAACTATAATATTCCTTTCAGCATCAGCATAGCCACCCCAAGACTTATAATTACTGCTTTTTCTTAGCTCTAGCATTTCTTTTACAATAGCTTGTTCTCGTAAGTCCAAAAAATCTGTTGATTCTATTCTATTTCTATTTTCTGCAAACTTTAACTTATCCATAACTTTTGCTATTAAAATTTTATCTTCATCTTTTTGTAGTTTTGTAAGTTCCGATTGTTTATCCATTTGCTCTCCTTTAAAAAATTTTATTTTTGAAAGTTCGTCAAGAATATAAAAAAATAATTGACATATAATATAAAAAGACAATGCATAAAAGCGACAGTTTGCATTGTCTTTTTCGACCCTGTTTTAGGTGCTGACGGTTTTTCAGTAGTTTCACAAAAATATTCGCATTTTTTTCAATTAATTCTTTGGCTGTCATTACTCCCCATATTTGAACACATTGTGTTCGTATAAAGTATCTTTGGCTGGGGTACTAAGATTCGAACTTAGGAATGTCGGAGTCAGAGTCCGATGCCTTACCACTTGGCGATACCCCAATGTGTACCCTATTACTATAGCACTTTTTTGGGTATTTTGCAATAGGTCAACAAATAAAGATTTTGTTTCACATCAATTGTAACACTACACCAACAAATAAAGATTTTATTCTACACCTCTAAAGTCAAACTTTGGCACATACTCTTCCTCATGCTTGCCTAAATCTTGCATATAGCCATTTTTTAAATCTAAAGCATACAAATAATTTTCTACTTCTCTATACTCTTTTATATTTATTTTTCTATTTAGCTCATCCATATTTTTTGCCTTATATGTTGGAAAATATTGAGCCATAACACTTACGTAAATATCTTCAGGCATATTTTCTTTTATCCACTTTAAAATTCTTTTTGTATTTTGCACATGATTTGGCAAAATCAAATGTCTAATAATTACACCTTTTTGTATGATGCCATTTTCATCAAATTGAGGACCTCCAACTTGTGCATACATTTCTTTTATTGCCCTTGTAGCTATATCAAAATAATTTGGAGCAGATGAATATTTTATTGCTAATTCATTTGCATAATACTTTAAGTCTGGCAAATATACATCAATATAGCCATTTAACGCCTTTATTGTTTCCACATTTTCATAGCCATTTGAGTTATAAATTATAGGAATATGTAATCCTTTTGCTTTGGCAATTTTTATAGCCTCTATTATTTGATAAGCGTACATTGTTGGGGTAACTAGATTTATGTTATTAACTTTTCGTTCTTGCTCTTCTAAAAAAATTTCAGCGAGTCTTTCTATTGTAATAACCTTGCCTTTACCGCCCGCGCTTATTTCATGATTTTGACAAAATACACACCTCAAATTGCAATTACTAAAAAATACTGTACCAGATGACTTGGTATCTTTTCCAATTCCACTTATGCATGGCTCTTCAAAGTCATGTGATGAAACTAAAGCTACTTTTACTTCTACTCCTAATTTGCAAAAACCCTTTTCTTCTTTTAATCTATTTACTTTACATTTTCTTGGACAAATTTCACATTTTTCTAGTTCTTTCATTTCTTCAATCATTCTATTTCCTTTTCTTTTAATTTTTGTGCTAGATATAATTTTTTTCACTATTATAGCACATTTTGTAAAATTGTGTTATAATACAAATAATTTTCATATATAGGAGGCAAAAATGTTATCACAACCAAAATTAGAAAATGGAATTTTTGAAGACACATACACAACCAGTTTTGCGCAAACTGGAATTCACGATGTTTTAACAAATAAATCAATATTATCTATTTTAGAAAATATAGCCGGAAGACACAGTTCTTACGTTCATTTTACTTTTACAGATATTTCAAAATATAACTTAACTTGGGTACTTTTAAATTGGAAACTTAAAGTTTTAAAAAGAATTGGTGGAGAAGAAAACATTCGCATTCAAACTTGGGGAAGATCCATTACGAAATTATTTGTTTTAAGAGATTTTAAAATATATAATGCTAAAAATGAATTGTGCGCAATCGCAACATCAAAATGGTGCTTAGTAGACACTACTAAGGGAAAAATTGCCAAAATGCCCGACAATTTAAAAGAAATTTATGGTGGCTTTCATGATGAATCTGTTTTTGGAATTGAAGATGTTCCCAAATTAACTGAGCCTACATCTGCTCCAATTACATCTGACACATACAAAATTCGTAGATTTGATTTGGACCTAAACAAGCACGTACATAACTTAAATTATTTAAACATTGCTTATGAACTTTTACCCGAAGATATTTATGATGGTGATGAATTAAATAATGTAGAAATACTATACAAAAGAGAATTAAAATATGGTGATGTTGTTAAATCTTATTTATATAAAGATAATGACGTATATACTGTTGTTTTGAAAAGTCAAGATGATAGCGTGCTACACTCTATTATTAAATTGTATTAAGTTATAGTATAGGTATATTAAAAAGAGCAATATATTGGCTTACGCTTTTAGCGGCTAAAGAATGTATATTGCTCTTTGTAATATTTATATTGCTAAGCTGTAACTATCCTACATTTTCTCTTTTAAAAACTTTTCAAGCAGCTGCTCTCTACATTTTTCTTCAAAGCTATCATCAAGTTTTTCAATTTCTATTTTTTCATTGTATTTTCTTTCTAAACAATAAGAAATAATATAATCGCTAATCTTAGGGTTCTTAGCCAAAAGTGGGCCATGAAGGTATGTGGCAATTACATTTTGCTTAAAGTAACCCTCTTCTGTATCTCCAAATTTATTTCCATTACCATATAAGACTTTGCCAAATGGTGATTCAATATCAAAAGTTTGTCCACCGTGATTTTCAAATCCTATTACTTCAGTTTCAAATTTATTTGTTTCTGCTTTAATACTTTTTTCTAAATTGCTATTTTCTTCATTATTGTTTTCGAAGCTTTTGTTTACTCCATTATTTGTTTGACTTCTATTTTTAAATTTATTTAAGTCTACACTTAAAACAATATTTCCAATACATCTTTTCTTTCTGTCAGGCTCTGCAACTGTATAATAATTAAAAACTTCTAACCCTGGAATAATATTGCCTTCAACACCTTTATAATATTTGCCAAAGAGTTGGTAAGCACCACAAATTAGTAAGAAAAATACACCTTTTTCTACTGCATCTTTAATACTATCCTTGTATTTAATTAAATCTTTTGAAAGTATAGATTGCTCATTATCTGCTCCACCACCTGCAAAAACAATATCATAAGAAGCAAAATCTGGAGCATCATCACCGATGCTATACTTATCTATTATTAAATTAATGCCACGTTTTTCTAATCTATATTTTAAAACCTGAATATTGCCATAATCTCCATAAAGTTCAAGCATATCAGGGTACAAATACAATAATTTTAACTCTTTCATTCAATATCTCCTTTTTCAGTTGGGGACGGTCCTAAATCGAAAATTTTTTTCAGTTGGGGACGGTCCTTTTTCGAAAATTTTTTCGATTAGGGACGGTCCTTTTTCGAAAATTTTTTCATTTTAGGACCGTCCCCAACTGAAAAATTTCCTTTCTTGTTGGTTGAAGCGCTGTATAATTCGCAATTACATATTTTTTTGTCTTTGTACGATACAAAGCTTGTACTGCCTCTTTTAAATCTAAATATGGCTCTATTTTATCTGCATCAAAGCCACTTGTTTTTATTCTTATTGCCATATCATATGCCCTTGTTCCTGCAGTGACTATTCTTGTTACATTTTTTACTTCAAAGTTTATATCCCATATCCAAGATACATCATGTCCATCTGCTGCTTTATCATTTAGCACAAATAATAATTCTTTTTCTTCCGGATCTTCATTTAAAGTTCTTAATGATACATTAGCTCCAGTTGGGTTTTTAGCTAAATTTATTATCGTTTCACAACCATTTACTTCTATATTTTCCGCTCTACCATTATCTAGCTTGAATGTTTTTAATGCTTCTTTTGCATCTAGCTTGTATAATTTGGCAACACTAATTACAGCAGCATAATTATATACTGTATAAATATTGTTTGCTAAAGTTTTATATGTTATTCCGTTTTCTTTAAATGTTCTTTGCTCTAAGTCCACATCTTTTATTTCTGCGAACAAGTTTTCCTCACCATATCCACATTTTGGGCATTTGAACTTGCCTATATGAGAGTATTGATAGTATTCATATTCAAGCCTTGTTTTATCAAATGGACAAAACTTACCCTCACCCGCTTCTACCTCTTTTTCTGTTGCGTATTTGTATTTATCTACACTAAAGTAATACACATTTTTATTGTTCTCATTAGCTCTTCCAAGTCTTGCAACATTTGGGTCATCATTATTTAATACTAAATTTCCATCATAAGTTTTTAAAAATTCATTTATTTTAAGTATTAAACTTTCAACTTCGCCATTTCTATCCAATTGGTCTCTAAAAAAGTCTAGAACAACAAGTGTACTTAAAGGAATTTTTTTGAAAACCACAGGCACATAACTTTCGTCTACTTCAAATGTTACAAAATCTGCTTTAATTTTACCAGTTAAAGTACAAGCCTTTATTAAAGTTGTAATTATGCCGGTTTCCATATTGTTGCCCTCACTATTACTTACTACTTTTTTGCCATTTTGCTCTAACATATATCTAATTGCATTGTTTGTAGTTGTTTTGCCATTTGTAGCGGTTACTGCAATAACTGGGCAATCTATTTTTATACTTTTTAAAATATCTGGGCTAAGTTTTTTTACTATTTTTCCAAGTAAATTTCCATTATTTTTATGCAATATTTTGCATAGAATATTTGCAAAAAAATTCAAAACTTTAGCAAATAATATAACTAATAAATTATACATATTTCATCCTTTTTTAAATTACACTTTTTAGCTATTCCCTTATATGTAAGGTAGTAGCACCAACACTGCTTTTTTATTGTCTTTGAACATTACTATACTATAATCAGCATAATAAATCAAGACATTAGAGCTATATTTTATCTAATTTTTCCATATTTTTTCAATTTACCTATTGCTTTTATTTCCATTCTGTGGTATTATAATTTTATCTTATTTTTTTACACTAAATACCTTAATTTCAATAATTATATTTTTTCTTACATTTTATTTCTTAAGGTAATAAATCATTAAATATATTTCACCCATCTACAAAAGATTTTTTAACTACCAAAGATTTTTAAATATTTTTAATCGTCTATTTTGTATTTTTGCAAAATATCTTTTTAGGGTTGACTTTTTTACGAAATAGCGATAAGATTAAGGAGGTGAAGTTATTGCTTCAAAATACTAAAAATTCTAGAAATATCCATGATATTACTTTTAGAGGATTGTTAAGACATAGCTTAGAATTGTCTAATTTACTTAATAATGAACTTAATTTAACTGAGTCAATTCTTTCAGACAACATTAAGTATATTGATGCTCAATTTATTGATGATACTTTTCATAGCAAAGATTCAGACTTGATTTGTGAAGTTGAAAATAAAGATAATATTTTCCTCATAGAGCACCAATCTACTGTAAACTCAATTATGCCTATTAGAATTCTTAATTATACTAGGGAGTTGGTAAAAGAAATTTCTCAAGGTCAAAGGTGTAATAAAGTAATTACTCCAATCATTGTTTACACTGGTCAAAGGAAATGGAATGTAGAAAAATACATAGGTGAGCTTAGTCAAAAAATTTTAGCCAGTCAAAATGTAAAAATTGGGGAGTATATTTTATTAGATATGAACAAATATTCAATAGAGGAACTTCTTAATCAAAAAGGGGCATTTTATAAAATTGTTTTGTTGGACAGGTTTATTAATGCAAATGAAATTTTTGATATTATGGATATGATTGATTTAACTACTTTAGATAAAAATGAACAAAAAATTCTATACGGTTATGCAAAAGGTGTTTTACTTTCTATTGTTGGTGAAAAAAAAGTAAAACAATTTATCCAAAATGTTGATTTAAAGGATGGTGATCAAAGTATGTTTATGTTAGCTGAACGTTTAAAAACATGGTATAACGATGGTATTGCTCAAGCTGAAATTAAGGGTAAAGCACATGAGCTTTTAATCCTAGCTAAAAAAATGCTTAAAGACAATATGGACATTGAACTTATTAAAAGGTATACCGGCTTTTCGACTAAGCAAATTGAAGACTTAAAGAAAAACATGTAATGTTAGTTACAGTTTAGAAATATTATAAAAAAGACCAGTATAAAAAGTATACATTGGTCTTTTTTATAGTTTACATTAATAAATTTTGCATTCGCATAAAGTTAAAGTTTTTTTAAAAGTTCTTGAATTTCTTCTAAATTTATCTGCTCTTCTTCCCCTGTTGCCATATTTTTTAGACTAGCTTTGCCGGTTTCTATTTCATTGTCTCCAATTGTTAGAACATATTTAGCTTTCTTTTTGTCTGCATATTTAAGCTGTGCTTTTAAGCTTCTTCCCATAATGTCTTTTTCAGCATAAATACCAGCATCTCTTAATTTTTCTACATATTTTGTTGCATACAAGTTTGCTTTATCCCCAATGTATGCTACAAATACTTGCATATTTTTTTCTAAGTTTAAGTCAGGATTATTTGCCTGAAATACATCAATTAATCTTTCCATACCTGTTGCAAAACCTATGGCTGGTGTTTTTGCTCCTCCTAGCTCTTCTGCTAGGCCATCGTATCTTCCTCCACCAAGCACAGTTAAGCCATCTATTTTTGACACAAATTCAAAAACAGTTCTAGTATAATAATCAAGTCCTCTTACAATATTGCTATCTACTTTATAGCTAATTCCTAATTCATCTAATGCATTTTTAACATTTTCAAAATGTGCTTTACACTCATCACATAAATAATCTAAAATTTTTGGAGCATTTTGATTTAATTTTTTGCAAGTTTCTTCTTTGCAGTCTAATATTCTCATAGGATTTTTTTCAAATCTAGTTTTGCAAGTATCACAATATTTATCTAAATTTGGTCTTATAAAATCTTTTAATGCTTCTTTGTATTTACTTCTGCATTCAGGGCAACCTATGCTATTTATATTTAATTCAATATCTTTAATATTTAGCTTTTCAAAGAATTTAGTACACATTTCTATAACTTCTACATCTGCCATATATGACTCTGCTCCAAATAGCTCTGCACCTATTTGATTAAATTCTCTTTGTCTGCCCTTTTGAACATTTTCATATCTATACATTGACATTTCATACCAAAGTTTCATTGGAGATGGTTCACTTGATAAACCGTCTTCTATGTATGCCCTAACTACTCCAGCTGTACCTTCTGGTCTTAAAGCTATTTTTCTTCCGCCCTTGTCTTCAAAATTATACATTTCTTTTTGCACTACATCAGTGGTTTCGCCAACACCTCTTTGAAATAAATCTAGGCTTTCAATTACAGGTGTTCTTATTTCATTATATCCATATTTTTCAAATAAATCTTTTGCTGTTTTCTCAATATATTGCCAAGTTACAACTTCTTTAGGCAATATATCTCTTGTGCCTTTTAATTTTTGTATCATGATTTTTTCCTCCTCGTATAATATAGTTAATCAAAATTAATACTTTAATTTTAATTTTGACTTGTTATCTCATTTAAAGGTATG
>CALYAG010000012.1 GCA_944393465.1 uncultured Clostridia bacterium
TAAACCATTGAAATAACTGAATTTTCTTTTGTTATAGTAAATTCAGTCAAAAGTGGAATTTACTTTTGAAACTAACCAGTTTTAAAATTTTTTTATTTCTATAGTAACGCAAAACCACTTTTGAGGAAATCCCCAAAAGTGGTTTGCTAATAATAAGTAGTTTGTTTGAGTTTTATTGAACAATCATTGTTTCTAAAAAGTTACTTAGCAGCTTTTTGTGTTACATCGTCAGGCTTGCTTGCTTCTTCTGTTTTGGAAACATCCGAGTCATCAGTCTCTTCGTCTTCTTTTCTGAGTGCTCCAAGACCAGCACCAACGGCTTTAGAAAGATCCTCCACTTCTTTTACAACCGGTCTACCATTTAGGGCCTGGTTTTCAGTATTAAGAACCTTCATAAGAGCCGGGAACTGAGAAAGAGTGTCAATCAGCACATTACCAGTGCTTGAGCCATTCGCTCCAGGAATGCTTCCTCCACCAATATTGATGAACTCAGCATTCTGGCCGACATTAGCCATAATCTCTGCCTGTGCAGTTGCAATCTTAATCTGAGCATCAGTTTGAATTTTGAGCTTTTCAATTTCGTAGTTGACTCTTTCATTCGAAGCACGGGCCTCAGCAAGTTTCCTTTCGCCTTCAGCTCTGGCCAGAAGTTTTGCTTTTTCACCTTCTGCTTCTGCGAGCATATCTTGCTTTTTGCCTTCAGCAATCGCCAAAAGTCTTGCTTTTTCTGCATCAGCGGCAGCTTGACCTTCTGCACGAGTCTTAGCAGCTTCTGCTTCAGCTGCCTTTACAACAGCTTCTGCATCACTAGCAGCCACCTTAGCTCTAGCCTCAGCCTTGGTAGTATCTACATCAGCTTCACCTTGTGCTTTCTTACGAGCAGCATCAGCTTCACGCTCAGCAACCTGAATCTTTGCGTCAGCAGCAATAGCTTGAACATTAGCTTCTGCCTCTGCATTGACTCTCTTAGTTGCTTTTTCAGCCTCAGCTCTAGTAATCATAACTTCACGCTCTTTTTGAGCAGCAAGGTTTGCCTGTTCCTGACGGGTAATTTCAACTGTGCCTTTTTGAACTTCAACATCCTTTTGACGAACTGTTCTTTGAAGTTCTTCAGCGATGGCAGCATCAGCATTTGCAGTGTCTGTCTCGATTTTATTTTGAGCGATTTTAACATCGGTTTCTTTTCGTTTTTCCGCCTGTCTTTGCTCAGCATCCATCGAAGCAATTGCAGACTCTTGCTGAGCTTGTGCTTCAGCAATTTCCGCCTCTTTCGAAGCTTGTGCTTTCTTTTGACGAGTAATTTTGTCGACCTCAGCTGTTTTGATTTCAGCTGCCTGCCGCTTTTCAGCAGCATCAATAGCAGCAATGTTATCAAAATAGTGGTTATGATCAGTAACGTCCTGAATATTCAGAGAAACAAGCTCCAAACCCATATTAGCAAACTCATCTGCAACTCCCGCTTGAATTTGCTTCTTAAATTTTTCTTTGTCCCTCAAAATCTCTTCAGGAGTCATCGATGCAACCACATCTCTAACTGTACCCATAAGAGTCAATTTGACGTCATCAATAATCCCTTGTTTACCTCTTTCTTTGAAAGAAGTAATGGCCACACGCAATTTTTCTTCGTCATCAATATTTGGTCTAATTTGCGCAGTCCAATCGCAAATGATTGGAACAGCAGTAGATGTTTTGATTTCGTCCTCATCAGCTCTAACGGTCAGCATGCATAAGTCAAAATCACTTGCTTTCCGAAAGATTGGAATGACAAAAGCTCCTCCTGAAACCTTGATAATAGGCTTTTTGCCACCAGTGATGATAAGAGCCTTATCAACATCAACTACCTTATAAATAGATTTGAGGAAAAGGATGAGCACAACCAAAACGACAAAGGCTATAACCACAGGAATAACAATGTTTAAAATATTACTCATAGCAGTTTCTCCTATTCTAATTTTCTCTACAAACTACTTACTATTATTTCTTTGTCTACACCTCCTACATAATTATACGATTGAAGTTATCAACAAAACTCGGGTTACATTATATCATGCTTTACTCCACATTGCAAGTATTCTGTAAACCAAATATTATATTGTTTATACATCAAAACATTTTTTTAAATCACTCCAAATCATTTTGTTAGCAATTTATTGTAATTTCTCAGCTTTTATGCTATTATTTTTAAGTATTAATTGATGAAAGGACTGATTACATGGCATTTGACGGAATAGTTTTAAAAAAAGTTGTAGATGAATTACAAGTTTTGCAAAATGGTAAAGTTAATAGAATATATGAGCCAAATAAAAATGAGCTTTTATTAAGTATTTATGCAAATGGCAATACATATGCTTTAAATATAGATATAAGTGCAAATAATTACAGAGTAAATTTAACAACAAATGAAAAGCCTAATCCTTTTGTTGCGCCTAATTTTTGTATGCTTTTAAGAAAATATTTAATAAATTCTAGAATTAATAAAATTTATACAAATGGATTAGAAAGAATTTGCTTTATTGAATTTGAATGTTTTAATGAAATGAATGATAAAATTTATAGGACTTTGGTTATTGAGCTTATGGGAAAGTACAGTAACGTCATACTTGTAAATAGCGAAAATACTATAATTGATGCTTTAAAAAGATTTGACAGCGAGTCTGCTAGAAGAGACATCATGCCTGGTCGCAAATATGTTTTTCCAAATTCAGACAAGCAGGATTTTTTAAGCTATACTGAAAAAGATTTTGTAGACTATTGTATGAAATCAGACTATCATACCTTAGACAGCTTACTACCTTCTAGTTTTACAGGAATAAGCAAACTATTTATTCAAAGCTGTTTAGAAGAGCTAAAAATATCTAATACCGTTACTGAAAATAGTTTAAAAGAAATTTACAAATATATAAATGATATTTTAAATGGATATAGTATTTGCAAAAATTATAAGAATAACTATACTATTTTTAAATATCATGAAGAAAATAGTGCCCTTGCAAGTTCAGATGCTGAAATTCAGCTAAGCAATTCAAGCGACAATAATATTAATAAGGCAACTAATAGTCTTCAAATTAATTTCTTTTTGGATGATTTTTATTTTAGCAAAGCGCAAGAAGATATTTTTAAAAATTATAGAAATAACCTTTTGAAAGTTATAAATGGAACTCTGGATAAGCTTACAAGAAAGCTAGATAACATCAATGCAAAAATAGAATCTTGTAAAAACATGGAGCAATATAAAACATATGGTGAACTACTTATTGCTAATATTTACAGAATTGATACATTAAAAATTTCAGACAATTTTGTCGAATTAGAGAACTATTATGATAACAATAATTTAGTTAAAATACCTATAAACAATGAGCTTTCTACATCACAGAATGCCGAAAATTATTTTAAAAAATACAATAAGCAAAAGAATACATTAGAAATTGTAAATGCTCAAAAAAAGGATTCTGAGAAAGAATTGGACTATTTAGAAAGTTTAATATATGAATTAGACAATGCCAATGATTTGGATTCAGTAAATGAAATATACAATGAAATCTCTGAAAATTTATTGTTTAATGATAATACTAACTTAAAATCAAATAAAATGCAAAATAAAGGAATAAAAAGAGAAACTTCTAGTATAGACAATTACATGAGAATGAACATTGATGGTTACACAGTTTTAATTGGAAAAAATAATAGACAAAATGATTATTTAACAATGAAAGTCGCAAATGACAATGATTACTGGTTTCACACTAAAGATATTCATGGAAGCCATGTAATACTACGCTGTGGTGGCGATATGCCCAAAATGGAAACAATAATAAAGTGTGCCAAAATTGCAGCATATTATAGCAAAGCTAAATTTTCTTCAAATGTACCTGTTGACTATACTTTAGTCAAATATGTTAAAAAGCCAAATGGCGCAGTTCCAGGCTATGTAATATATACAAATCAAAAGACAGTAAATGTAGAACCAAGTTCAGGCATAGATTTTTAAAATTTTTTTCAGTTGGGGACGGTCCTAAATCGAAAAAATATTATTTCTACTTAAGTTTCGTTCCTGCTTGAAAATTTTTTCGATTTAAGACCGTCCCCAACTGAAAATTTTCGATTTAGGACCGTCCCCAACTGAAAAAATATAATTTATTCTTCAGGTGGATGCAAATAATTATTTATGTCTTCATCTTTCCTTAGTTCATCAGTCAAAAACATCTCTGCTCTTTTATCTTGTTTTATTGCAGCCATTCCAATGTCCTTATCTCCTCTAAGTCTTTTGCTTGCATATTTTAGTATTAAGCCTTTATTAGTTACAGCTGCTAAAACAACATCTTTGTCATCTCTTAGTTCTTTACTTGCATAATATAAAAGCTGTCCATCTTGCGAAACTGCTTTTAGGACCAAATCTTTATCTTCAAACAACTTACTTGAAGCATATGCTAATACCCAACTTGCTTTATCTTTTAAAGCTTGAAGCATAAATTCTTTATTGTCCGCATTTGCTTCTGCATCTTCTATTTGATACTCTTTCTCTTCCTCTTCTTCCATTCTTTCATTTACTTCCTTTTATTTCAATTTTCCAACTTCTACGTATCCTGCTTATACTCTAATTCCGTCATATACGGAAACATCTGCTTTATTGCTTTTGTTGTAATCATTGCTTTTACTGGTACTGGATTTTTGCTCATTTGTTCTACCAATTCTTGCATATAGCAATTTTCTCTAAGTTTATAAACAACGTATCTATTTCTTACATAGTTAAATAATATTTTATATCCGTCATCTAAATCTTCTGAAAAGCGCTTGAAAGTGTACTTGCCATCCATTTTGAAAATACTTCTCCTTTTAATAAATTTTTGCCAATAATGATCGTCCATACTGACATGATAGTGCCAATAAATGAGCGTCCTATTTGACAATGCTAATGTTGTCAAATAGAACCGTCCCAATTGACAATCTCCTTTATTTAATCATTTGCTCAAATTCTTCCTCGCTAATTACTGTAACGCCAAGTTTTTGAGCCTTATCTAATTTACTACCTGCATCTTCTCCTGCTAGCACATAATCTGTCTTTTTTGATACGCTTGATGAAGTTTTACCTCCCATTTTTTCGATTATATCACTAGCCTGACCTCTAGAATATTTTGAAAGCGAGCCTGTAAGCACAAAAGTTTTTCCATCAAATCTATTGTCTATTTGCTCTTCTAAATGTTTTGTATTAACACCAGCTTTTACTAATCTATTTACCAAGTCTATAGTTTGCTTTTCTCTAAAGAAACTATATATGCTTTCCGCAATTACTTCGCCTATGTCGTCTTTTGTTGTTAAGTCAAAAGCTGTTGCATTCATTAAGTTTTCTAGTGTTCCATATTTTTTTGCCAAAACTTTTGCTAATTTCTTTCCTACATGTCTAATTCCAAATGCAGAAATTAGATTTTCTAAATCTCTATTTTTGCTTTCATTTATTGCATTTATTAAATTTTCTGCAAATTTTTTGCCATTTTTCTTTAAAGATGCCACATCTTCTACTGTTAAGCTGTATATGTCTGCAATATCTTTTATAAGCTTTTTATCTAGCAATTGCTCAACTATTTTATATCCAAGACCTGCTATATCCATTCCGTCATTTGATGCAAAATGTACTATATTTCTAAGAGCTTTTGCACTACATTCTATTCCTGTGCATCTAATTGCCGCTTCTCCTGGCTCCCTTACTGCAGGTGCACCACATACTGGGCATACTGTAGGCATATGAAACTCTTTTTCTTCGCCAGTTCTTTTATCTTTTAATACATCTACTACTTCTGGTATTACATCTCCTTGTTTTTGTATAACAACATGGTCTCCTATCATTAATCCTTTTTCTTTTATAAAGTCTTCGTTGTGAAGAGTTGTTTTAGAAATTGTTGAACCAGCAACTTTTACAGGTTCTAATACCGCCATTGGAGTAATAACGCCTGTTCTACCAACTTGGCAAATTATATCCTTCAAAATTGTCTCTTTTTTCTCTGGTGGATATTTGTATGCTATTGCCCATTTAGGCACTTTAAATGTTGTTCCTAATTCTTCCCTAAATTTTAAGTTATCTACTTTTACAACTGCTCCATCTATTCCAAATGTAAGTTCTTCTCTTCTATCTCCAATTTCTTTTATAGCTTCTACTGCCTCATCAATATTGTGACAAAGTTTTCTAAAAGGCACTACATTAAATCCTAAATTTGCCAAGAAATTTAGTTCTTCCCAATGTGAATTAAAAGTAGTTCCATCAAATTTTTGCACATTAAATATGTAAATATCTAGTGGTCTTTCAGCTGTTATTTTTGCGTTTAGTTGTCTTAAGGATCCAGCTGCAGCATTTCTAGCATTTGCAAAAAGAGGTTGTCCTAAAACTTCTCTTTCCTCATTTAAAGCTTCAAATTCTTTTTTACCAATAAAAACTTCGCCTCTTACGGTAATATCTATTGGTTCTTTTAATTTATGAGGTATTGATTTTATTGTTTTAACATTTGGAGTTACATCTTCGCCTACTAATCCGTCACCTCTAGTTGCACCTTGTACTAAAATTCCTTTTTCATACTTTAAAGCACAAGACAATCCATCTATTTTGGTTTCTACACAATAGTTGGTTTTCTCGCCATATTCTTCTTCTTTTTCCTTTATTCGTTTATCAAAATCATATAATTCTTCAAAAGAAAATATATCTTGCAAACTTTGAAGAGGAACTTCATGAGTTACTTTTGCAAAATCTTCTTTAACATGTCCTCCAACCTTTTGTGTTGGTGAATCTGGAGTTATAAGCTCTGGATGCTCCTTTTCTAATGCTTTTAACTCATTCATAAGCATATCATATTCATAATCAGATATTTCTGGCTTATCTTCATCGTAATATTTTTTTGAATGATAATTTATTATTTTACGTAATTCTTCAATTCTTTCTTTTGCGTCCATTTTGAATTCCTCTCTTTTTAATAAAGTTAAATTTAATTTCAAACTTTTCATTTTTAATTTGAAATTCTCACTTAACTATTTCTTTCTCGCATCTTTAAACAACTCTTTTGCACCTTTTAAATAATCATATCCTGAGAAAATAGTTGCAATTGTACATATTATCATCATAATTGTAGTTATTAAATTAAGTACAAAAGCAACTCCATTTAAAGAACCACTAAATATAGCTCCAAAGCCATTTACATCAACAAATGCTAATATGATTGCTATCATTTGAGTAACAGTTTTTAATTTACCCCAAACACTTGCTGCTATTACTTTACCATTTTCCTCTACCGCTATAAGCCTATATCCTGAAACAGCAAACTCTCTTGTTATAATAATAATTGGTATCCATGAAGGTAATTTGCCTGCACCAACTAATATAAGCATTGCTGAAACGACCAATATTTTGTCTGCTATTGGATCTAAGAATTTGCCAAAATTGGTTATTTGATTATTTTTTCGTGCTAAGTATCCATCTAATTTATCAGTAATAGATGCTATTATAAATATAACATCCATTATTATAAAATTTAATGGTACTCCTAAAATATTTACTGGTATATTTATTAGTGAAAATATAACCATTACTGGTACTAAAATTATTCTAAAAATAGTTAGTTTGTTAGGTGTATTCATAATCGAACTACGTCCCTTGCATAAATATTTAGGTTCTTAAAGGCCACCCATAAGCCTTGGCAGAAAGTCACAAAATGTAACTTTCTGTGCATTAATTCTATCCAATAGGGAAAGTTTAGATTACCCTATTCAATCTCAAATTTGAATAAAAGCCTTTTTATTGTACAACACTATTTGCAACTTCATTTGCCACAGTATTTGTATTTACTTCATTCGCAATTTCATTTGCAGTTTCATTTGCTTTCTGCTCTTTTACCGCATTATCTAGTTCATCAATAAGACTTGTTAGTGTCTGCATATCTTCTCCAAACAATCTCCAGTCATTGTTACTGCTTGAATTTTTAACATTTGAATTTGCCTTGATTATTTCATTTATTAAATCATCAATATTGTCCGGATCTGTTATTTCAATATTACCAGCTGATTGTGAAAGCAAGTTTGTTAATGCTTCATCAAAATTATTTCCAATAGCTATTTTGTTTCCAGATGCCACAACAACTCTTTTTAATGTAGGCTTTTGCTCTGTTGTTTCATTTAACAATTGTTGATAAACTGGCTCAACATATAAAATAGTATTATTAATTGGAACAGCAATCAAATTTCTTGTAATTTTTGTTCCACTTACTGATAAGCTGGCAATGTCTGTTGAAATTGTTCCATCTTGATTAATTTGAGTTTCAATTTGCATTGGCCCCAATACATTACTGTCAGTTGGGAATTCATATAATTTAAGTTTTGCTTCGCCATTTTCGTATGTTCCTACCATATATGAAATCATATTTTGCTTTCCATATGGAGTAAATGGTATAACTAAGCCAAGTGTTTCTGTATCTGTTCCTGCAGGTTTTACCATTGTATAATAGCTTTTCATTTGAATAGTTCTGCCATTATTATTAGACTCTGCAATTTTCCAAATATCATTTGCTCTATAAAGTACTTCTGGCTGAATATTATGATATTTTTGAATCACTTCAGCTTGTATATCATACAAATATTGTGGATATATAAAATGCTTACTTATATCTTCAGGAATTTTTTCATCTTTATCGACAAATAATCCTGGATACATATTGTTATATGCCATAACAATTGGGTCTGTTCTATCTGTAATATAAAATTTCATTGTTCCATCAAATGCATTTACTATAACCTTCACAGAATTACGTATATAGTTTATTGTTTGGCCATTTTCTAATTCTATTTGCTCAGAAAATGGATAACTATTTGATGTTGTATAAGCATCTATTACCCAATACTGATTACCAGAATCATCTACAACCAAATAAGGGTTTTCGTCATATGTTAAATATGGCATAATTATTCTCGCTCTTTCTAAAATATTTCTATTAATAATTATTTTGCTATTACTATCTACATTTCCTGAAAAAGCTAATTGTAAATCTCCTTCTTTTATGCCAAGAACAATTCTATCAAAGAAATTTAATGTTAGTCCTGCATCTCCTGTATATGAGTAATTTTGCTCTGTTGCATCATCATTTAAGTAATCGAATTCGGTATTTTTATCTTTATTTACAACAACCGCATTGTTTGTCTCTAAGCCAAAATATATTCTTGGCTCAGTGGTAGAAATTTCTGCCTCTGACAAATCTCCAAATTCTTTTTGAATATTACTCAAATTACCCTCTTCGTCTGTTTTTCCAGCCATGGTAATTACAGCTCCATAGCCATGAGTATATTCATAAGTTTTGTTTGAATATGTTGTATTACTACTATCTATTTCTCTAGGGCTAACATAAACAAGTGTAGGCTTGTTATTTATATTATACATCTCAACCTGTGTACTTCTGTATGTGTAATAGCCTTTTTCTGTTTGAGAGCTTTTTAAATCTTGTAAAACATTACTGCTGCTTACTATTGCTACATTGTCTATAACATTACTATTTTGATTTAATTCCTCTCTTGTAATTGTTCCACTATAATCTATATTTTGTTCCTCAATATTTATTCCAAAAGCGTTTTTAGTTTGCCTAATATTTTCAGCTATGTATTCTTGATTTTTATCAAGTACATTTGAACCTATAAATATTAATTGATATCCTGCAAGAGCTACTGCTAAAATTATTAAATAAACTGGCACAATAAGCAAATTTCCTAAAACTCTTCTTGTGCTTTTTTCTTTTAGAGCTTTATATGCCCTCCAAACTGAAATTACTGCAAGTATTGCAAATAGTACATATCCCCATAGTTTAACAGTAACATCTGAATTTCCTGCACCAAATAAAGAAAATTGAGTAGCATCACTAAGTTCAATTGTTAAGAATTTCTCGTTTCCCATATTTTGTACCATATAGAAGAAGATGAATAATCCTAAAAGTATTGCTATAAGCTTAATTCTAGAGCCTAGTTTAGATACTAAATCAACCTTTTTAATTGACTCACGTGCAACGCCTTCAAAGCTAATATTTAGAACAATTAGCGCATATACAACTGCATAAACAATTGTAGCTATAACAACTACAAGCAAATATGAAAGCAAAAATGTTATAAAAGGTCTTTGGAACATAAAGTAAGATATGTCCAGACCAAAGACTAAATCTGTAGAGCCAAATTTTGAATTACTGAAACATAGCAAAATGCTATTTAATAGCAATTTTGTTGTAGCAATGCTTCCTATAAGTGCTATTATAAAGCAAATTGACTTATTTGGAAATCTTGGCATTTCCTTCTTTTCATCATCAAAAAACACCTTAAGACTTTTTCTAAGTGTTCTATTTGTAAAGTAAAACGCACAATATAAAAAGGCAAAGTTTATGGCAAAGGTAATAAATGTATAAGCTAAGTTTCTCCAAAATACTGGTATATAGCTTTCACCTATTGCTTTAAATTCAAGATAACTTCCTCTTGCATAGATAAATAATGCCAAAAGAGCTATTACTAAAATTACTAAAACAACTATTGTTCTTTTTCTTGTAGATTTTTTTATTTTTTCTGAATTTTCTGACACGCTATTTACTTCTTTTTTTGGCATTTTCTTTTCCTTGCTTTCAATTTTGCTTTGATTTTTATCATTTACTGTTGTGTTCTCTTCTTTTTTATCATTTTGCCTATTTTTAATTTCATCTTGAGATTTATTATTATTTTTATTTTCTTTTCTCAAACAAAATCTCCTCCTTAAATAATAGTTTCATTACCAAATTGCTTAAGCAATAATATTCATTGATTTGTAGCATTAGTTTTACTTTCAACTTTTAAATTATTGCATCTATGAATTCTTTGCTGTTAAATTCTTGCATATCATCTATTTGTTCCCCAACGCCTATGTATTTTATAGGTATTTTATTTTCATCAACAATTCCTATAACTACTCCGCCTTTTGCTGTTCCATCAAGTTTTGTAAGAACCAAGCCTGTTACTCCAGTAGTCTCTTTAAACGCCTTTACTTGAGAAATTGCATTTTGACCTGTTGATGCATCTAATACTAGCAAGACTTCCTTTGAGCTATTAGGCAATTCTCTATCTATAACTCTTTTAATTTTTTCTAATTCATCCATTAAGTACTTTTTATTTTGTAATCTGCCAGCTGTATCACAAATAAGTACATCTGCATTTTCTTCTTTTGCAACTTTTATAGAATCAAATATAACTGAAGCTGGGTCTGCTCCTTCATTTCCTTTTACTAATTTTGCGCCGGCTCTTTCTGCCCACACTTCAAGTTGCTCTGTTGCAGCTGCCCTAAAAGTGTCTCCTGAAGCAATTATGACTTTTTTGCCTTCTTTTTTTAAATTATTGGCTATTTTTCCAATTGAAGTTGTTTTTCCAGCTCCATTTACGCCAACCATTAATATTACAGCTGGCTTATTGCTTAAGTCTAGTTTTGGATTATTATCTTTAAAAATTTCTTCTATTTCATCTCTTAAAGCCTGTTTTACTTGTTCAGCCTCTTTTAAATTTTCTTTCTTAATTCTAGTTCTTAAATTATCTATTATTTTTTCTGTTGTTTCCATACCAACATCTGCAATTATTAACTTTTCTTCTAATTCATCAAGCAAATTTTCATCTACTTTTGTAAATGTAAACATTTGCTTTGTTTTTGCTAGTCCTTGTTTTAATTTATCAAAAAAGCCCATTGTTCTATTTTCGCACAATCATTTTATAATAATTTTAATGCGAATCTCCTTTTTTATGAATTTAGGTTTTTAGGTCACCTATAACCATTTTTATCAAAAAGCTTTGTTTATGCATATTTCTAATCTTTTCACATAATAAGTATAACATAGATTTTTGAAAAAGTGTACTGTTTTGCGAAATTTATTTGCAATAAATCAAATAAATATGATATAATATTTATGTATTTTTTCAGTTGGGGACGGTCCTTAAACGAAAAAATTTATTTGGAATAAACTTATAAAAAAATTATATATTTTTTCAGTTGGGGACGGTCCTTAAATGAAAAAATTTATTTGGAATAAACTTATAAAAAAATTATATATTTTTTCATTTAAGGACCGTCCCCAACTGAAAATTCCAACTGGAAATTTGCAGGTATAATTTAGTGGTAGAATGCCATGCTTCCGACCTGGTCGCGCGAGTTCGATTCTCGCTACCTGCTCCACCCAAACGCTAGCTAAACATTGATATTTCAGCGTTTTAATTATGTTTTATTTTATCCATAGGATAATAATATTATTAAAATAACACTACTTAATTTTTTAGTAGTGCTATTTTTTCATTTTTATCAATTTAATTAATCAAATCTATAAAACTCTGGTCTATGCTATCTGCCTGTTCTTGTGTAATATATCCATACTCAACCATTGAGGAAATTACTTTGTTTTGTCTTTGCTTGCAAAGTTCTTTATTAACAGTTGGTGCATACACCGATGGTGCATTTGGAACTCCTGCCATCATTGTTGATTCTGCTAAGGTCATATCTTTTGGCTCTTTATTTAAGTATCCTTTGCAAGCTTCTTTAATTCCATAATATCCGTCTCCAAAATATATTGTATTTATGTAGAATTCCAATATATCGTCTTTATCATAATTATTTTCTATATCGATTGCCATAAACATTTCAGCAATTTTTCTTCTAAAAACATTGTTCTCTCCTATAAAATATAAGTTCTTCGCAACTTGTTGAGTAATTGTACTTCCCCCTTCTTGCATTTCACCATTTTTAATATTTGTAAACATAGCCCTAGCAAGTCCAATAATATCTATGGCGCCATGGTCATAGTACCTATGATCTTCAACAGCTACAACTGCATTTACATAATCTTTAGGAAGATCTTCTAAACTCACAAAATCAACATCATTTCTTACATCACTTACTTTATCTGCTAAAGGTTGTTCATCTAGCTTATCCTCATAAAATGTATACCCATACATACCAACGCCTAAGCCTGCAACAACTATTAGAACAAATAAGACAATTAGTATTCTTTTTAAAATTTTCATATTATCACCATCATTTTGCAAATTATTTTTTATTTATATATATCATAAAAATTACAAAATTGCTATATGTTTTTGGCTCCAAAAAAAATTTAATAATTTTAAAAAAAACTGTTGACAATTATTAAAATTTTTAGTATACTAAGAGGGTCGAAAGACATGGTCGCTTAGCTCAGCTGGGAGAGCATCTGCCTTACAAGCAGGGGGTCATAGGTTCGAGCCCTATAGCGACCACCACTTTTATATGGCCCGGTAGTTCAGTTGGTTAGAACGCTAGCCTGTCACGCTAGAGGTCGACGGTTCGAGCCCGTTTCGGGTCGCCATATTAAAATAGTAAAAATCTCTGGTTTTTACTATTTAATATTATATAAGGTTTTTAGTATTCACTTTATTAATATATATGAATTTTAAAATTTAATTTTATGCCTCGATAGCTCAGTCGGTAGAGCAAGGGACTGAAAATCCCTGTGTCAGTGGTTCGATTCCACTTCGAGGCACCAAATAAAAAAACAACTTATAAACAATAAAGTTTGTAAGTTGTTTTTTATTTTTTTTGCAATTCAAAATAATATAAAACAATAATTTTTTTAAATAAATATTTTGAGGAGCAAAACGCTCCTCTTTTATCCTTATTTTTTTAATTCTTCAATTGCTCTTTTTAACTGTGTATCATTGTCTAAGTCCAATGTTCCAGTAAATAGATAATCGTCAACATTTATGTCAGGTTCAACCCCTACTTTATTTATTTTATTATGATTTGGTGTAAAATACTCATTTGTTGTTATTTTTATTCCACTACCATCTGTTAAAGGATATAATGTTTGTATAACGCCTTTTCCATATGTTGTATTTCCTATTATTGTGGCATTATCTACATCTTCTTTTAAAATTCCAGCTAATATTTCAGATGCACTTGCAGAGTATTCATTAACAAGTAAAACTATTGGTATAGTTATTGTTTTGCCTTTTTCTGCTTTAATAACTTCTTCTTTTCCATTTTTATCTGATTCTATTAATAATGTTTGCCCTTTATCTGTCATCATTTCAGCAATATCTAATGCTTCTGACACTATTCCACCGCCATTGCTTCTTATGTCAATTATAAGTGAAGTTATACCTTGGCCATTCAAATCATTATATGCATTTTCAAATTGTGTAGATACATCTCCTTCAAATCCTGAAATATTTATATATCCAATATTGTTATCTAGCTTTTGATACGTAACATGTTTTACCTCTACTGTTTTTCTTTCTATTTCAAAGCTTAATTCTTCGCCATTTCTATATATTCCTATATTAACTTTTGTGCCTTCTTTTCCTTTGATACTATTTGTAATAGTATCATAATCATCTCCATTGCACTCTACTCCATCTACGCTTGTAATTATGTCACCTGTCTTAAGTCCTGCCTGTTCTGCAGGAGAATCTGGTATTGTGCCATATACTAATATTTGATTATTTTCTACATCTTTTGTTATGTATACTCCTATACCAACAAATTCACCTTCTATGTCTTCTGTAAAGCTTGACATATCTTCTGCTGGTAAATATTCTGTGTATTCATCGCCAAGGCCTGCAACATAGCCTTTTATTGCACCTTCAATTAGGTCGTTTTCGTTAACCTCACCTATGTATTCTTGATCAATCTTTTTTCTAATAACAGATAACTTTGCTGCTAAGCTATTAGCTTTAGCAGCATTCCCGATTGCACTTTCTGTTGAAGTAAATGTTGCACTACTATAAATCCAAACTGTAGTTATGACAAATGTAACAATTGCTGTTGCCACTATTGTCATTATTGTTTTATATATTGAATTGCTTTGTTTATTCTTTTTTGTATTCATAAATCTCCTTTCAGGTTTATTTTGACTATTAAATTATCCGCTAGTTAAGTCATTTTTCTTTCTGTGTAATCAAATTTATATTCCATTGCAAACTTTATTACTCACTAGCTGACAAATAATTTTTTGGGTCCACATGTGTGCCATTTTCTCTTACTTCGAAGTGAACATGGGGTCCTGTTGAATTACCTGTTGAACCCATTTCCATAATAATATCACCTTGCTTAACTGTGTCTCCAACATTTTTTAATAATTTATTTCCATGTGCATATAATGTAACAATTTTTACTCCATTACTATTAAGTCCATGGTCAATCATTATCATATTGCCGTATCCACCAGTATTAAATTGAGAATAAATTACTATTCCATCTGCTGCCGCATATACTGGGTCACCCATTTTGCCACCTATGTCAATTCCATCATGATTTTTAACTATGCCTTGTATTGGGTGAAGTCTTGAGCCATATGGAGAAGTTATATACGAGCTTTCTAAGGTTGGCCAAATCATAACTCCACCAGAATATTTTAACTCATATGTTGAACCACTTATGGTGTACCTAATTAAGTTTTCTAGCTCCTCTTGTTGCTTTTTGTATGTTTCAATTTGTGCATTTAATTGTTTTTCGCTTTCTGACAAACTGTTCTTTTGATTTTCATAAACTGTTCTTGTATTTGTTAACACTACAGTTTGCTTTTCAGCTTCAATTTTTGTTAGCTTCATTTGAGCTTTATCCTCTTCTAGCTCATTATTTATTTTTTCTAGATTTAGCTTTTGCTCTTTTAGCTCTTCTATTGTTTGAGAATCCATTTCTGCTATTTTTTGAACTGCATAATATTTTGAAACAAAATCTATAATGCTTTTTGAATTCATTAAAACATCCAAATATTTAGTTTCACCATTTTTATAAATTGCTACCAACCTCTTTTTTAAAAGGTTTAGCTTGCTCTCATATTTTTCTTCTGCCTCTGCAAGTTGTGCCTCAGATTCTGCTACTTTTTGTTGAAGTTCTTCATACTTACTGCTTACCTCATCAAGGCTTGCTTGGTATTCATTAATTTTGTCGTCCATTTGTTGAAGTTGTACTATAGCTTCGCTAAGCTCATCTTGAACATATGTAAGCTGTTCTTCTGCCTTAGCTAACTCTTCTGCCACCTGCTCTTTTTGCTCATTTAGAGAAAGAGTATTTACTGAATTTGAAGTTTCATTTGTCATCTCATTGCTAACGGTATTTTCGCCATTTGAAACATTATCTTCTGCTTTAACAAAATAAAGGCAAGAAGATAATATGAGTGTAGTCAAAATAAGCACTGTTATTGTTTGAGCTATCTTACTTTTCATTTACCTTTTTGCCTCCCATTAATTAATATTTATTATATAAGTAGACATAAATCTTATCACATTTTTTACCATTTTGCAAGTTGCAATCAAACTATATTTATAATTATGCACCTAGCTATAAATTAAACTTGGATGATTTGTGTATTGTAGAGGATCAACTCTGTATCCCTTGCTTCTTCCACCTATGTACAATTCATAATGTAAGTGTGGTCCTGTAGATACACCTGTGTTTCCTGATACTGCTATTTGCTGACCAGTTGAAACTACTGTACCAACAGATACTTTAAATTGTGATAAATGTCCAAAAGCTGTGTAGTATCCACTACCATGATCTATCATTATGTAATTTCCATATCCTGAAACCCATTGAGCAAGTATTACTTTGCCAGCCGCTGGAGCATAAACTGGTACATAGCTTACACCAATATCTATAGCTCCATGATTTGTTGAAGCTCCAGCTGTTGGTGCTGTTCTATTTCCAAATATTGAAGTTATTCTATTGTAACTATATGAGATAGGCCATTCAAAGCGTCCACCTGTAAAGCTACCTTCATATTTGCTTGCATTGTTTGTAGCACTAGCAATTTCCGCCTGAGCCTTTTCTATTGCTGCGTCAAATTCATCAATTTTCTTTTGTAATGCTTGTTCTTCTGCTGAAAGATTGCTTATTGTGCTTTGTTTTGCTACCTTTGCAGCTTTTAGCTCTGCATTTTTTGCATCTGTTTCACTTTTTATGCTTTCTACTTGTGCTTTATTATTTTCTAATTCTTGCTTTTCAGATTCTATGCTCTTTTTTTGCTCAGATACTTCATTTATAAGTTCTGTATCTTTTTCTGCAATTGTTTGAATTGCATTATATTTTGTATACATTTCTATGTAACTGCTTGAGCCTAAAAGAACATCTAAATATGTAGTTCCGCCACCTTTGTACATGGCAACCATTCTTGTTTTAAGTAAATCTTCTTTGTGGTCAAGTTCTGCTTGTTTTTCTTCTATTTCTTGCTCTTTACTGCTTATAGAAGAATTAAGTTCATCAAGTTGCTTTTGCAAGCTAAATATTTCTGACTCGATGCTTGAAATTTGAGCATTTATATCATCTAGTTCATCTTCTGCTGACTCTTTTTTAGCTGTAACTTGATCTTTTTCATTTTGCGCTTGCTCTTTTTGTTCATTCAGTTCACTAATTGATGCTGCTATACAATTATTAGTATATGCTAAAAGTAGTGATATTATAGCAATAAATGTTATAATTTTTTTGTTCATAAGTTCCTCCAAAATTTATTTTAAAATACTCTTTTAATGTTTTAGCTTAAGTTATAATTTGTATTTAAAGCAATTTGCTTTAACACTCTTTTTCTTTTGTTTGCCTTTAAACCTTTAAGTATTTTCTCATTGAAATTACACTTCCTAGTACACCAATGCCAACACCAAGTATTAAATAAACAGTTAATACTAATGAGAACATATCTGAGAAACTTAGCAATCCTATTCCCATATCTTGTATTAATATTGAGTCTCCTATCTTTGATAGAACTGCATTATATGCAACTCCTAAAATGACTAATGTTATAATTGCTGAAATAACTCCTATAATTATACCTTCTACTATAAATGGGCCTCTTATGAAGTTGTTTGTTGCGCCAACATATTTCATTATTGATATTTCTCTTCTTCTAGCATGAACCGTAAGTTTAATTGTATAAGCTATGATGAATATAGAAATTATAATTAATAATACAAGTATAACTATGGTTGTTATTTGAATGCCATTTGCCAAGCTACGAAGTCTATTAATTGTGGTATTTTCACTGGCTATTTCATCTACATTGTCTAATTTTAGAATGTCACTTTGAACTTGCTCATTAAGAGAAAGGTCTGTTAATGTTACAAAATATGATGCAGGAAATGGGTTTTCTTCATCCCACCCCTCAAACAAAGTTTCATCGCCAACTGTTATTTTCATAGAGTTTAAGGCATCTTCTTTACTCACAAATGTAACTTTATTAACACCTTGAATAGCTTTAATTTGATTTCCTAAAGTTTGTATTTCCTCATCTGTAGCATCTTCATCTATGAATATTTGTATACCCTGCTGACTTTCTAATTGTGTTATTATGTGATTTACATTTTCTCCTATTACAAAGAAAAGTCCAAATATAAACATTGTAGCACACATTATAATTATTGATGCACTTGTCATCTTTTTTTGCTTGAAGGTGCTTTTAAATCCTTCTTTTATTAAATAACTAAATACATTAAACCTCATCATATCCACCTTTTTCGTCTCTTACAATATTTCCTTGATTGATTCTTATAACCCTTTTGTTCATTTTATCTACTATGTCTTTAGCGTGAGTTGCTACAACAACTGTTGTTCCTCTTAAATTTATATCATTTAGTAGTTCCATAATATCCCAAGCTGTGTTTGGGTCTAAGTTACCAGTAGGCTCGTCCGCAATAAGCATTGATGGGTTGTTTACAATTGCTCTAGCTAATGCAACTCTTTGTTGCTCACCACCTGAAAGTTCATTTGGATAAACCTTTGCTTTATTTGCAAGACCTACAAGTGAAAGTACCATAGGTACTTGTCTTCTAATGTGTTTTGGTGTTGCTCTAACTACATACATTGCAAATGCAACATTTTCGTAAACTGTTTTATCTGGTAAAAGCCTAAAGTCTTGGAAAACTATGCCCATACTTCTTCTTAAAAAAGGAACTCTACTTGGCTTTAAAAAAGTTGTATCTTTTCCATTTATGATTATATTACCTGATGTAGGTTCTTCCTCTTTTAATATTAACTTGATAATTGTTGATTTTCCAGAACCCGAACTACCAACTAAAAAGGCAAATTCGCCCTTATTTATCTTAAAACTAATATTATGAATTGCTTCTGTTCCTGTATCATACTTTTTGCTGACATTTCTAAATTCTATCATCTTAAATTATATCCTTTCTGCTTGCCTTAACCAAGTGCATTGCATTTTATGCTTATTTAGAATGTAAATTTGTAATTAAAAATTTTGTCGTAAAATAGACCGAATTAATCATAACAATAATTTTAATTATTTTCAATAGATTAGAGAAAAATTTTGTGAAATTTGTGTGAATTTTTTTCAGTTGGGGACGGTCCTAAATCGAAAAAAGTTGTCAATTAGGACGGTTCTGTTTGACACTATTTTGTGAAAAATAGAACCGTCCCAATTGACAAACGACAATTTATTTTGCATCAACAATTAAAATTTCTTTACTTGATTTAGTTAAAACTTCAGATTCAAGTTTTCCAACTCTAATGGTATCTTCAATTCTTATGCCATACCTACCCGGCAAATAGATTCCCGGTTCATTTGTAACTATCATGTTTTCTTTTAAATTAGTCTGAGAATTGTGACTAAGTATAGGTAGTTCATGAACATTTAAGCCAACGCCATGTCCCAAGGTATGTATTAATGTATAATTGTATAAATAAAAATCATTTTCTACACTTCTTGCAATCATTTTACAGCTTACGCCATCTTTAATGTCTTTTGTTGCTCTTATTTGTGTTTTTAAAATATAATTATACAATTTTTTTAGCTCTTCACTTACTTCACCTGCAAATATGGTTCGAGTCATATCTGCACAGTAGCCCTTGTATTTGGCTCCAAAGTCTATTATAATAGGGTCTCCAAAACGAATGATTTTGTCTGATGGTATTGCATGGGGTTTAGAAGAATTTTCACCAGATGCCACAATTGTTTCAAAAGCGACTCCATCTGCCCCATTGTCTAAGAAAAACTTATCTATTTCAAATGCCACTTGTCTTTCTGTCATACCTATTTTTATAAAATTTAATAGGTGTTCAAAGCATTTATCTGTAATTTCACAAGCTTTTTCTATGTATGAAATTTCTTTTTCATCTTTTACCATTCTCTCTTTTTCAATAATTTTATCAGTTTCTTCTATATTGCGTATTCTGTACTTTCTTATAAGATTTTCATAGTCTGCATAAGTAACATAATTTTCTTCAAAGCCCACATTCTCACATTCACTGAAAAAAGTTTGGTTGTCCTCCTCCGACACATCCTTTGCATCATAAATTATAAATTCGTCATTAATTGTTAAAAAATTATTAACTTCTTCTATGTATCGTGCATCTGTTATAAAATAGTTTTCTTTGTCAGTGAGTAAAATTGTTCCTTCTACTGGAATGCCTATGATATATCTTATATTTTCAGGATTTGAAATTATCATACCCTGTATATTTAATAATTTTATTTTTTCTCTAATACTTCTAATTTTATAATTCATAAGGCACCCCTTTCTTTGTTGTCAAACAGAGCCTCCCATTGACACTTGTTGTCAAGCAGAGCCATCCCAATTGACAACATTTGACAACTAAGCTTGGTACATTCCAAGCGTAAATATTTTCAAAAGTGCTAAAAGCATTATGTTTTCTGGAATAAGCATTACCATAAATGTTGCTATAACAATAAATGGTCCAAATGGAATATATTCGTTTGATTTTTTCTTTTTTGAAACTATTAGAATTATGCTTATTATGGCTGCTAACAAAAATGAAAGTATTGATATAACCACAATGTTATATGCTCCAAATATTATTCCAAGTGCGCCCATTAGCTTAACATCACCAAAGCCCATTGCTTCTTTTCCTGCTATTAAGCCACCTATTAAGGTAATAATTAAGAAAATGCCACCACCAATTGCAAGACCAAGAATTTTATCTAAAAGCATACTAAAACTAATTCCGCCTTCTACAAATGCAAATAGTAAACCTACTTCAAACAATGTTAAAGTTAGCCTATTGGGTATAATTTGTTCTTTGTAATCTATGGCAAATGCTGAAAGTAAAAATGGTGTGATTATTAGATATTTTAATAATTCCAGTCTCCATCCAAACATATATAATAAAACTACATAAATAATTGCAGTTATATACATAAACTTGAAATTTAATCTAAAATCTTTTAAATATATTTTATAAAATTCTTTATGTAAAATTGGTTTGTGTTCACTTAATCTTTTTGTTACCCAATCAAAAGACTGTCCAACCGCTAAGCCTAGTAGCGCTATAAAAAAATAGTATAATATATGTATGTCGTTTATATACATTAAAATTTCCTCCTTTGTGATTTAAGAACTCTTTTTTCTAGTTTTCTTTTTATATTATTTATTTTAACTTTTTCCTCACATAATGGCTCTGTTAAAATAGAAAACATTTTCATTCTATTAGTACCTAAAACATCGGTAAAAAGCTGGTCTCCAACTTCTGCTATGTTCTCATTATTTTCCACACCTAATATTTTTTTTGCTTTTTTAAGTCCAATTTTTGTTGGTTTTACTGAGAAATGAACATATGGTATATCTAGCATTTTAGCAACTTTTTCTATTTTATCTTTTTTTAAACTATTTGACGCTATGCAAAACTTAATACCATTACTTTTCATTTCATCTATCCAATCTTTTAGACCCTCTAGCGGCTCTCTGTTTAGGTCAATAAGAGTATTATCTACATCTAAAATCATGGCTTGTATATTATTTTCTTTAAGAATTTTAATTGTTATATCTGTTATTTTATTTACTTGCAAATTTGGTGTTAAAAGCATATGTGACTCCTTGCATTTTTGATTTGTTAAATTTATTTTAACATAGTATATTTTATTTTTCAATCACTTTTTTTCAGTTGGGGACGGTCCTAAAACGAAAAAGTTGTCAATTGTGTCAAATGGGACGGTTCTAATTGACAATCACATTAGTGTTCTTGTCATTTAGAACCGTCCCATTTGACAAGCAGCAGCGACCCGCGCCAAGAAAGTGAAAATAGATATATTGTTGGGCGTAAGCAACTTTTTCCGTTTTAGGACCGTCCCCAACTGAAAAAATAATTACAAACTTCGCATAGAAAGTTTTACTTTTTGCCTTTCATTGTCAATGCCAATTACTTTAACCTTTACAATATCTCCTATAGAAACTACATCTGAAGGTCTTTTTACATATTTGTCACTAAGTTCTGAAATATGTACCAGTCCATCATGTTTTACTCCCACATCTACAAAAGCTCCAAAGTCTGTAATATTTCTAACTGTTCCTGTTAAAATCATGCCTTCTTTTAAATCTTCAAATTTTAATACGTCATTTCTTAAAATAGGTTTTGGCATATCTTCTCTTGGGTCTCTGCCTGGTTTTGAAAGTTCCTTTGCTATATCTTGTAATGTCATTTCTCCAACATTTAGTGTTTTAGCAAGTTCTTTTACGTTTATACTGCTTAACTTTTGTCTTATTTTACTTAATTTTTCTTTGTCTAATAAATCTTGCTTTGTAAAGCCTATTGTATCTAGTAATTTCTCAGCAATCTCATAGCTTTCTGGGTGAACTCCTGTATTTTCCAATGGATTTTTTCCATTTGGAATACGAATAAAACCTGCACATTGCTCATATGCAACTTTTCCTAATTTAGGTACTTTTAAAAGTTCTTTTCTTTCTTTAATAGCTCCATTTTCATCCCTGTATTTTACAATGTTTTTTGCAATAGTTTTGTTTATTCCTGAAACATATGAAAGAAGTGAAGGCGTAGCTGTATTTACGTTAACTCCTACTGTATTTACTGCATCTTCAACTACTCCCTCTAGGCTCTCAGACAATTTCTTTTGGTCAACGTCGTGTTGATATTGTCCTATGCCTATTGCTTTTGGATCTATTTTTACAAATTCAGCAAGTGGGTCTTGAAGCCTTCTTGCAATTGATATTGCTCCTCTTAATGAAACATTTAAGTCTGGGTATTCTTCTGACGCTAGTTTTGATGCTGAATAAACCGATGCACCCGCTTCACTAACAATTGTATAATATACATCTTTATGTAAAGTTTCTTTTACCTTTTTTATGGTATTTGCCACAAAATTTTCTGACTCTCTTGAAGCAGTGCCATTACCTATTGCTATCATTTGAATATTGTCTTTTACTATTAACTTTATAAGTTCTTTTTCTGAGCCTTCAATATCGTTTTGTGGCTCTGTTGGATAAATTACACCTGTATCTAAAACTTTGCCAGTTTCATCTATTACAGCTAGTTTGCAACCAGTTCTATATGCGGGGTCAAATCCTAATACTGTAAGGCCTTTTAGTGGTGCTCCCAGTAATAATTGTTTTGCATTTTTTCCAAACACTTCTATTGCTTGCTTATCCGCTCTTTCTGTTAAATCTGCTCTTATTTCTCTATCTACCGAAGGTTCAATTAATCTTTTAAAACTATCTTCAATTGTTTCTTTAAGAATTTGTTCATAGGTTTGATTTTCATTAACTTGCTCATTATTTTGTTTCTTTTTAGCTTGCTCATTATTTATCTCTTTCGTTTCTGCTTTGCTATGATTTTCTTCTTTTAAAGTAGTTTGTTTGTAGTATGGCTTTTTTATAATTTTACGTTCAATAAAATTCAATATTTTATCTACTGGCTTTTCTATACTAACTTTTAAGAATTCTTCTTTTTCTCCTCTATTTATTGCTAATATTCTATGACTTGGTATTGTACTTATTTTTTCTTTAAAATCATTATACATGCTATATGTAGGATTTTCTTCTTTGGCATTTTTTGTAACAATAAAACCTTCTCTGTAGTACATCTTTTTAATTTGTTTTCTAAATTCTGTATCATCTGAAATTTCTTCTGCAATAATATCTTTTGCCCCTTGAATAGCATCTTCTACGGTTTTTACGTTTTCATTTAAATAGTTTTTTGCAATTTCTTCAAGTGGTTTAGTTTCTTTTTGCTCTTTAATAATTTGAGCTAGTGGTTCTAAACCTTTCGCTTTGGCAACTGTTGCTCTTGTCTTTTTCTTTTGCTTGTATGGTCTATATATATCCTCTACTTCTGCTAGAGTTTGCGCTATTCCCAGATTTTTTACAATTTCATCCGTTAGCTTTCCTTGATTTTCTATTGAGGTTTTAACTTCTTCTTTTCTTTCTTCAAGGTTTCTTAAATATTTTAATCTTTCGTCTAAGTTTCTTAAAACTTCGTCACTTAGTCCTCCTGTTACTTCTTTTCTGTATCTTGCAATAAATGGTATTGTATTTCCACCATCTATTAATTCTATTGTTTTTTCTACTTGATAATTCTTTATGTTTAATTCATTTGCAATTGTTTGTACTATGTTCATTTTTTCATCCTTTCTATTAAGTTTTTATGCACTCCTTATTTATCTACAGATATTAATACTTTAGCTTAGTGCTTGAATATACATTTTTTAAATTTTTTTAATTTATTTGCAATATTTACTGTGTCTTTGCTTATTCTAGCATAGCGAAGTTTTAATTGCAAGAAAAATAGAAGCTCTGTTATTAGAATGCTTCTATCTCCTTATTTCAATTATAAATACAAAATAACTCTAAAAGCTGCATCATCCAACTTTGCACTTTCACCACGTACTATGAATGCTCTAGAAGCTGGTCCACCAACTTCGCCATAATCTCCATGATAAGGGTCTCCTCTTATTATATTTCCATAAGTTACATCAAGTGGTGTTTCTGTAGAAATTTCAAAAGTATTTCCTGCCATATCATATATATTGCATCTTCTATCTATTACTTCATCTCCATTAGTTACATTAGCTAGTAAACTTTCTCCACATTTTTCTAACCTTCCTGTCGTATTTTTACCTGGCTGTCTTGAATAATTAGTATCTCCACTAAATTTTTGAATAAACACAGTTGCAGTATCCCATGCATAACTATTCACTAAATCACTTTCAAATTCATCCCTAATGTACATATTTCTACTCAATTGACTTGCTTCAGTATATATTATGTTATTATATGGATACACTCCTTTTTTAGACACAACTGTATCGGTAATAGGAGAATTTTCTGTTCTTTGGTGTGTTTCGTCAACAGCCAATGCATCTCCTGCTTCATATCTACCAATATAGTATCCTTTGCTGTTAGTGGCTTTTCCCAAAAAATCTTTTAAATTTTTTGCTTTATAGTCTCCTTCAAGTTCTTTTGCTCTCAAAACTCCAGATACTATTTCAACGCTTTCTGATGTATCTTGCCAATTATCTATTGTTTGTATTATTTTTTCTGTTCCTGTGCCACTAAAATCATATCTTCCTAAAACTAGATTTTCAATTTTATTTCCTTCTGTTATTATATTGCCAACAGGTATCCAAACAAATTGACTTCCTTTTGTATATTCATCCCCTGCTGATACATCTTCTATTACCACTCCACCTGTTACACTTGTTGCTGAATCCGATGCTATTTTAAAACCAGCAGGAACCTTTACATTGTTTCCATAATCATCTATTAAATTTGTATTATTTTCAAATACTTTTTGTGACTCTTTTCCTTGTTTAACAGTTACCACTTTAGTTCCAACCAATCTTTGCCCTTTTGCATAAGCTATTTTTCCCCATAGTATGTCCTCTGCTGTTGCTGTTGCATCTGACGTGTCCAAGTCTTCTAGTGTCCCTGTTACCCCTCCTAAGGTTATACCTGCTTTTATATATTCCGGTAGCAAATTTTCATTACTTGAACTTCCATTTGCTACATTATATTCCTCACTAGTTATTTGATTTGTAATAATATTGGCTCCAATAATAACTACAATAAGAATTAACAATATTATTATTGATACTAAAATCATTATCTTATGTTTCTTATTTAATTTTTTCATTATACCAATTTTCCTTTCGTCTTTTAATTATTTTTAGTACGCAAAAAGCTATGTATATTAAGTGAATTTTACATTCACCTAAAATACATAGCTTCTTCTCTATGTTTACATAAGTTTATTTTATTAAATCTTACAATATATATATATATATATATACAGCCCCAAGGGTTTCAGCGATTTTTGTCATTTGAATTTGCTCCTTTAATTTTTCTTTATTATATATTTTTTACATTTGATTTGCAATTATTTTTAAAAAATCACATATACAAAAATAAGCCCCTGGCAGAAGCCTGCCAGAGGCGAGGTAAACGTGCTATTGGAAATTACGCAATTTCTTTGAAGAAGAGCCACTTTTCACCTTCATTTGGTTCAAAGTTAATTTTCTTCATTCGGCAGTCAATAGTCAAAGTGAACCATTCACCATTTGACATTTTAACATACCTTTCGTATTCGGCTGCTTTAAAATTTTGGTTATACCCTAACCATACAGCCAATTTCGCTGTTTTCCAATCTCGAGTTTTTTGGAATCCTTCCAACAGGGCTTCTTTTGTTAACTCTCGTTCACAAATTCGCACCTGTTTTTGAGGAGTAATATTCTTGCCTATCCATTTATAGTCCTCTTTCGAGAGACCAAACCAGTCTCTCACTTTAGGCTCTAATGGGCGTGGTGGATTTTCCCCCTCTCTTAAGATTGACTCCATACGTCGGTCATTCGACCATCTTCGTTTCAAGCGTTCGAGAACACTTTGAAAATGTTCTCTAAACATTGACATTACCTCCTTTGCTTGGAACTAAGTATATTATATCATCTTTTAAAAATTATGTAAATGCTTGTTTTGAACGAAGTTTCACTTTTTGTTAACAATATTAAAACTCTAATAGTTTATATGCTATTAGAGTTTTATGAAATATTAAAGTTTATTTAGTTAAAGGTTTTTGTTCCTTTAGCTTGAAATTTATATTAAATCTATATCTTTATATAAAGGGGAGTTAAAGATATAGGTTTAACCGAATTAGTTTAAATAGAGTTTAACAACTCTTCTATATATCTTTTTACATCGCTCTAAAATCAAATTTTTTAGCAATGTAATTTATTTTATGCAACAAGTCTTTCCATATTAGAACTTTGATTTGATGGAAAATAATTCTCTCCTTCTTTTAAAATTCTATTTGCTTCATCTTGAGTTATAACGTCATATTTTACCATTGCATCTATTACTTGTTTTGTCCTTTGCTTTGCTAAATCTAGATTAACTGTTGGTGCATATACTGACGGTGCATTTGGAATACCTGCAAGCATTACTGCTTCATAGTCCGTAAGCTCTAGAGGTTCTTTCCCAAAGTAGCCTCTTGATGCTTCTTTTACAGTTTCATAACCATCTCCAAAATAGCTGGTATTTAGATATAATTCAAGTATTTCATTCTTATTATATTTATCTTCTATTTTAAAAGCCATAAATACTTCTGCTACTTTTCTTGTTAGTTCTTTTTCTTGTGTAAAATATATATTTTTAGCTAATTGTTGTGTTATAGTACTACCACCTTCTACAAAACTCATAGCCTTTATATCATTCCATATTGCTCTTCCTATTGCTATAATATCTATTCCACCATGTGTATAAAATCTATGGTCTTCAACTGCTACAACTGCCTTTTTATAAATATCTGGCATTTCATCCAATGTTGTATAATTATCTTTTTCTTTTATTTGTGCTACCTTTTCGTCTAAAGGAGTTTTATCTATAGCTTCTTTATACATGTTGTATCCTGTGCCAGCTATTATCAGTCCAAAACTTAGTAATACTATAAATATAACAATTAATATTTTACCTATTACTTTTTTCATTATTACCTTTCCAAAACTTTTATAATAAAAGTTTTTAAAATGCTCCAAATCTTATTATATTTAGGCTAAACTTATTTGCTATTTATATAATAGCAAACAAAAATGAATTTAAAGTGACTTTTTTCTTAATTAAATCTTAATTTTTTCAGTTGGGGACGGTCCTAAATCGAAAAAATATTATTTTTTATTTAAAGTACGTTCCTACTTGAAGAATTTTTTCAGTTGGGGACGGTCCTAAATCGAAAAAATATTATTTTTATTTAAAGTACGTTCCTACTTGAAGAATTTTTTCGATTTAGGACCGTCCCCAACTGAAAAAATTCAATTTTCCTCTTTTATAATATTCTTACTACCATAATATGTCGCTAAGAAATATCCACCATATATTGCAACCATTAGCACTGCTGTCATAATAATTGAACTAAATATGTCTTGTTTTCCAAATACAGATAATATTATGCTAGCAACTTTCATGCCAAATATTGAATGTATTATTGCTAAAAATAGTGGTAGCATGAAGAATATTGCAATTTGCTTAAATAGTGCCTTATTAATCATTTTTTCATCTGCACCAATTCTTCTTAACACTTTATAACGTTCTTTATTGTCTGAGCTATCAGATAATTCTTTAAGTGCTAATATTGCTGCACTTGATATTAAAAATGTTATTCCTAAATATAGTCCAATAAATGTAACTGTTGCAGATATTCCTACACTTGATTCATAATTAGTTATTTTAGTAAATGCTGACATATTTTCAAATACTACATTGTTTACCGCTTCTCCATTACTTGAAATGTCCACAATTTTGTTTTCAATTGCTTGTTTTTCTTCATCAGTTTGACCTTTATATATTCCTGATAAAAGCATATTATATTTCCATTCCTCTTTTATTGCTTTATCTGGAAGAATTATTGTTCCAGTTTCCATTGCCTGTGTTGAAATAGAAATTACTGTATTTATACATTCACTAAATGCTGGTTTATATTCTTTTCCTTCAATTGTTAGTTTTGTTCCCATACTTAAAGATGTATCTCTATAACTTTTCATTGCATCATAATTACATACTACTGCATATTCATCATCCTTCAAACTTATTTCTGGTCTTCCATATAATTTTTGCAATTTATTATAATCCGAAAGTTTTATTACATTTTCAGGATAGTCTAATTCTAAAGCTGGAAAATCTCTTGATATTCCTTCAAGTACTGGTCCTAAAGTTTCTTTGGCTGTAACCCCATTTACAAGATATTCAGATATTTCTACATAATCTGAAAAATTTGATTTATCAAATCCTACTTTCTCTAAAGACTCCATTATTGGAACTAATGAATCTGCTCTTTGCTCATCAGTATAGTTAAATGTATCTCTGCCATTTGAGCTTGTATAAGTTTCTGGTAAGTTATATGGTTTGGTTATCGTAATATCCGCAGGATTCATTTCCTTAAGTTGAGCATTTAATGAATTATTTAAGCTTATTGCTGATGAAAAAATACATATTGTAAAAAACAATAATAAACATATAATGCTCATTGAAAATACTGTTGTATTAATTTTGCTATTTGTTTGTCTTAATACAAACATATTCAAATCTTTTAAATATATCTTTTTGCTTGCTTGAACAAGCTTTAATGCAAATCCTGAAAGTGAATAGAAAAAAATAAATGTGCCTACAACTCCAAGACCAATAGCTGTCATAAATTTATCTGCAATAGGTGATGTAACTCCTGTAATTGCAAAATAATATGCATATCCTAAAACTGCTATTGAAATTATAAATATTATTACAGAAATTACTGGATTTCTTAAAATAACTTTCTCATTTTTCTTTCCTGCATTTAATAAATCTATTAATTTATATTTTGCAACTGTGAATAAATTTAAAATCATTACAATTAAATAAATTCCAGCAAAATATATGATTGTTTTTATCATCGCTGATTGTGAAAAAATGAATCTATACTCTTCCATATCTGCTTCAAATAGTTTAGCTACAAGTATGGACATTAGCTGTGAGGCAAATATTCCCACAATTAAGCCTACTGCTAAAGAAAAAATACCAATTAATAATGTTTCTAATAAAAGAATTACTGATATATTCCTTCTCCCCATTCCCAGTAGCATATATAATCCAAATTCTTTTTTTCTTCTTTTAATCAAAAAGTTATTTGCATATACTATTAAAAATCCTAATACAAGAGTAACAAATACTGAAACCATGCCTAAAACTTGTATCATTAATTCTATTATTTGCTGTTTTGATGTACTTAAATCAAGTGCTGCTTGTTGTTCATCCATACTATTGAAAATGTAAAAAATTGCTACGCCAAGAACTAATGTAATAAAATAAATTACATAGTCCTTCATGTTTTTCTTCATATTCTTGAAGGCTAACTTAAATGACATCATTTAGCTCACCTCCAAGAAGTGTAACAACTTCTATTATTTTTTCAAAGAACTCTTTGCGACTTTGTGAACCTTTAACTAATTCATTAAAAATCTTTCCATCTTTTATGAATAAAATTCTGTCTGCATAACTGGCTGTAAAAGCATCATGTGTAACCATTAGGATAGTTGTATTTAGATTTTTATTTAAGTTTTCAAAGCTATCAAGCAATTGCCTAGCAGACTTTGAATCTAATGCTCCTGTTGGTTCATCTGCTAAAACTAATTTTGGATTAGTAATAATTGCTCTAGCTGATGCAATTCTTTGCTTTTGTCCTCCTGATACTTGGTAAGGATATTTCTTTAAAATTTCTTTTATTCCAAGTTTTTCTGCAACAGTTTCTATTCTTTCTTTTATTTCTTTAGGATTAACTCTTTGTATTGTTAATGCAAGTGCAATATTCTCGTAAGCTGTTAATGTATCTAATAAATTAAAATCTTGAAATATAAATCCAAGCTCTTCTCTTCTAAATTTATTAAGTTTATTTCCTTTTAACTTAGTTATGTCAGTTCCATTGATTATAATGTTCCCTGATGTAACTCTATCAATTGTAGAAATACAATTTAACAGTGTTGTTTTTCCAGAGCCAGATGCACCCATTATTCCTACAAATTCTCCCTCTTGAACTTTAAAACTAATATTATCTATGGCTTTTGTTAAGTTTGATTTATTACCATAGTATTTTTCTACGTTTCTAACTTCTAATACGTTTTTCATAAAATTTTCTCCTCGTAAATTTTGCGTTACAATTTCCAACAAGTATTTTAAAAAATACTATATGTGTTTTGAATCCTTGTTGATTATATTTTAAACTCTTTTTATATTACTTGCCATCGATTTATATTAATTTAAAGTGACATTTTTGTAAGATAGGTGTACGTTACCTAAAAAACCTCAGAGTAAATTTTCTCTGGGGTTTTTTAAAGTTCAAACCTATATTTATTTTTACATATCTGTCATACTACTAACTGGGAAAGTGATTTTTACAACCGTACCTTTTCCTTCTTTAGAATCAAGCTTTATCCCTAAGTCTAATTTATCACATAATTTTTTGCATAAGTAAAGACCTATTCCTGTTGACTTTTTGCCAATTAACCTTCCATTTTCACCAGTGAAACCTTTTTCAAATACTCTTGAAATGTCTTTTTCTTTAATTCCAATTCCGTTATCTTTAATGTAAAGTGAAACACTATCTTTATTCTCTTCTGCATATATTTCAATTTTCTTGTCATCTTTTTTTGAGTATTTAATACTATTTTGAATAATTTGATTTAAAATAAAAATGCACCATTTGCTATCTGTGTATACTATTTTGTCTAAATCATGCAAATTTAATTCAATATTATTATATACTACCGACTCTTTATTTCTTACAATCGCTGAATTTACAATTTCCTTTAGATTGCTTTTGCTCACAATATAATCTTTTTCAACAGTATTGCTCCTTGCATAAAAAAGCACCTGCTCTATGTAATTTTCCATTTTATTTATTTCTTCATCAATGCTTTTAGTTACATCAGATTTATTATTTTCAATAATTAACTTACTTGTAGCTATTGGTATTTTAATTTCATGAATCCACATTTCAATATAATCTTTGTAGTCTTCCACTGCGAACTTATACTTATTTACATTTTCAATCATTGCTTTGTTAGTCTGTCTAAGTGTTTCTTTTAAAATTTTTCCTTCCTGAAAATTTGCATTTGGTATTATTTCTGAAATTAAATATTTTTCGTCCAACTGATTTAGATTTGATTCTAGTGTATCATAATAAGATTTTTTGTTCATGTATTCGGCTATAGCAAAAATTAAATAAAGAGCTATTGGAATAGCTACAATATATACCGCTATAAATCCTTCAACATTATATGGTAATAAAAATACCAAAATTGTAAACAGTGCTAATACTAGCACTGTAAAAGATAGGAGTTTTTCTTTTATAAAACATTTTAAGCTCATTTTTAATAATTCTCCTTTAATTTAAAATGTACCCTTGACCCCTTTTAGTTTCAATTATATCTTGCAAACCAACTTCTTCAAGCTTTGTTCTAAGCCTTTTCATATTTACAGTAAGTGTATTATCATCTATAAAACTTTCGCTCTCCCATAAGTAATTTATTATTTCTTCTCTTGAAACTATTTGACCTCTTTTTGATACTAAAAAGTATAATATTTTTAATTCATTTTTCGTGAGTTCAATCTGCGTATTTCCTCTTTCTAGCATACTTTTTGATACATTTAATATAAAATCTTGGCAATCAATCTTATTTTGATTTGTATCAGTTATTTTACTTCTTTTAAGAAGTCCAGCTATTTTAGCAAGTAGTATTTGCAAATTAAAAGGTTTTGTAACATACTGGTCTGCACCATAATTTAAACTTATTAGTTCGTCTAGCTCATTATCTTTACTTGTTATCATAATTATAGGCACATTAGATACTTTTCTTATTTCCTTTAAAATATATTCTCCATCAATGTTTGGTAAATTGATATCCAATAATATTAAATCAGAATTAATTTCAATCGCGTCTTTTACTGGATTTTCAAAATTTTCTAAACTTGTTGCTTCATATCCATTTTTATTTAAAAATATTTCAAGTTCTTTTCTTAATTTTTCATCATCTTCAATTATTAAAATTTTTGACATATAAACTATCTCCTCATATAACACTTTAATTTTGGCTTGTTATCTCATTACAAGGTTGAGATAATACTTTTTTAGTAGTTTATAACCAAAAAATAAATTTTGTCAATAGGTGTTAAATGGGACGGTTCTAATTGACAGTTGGGGACGGTCCTTTTTCGAAAAAATTATTTTAAGTGTCAAACGGAACCGTCCCAATTGACAGTTGGGGACGGTCCTAAATCGAAAAAATTATTTAAAGTGTCAAACGGAACATCTCAATTGACACTCATTACACCACATACCAAATCCTATTATTCTTAAAATACTTTTCTAATTCACTTCTAAAAAACTCTTCACCTTCAGATCGTAATTCCTTTTTATATGCATACTTTCCTCTACCTCTGCCGGTCATTTTATTATTATCATATATTTGTATACTATTAGGAAAAGCTTCACTATTGATTGCATTATGCACGTAGCTATATGTCATAAATATTATTTCAAAAAATATATTACTCCTAGCTTTTGCATTCAATTTTTCTTGTAATTCTACAATCAAATTATGATATAGCTCTTTCCAATTATCTAGAAAAATAACTGGTGCTATTAATACTCCTATTTCATAATCTGCATCTGCTAATTTATTTATAGCTTCAATTCTATCTTTCAATCTTGATGTTCCAAATTCTACATTATTTATAATGTATTCCGGATTTACACTCATTCTTATAATTATTCTTTTCTCGTGATTTAGCCCAATTAAATCATCTACATATGCAAACTTTGTAGGAAGTGTTAATTTACCTTTTTTAGCTTTCTTAAAATTTTCTATTGTCCAAACTAAATTATTTGTTATGGTATTTTCCAAAATCAAATCACTATTACTACCTATTTCAAAAGTCAAATCTCTATCCGCTTCATTTGCTGTTTTTATTATTTTATCTAGCATTTGTTCTCTATTTACAAACAATCTTAAATAAGCGCATTTATTATAATTGCAAACCAAATAGCAATACATACAACTAGCAATGCAACCAGATGAAGTATATGGAACTAAATAATCAGATACTTTATAATTTGGTACAAATTTTTGAGTTTTTCTTACTCCTATAATTAAATTTCTTTTCATTTTCAAAAATTCTTTATTACTTTTCTTTCGCATTTCTTCTATATTATTATGATTTTCTATCTCTATTTTTGGAACATCTTTGTATTTTTCTAATAACTCATTACCCAATTCATAATTTTCTATATTTTTTTCAAAATAAATAGCTGTTGGTTTAAACATAGTTTTCTCCTTTCACTCGCTACTCAATAGCGACTAGCTTTTACTATGTTTTCCAACAGCTTTAGTTTTTATACTTTTTTTCAGTTGGGGACGGTCCTAAATCGAAAAAATATTATTTTTATTTAAAGTACGTTCCTACTTGAAAAATTTTTTCGATTTAGGACCGTCCCCAACTGAAAAAATATTATTTTTTATTTAAAGTACGTTCCTACTTGAAAATTTTTTTCGATTTAGGACCGTCCCAGAATGAAAATTTTCGATTTAGGACCGTCCCCAACTGAAAAAATTATTCAATTTCAATTTTTCCAGTATATAAAGCGTAGTACATACCTTGTTTTGCCATAAGTTCTTTATGATTTCCACGTTCTAGAATTCTTCCATGGTCTAGTACCATTATTAATTCTGAGTTTCTTATTGTAGAAAGTCTATGTGCTATAACAAATACTGTTCTGCCTTTCATTAATTCATCCATACCTTTTTGAACAATTTGTTCTGTACGTGTATCAATACTTGATGTTGCTTCATCTAATATTAATACTGGTGGATTATATAATGCGGCTCTTGCAATTGAAAGTAATTGTCTTTGACCTTGAGATAAACCTTCTCCACTTCCTGATATTACTGTGTCATATCCATCAGGCAAGTTTCTAATGAAGTGGTCAGCATTTGCAAGCTTTGCAGCTTTTATTACATCTTCATCACTTGCATTTAAGTTAGCATATCTTATGTTGTCTTTAACTGTACCTGTAAATAAACTTGTATCTTGCAATACCATACCAAGTGATTTTCTTAAATCCTTTTTCTTGATTTTTTTAACATTTATGCCATCATATCTAATTTTACCATCTTGTATATCATAAAAACGATTTATTAAGTTTGTAATTGTTGTTTTTCCTGCACCTGTTGCACCAACAAATGATACTTTTTGACCTTCTTTAGCTTCCAAAGTGATGTCATGAAGTACCATTTTGTTTGGAGTATATCCAAAGTTTACGTTTTCAAATTCTACATGTCCACGTAATCTTGTATAAGTTACTCTTCCATCATGGTGTGGATGTTTCCAAGCCCAAATTCCAGTTCTTTCTGCACTCTCAACTAATTTACCATTTTCCATTTTTGCATTAACAAGTGTTACATAACCATCATCTACTTCTGGCTCTTCATCTATTAATGCAAAGATTCTCTCTGCACCAGCTAATGCCATTATAACAGAGTTCATTTGTTGTGAAACCTGACTTACTGGGTTTGTAAAAGCTTTTATGTATTGTAAGAATGCTGCTATACTACCTATACTTAAAATACCATTTACTGAAAGCATACCACCAATTATTGCAACAAATACATATCCTAAGTTACCAATGTTTGCAATACATGGCATTAATACATTTGCATACATATTAGCTTGAGTACTACTATCACATAATTCTTCATTAAGTTCGTCAAATTTTTCTTTTGACTCTTCTTCATGATTAAATACTTTAACAACTTTTTGTCCAGACATCATTTCTTCAATGTAACCATTTACTTTACTAATATCATCTTGTTGTTTTACGAAATATTTAGAACTGTTTCCACCTAAATATCTAGCACAGAATATCATTAATACAACCATACCTAAAACTATAAGTGTTAAGTATACATTTGTAGTAAACATTGATATTAATATACTTGCCATTGTTACTACTGATGAAAATACTTGTGGAATACTTTGACTAATCATTTGTCTTAAAGTATCAACATCGTTTGTGTATGTACTCATTATTTCACCATGAGCATGAGTATCAAAATATTTTATAGGTAAACTTTGCATGTGATTAAACATATCTTCACGTACTTGTCTTAAAACACCTTGTGAAATGTTTATCATAAGTCTATTATAAATATATGTAGCTGTTATACCAACTAAGTACATTACGCCCATACCAACAACAGCCATAAATAAATTACTTAAGTCAGGGTTTTCCTGTCCCATTAGAGGAGTGATGTAATCATCAATTAATTTTTGTAAGAATTGTATTCCCATTACATTAGCAATACTACTAACTATAATACTAATGATAACAACAACAAATTGAAATTTGTAAATTCCAGTTGCATATTTTAAAAGTCTTTTTACTGTTTTAAAATCAACTGAGCCTGATTTTTTCTTTGCTTTTTTGCTATTCTTGTCAGCTTTGGTAGCCAGTTTAATTTTTTCAGTCTTCTTGCTGTTAATATTTTCGTCATCTAAACCGTTATTTAGCTTTTCTTTCTTACTCATTATCTTCTCCTCCTTTCATTTGTGAATTATATACTTCCTGGTATATTTTATTAGTTTTTAATAATTCTTCCGAAGTACCAATACCATTTATTTTGCCTTCATCCATTACAATAATTCTGTCGCAATCTTCTACTGAAGTTACTCTTTGTGCAATTATTATTTTTGTAGTATTTGGTATTTCTTCCTTAAATGCTTTACGTATGTAACTATCTGTTTTTGTATCAACAGCACTTGTTGAGTCATCTAATATTAATATTTTTGGTTTTTTCAAAAGTGCTCTTGCAATACATAATCTCTGTCTTTGTCCACCAGATACGTTTGTACCACCTTGGTCAATATATGTATCATATTTATCTGGGAATTCTTGAATAAAGCTATCTGCTTGAGCTAGTTTACATACTCTTTCAAGTTCTTCATCATCAGCATTTGGATTACCCCATCTTAAGTTTTCTGCTATTGTTCCAGAGAATAATACATTTTTCTGTAAAACCATAGAAACTTCGTCACGAAGTGATTCCATATCATAATCTTTTACATTAACTCCGCCAACTTTAACAATTCCTTTTGTTGCCTCATAAAGTCTTGGAATAAGTTGTACTAATGAAGACTTAGAACTTCCTGTTCCACCAATAATACCAATTGTTTCACCAGATTTAATTTCCAAATTAATATCTTGAAGTGCAAATTTATTTGGATCTTTTTCATCACTATAAGCAAAACTTACATGGTCAAATGTTATAGAACCATCTTTAATTGTTTTGATTGGATTTTTCTTATTCTTAATAGATGGCTCTTGGTCTAGAACTTCTACAATTCTTTCAGCAGATGATTGAGCTATAATAATCATAACAAATACCATAGAAAGCATCATTAAGCTCATAAGTATTTGCCAAGCATAAGTAATTAAGCTTGATAGTTCACCTGTTTGGAATGTTCCTCCTATTATAAATTTAGCACCAAGCCATGAAATTATTAAAACTGAAAAATATACAACAAATTGCATAATAGGGCTATTAAATGCTACAATTTTTTCAGCTTTTTTGAAGTAGTTATAAACCTCATTGTTTACATCTTCAAACTTCTTCTCTTCATGTTCCTCATTTGCATAAGCTTTTACAACTCTAATGCCTCCAACATTTTCTTGTACTACTTCATTTAACTTATCATATTTTTTAAATACTCTTTCAAAATTTGGATGTGCTTTAATTGCTATGTAAAATAATGCTACTCCTAAAATAGGTATTGCAACTAAGAATACACAAGATAGTCTTGCATCTATGCTAAATGCCATAAATAATGCAGCTAAAAGCATAACTGGTCCTCTTATTAATATTCTTATAATCATCATAAATGCCATTTGAACGTTTGTAACATCAGTTGTAAGTCTTGTAATTAAACTTGAAGTTGAGAATTTATCTATATCTTCAAATGAGAAATTTTGAATTTTATAGAACATACCTTTTCTTAAATTTTTAGCAAATCCAGATGATGCTTTTGCTGCAAATCTTCCAGAAAGCATACCAAAAGCTAATGACATTATTGCAGATAAAGTTAGTAATATTCCTATTTCAAGTATGTATTTAATATCACTATTTGGAATACCAACATCAATGATTTTTGACATTAACATTGGAATTATTACTTCCATTACAACTTCTAAAACGACAAAAACTGGCGTTAAAATACTTGCTTTTTTGTACTCTTTAATGTAACTTGCTAATTTTTTTATCATTTTTTATTTTCCTTTCGTATAAATTTAGGCTTTATGGTTTAACCTATAAACCATTTTATGGCTAACAAAATGGCGATTTAAAAAGAACAAATTACTTTGTTCTTTTTTAAAAATTTATTTACATTTTTATAATATTATGCTTTTGAAAGTTTATTCGTAATACTTCCAATGCTCTTGGCATTAGCCATTTTGAGCTCTTCATATTTTATTATGATATAACAATTATTTATTTTTGTCAAGAAATTTTTTTTATGATTTTTTTCAAAGTATTTTATTCAAAGTATTTTTTTGCAAAATATTTTGCAAAATTTTTAATGGCTCATTTAAATTTTAAATATTGTGCTAAAAAATGAACCTTGAGTTTTGCCTCAAAGTTCATTTTTTTAATTAGTCATTATGTTCATACATAAAGTATCTTATTGACCACAATCCTGATATTCCAACTAAGGCATATATAATTCTACTTACCATACTCATTGTACCAAATATGCTATCTACTAGGTTAAATCCAAAGAATCCTATAAGACCCCAGTTGATTGCGCCAATTATGACTAAAACTAAAGCTATTCTGTCAATTATCTTCATATTTTCCTCCTTGCACAATATGTTCTTATAATTTATTTAGTAAGTATAAAATATAAGCCATATCTATAACTTTTAGTTTTACATTTTTAGTTTATGCAAATTTTTATTTATTATTCAAAATTGAATTTTTAAAAATTTCCAATTATTTTTTAACTTTTACTTACAAAATCTATGCTTTCCAATAGTCACAGTCATTGGTCTTGACCATATCCATTTATTTGTTGCTGTTGCAGGGTTAAAATAATAGATTGCTCCATAAGTTGGATCCCATCCATTTAATGCATCTTGGGCTGCTTTTCTTGCGGTTTCATTTGGAGTTAAATTTATTTGTCCATCTGAAACGCAATCAAATGCACCGGACTGATAAACTACTCCTGAAATAGAATTTGGAAAAGAACTTGATTTTACTCTATTTAAAACAACTGCTGCAACTGCAACTTGACCAGTATAGCTTTCTCCTCTTGCCTCTCCATAAACTACTCTACTCAGTAAATTCAAATTACTTGAGCTTACATTACTACTAGAAGTTGAAGAACTGCTTGATGAAGATGAATTAAATATGCCCATTGCCTCTAATGTATTTTTTCCTGCAATGCCATCTACTTTTAATCCATTTTTCTTTTGGAAACTTTTTACTGCTGCTAAGGTTCCGCTTCCATATATTCCATCAACATTTCCTGAATAATATCCCCATCTTTTTAATTTTGTTTGAATTTGCCTTACTTCTTCGCCTCTTGAACCATATTTTGAAAGTGCTTGAACTTCTGCGTTTCTAACTACCACATTATAACTTACAAATAGCATAATTGCTAAAATTAATAAAATACCAATTTTTCTTTTAATTTTCATTTTAATTATCCTCACACAAAAAACCTTCTTTGGCATTATTTTTTCCAAAAAAGGTTTTTTTATACAAATTTTTAGAAAATTCCCACAATGTTTCCATCATCATCAATGTCTATATTTTCTGCTGCTGGATGTTTTGGAAGTCCTGGCATTGTCATTATTTTTCCTGTTTTTACTACTACAAATTCTGCTCCATTTTTTAATTCTGCTGAACTTATATGTATATCAAATGGTTCTTTGCAAAGCAAATTTTTAGGATCATCTGAAAATGAATATTGTGTTTTTGCAATGCATACTGGCATATTTTGTGCCATATTTCTTATTTGCTCTATATCAAGCTTTGCTTCTTCTGAATAAACAACGTTTCTTGCGCCATAAATTTCTTTTGCTACTCTTTCTATTTTTCCTTCTATACTAAAATTTAATTCATAAATTGGCTTAAAGTTTTTAGGTTCTTCGCAAATTTTTACAACTTTTTCCGCTAAGTCTTTTGCACCATCTCCACCTTTTGCCCAATTTTCTAACAAGCTAAATTCCACATTTCCCTTAAGTTCATTTTGTAAAATTTCTATTTCTTTTTCTGAGTCTAAAGTAAATTTATTTATTGCAACAATTGGGTTTAAGCCATATTTTTTTATGTTTTCTACATGTTTTAATAAATTATGTATTCCTTCTTTTAAAGCAGCTTCATTTTCATTATTTACCTCATCTTTTGCTACTCCACCATGATATTTAAGTGCTCTTAATGTTGCAACAATTACAACTGCATCTGGTGAAATACCCATTTGTCTGCATTTTATATCTAAAAATTTTTCTGCTCCTAAGTCTGCTCCAAAGCCTGCCTCTGTAACTGTGTAATCTGCAAGTTTTAATGACATTTTTGTTGCTAAAACACTATTGCAACCATGTGCAATATTAGCAAATGGTCCTCCATGAATTATGGCTGGGTTGTTTTCTAAAGTTTGCACTATATTAGGGTTTAACGCGTCTTTTAATAATACTGCAAGGCTTCCTTCTGCTTTTAAATCATGGCAAGTTATAGGATTTCCTTCTTTATTATATCCAACTATTATATTTCCTAATCTTCTTTTTAAATCTTTTAGTGATGTTGCTAAGCAAAATATTGCCATTATTTCTGATGCAACAGATATGTCAAAATGGTCCTCTCTTGGAGTCATATTTTTTTCTCCAGAAAGTCCTATTTCAACAGTTCTTAATGCTCTATCATTTAAGTCTACGCATCTTTTCCAAACTACTTTGTCAAAGCCAAGTTCATTGCCTTGGAAAATGTGATTGTCTATTATAGCGCTTAGTAGATTATTTGCTGAAGTTATTGCATGAATATCTCCTGTAAAATGCAAATTTATATCTTCCATAGGAGCTACTTGTGAATGTCCTCCGCCAGTTGCTCCACCTTTTATACCAAATACAGGGCCAAGTGATGGCTCTCTTAATGCAAGAATTGCCTTTTTGCCAATTTTATTTAGTCCATCTGCAAGGCCAATTGAAGTTGTTGTTTTTCCTTCTCCAAGTGGTGTTGGATTAATGGCTGTAACTAATATTAGCTTTCCATCTTTTTTATCTTTTAATTTGTCTAAATAATTTAATGAAATTTTTGCCTTGTACTTTCCTATTGGTTCAACTTCATCTTCTGGAATTCCAAGTTTGCCTGTAATTTCAGTTATATTTTTTAATTTTGCACTTCTTGCTATTTCAATATCTTCCATAGAATCACCTCGCATTATTCTATTTACAGTTAAATTTAACTTCTACGGCTCCAATATACATTCTTCCGCATTTGCTTCGAGGTTTCGCTATTCGCAAAAACTCTCGCTCGCTGCCACTCCGCTCCTACGTCGTCTGCGTTCGCTGAAATGCTCCAGAAAATATATTGTAGCCTTAAAAAAATACAATTTTAATTAAAAAATCAACCCTGCAACTAAGCCAATTAATGCACCTGCTGCAACTTGCACAGGTGTATGTCCTGTTTTTTCTTGCAAATATTCTGCTGGGGTCATTTTTTCTACTTCTTTTACAACTTTATTTAATATATGCGCCTGTTCTCCGACAGCTCTACGAACTCCTGCAGCATCATACATTGTAATAAATGCAAACAGTACACTTAATGCAAATATTGGTTCATCAACACCTATATGTTTTCCTATTAAAGTCGCAAGTGCAACTACAACTGCTGAATGTGAGCTAGGCATTCCGCCAGCTCCCATAAATCTTCTTATATTCCATTTTCCTTCTGTAAAATATTCATATAATACTTTAAACATTTGTATTCCAAACCATAATACAAAAGGAATAATTAAATACTTATATTGATTGAAAAAATTTATCATAATGTTACCTTTCTCGAAAATCATGTTGCTCTTCACAAATTTAATTTTTCTACTTAAGCTCAAAAATGCTTAAAAGTTTAATTACTCTGCTTTGTTTACATCAAAGTCTTTTTCTTCTCCATTAACTAATATTGTAATTTTCTTTTCTGCTTCTTCTAAAATTTTATTGCATTTTTGAGACAATTTCATTCCTTCTTCAAACTTTTTTACTGAAGTATCTAAATCTAAATTATCATTTTCTAATTCATTTGCAATTGCTTCTAATTTTTGCATTGCTTGTTCAAATGTTAATTCTTCTTCCATTTCAAATTCCCTTTCTAATTTATTATTTTATCTTTTTTAAATCTTAAATTTCTTTTATTTTAAAAGCACAGCCTATTTAAATCGCAAAGTTTTTTAATTATTATTTAGTTAAACATTTTTCTATTACCTTTGCCTTTAACTTTCCATCAATTAATCTTAATTCAAGCACATCATCTATATTTGCATCATCTATTTTAGATACAACTTTTCCGTCCTTTTCGGCTATACTATAACCTCTAGTTAGTGTTTTCAAAGGACTTAAAGCATCTAATTTTGCAATTAATTTAACACAATCTGCTTTTGATTTTGTAACTTTATTATTTATGCTATTTTGTATTGATTTTACTAGCATATCTAAGTTAATAGATTTTTCATTTATTTTTTGCAAAGGTTCTTTGAATACTCTTCTTGTCATGCATTTTTCGAACCTTAGTTTCATTAGTTCAAGTCTTCTTTTTAATGCTACTCTATACCTATTTTGATATGTACTTATTGTATAAACAACATCTGCAATATTAGGTACAGCAAGCTCTGCTGCTGCAGATGGTGTAGGCGCTCTTAAATCAGATACAAAGTCTGCTATTGTAAAATCTGTTTCATGTCCTACTGCAGAAATTATAGGTAATTTTGAGTCATATATGGCTCTTGCTACAATTTCTTCATTAAATGGCCATAAATCTTCTAGTGATCCTCCACCTCTACCTATTATAAGTACATCTGCTAAGTTTTCATCATTCATCTTTTTTATGCCATCTGCTATTTGCTCAGCAGCTCCTGGTCCTTGTACTGGCACAGGTAAAAGTCTTATATGAACATTTGGATTTCTTCTTGTTGATACATTTATTATATCTCTTATAACTGCTCCTGTTGAGGAAGTAAGTACACCAATTGTTTTTGGAAACATTGGGATAGGTTTTTTGTGAGATGCATCAAATAATCCTTCTTTTTCTAGTTTTGCCTTTAGTTTTTGATACTCTTCGTAAAGAGTTCCCATGCCTTCTTGCCTCATTGCTTTGCAATATATTTGGTAAACTCCATCTCTTTCAAATACTGAAACAGTGCCTAATACAACGACTTTCATTCCATCTTTAGGCATAAATTGCAAATGTGGTGTGTAACTTTTAAACATTATACATTTAATAAGTGAGTTTTCATCTTTTAATGTAAAATACATATGCCCTGTATAGTGCAATTTAAAATTTGAAATCTCACCTTTAACATATACATTATTTAAAAATTCATCACCATCTACCTTTTGCTTTATGTATTTGTTTAATTCTTGAACGGTAATTGGTTTTATGTCCATGAATTTCATTCCTTTCGCTTTGCAGTTTTTATTTTTTTAACTAAAAGTACTGCAATATTTTAAGCCTCATTTCTTTTTACAATGCTTGCCAAAACTCCATTTACAAATGCTTTAGAATTATCATCTCCGTATTTTTTTGCTAATTCTACAACTTCATTTATGACAACTTTGTATGGAAGTTTTGAGTAAACTATTTCATATATGCCAAGTTTTAATAATGTTAAGTCAATTTTTGAAATTCTGTGTATATCCCAATCTGATTTTATGTTTTCTGATATTGATTTTTCTATTTCTGCATTATATTTGTCTGTTCCCATTATTATATCTTTTATGTAATCAATTCCGTCTTTGTCAGTAATTTCATTTTCTTGTATAAACATTTCTAACTGTTCTTCTATGTTTTTTTCATCCATCAATTGTAAACTGTATAATAATCTAAATGCTTGTTCTCTTGCCTCTGTACGTTTCATTTAATTATTCCTTTCCTACATCTTGTCAATTATTTTTCTTAATTTTTCTTTAACCTTGTCTTTATTATGTTGAAAATAATTTCCTGCCCATATTCCCATACCAACAAGGACTAGACCTATAACTAATCTATACATATCTGTGCAAGCTATTATTAAAGCTACTATTCCGCCTAATACTGCTCCCCAGTTATTTGCCATAAACTTTTTAAAATCGTCCATTTTGCACCTCCAATTTAATTTATGTAAATTATTTTGTTATAACAAGTTTTTTACAAATTCGTCTTGTATAAATCTATTTATTTGTTGCAGTATTTTTTTCTGCTTTAGATTCTTCTTTTGTTGGTACTTCTTCTCTTTCTACATCATTTATCTTAATATTAACTTCTTTCACATCTAAATCTGTTGCCTTTTTTACATTTTCTTTTATTCTGTTTTGCAATTTTGTAGATACATCTTTGATAATTGTTTCTTTTTGAACATTTATTTCTAAATTAACATAAACATCATTGTTTTGATCTAATGAAATTTCTGCATCTTCTGCCTCTACATTTTTAAATTCATCAACTGTGGTATTTACCAAATTTTTGATAGTTCCTTTTGTTATTAAAAGTTTTCCATTATCATTTTGAAGTAAAATGCCTTCATCATCATCATTGTATTTTTGCATATGTTTTTCATAGCTTGGAAAAAACAAACACTTTATAGCAAGCAAAACTAAAACTATGCTTACTCCAATGGTTATATATGTGCCATTTTGTGATGCAATGGCATTTGTAATACCTACGGTTATAATAGATACATCTATCCAATCAAAAGCTATTAAGCATAATAGTATTGATAAAATAAGTGTAATAAGTGAAAATATTGCTAAACCTAGCTTGTCCAAAAATTTCATATTTTGCTCCTTTTCTTGTTTTAAAACTTGTCTGTTTTCAATCACAAACAAGTTTATAAAAACTGTTTTAGTAATTTAGTTAAATTTATTTAAATAAGCATTTTTTTATTATTTTAAAACTATTTTAATAAGCATTTTTTATTATTTTAAAACTATTTTTTCTTAGCTTCCCTTTTTGGTTCCTCTTCTTTATCTTCCGCTTTAGATTCTTCTTGTTTTTTGTCTTCTAATTGAACTGTGCTAACTCCTTGAACATGAACATTTACCTCAAGAACTTTAAGTCCAGTCATGTTTTCAACAGATTTTTTAACTCTCTTTTGAATTTCAAAAGCAACATCTGGAATTCTAGCCCCATATTCAACAATAATATTTACATCTATTCTTGTATCCTTGTTATCTAAAATTTCAACCTTAATACCTTTTGCCAAATTCTTTTTTCCACTTAAAACTTCTGAAATGCCTCCTGCAAATCCGCCTGCCATTTCAGCAACTCCAGATACTTCTGATGCAGCCATTCCTGCTATTACAGCAACAACATCATCAGATATTTCTATATTATTTTCTCCTTCATTTAAAACTATTTCCTCTTCATTTTCTTGTTTTTTTGATTGTTTCTTTTCTTCACTCATATCTAATCCTACCTTTCTTTTATGGTTATTTGCGAAAGATTTTTCTTTCAAATATATTTAAGTTTTAACTTAAAATGTAAAAACTACCTCTTTTATACATATTCTAAGTATATCAATATATGCTTAAATTTACAAGACTTTAGAGTGAAAAAATTATTATTATTTTATTAATTTTTTACCATTTAATGTTACGTTTTATTGAAATATCCCATATATTAAAAACAGTAATTTTTTTATTATTTTACTTTACTTTTTTATTTTTTTAGTGATATACTAAGAGCATAGTAATTATTATCATAAAACTTAACAAAATGGTAATAATAATTCTTACGAAAGAAGTGTGAAATATGCTTAAATTAGATGAAAATAATTTACAAAATTATGAATTTACAATCGATGAAAGTAAATTAAATAATATTTTAGATACAGCAATTGCAAATGATAGCTCTTTAATAGTTGGTAAATTGCCTATGGATGTGCCTTTATACCAAACTCCTATAAATGAGGCGCAAGTTCAAAATAGCCAAGATGGCACAAACGTTTTAGCTCTTACTGTAAGAGGAGATTATAATATGTCTATTGCTAAAAATGCTTTTTTTAAAACAATTCGTATGTCTTTAAAGGTTGCATTTTCAACATTTTTCTTAAATATTGCAAGAATATTTTTAGCGTAAATTTTGTGCGAAAAGAACCGTCCAAACTATTAGTTGTCAGTTGGGACGGTTCTTTTTGACACTCTTCATTTTGGGAAGTTCTCTTAACATTATTGAAAATTAAACAGAGATTTTATTTTATTAAATAATCTCGTTATTCTTCCACCATAAACCACAGTCAAAGCCATTTTGCTTTTTTGTTCATGAATTTTTATTAATTTTTTATCAAGTTTGTTCATAAAACCAGACTTATACATGTCGCAATTACTATAATACTGGTCATTAACTTCTACTCTTCCAGTTAACTGTATGTAATTTTCTAATTTTGTTGAAAGATTTTGTACATCATCTTCTGTTTGCAATAACTTATATTGTTTTTCAAAATATGTCCTCATTATTAAGTCTTGAATTTCTATATACAGACTTTTTAATTCTTCTGTTTCATTTTTTGCAAAATTACTTTTATTCAAGTTATTTCTTGCAGTATTTCTTAAATTATCTTTTATAGAATTATTTTTGACATTGAAATTTATTATTTCATCAAATAAATTTATTATATCTTGTGCATTTTCTTCAAATGTATTGAAAAATATGTTTACAAATTGGTTATCATTTAAAACAATTGCTTTTACTAACTCATCTTCACCTATTAAGAAAACTATTTGCTCTATTAAATTAGTAAGTACTGGGTAATAATTGGGGCTAATTGTTCTTAACATTATTCCATTAATATTTATAGTTTGTTCTACATTATTTAATGATTTTGCAGATATGTATTGCACTGCACCTTCATTTATACCAAGTCCGTGCAAAGACAACTCATTAAAATTGCAAAGTCCTATTTTATTTAGTTTATCGTTCTTTTTTCGCACATCTTGCATGAAATGTATTATTTCATGAAGCATTGAATCTGTTATATTTTTTATTTCTATACTTTCATCAAAATAAATCTTGTGATTTTCGTATATGTAATTTATTTTTGGTAAGTTTTCGTTTATTTGTGCATAAAACATATTGGCATTTTGTATTTTGTTTAAAATATTTGCTTGTTCATTTTTTAAAATAGGAAAAGCCATAGTTAAAGAAGTTGTTACATTATTTGCAACAAGATTTTTTTGTTCTTTTGTAAATTCTTTCGTTTCTTTAATTCCCAGCTTTTTAAGCTTTTTTTCTATTTTCAAAACAAGTGCCAATCCTTTCCCTATTTGATAAAAGCTACACGTATTATGAAAGTATTTTTGACTAAAATTCTTAAATTTTGTGCTTTTCTAATTCTTTTTTATTATATTATAGTAAATAAACAAATTCAAGATTTTTTAAATTAAATCTTAAATCATTTATTTGGCCCAAAAGCTGTTTTACAAAATGCCACGAGCTTTGCTCGGGCTGCATAAAGTAACTTTAACTTGAAATATAGGCAAAATCTTCACTCTTTCCTATATTATAAAAACCCAAAAGAGCTTCAATTTGAAGCTCTTTTGGGTTTAGTTATTAGTTTCTTGGAATATAATATTTGATAGAAATTTCAGTAGATAATTTTACATTATCGTTATTTTGTAAAAATACATTTGCATTCCATGTAATAGTTCTTCCATCTCTACTAATTGATAAGCCATAGTTTTCTAATTGTTCACTATTAGTACAAGTAAATAATGTCTTTGTCTCACCATTTTCTATATATGTAGCAACTATAGGTGTAGTTTCAGAAACTTTTATTCTATCACTTGCTGGTTCAAATGTTAGAATACCATTTTCTGTTTTATCACGTTTTATTTTTGTAGCATCTTCTAATACATTATTAAACTCATCCAATAAATCTTCTGAATTAGTTGCAGTGTAGCATTTGTTATTTGTAGACATAGCTTTTAATGCATCTGAATCAAATGATGTACCATCTCCAAATCCTATGCAGTATACCTCATCTACTTTATTTTTTAATTGTGACAATTGCCAACCATAACTAAAATCATTAAATACACCATCTGCCAATACAATTACGATATTTTTCTTTGTATTACTTATATATTTGCTAGAATTGTTATTAATTAATTCAAATGCTGGATTAATATATGTGCTAAATCCTTCTTTTCTAGAACTTATTGTTATATTACTTACTGCTTCTTTTAATTCTTCATTAGAATTAGCATTAGTTCCAACAAGTCTAGCTCCATAATTGATAGGTAATTCGATATAATGATAATATTTATTGTCCGTAGCCATTATCGTATCTTTAGATACGATATATTCCTGACCATTAATTTCAACATAGTTATATCCTCTGCCTTTCTTTATGTCCTCATCTCGTACTAAGGTATATGATTTATTCTTCCTATCATCCGTTGTAGTTCCTTTTCCAGCTTGATTAAATGTAATTACTTTCATTTCAGTATTTGGATTTTTTTCCGATTGATTATCTATAAATTTTATTATAGCATCTTTAGCATTATATAATCTAGTTTTACTCTCATCATCAGGAGCTACATAATATGAACCATTATTCTTATAATTTTTACCAGAAATAGTATAATTCATACTACTTGAATTATCAAGTATAAATATTATATTTAAGTCACTACCTTTTTGGCCTTCTTTAAATTCAGTATATTCTACATTTATTTCATTAACTTTTGTAAAAGCTGTAGATTCTTTGTTATATTTTTCTATTTTAGCAGTATTGTTTATTACTTTTCCAAATGAATTGTTTGGTGTTTTAGCTTCAAATGTAATTGTTGTAGTTCCGTGAGCTTTAACTATTACATTCCATGTCAATTTATTATTTATGTTTGATGTAGGAGCTATATTAGATGAACCTTCAACATAAGTTGTTCCTAATAATTCATCTGAAACTGTCACCTCTTTATCTGCATTTCCATCATTTGATACTACAATATGATATGTTATATTATCTCCTGAATTTACGGTTTTATCAGCTGTTTTAGAAATTTCTATTTTAGGTTCTACTACTGTAATTGTAGAAGTACTTGTTGTTTCGCCATCAACCTTTACACCATTTGTAATTTGTTTTTCACCTTCTACTTCATCTACAGTTGCTGTAATAGTAATAGTACGTTCTTCACCTTTTGCCAAGTTATTAACATTCCATGTTAATGTATTGCTTGTTTCGTTTGGTGTTGTTATTGTGTCATTTTCTCCAATTGTTGTCGCACTATATGTCTTATATGTTAAACCTTCTGGAATTTCATCTGTAATTACTGCGTTTCCTGTAACATTTCCATTATTCTTTACTGTAATTGTATATGTTACTTCATCGCCCTCTTGAAGTTCTTTACCCTTAGAGTCGTTTGTTTTTGTTGCTGTAATTACTGGTGTTTCATAGTATACCTTTATAACATTTTCACCATTTGTAATTGTTAAAGGTACTGTTTCAACTTTTACAAATTTATAGTCATCTTTTTCTTTTAAATTGTACTCTTCAATAGTTGTTCCTACTGGAATATTACAATAGTAATCTGTTGCTTGATCATCTATTATATTATTGTAATAATGTTCTACTCTATAATCTGCAACTACTGTTGTAGTAACTGTATTTGTATCTACATCATTTACTTGTGCAGTATTTTTAATTTGAGCTCCACTTACTACTTTAACATCAAATGAAATTGTTTGAACAGGTTGAGTCTTTGTAAATGTAACTTTTATGCCGCCTTGTTCATTGTTTCCTTCAATATCAGCTTGTGTTAGAGCTGGTTTTTCAGTATCATTTATTTTTATGCTTCCGGCCATAAATAATGTTCCTGTTGGAATTTCATCTTTTACTATTGCTGTTCCAAATACATTATCTGTTGAAGTATTTGTTAATGTAATAGTATAAGTAATTATGTCTCCAACTTTTACTTGATTATTTGCATTTTCTTTTATTGTTTCGTCTGCATTTTTGATTGTTGCTGATTTTTCTGCTGTTATTATAGGGTCTACAACTGGGTCTGTTTGGTCTTCTTTATCTTCTTCATTATCTTTTACATATGCTGTATTAGATATTGAACCTTTTGCTCCTTCATTTACTTTTACTGTAAATGTAATTGTTGCTGTTCCTGCTGTTTCTCCTACTTTTGCTGGTACTGTTAATGTTACGCCATCATTTTCCAAAGTATCTTTGCTTATTGTAGCATCTACCAAATTAGCATCATTAACTTTTATATCACCTTGTAATGTTACCTTTTCATCGTCTATTGGATCTCTTACTATTACTGTGCCTTCTGCTGAACCAGTATTTGTTGCAGTAATTGTGTAAGTAATTGTATCGCCTGCTACTACTGCTGAATTATTTTCAGTTCTGTCAGATGTTTTTACTACAGTAATATTTGAATTTTGATATGTTGTTTCTGTTGTTTCTGTTGGAGTATCATTTACATATGCTTTATTTTTTATTATGTAACCGTCTGCTAATTCTGTTGAATCATTTGTACCAGTTACAGTTACTTCAAATGTTACTGTTACTTCTCCATTTTCTGGAACATCAACTGTTAATCCTTCGCCAAAGAATTTTGATACTTCTTCAGTATTTTGAGCTTCTTCACCAACTTTTAATGTGTTTTCTTTATATAATGTTCCTGTTGGTACTGTGTCTTTTACAATTGCTTTTCCTTCTACTGAACCTGTATTTTTTACTGTTATTGTGTATTTGATTGTATCTCCTACTTTTGCAGTTGTTAAGCCTGCTGTTTCATTTACTTCTGCTGTTTTGCTTGTTTCTATTATTGGTGTTTCTACTTCTGGCTCTTCTTCGTCTCCTGTTTCTTTATCATTTACTGTTGCTTTATTTACTATTGAGCCTTTTGCTGTTTCATCTACTACTACTGTAAATGTAACTTTAGCCTCTTCATCTACTGCTAATTCTACTGGTATTCCATTACTATTTTCTGATAATAGTCCTGTATCATATTCTTCAACTATTTCATTATTTTTGATTACTTTTACATTACTGTTTTCTTTGAAGTGTACTCCTGATTGTAATGTATCTTTTACTATTGCTGTTCCTGCTGCTGAACCTGTATTCTTTACTGTTATTGTATACTCTAGGTCTTCTCCTACTTTTACTGAATCTTTATTAGCTGTCTTTGTTGCATCAAATACTGCTTCTTTGTATGTTGTTTCAGTCTCGTTTGTTGGCTCGCCGTTTACATTTGCAACATTTTTAATTATTGTATTGTTTTCCAGATTTCCAACTGTTACTTGGAATGATACTACTGTTTCTCCTGGAGCAACGCCTATTTCTAGTCCTTCTCCAAAGAATTTTGCAACTTCTTCTGCAGTTTGTACTTCAGCATTTTCGCCTTCACCTATCTTTAACGAACCTTCATTATATAATGTTCCTGTTGGTACTGCGTCTTTTACAATAGCTTTTCCTGCTACACTTCCTGTATTTGTTACTTTAATTCTATAAGTAATTACATCGCCTTTTTTAACTGTTGTTCCTTCTGCTGCTTCTGTTCCATTTACTTCTGCTGTTTTTTCGGTAACTATTACAGGTGTTTCTACAGAAGGATTTTCTTCGTCTGTTGGTGTTCCATCATCAATAGTTGCAGTATTTTTTATAGAACCTTCTGCACTTTCATTTACTGTTACTGTAAATGTAACTGTTACAGTGTCTCCTGCTGGTACTATAACATCAATTCCATTATTTAATTCTTCTTCAGAATATGTCTTTCCTTCTTGATTGCTTACAGTTACGCAATTATCACTGTTTACCATTGTTGTGCCTATTGGGCTACTATCTACAACTTTTACTTCTCCATCAACAATTCCACTGTTTGTTAATGTAATTGTGTATGTTAATGTTTCACCAACTTTTACAGAATTTTTGTCTGTAGATTTTGTAGCTGAAATAACTGGATAATGTGCTTCTGTTTCAGTTTCTGGAGTTTCTTTATTTCCTACAACTGCTACATTCTTAATTATTTTGTTTTCACCGTCAAATACGTCAACCTTTACATCAAATGTAAATGTTTTTGTTTCTCCTGCTTTTAATGTAACATTGTTCCAAGAAATTTCTCTTCCATTAACATTGCTTCCTTCTGTTGTAACTTTTTCTAAAGTAGTTCCTTCTGGTACAGTGTCTTTTACTGATGTAATTGCGTCAACGTTACTTTTATTTGTTACTGTAATTGTATATGAAATTATTGAACCATTTCTAACAATTTCATCTTTAGATGTAGCAACTTTGTTAGCTTCAATTACTGGGTTTACAGTTTCTGGTGTATCTTTACCATCAACAACTGCTGCATTTCTTATTTCTCCGTTTTCTGCTGTTACAACAACTGTAAATGATACTGCTACAGTTTCTCCTGCTGGTACATTTACATCAATACCTCTTGCTAAATCTGCATCTGTTAATTCACTATTTAAAGCGCCATTAATAGCAATACTTCCCTCAGCAAAGCTTGTGCCTTCTGGTATAGTATCTTTAACTGTTACATTATTTGCATCAACTGTTTCACTTGTGTTTGTTACAGTAATGTTATATGTAATTTTGCTACCTGTCTGCACACTGTTGTCTTCAGCATTTACAGAATTAATTTCTGCTGTTTTGTTTAATTCTAATGTTGGTTTTACAACATCTATTTTTGCTGAAACATTATCTCTTAAAAGATTTGCATTCATCCAGCCTACTTTTAGAGATTCACTTACTAATATTTGTCTGCCTGTTTCTATGTAATCTGTTTGTGTATATTCTTCATTTGGAAGCTCTTCATCATTGCTTTCACTTGAAGAATTTTCGTTTGAATTTGCATCATTGTTTGAATTGTTATTTGATGCATTATTACTTGAACCATTGTTTGATCCATTATTTGAACTATTGTTATTGCTACTAGAACTATTTGTTCCAGCGTTTGAGCCATTATTTGATGTATTTTCATTATTGTTTGACTCGCTATTTGTTTCATCACTTGATGAATTAGCATCTGAGCCATTTTCTGTAGTATTTGTTTCTTCTAATGTTTCATTATTTTCTTCTGAAACACTATTTTGCTCTGACATAGTTTCATTATTTATTGTAGTATTTTCACTAGATGTAGCTTCTGTATCAGCGTTACCCTTAAAATAAGAATAAGCACCAATAGAAATACCAGCAATAAGTATTAAAACTATTACAGTTATAATGGCTATTTTTTTGTTTTGATAGCTCATTTTAGCTTTCATTACTTTTTCCCCCATTCTTAATTTTTACAATTCTTTGCTTTACTTAAAATACAAATTTTTTTAGTTTAAAGCTCTCTTTGTATTTTTTACTATGCAATTTCTCTTGCTTTTGTTATTAATCTTTTTAAATGTCCATTTGTGCAAGTAATTAATGTTATTTCTTTAGTATTTTCATCTACTGCATTTAAGCAACTTACATCATTTGGATCAACAGAATAAATATCAAAAATTTCGTATGTAACTGTATTATTGTATAAATCTGTCATTTTGATTTGGTCGCCTACTTTTAATCTTTTAACTTTTCCAAACATAGTTCCATTTAAGTTGTTGTGACCTGCTACTGTAAAATTGCCAATAGAGTTAATCTCGCCACCTGAAAACTTTGTTATGGAATATTTCATTGTAGTATCATTTGTTTTATTTATAATTGGATATTTGATATTAATTGAGGGAATTTCTATAATTCCAACAACATCATATCCATTGTACTGTACTTTTGCGGGTTCAATGCTATTAGTACTTGCATTATTTGAAAATTGTTCTTCTATTTCAGTTACTACCTCTGCTAATTTATTATCATTTTGCTCACTTACAATGTAATTGTATATAATTACTCCTGTTACAACTATTGCCATAATTATTAGTATAGTTAAAATAATATTAATTACTTTTTTCATAGTAAAGCACCTCTATTATTTATTATCTGTTTTAGATAATTTCTTTTTAACTATTAATAAGACAACTATTGCAACAATAATTACACCTAAAACTATTAGTAAAGTTATAGTTATATCAAATGTTACAGGTAGTTTAACTGTTGTTTTTTGTTCAATTACTTCTGGTACATATTCTTGACCAACTTCTCTAGTACAAGTCATAAATTGAACATCAACAATTTCGTTTCCTTCTGCATCTGTACCTTTAAGCCAAACAACATATTCTTCACCTTTTGCTGAATCTTCTGGCTCATAAATTGTGTTGTTTGTAACTTCTTGCCATTGTGTTGGAATTAATTCGTTATATAATGTATAGAATTCATCAAGTTTTTTAATGTTTTCATAAGAATTAAAATCGTCTGTTATTTTTGCAATATCTTTAGACATAGATATAAAGTTTGCTATTTCACTATTGTCATCTTTTCTAACTATTGCATACTCATATGTATAGCCCTCTTCAGGATTAATTTGAATACTATCAACTGTTGTTGTATATTCTACTCCATCAACGGTTTCTACATTTGGATCTTGTGTTCCTAATGTAACACTAATTCTTTTTGTAGTATTTGCAACAAAGTCAAGTTCTTCTTGTGTAATAGCTTTGCTTAAGTCTATTTCAATTGCATTTGAAATAGTATTATTTGATGATTCAACCCACATATATGCTGTGTTTGAATCTAAAAAATAAGAGCTATAAATTTCATCATCTACATATGCAACATACTTGCCATCTTCATCTTGTAGTGAATTAATAAAATTTAGCTCTGTTTCTTCAATATTTTTATCTTTAGCATAAGCGAATTTAAAACTTTCGTTAGTAAATTCATCTTCATAAATTAAGTATTCATTCTCTGATGTTTGAATAATTGTAGTGTTTTGATCTGCGGCTAGTACTGGGAATTGTAATAATAACATAATTGCTATTACTAAAATTGCTAAGGCCGCATTTTTGCTTAATAGCCTTTTCATATTAGACCCCCTATTCTTTATAAATTACGCCACCATTATATAATAAAAAAATGCATTTGTAAATAATTTTTACTTATTTTACAGTTTACAAATGCATTTTTTGTTATTTTTATAATTGTTTTACATAATTTGTTACGTTTTTGTAAGTTTTTACATATGAAATTTTCTTTTAATTGCCTCGCCTAAATCTTTTGCAGATAATATAATTGTTATTACAAGATTTAATATTGAAATACCTATTGCAATAATGCTCATTATTGGCTTTGTTACTACTCTTTCACCTATTAATATGGCAGGTAAAACGCTAAAAATTAATATAAAAAGTTGATATATGGCATATCTTAAATATTTTTTATGGCTAACTATTGTTAGTATTAGCATTGCAGTATTTGCCACAATTAAAATTATAGGTATTGCTATGCTAAGCGACCAACCTTTAAAGCCTAGTCTATAATCTATAAATACTGTCAAAAGCGAAACTGCAATTGTTTGAACTAATACGTGCCCAGCAATATTTACATTTATATTTATTGAATATAAAACTATAACCCATATATAAACTATTCCTCCATTTGCTAAAGCAGCCCATGGGATATTGGGAGTTGTAAGTTTATTTATAATAGTTAAAATTATTGCTACTGCAATTGATATGGCAAGCATTATTTTAGTTATTATCTCGCTTTTATTTGCATTAATCTTTTTTGGATATATCATCTAAAACACCATTACTTTCTTTTATTTGACTTTACTTTAGATGACCCAATTATATATATATCAATTTTGTATGTCAAGAATTTATACTATGCAAACTTTCATAACATCTCATACTATTAACTAAATTTGCAAGCTGTATACAGTCATGTTCGTACAAAAATCTTTTATATTTTATTTTTCTTGCAACTTTCTTCTTAAGTATTTCTTTATCTATACTTGCAAAAAATTTACTAATATCACATTTTAGAATATAATATTCCCCATATTTTACTTTGCATATTCTTTCAAATTCTTTTTTGTAGTATAACCCTGCCTTAGTTCCCTTTCCCACTATGCTTGCCACATTACATTGTACTTTCCTACAACATATCTTTTTCCATTCAAAATTGCTTCAATTTTTGTTAATTTATATCCAAATAAATATGACAGTATGTATGCATCTTTCCCATATGCATAAAAAAATTTACCTATATCTATTATTGTTAAATCTTTTGGATGAACCTTTTTTACTTCAGATACTACACCAACTATTCCCATTATAACCTCTTTATTATTTTATTAGTAATTTTATCTATTATTCTTAAGCATACAATTTTTCAATAATACTGTCCTGTTTTTTATGTTTTCTACAATTTGCGGGTTATCTCAAGAAGACCTGAGGCCTTCTTGAATTTATATTTTAATGCTAATTTATTCCTGAGCTTTTCCATTCAGGATCTGTTTTATCTGCTACTCTACTCACAACACTGCCTTGGACGCTAGAATCTAGAGAAACTACGGGACGCACGCCAGACGCAAAGTCACCCTCACTCACATTGCCATACGAGTAAGAGTCGCACGTGTAGTAAGAACCGGCACACGCTAAGCCGTCAATCGAGTAAACAGACCCCGGCCCGAAGGTAGCACAGTCCGAGGCCACAAGGACTCCCGGAGACGAAAGCCAGTATGTTCCACCAGAACCATCTTCTATGTCTGTAAATGGCATATCCACTATTCTTTGATTCTCTACCGTTACGTATGGAGCTCCTTCATCATCTTCTCCATTTATTGTATAATAATACCCTGTAACTGTTCCACTTATTCCAGATGCTGGTTTGCTACTATAATTATCTGGGTCTGCTAAGAATTCCTCTAAGGTATATGCATTAGGGAAATTATAACTATCTCTGTAATTTTTATTTCCATAGTATGCATCTAAATTATATTGTCTTATTTGGTCTGCCGTTGTTATTCCAACTGCTGCATCTATATCACTTTGTTTTACACTTCTTGCTTCTACTACCCCATTTACTCCTCCATATAATTTGTAGCATAAATTATCTATTGCATTACTTGCTTTTGTATATGCTAATGCTCCATATAGCCATAAATATCCATCGTTATTTTTTCCATCATTATTTGCTACCAATGGTGTTGAAGTTATTAATTTTACTTGGTTTTTATTACTATCATATCCTAGTACCCTCCAATATAATTGATTTGTACTGCTATTTACTGTATAACTTTGATATGAGTTTCCTGTTGAATCAATGTTGTTATTTTCATATCCTGTTTCTGTATCATAAATTTTTTCAGTTTTATTTATACTTTTTGTTTGTTCTTCAAAATTCACATAATCTCCTATGTGTAAATGATTTGGGTTATCACATCTACCATCATCATTTGTGCATCCATCTTTTTCAGCTTGCTCAAACATCCATGCTAGTGTTCCTTCTTCTGGTTCTTTTGTTTCTCCAGTTTCACCTTTTCCATTAGCATATTTATCCATCCAATCTGCAAGTTCTCCCAAAGCTAGTTGCTCATTACTTTCTGCATTTCTCCATGTGTTGGCTGCTTTTTCTGCTCTACTAAATATTCCATTTTGCCCTATTGTTAGGTTAAGC
>CALYAG010000013.1 GCA_944393465.1 uncultured Clostridia bacterium
TCAGTTGCCTTTTTTCAGTTGCCTTTTTTCAGTTGCCTTTTTTCAGTTGCCTTTTTTCAGTTGCCTTTTTTCAGTTGGGGACGGTCCTAAAATGAAAAAATATATCATTTTCATTTAAAGTTTATCCCTAATTGAAGTTTTTTTCATTTTAGGACCGTCCCCAACTGAAAAAATATATAGTTTTCATTTAAAGTATATCCCTAATTGAAGTTTTTTTCATTTTAGGACCGTCCCCAACTGAAAAATTTTCTTCCAAATTATTTATTTTGATTTTTTGCTGCTTTTATTACATTGCTCATTAGCATTGCTATTGTCATTGGTCCAACACCACCAGGTACTGGAGTAATGAAGGATGCCTTTTTAGAAACATTTTCAAAGTCCACATCTCCGCAAAGTTTACCTTCATCATTTCTATTCATTCCAACATCTATAATAACTACTCCATCTTTTACCATATCAGCAGTTACTGTATTTCTTTTACCAACTGCTGAAATAACTATATCTGCATCTTTCAATTCTTTTTTTAGTTCTCTTGTTCTTGAATGACAAATAGTTACTGTGGCATTTTTTGAAAGCATACATAATGCCATTGGCTTACCTACAATATTGCTTCTTCCTATAATAGCAACCTTTTCTCCTTCTGTTTTAATATTGTATTTTTCAAGCATTGTTACAATTCCTAGAGGTGTGCAAGGTATAAAGCCATCTTGTCCTATGCACAAGTTTCCCACATTTTGTGGATTAAAACCGTCTACATCTTTTTCAGGGCTTATTTTATTAAATGCTTTTTGAATGTTTAATGGTTTTGGAATAGGACTTTGAAGTAATATGCCATTTACATTTTTATCATTATTTAATTTATCTATTAAATCTAAAAGTTCCTGCTCAGTTGTTGTACTTGGAAGCAAATATTCTTTAAATTCTATTCCTATTTCTTCACAAGCTTTGCTTTTATTTCTAACATAAACTTTTGATGCATCATTATTTCCCACCATTATAACTGCTAAATGTGGTGTAATTCCTTTTTTCTTTAGTTTTTCTGCTTCAACTTTTAGCTCTGCTCTTATGTTTTTTGCTAAATTTTTTCCATCAATTATTGTTGCCATTTTTGTTCTCCTTTTTATTTGTTTTAATTATTTGCTTTATTTATTTGTTATTTCTTTTCTTACTATTAATTTCATAAATTTTTAAATTTATTTTCTTAATTTCAAATGTATTTTATCACAAAAATATTTAATTGTGTAGGTGATTTTTAACAAAAAAATTAGTATAAAGTTTTTAGGCTTTATACTTACTTGGTTGATCTTATTTATTTTTAGAAAATCGTAGCGAGGCGAACAAAGTCGATGCTGTACACCATACTATAGTTAATATTGCTGGTGGCGAAGAGTGCATCATAAATACTGCCTGTACCGTTCTGCGAAGAAGACCAGTAGATGTCTCTAAGACCAAATGTAGAATAATTGCTACTTGTAATATCAAATGTTGCTCCAAAAGCTGCCCACTCTGACTTTGATGGAACGAACCATCCTTCTGCTACTTCATCTTGTATTACTCCCCACATATCATCATATGTGCTATTATCATTTTGCTCTCCGTATTGACTTGAATTCCAACTTGCTATCATCCTCTCAGTATTTACTCTTCCTGTTGGCTCTGCTCTTGTTCCTGTAATTTTTACTCCATCTACATACGCTGTTTTCCCTAATGCTATATCTTCTGGAGTTGCTGTAGCATCTGATGTATCCAGCGTTTCTAAAGTTCCAGTTATTCCTCCTACTGTTATTCCTTTTTTGATATAGCTTGCAACTAAACTTGAACCTGCATTTGCTGTCGTAGCAAAATAGCCTTCACTTGTCACTTGATTATTGTTTCTCATTATGCTTGTAGTTACAATTATGGCTATTATTACTACAACTAGCAATATTGCTATAAAACATATTAATTTTTGCTTATTGCTTAATTTTTTCATAAACTTTTTTTCTCCCTTCTTTTTATCCTAACTTTTTAATTGTTAATTTTTCTTTTCGACACAAAAAAGCTATACTAATTAGACAATTTAAGTTCGTCTAAAAAGCATAGCTTTACTTCTATGTTCACATAAACTTATTTTATTAAATCTTACGATATATATATATATATATATACAGCCCCAAGGCTTTCAGCGATTTTTGTCATTTAAATTTGCTCCTCTTTTTTCTTTATTTTAACATAAATTCTTATTTAATTGCAAAAATAAATTTTCATCTTTTAATGATAATTTATTTTTTCATTTATTGCTAATAGGATGGTTATAAATGATACTATTCATATTTATCATATTTTTTCAACATATATTTTGTCATTAACTGCAACTATTGTGTATTTGTTCAACTTTTCTATGTCTTTTATCTCATCATAATTGCTGTATTTAAGTATTTGCTCTTTTGCCTCTTTTTGTTTTTCTTTTAATTTGCTTTCTTCGCCTTTTTTCAAATACTTAAATTCTATCATTACACTATTGTACCCTTTACTTCTATCTCTTGGTACTAATAGTATGTCTGGATATTCTCTTTGCACTTCTAATTCAGATTTTACATTGTATATTTTCAAATTCATAGATATACAATAAAATATTAATTTAATATACTTTTCATCAAATCTTTGATAATCTCTATTTGATAGATTTTTCAAATATTTTTGCAATATTTCTGTTATCTTATCTATTTTTCCCTCTAATGCTAGTTGTCTTAATATTTCATTATATTCATCATTATCTATACTCATTTGCGTTTCATCATCTAGCAATTTTATAAAATATTCTGAATATATTTCTCTCATTACTTTATTCGGTACTTTTAGCTCTGTCATTCCAAGTTCTTCACCTACTATTGTTAGATATCCTAAATAGTAAAGCATTGAAACCAAGTCTGTATCTGTAAATTCCATTGCAGGGTTAAACTTTTGAGTTATTTCAGACAATATACCCTCTCCAGCAACTGTTTTTTCTATTATTTCTGCTCTCTTTTCACCTTTACACAAGTCTAACATTTTTCCTATTTTGCTATAATCACTTGCTATGTTTACATCTACTAAACTATCTGGCATTCTTTTTAATCTTACTTCATTGCTCAAAAAATATAAGCACATATTTGAGTTGTATATTCTTTCTTTTCCATTTACAGAAAATCTATATCCGTCGTAGTTTTCTCTCATTATTGGCAATAATATATTTTGCTCTTCTTTAGGTATTTCTTGAGCATCCATCAGTTTTACAAGTTCTTCTTCTGTAAATCCTAGCATTCCGTTAAATTCTTCATCTTTCGTAATATCTGTGCTAATGTTAAACCCAGAAGTTAAACTGTCTAATGTAATTGGTGCTACACCAGTAATGAATATTCTATCAATTACAGTTTCTGTTCCTTTTTTTAATATTTCATACCATTTTCTAACTTTTCCATTTTTCGAAACTAAACTTTTAAACCTATCTGTGTTAAAACCTAGTAATTCATTAGCGAAATGGTCATATTCATCTATAATTACATAAATTTTATCATTAGCTCTTTGCACAATAAAAGCTTTTATTAAATTATCTAATATATTTTCTGCTTCATCTTCCATATTTACATAAAAATCAAGGCCATATCTTTCCGCGAATAATTTTATAGAAGACCCCACCTCTCTTTTAAAGCCATTTATTGTTGTATCTACAGTAGATGTGTCTATTCCTGAAAAATTAAATTTTAATATATGATAACTATTTTTTAACTCTGTTGGATGCTTGCCTATATAAGTATTTTTATATAAAATTTCAAACTTATCTTTCTTTTTTATGTCATAATAATTTTCAATTGTACTTGTAAATAATGTTTTACCAAACTTTCTTGGTCTTAAGAACATTATGTATGGTTGTGGCATATTTTCTAGTATTTCTATGTATTTTGTTTTATCTACATAATAATAGTTATTTGTTATTATTCGTTCATAATCACTAATTCCATAAGGTAATTTTTTTATCATTCTTTTCATCCCTCCTTTTAAAGAGTTTATTCTAAAATCTTATATTTAATATATTATCATAAAAAGTGTTTTTTAACAATAGATAAACGAAAAAATGTAAAAATTTTGTTAAAACTGATTTTCACATTTTTGTTGAATTTTTAAATTTTATGTATTATAATGTAGACGTATTAAAATTTTATTTTAGTATAAACTAACTAAAGAAAGATTTTGGTTTGCGCTTTAATGCAAATCGCAAAATTTTCAAAGAAAGGAAAATGTATTATTATGAAAAAAACAATTTATAGTATTTTAATCGCACTATTTGTAGTTTTATTTACTTCAACAGTTTGTTTAGCTGCAAATGTAAAGAAAGCTGATGCCACTATGACATTAGTAGAAGATAATGTTTGTAATATTTCATTTGGCGAATATGGTGAATTCGAAAAAAGAATGATTGAATGTAATACTACAGACAAATATGTAGACATTAAATTAACTGTTAAAAATAATGCTGAAAGGCTAGAAGACAAGAAAGCAAATGTTGTTTTATTGATTGACGCTTCAAGAAGTATGTCTACAAACCAAGTTATAATTAATGGCGAAACTATAACAAGAAAAGAAGCTGTTTTACAATCTGCTCAAACTCTTGTTGAAAAATTATTAGCAGCTAACCCAAATATTAAAATTGGTGTTGTTGAATTTGCCACATCTACTGAAACAAATGACGAAGGTTACACTATTGAAGGAACTGACTTAGACGCAAAAACAGTAACAAGTGAGCTTACAAATGATGCAGATGCAATTGAGGCTGCTTTAAATACTGTATCAACCGATGTTATGGGTGCTAGAACTAACCTAGAAGTAGGATTAGATGCTGCAAATGCATTACTACAAACTAATAACGACCCAGACACAGAAGACTACATTATTACTTTAACAGATGCTATTCCAAACACAGCAAGAGGCGTTGTTGGAGATACTTACACAGAAGCAACTAGAGTACCTACAAAAAATAAAATTGTAGAACTAGGAGAAAACGGAGTTCATTTAATTTCAATGCTTATTGAAATGAGTGATGATGAAATTGCTGTTTCTCAAGAAGATCCAAAACCAACATACAGAGAAGTTGCTGAAGAAATATTTGGTACATCTGCACATCCTACTACAGGAAATGTTTACTATGTTTCTGATGAAGAGGTTGAAGATACTGTTACTAATAAAATATATGCAAGTTTATTACAGGAACAATACGTTCTAGAAAATATTGTAATAAAAGATTACTTCCCTCAAAACATTATAGATAACTTTACTTATGCTCAATTAACTGAGTCTAATGTTGGAGAAGTTACTGCAGAAGTAAATAAAGAAGATAATTCTATTACATGGACTATTCCTGCTCTTGGACCTGGTGAAGAAGGTACATTTACTTATAGAATTTCTTTAAATAGTGAATTCAATGAAAATATTGTTGGTGTAAATTTACCAACTAATGAAAATGTCCAAATCACATTTGATGAAAACGGTAAACCTGGATCAGCAGAAAATGATAAATGCCCTATCATTGCATTAGATGTATTACCTAAAAAAGATATTCCTCAAACAGGTATTTATACTGGAATGTACATTGCAGGTGGAGTTGCAGTAATGGCTATTATAGGATTTGCAAGTTACAGATTTGTAAAAAGAAATAGATTTTAATAAATAAGAGGGAGAATTAAATTTCTCCCCCTCTTTTTATAAAATTACGTCCATATTTTTCTTTTATTTTGTCCAAAGTTTCATCTAATTTTTCTTGTTTTTCGTTTTGCTTGTTATCAAATAAAGATATTTGCTTATCTTTTTCATCTAATAAATCATCTACTCTCACTCCAATAAGTCTTACTCTTGTACCATTTGAATAGAGTTCACCCATTAATTTTTTTGCTTGCTCATATATTATTTTTGTGCTTGATGTTGCTGTGTCTAATTTACGCTGATGTGAAAATACTCTAAAATTTGAATCTTTTATTTGCACATTTACTACATTTGCAATCATTTTTTCTTTTCTTAATCTGTAAGTTACTTGTTCTGTAAGGTCTAATAAAATCTTATTTATTTCGCTTATATTTGTTAAATCTTGTGGAACTGTTATTGAGTTTCCTATTCCCTTTGGCTTTTCTTCCATGTAGTTTACAGGTGAATTATCTATACCATTTGCATATTCCCAAATAGTTTTGCCAAATTTGCCAAATGTTTTATATAATATTTCTTTATTATAATGTGCTAAATCTCCTATAGTTTTTATTCCCATTCGCTCTAGTTTTGGTATACTCTTTTTTCCTACCATTAATAATTCACTTACATTTAATGGCCACATTTTGGTCTCTATTTCTTCATTCCAAAGTGTATGAATTTTGTCCGGCTTTTCAAAGTCCGATGCCATTTTGGCTAGAAGTTTATTATGTGCAATGCCTACATTTACAGTAAAACCCTGCTCTGTTTTTACTCTTGTAGATATTTCTTTTGCAATTGCAAGTGGACTTTCATTTTTGCCAATAAAATTTGTCATGTCTAAAAAACATTCATCTATTGAAAAACGTTCTATTATGTTTGTATATTCTTTAAATAATTCATAAAGTCTATTTGAATACTCTCTATACATTTTATGATTTGATGCAAATACTTGAAGATTTGGACACTTTTTTCTTGCAAAATATATTGGCTCTCCTGTTTTTATTCCAAATTGTTTTGCTATATTGCTTTTTGCTAAAACTACTCCATGCCTTTGACTTTCATCTCCGCCAATTATTGCTGGAATGGTTCTTATGTCTAAGCTTGCACCATTTTTAAGCATATCTACTGCTGTCCAAGATAAAAATGCATTATTTACATCAATATGAAAAATCAAACGTTCCATAATAATTCACCAAAATTATTATAGAACGTTTGTTTATAATTGTCAATAATTATTTATTTTCTGTAGCTTTGTCAGCAACTTCTGCTTTAACTTCTTCTACTGGAGCCTCAGCACTTTCAGTTACATGAGCTTCTGCTACTGTAGATTCAGCTTTTACCTCTTCAGCTGGAGCTTCTACTGTTTCAGCTGTTTCTGTTTCAGCTGGCATTTCTTCTTTAAGAACTATTTCTTTGTTCTCAATTCTTGCTCCTACATTTTCCTTTGTCTTAGCAGCTTTTCCTAATCTTTCTCTTAAGTAGTATAATTTAGCACGTCTTGCTTTACCTACCCTAACTGTTTCTACCTTTTCAATTAATGGAGAGTGTAATAAAAATGTTTTTTCAACTCCTACTCCATATGCTACTCTTCTTACAGTGAATGTTTCGTTTAATCCACCGTTTTGCTTTTTAATGACAATTCCTTCAAATACTTGGATTCTTTGTCTGTTTCCTTCTTTTATTCTTTGGTGTACTCTTACAGTATTACCAACACGAATATCAGGAACCTTATTTTTTAATTGCTCATGTTCTATTGATTTAATAATATCCATGATTTAACTCCTTTCTTAATTTTTAATTATTTTAATTTTAACTTGCAAGATTTAAACTTGCTCTTAGCTTTTTTATTTTTCTCTTTTAATTTAAAACTTTTTGTTTTTATTTTCAAAACAAACTCGCTTTAACTTTTTTCTTGGTCTAACAACTCTTTTGCCAAACTTTTTTCTTCTTCATTTAATAAGTCTGGTCTTTTTAAATATGTTATTTTTAATGATTGTTCTTTTCTCCAATCATCTATTTTTTGATGATTACCTGAAAGTAAAACATCAGGAACTCTTTTGCCATTGAATACTTCTGGTCTAGTATATTGAGGATATTCTAATAGGTTTGAGCTAAATGATTCTTCTTTTGTAGAATCTTCACTTAAAACCCCATCTACATATCTACTAACGCTATCTATAAGCACCATTGCTGGTAGCTCTCCACCAGTAAGTACATAGTCGCCTATTGAAATTTCTTCATCTACTATTTCATCTAATACTCTTTGGTCTATTCCTTCGTAATGTCCACATAGCAAAACTAAATGATTTTCTTTTGAAAGTTCTTTTACTTTAGATTGATTTAATACTTTTCCTTTTGGTGATAAGTATATTACTTTTGCATTTTCATCTTTTATTGATTTATATGCTGAATATACTACATCAGGCTTTATAACCATTCCAGCTCCACCACCATATGGTGTGTCATCAACATGTTTGTGCTTGTCTTCTGAGAAATCTCTAATATTTATTAAGTTAATATCTATTAGATTTTGCTTAGAAGCTCTGTCAATTATGCTGTGTTTGATTGGTTCAAACATTTCTGGAAATAAGGTCAAGATACTGAATTTCATCTAAATTTCCTTTCTAATTATTACTCTTTTTAAAATTTTAATTAATCATAAACTATAATTAAATCTTTTAAAAAGCTGATTTTAAACTTTTTATAAAAGTCCCTTTAATATGTGAACTATTACTTTTTCATTTTGCAAATCTACTTGCTTTATTACATCTTTGATTGCTGGAAGTAATACTTCTTTTCCTTCTAAGGTTTTTACAGTATAAATATCATTGGCTCCAGTATTGTATATGTCTACTATTTTGCCTAGCAAATTTCCTTCATCTGTATAAACATCTAATCCAACTAAATCTGCTATGTAATATGTGCCTGCTGGAAGTTCTTTTGGGTTTCTCATTACTTGTATAATGCTACCACGTAAGTTTTCAGCATCTGTCATATTATCTATGCCTTTTAGTTTAAGAATCAAGACATTTTTTTGAAGTCTGGAATGTTCTACTAGCATTTCTAGATTACCAACATATATTTTATTACCTTTTTTAAAATTGCTAATATTTTCGGTATATAACGCAACTTTTACTTCGCCTTTTATTCCAAAAGTATTAACTATTTTGCCAACTTCAAATTTTTCCTGCATTTTAACCTCTTTCACTTTAAGCTTTTGACTCTCCAAAGTAATTTTATCCTCAAGCATATTTTAAATTGTAATTAATAATCGTTTTTATATACTTAAGCTAAGTTAAACTACCTTTGGCTTCTGCGGCCTTCACCTTTTTTGTATTTAAAAGGAAATACTACTTCTACTCTTCTTCCTTCTTTTGCTCCTAAGGCTTTGCATAGTGCTTTTATAGCTTTTGCTACTCTGCCTTGTCTGCCTATTAATTTGCCTTCTTCATCTTGTGCAACTGTTACATAATAGTAATCTGTTCCATTTTCTTCTTTATGGTCTATTGAAATTGCTTTTTTATTTTCAATTAGATTATCTATTATTGTTTTTAATACTTCTTCCATCTAATTATCCTTTCAATCTTCTTATAACTAATTATTTTGCTTTAGCAATTAGTGCTTTTACTGTATCTGTAGGTTTTGCTCCGTTTTTTATCCATTTTTCTGTTTTTTCTTTATCAAGAACTATTGTAGATGGTTTTGTCATTGGATCATATGTTCCAATTTGTTCAATTATTTTTCCATCTCTAGCAACTCTTGAATCAGCTACAACAATGTGATAGAAAGGTGCTTTTTTTGCTCCTACTCTTTGTAATCTTATTTTTACCATAGTATCACCTCCTAGAGTTTGAGATAATTATTTCTTACTTTTTTGCTTTTATGCAAATTAGTTTGAATAAATTATCAAAATGTATTTATATAAAGTTAAAAACTTAATATCTAATTGATTATGTTTCAATATATTCTTTTATTTTTTTTATATTTTTTATATTTTAGAATATATAAGTCTATTTGAGTTTATTTTCAAGTTCTTGTAGTTCTTCTTCAGACATTTTGTCTAAATTTAAGCCCTTCATCATTTTTTTCATTCTTGGGTCTAATGAACCATTTTTCATTTTTTTCATCATGCTTTGTGTTAATTCAAACGACTTCATAAATTTGTTTATGTCTTGAACCTGAGTACCACTACCTTTTGCAATTCTAAGTCTTCTTGATGCATTAAGTAGTTTTGGATTTTCTCTTTCTTCATTTGTCATTGAACTAATTATGGCTTCTATTCTTGTAAATTCTTTGTCGTCAACATTGACATTTAGCTTGTTCATGCCAGGTATCATTTTAAGAATTGATGAAAATGAGCCCATTTTTTTGACTTGTTTTAATTGAGCTAAGTAGTCGTTTAAATCTAAGTCCTTGTTTTTTCTTAATTTCTTTTCTAGCTTTTCTGCTTCTTCTCTGTCAAATGCTTCTTCTGCCTGCTCAATTATTGAAAGTACGTCACCCATGCCAAGTATTCTTGATGCCATTCTGTCTGGATGAAATTCTTCAATTTCGTTTAATTTTTCACCAGTTCCTACATATTTGATTGGTTTACCTGTAACTTTTTTAACAGATATTGCTGCACCACCACGTGCATCACCATCAAGTTTGGTTAGTATAACTCCATCTATGCCTAAGTCTTCATTGAACTTGCTAGCTACATTTACAGCCTCTTGACCTGTCATTGAATCAACAACAAGTAAAATTTCATGTGGCTTAACATTTGATTTAATGTCCTTTAGCTCTTGCATTAATGTTTCATCTATTTGAAGTCTACCTGCTGTATCTAGTATGACCACATCATTTAGCTTGCTTATAGCTATTTCTTTAGCTTGTTTTGCTATTTTTACCACATTTTTTTCTGACTCATTTGCATAAACAGGAATTCCTAGCTCTCCTCCTACAACTTGAAGTTGCTTTATAGCAGCTGGCCTGTATACGTCACAAGCAACAAGAAGTGGCTTTTTGCCTTGCTTACGTAAAAGATTTGCAAGTTTACCTGCTGTGGTAGTTTTACCAGAACCTTGAAGACCAACTAACATTATGACTGTTGGTGGATTTGGTGAAAAAGCTATTTTACTATCTGTGCCGCCTAAAAGGTCTACTAACTCATCTTTTACTATTTTTACAACTTGTTGACCTGGAGTTAAAGATTTAAGTACATCTTGACCTAAGGCTTTATCATGAATTGAGTTAATGAATTCTTTTACTACTTTGTAGTTAACATCCGCTTCTAGTAATGCGAGCTTAACTTCACGTAGCATTTCATTTAACTCTGATTCTGTTATTCTAGCTTTTCCTCTAAGCTTTTTTGTGAAAGCTTGTAGCTTTTCTGATAAACCTTCAAAAGCCATTACTTAAATCCTCCTTTTTGAAAAAATATTTTAATTTTTTAAGCATAAACTTTTTTATAAATTTATGTTAAAATTCATAAAAATTTATGTTAAAACCATTTTGTTTAAACTAAAACGCTTAATTCTTTTTGCACTTCGTTTAATATTTTTTCAATTTTTTTGTCTGATGAATTGTCTTGTATTTCACTTAGTTGTGATAATATTGTTTGAATTTGTTTTTCTTGTTTTTGTATTTTTTTCATGATGCCTAACTTTTCTTCATATTCGAAGAGTTTGTTTTCTCCTTTCAATAATAAGTCTCTTACGCCTTGCCTAGATATATGATGGTTTTCTGCTATTTCAGCCAAAGACAAATCATTATTATAGTAGTCAATTAAAGCACTGTATTGCTTTTTTGTTAATAATTTGCCATAAATTTGACATAGCATACTTATTTGTATATGTTTATCCATAATATTCCTTTCAATTTTACACTGTAATGTTTTTTGCGTATGAGCTTTATTAAAATATATACTTTGATTTTTTAATTTTTCAAAGCACGTGTAAAACATATATACTTTACACCATTTTTGCTCATTTGTCAAGTGGTTTGAAGGATTTTTATTTTTATGGTATAATAAAAATGTTACTATTCACAGTTTAATGTCTGTTTTTGAAGCTACAATATATGTTCCAGAGCTTTTAGCGAGCGGAGCAAGGAGGTTTTATGGTCCATATTAATATAGTTTGTGTTGGAAAAATAAAGGAGCAATATTTAAAAGACGCTATAAATGAATATAGCAAAAGGCTTTCTAGATATTGCAATTTAAGTTTTACAGAATTGCCCGATAAAAAAATACCGGATAAAGCAAATTCTAGTCTTGAAGCTCAAGTTATAAATGCGGAAAGTGATGATATTATTTCTCATCTTTCTAGTGATTGCTATAATATTTGCTTAGATTTAAAGGGTAAAGAATTATCTTCTCCTGAGTTTGCAAATAAGCTAAACAATATTCAGCAAATTAATAGTACAATTAATTTTGTTATTGGAGGATCACTAGGGTTTAATGATAAAGTTAGAAATAAATGTAAAGAATCAATTTGTTTCTCAAAAATGACTTTTCCACATCAATTGATAAGAATATTTTTGCTTGAACAAATATACAGAGCTTTTAAAATTAATAATAATGAAACTTATCATAAATAATTAATGAAAATTTTATTGCAGACTATATCTCTTTTATAATATTCTTTATTTTGTTCGCAATAATTTTTGATATAATTATTTTTACTATATAAAATATTGAAATAAATAGTATTAAATAATATAAATAAATCATAGTTTTTCCTTTACTTTAAAATATTAGAAATTAATTCTCTCTTTTTGCATTTTAAAATATTAGAGATATTAAATTATGTATGTAATATTTTTATTTTATAGGAAAAGTTTGATTTTCCTATGCAATAAATAACACTTAACATATTAGCATTTTTGCCATAATATGTCAAGTGCTTTATTTTATTTTATAATACCGCAAGCTATTTTTTCTCCTGAATTTCCAGAAGGCTGGCTTGTAAAGTCATCTGGCATACTATGAATTACCACAGCCTTACCTATTACTTCTTTCAAGGTAAATCTATCTGTTAAAACATTCATATATGCGTAACCTTTATTTTCAAATAATGGTGGTAAGTCTCCTGCGTGATGAGGATGATTGCAATTTCCCGGATTATAATGTGCTAGTGTATTTGCAAATTCATCATTTTTGTTTCCCGTACAAGAACTTCCTTCGTGTATGTGAAATCCAAATATTCTTTTATTACATTTACCTATTGTTGTTGGTAAATTATATATTTTTGCAGTTATTAGCACACCTCTTCCAGTTTGTCTAAAAGTTACAGTTCCTCTAATTCTGGGATATTTTTTTCCACCTCTTATTTCAGCTCTTGCTATATTTAGTAACATAAAAACTCCTCCTAATATTATTATATGAAGATTGAGTTTTGCTGTTACTAGCCCCAAATTAGGCAATGAAAAAATAAGCAAAATATTTGATTTTAATTATATTTTTAATTAAAGGAAAAGCCTTACTGGAAATACCAGTAAGGCTAGGGTTAGGTGCTTAATTAAAATGCTTCAAATTCTTACTTTTTTGTTACAAATACTTTGTGCTCATTGTTTTTACGACCCCATAGGCATTTACTCTAAACAAATACCTACTGTCAAAAATACCTACTGCTTTAGGCTTGACCTCCTTTACAATTCTACTTGCCAGCATATCCTTGCTCTTTTCCTCGCCGTGAGTTACCAAGACAAGTTTTAAATGACGGAATTCTTTTAGGAAACGGATAATTTCATCGGCTTTGGCATGTGCAGAAAGCTCGTTGGTGTATTCTACCATGCTGTTTTTTTCCAGCACGAGTCCTCCAACTTCTACCGTTCCACCTTCTTTTGCTATTTTAAGCTTTCCACCTAAAGTATCTGGAGATGTATATCCTGTAAAGTGAATCATAGAGTTTTTGCGCTTTATATACTCTGGGATATACAACTGAGCAGGTCCATAGTTTCCCATACCAGATGTTGTAAGAATGATTTTCTTATCTGTGCTATACAAAACTTTATCTCTTGTAGTTTTATCTACAAAAGTAAGGTTTTTGGGGAGAAAATCAATCATATTTGGCTTAATATGCAATTTACCACCTGTAAACAAGTTAGTATAATTGATTGCCAATTTGCCATCTAAGTAGATTGGAATATTAACATCCAATTCTCTCATTGTTTGAAGTTCCCTTAAGACATAAAGTATTTCTTGAGACCTTCCCAAAGAAAAAATGGGTGAAACTACAGTTCCTCCGTCATAAAGGCATCTAAGGATATTTTCCTCATAACACTTGTGGATTTCATTAGAATCCATATAACCATATGTGGACTCTGTAATAACAATCAGGTTCAAATCTTTTACCCATTGCGGCAAATCTACTAAGTCCAAAAACATATTTTTGTAATTGTAGTCTCCCAAGAAAAGCAAGTTAATATCTTCCTTTTCAGGATAACTAATTTGGACAAGTATAATTGCTGCTCCAATAAGGTGTCCGTTGTTGAAATAGGTAACTTTAATATGATCACCTATTTGTTCTGTTTTTTCAAAGATGCAAGTCTTAGACTGATTTAAGACTTTTTCCACATCCGTTTCGGAATAAAGCACTTTTTCATTTTTTCTTTTGGCAATATCCCGAAGGCATTTTTGTGAATCATTTAATGCCAAAGGCAAAAGCACTCTAGTATCTTCGGACATATAAATGTTTCCTTTGAATCCTCCTTTTGTTAAAAGTGGAAGCCGACCTGTATGGTCTACATGATTGTGAGTAACCAAACAAAAACTAATATCTTCAGGGTTGAAGAAAAGCTTTTTGTTTAGGTCGTCAGCAGTTTTGCCATGTATAAAACTACACTCTTCCTTTCCTTGATGAAGTCCACAGTCAACCAAAAACTTAGTTTTTGTATCATTGGGAAATCTTACATTCTCAAGATGACAAGAACCAGTCACGTTTGAGCAGTCTGTGCTGAGGTCTACGTAAAAATTTTCTTTTGAGCCCATAGTTTTTCCTCCTAGAATGAAGTCTTTCTAGTGCAATTAAAAACCTATTCACATTATATTACAATTTTATTTAATATACAATGATTTTGTCGAAATTTATAAAAATTGTGTGAATTTTAAGTGAAAATGTCTCATGTTTTATTGATAGAAATTTATAAAAATTAAATACAATTTAGTTACTAATTAATTACATCATTTATTGTATTTAAAATTTTTATACTTGGTATTTCATCTACTGGAACTTCTAATATATTTTTATCCAAAACAACAAACTGCGCTTTTTTGCCTTCTTCAATGCTTCCCTTTTTTTCTTCTTCAAAATAACTATAAGCTGCATTTATTGTAACACCTTTTAGCGCATCATACACAGATATTCTTTCGTCTTTTCCCAATATTTTTCCGCTTTTAGTTTGTCTTTTTACTGCACACCAAATTGTTTCTAACATATTAGGCCTTATTATTGGTGAATCTTGATGAAGTGTAAAAATCATATTATTATCTACCGCTTCTTTTACTGGACTTATTCTACTTGCTCTTTTGATTCCAAAGTTTTTTAAATGCACATCTCCCCAGTAATAAACATGTGCCACGAAAAATGATGGAATTGCCCCTATTTCTTTTGCTTTAAGTAAATCTTCTTTTGAAATAAGTTGTGCATGAATTATAACTGGTCTTAAATCTTTGATTTTTTGCACATTGTTATTATTTAATTTCTTTTCTTGTTGCTCATATTCTTGCATTTGTATGTTTTCTTGTTTTTGATAGTTTGGTTCATTTTCTTCGCATTCTAGCAATGCTTTTATATATTCTTCAGCTGCTGCATCTCCATTGCAATGAGCTAGTATTTGCAAATCATTTTCTTTTGCATACTCTATGTTTCTTACTATATCATCGTATTTCATTGCAGGATAACCTTTGTAATCTTCTTTATTTTCAATTGTATTCTGTTTTTCAGATTCGTATGGTTCTTTCATCCAAGCTGTTCTTCCTTGTGGCGACCCATCAAGAATCATTTTTATTCCTTGAATTTTGAAATGATTGTTGCACTTTTTATACGAGTTTGGAAAAGTATGAGCATATTCTTTAATACTATCATAATCTGGATAGCCAACAACGTCTAATTTTAATTTGTTTTGTTTAATTAATTCTTTGTAAATATTTAATAATTCCTTTGACATATATCCTTCTTGCAAAGTTGTTATGCCATAAGATAAATATTCATCTTGTGCTTTTTCATAAGCTTTAAGTAATTTGTCCATACTTGGCATAGGTACTTGTTTTTGATAATTTACAAATGCAGTTTCTTCTAAATAGCCAGTTAGCTTTCCATATTTAATTTCTATTTTTCCGCCTTCTGGAGAAGGAGTATTTTCATTTATATTTAATATTTCTAGTGCTTTTTTATTAAATACACCCATATGTCCTGATTTATGTTTTAGAACAACTGGATTGTTTATATTTAAAGTGTCTAAAAAGTTTATATTTGGATGCCTCTGTTCTTTCAAAATATTGTTATCATAACCATTTGCAATAATCCATTCATCGTCTGCTATGTTATTTTTTGCTTTATATTCTAAAATTTTGTTTTTTATCTCTTCAAATGATGTACACTCATTTAAGTCTACTTCTAAAAAAGAATTTGCTACAGCTGAAAAATGACTATGTGAATCAATAAAACTAGGAAGGATTGTTTTTCCTTCCATGTTTATTACTTTTGTATCTTCTTCTTTTAATTTTAATATTTCTTCGTTTGTTCCTACTTTTTGTATTATTCCATTTTCATAGCATAGCGCTTGATGATATTTTACTTTTTTTATTTTGCTACTATTTATTGTATTATTAGACTGCGTTGTACAATCTATTAAACTACTTTTTGTTTTAACTTCTAATGGCTTTGATATAATTTCATCTTTTTTACTCATTGTAATTATATTGGCATTATAAATAATAGTTTTCAACATTCTCTCCACCTTTATTAATAATTTTTTAATTAACTTAATGTTTTTTTCAAAAGTGATTTTCTCTTTTTTTACTTATATCTCTCACTTTTTGCTTTTCTTTATTATTTCCTATTAATGCTTTTTATATTACAATATTTTATTTGTTATTTTTTATCTGTTGAACCAAATCCACCTGTTCTTTCAGCGTCTGCATTATCGTTATCTGCTATAAGATATTTTTGGAATATGGCTTGTCCAATTCTTTCACCTTTTTCTACTTTTATATCTTCATCTTTGAAATTCCACATAGCATACATTATATGCCCATCATTATCTGCATTTCCATAATAATCTTTATCTACTATTCCTACACTATTAGCAAGAACTAGCCCTTTTTTCTTTGGGTTTGAACTTCTATTATATAAGCAAAGCATTTCATCATCTTGCATATATGCTTTTAGTCCTGTTGGTATTAATGTTGGTTTTACTCCCGGTTTAAAAGCTGGTATTATTGTATCTTCTGCAGCTTCAACATCATAACCTGCTGCATATTTTGTTGATCTTTTTGGTAGATTTATATTTTTATCTTCCCATCCTTTTGCTATTTCAAATCCTCTTAATTTTTCCATTTCAAAATTTTCCTTTCTTTTCTAGGCTTAACTTGGTTAAAAAGCTATTGTTTTTAATCTCATAAAAACTTTATTCAAATTATATTTCAATAATCTTTCAAGCAATTCATTTACATTTTAATTCATAATAACTTATATGTCAATCATAGCATAAAATAAATATATAGAGGTAATGTTATGTTTACAACTTTAAATAATTTAGAATTGAACGAAAAAGGTATTGTGAAATCTATTTCTTGTGATGATAGAATAACTAGAAGACTATATGATTTAGGACTACTAGAAAATACCGTCATTTGTCCTATTTTTTCTAGTCCTTTTGGTGACCCTAGAGCATACGAGTTTAGAGGCAATATTATTGCTATTAGAAATGATGATGCAAATCATATAACTATTGAAGTTAAAGATAGATGAGCTTAAATTTAACAGCTCATCCATTTTTATCTTTTATAAAGCTATTATAGACACAAAGCTAAACCATTAATTATAAGCAAAGTCTTTGTATTTTCATATATTGTAGCAAATTATTAAGCAACTTTTTCAGTATAATTTATTACTGTTATTTCTGTAATAGCATTTCTTACAGAATTCACTAACTTTTCTAATTGTTTTGCCACCTCATTACTATAAGATACCTCTCCACATTGCTTGCAAACCTGAGATGGTACATTCTTAATAATGATGATACAATTATCTAATTCAACCATAAAAGTGGTTTTTTTATTTTCTAATTTCCCTTTACACATAAAGCATTTCATAATTTTACTTTTTCTCCCTTCTAGTTTTTAGATCTTTTTCCCATTCTGTTCTATCTGGATAATATGCAGTAATAATCCACAATTCTTCTCCATTTGAACCACATACTACATGTATAACTTCATTATCTAAATTTCTTCCAAAAACTAAACAGCTCGGATATGGATAATCATCTTCGTACTCTTCTATAATTTCTCCATTTAAAAGTGTATTTTCAATATCACTTTGTGAAATATTCCTTTGCAATAATCTAATCATTATATGATTAGTCCATCTTAGTTTTCCCATTTTAACTAATGACTTTATTGTTTCAATACTTAATATCTCCATAAATACCTCTTTTACTCTTTATTAGTATATCATATTCATTTAAATAATTCTACCATTATATTTTATTTTTTCAACTCTTTTTCTGCCTCTTTATAATCTGGCATATATTTTTCAACCATTGCCCAGAATTTTTTTGAATGGTTCATATATTTTAAGTGGCAAATTTCATGTAACACTACATAATCTATGGCTTTTCTGCTATACATCATTAAGTTTTGGTTTATTGTTATTTTTCTATTTGATGAGCAGCTACCCCATATTGATTTTGTTTTCTTTATTCTATATTCTTCTGGTGCTAGTCCAACTAATTTTCTCATTTTTTCCATTGAGTTTTCAACTTCTTTTTCTGCTATCATGTAGTACATTTTGTCTATCATTTTTTTGATTTGCTCTGTATTGTCTTCTTCAGCATATCTTAATGGAAGTATAATGGCTATTTTTCCGTTTTCTACATTTAACATTGCCATATTGATATCTTTATAATATATATTTAGATAGTATGCTTCACCAAGAATTTGGAATCTTTCTCCATCTGCATATTCTTTTACTTTTGTAGGTGACTCTCTATATTCTTGTAATTTTTGCATTATCCATTGTCTTTTTGCTTCTACCACATTCTGAATTTGAGAACTGGTAGCAAAACGTGGAGCTTTTATTACAACTTCACCATTTTGTATTGTAATATAAAAATTTTTTATTTTTGCTCTATTTACTGTATAAGCTATTGTTTTATTTTCATATTTTACTTTATTCATACCAGTTCCTCCTCAGAATAGAAATTTAGGTTTGTTTGGTTGTTTGTTCTTTGAACTTCTGTTCGATTTTTATTTTACTATTTTATTTAATACTTGTCAATACTTTTTTCAAAAAAAATTAATATTTTTTGTTTTGTTTTGAATTTGCCTATTTATAGGTATTTACGAGGTTTGTGTTTTTGATTTTGTTTGATATTTAGCCATTTTTCAAGAGTCTTATTATAATTTATTTTTGCTATTTCTTATTTTCTTTTTTTCATTATTTTTGTTCGCTTTTGTTCTAATAGTACAACCATTCTACATAGTATTTTAACAAAAACTTCAATATATATTTTAAAAATTTTAGCGACCTGAGACAGCATAAACTTTTCGTCTTTTAGCTATCTGAGACATCGTGATCATTTTGTCTTTTAGCTAAATAAATCTGTCGAAGTGAATGTGAAAGGAAAATATTTTATGGGCTTATCTAATTCTTCTACTGGTAAAAAAGTTTCTAGTAATTTAAAAGATTTTTCTAATTATGATTTTACTGTTGCAATTGCTGGAAATCCTAATGTAGGAAAATCTACAATTTTTAATGGTCTTACTGGGCTTAATCAGCATACTGGTAACTGGACTGGCAAAACTGTTGAAAATGCGGCAGGCATTTGTATACATAATAATCAAAAATTTTTATTGGTTGATATTCCTGGTACATATTCATTAATGGCTGATTCCGAAGAAGAGAAAATTGCTAGAGATTATATAGATAGTAACAAAGCAAATGCTACTGTTGTTATTGTTGATGCCACTTTGCTTGAAAGAAATATGAATTTAGTTTTTCAAATTATGAATTTGACTAATAATGTAATTGTGTGTGTTAATTTGCTTGATGAGGCTAAAAAGAAAGGCATCAGTGTTGACTTAAATAAATTATCCAAACTTCTAGGAGTTCCAGTTGTTGGTACAATTGCCAGAAAAAAGAAGACTTTGAATAATCTGATTAATACTATTGCTGATGTGTGCAATAAAAAAATAGAACCTAAACCTATTAAAATTGATGCTGATATTGACAAAATTTTTGAAAGAGCTCATGAAATTGTTGCAGAAGTCGTGACTTTAAAAAATGAAAATTATAATGAAAGAGATAAAAAAATTGATAGAATACTTACTTCTAAAAAGTTTGGTATTCCTATTATGATACTTTTCTTTTGTTTAATTTTTTGGATTACAATTGTAGGCGCTAACTATCCTTCTGAATTATTATCATCTCTTTTTGCTAATATTGAACCTCCATTAAAAAACTTTTTTACATATATTCATACCCCAACATGGTTACTTTCTTTACTTTTTGATGGAGTTTATAAAACAGTTACTTGGATTGTTAGTGTCATGCTCCCTCCTATGGCGATATTTTTCCCACTTTTTACTTTACTCGAAGATTTGGGATATTTGCCTAGAATTGCATTTAATTTGGATAAATGTTTTAAAAAGTGCTGTTCTTCTGGAAAGCAAGCTCTTACAATGTGCATGGGCTTCGGCTGTAATGCTGCTGGTGTTGTAGGATGCCGAATTATTAGTTCTAAAAGAGAAAGGCTAATTGCCATACTTACTAATAATTTTGTACCTTGCAATGGTAGATTTCCATTTTTAATAACAATTGCTACCATATTTTTCACAAGTGCAGCCCATGCTGGTGAAAGCCTAAAATCTAGCTTAATTGCAACTTTTATAGTTTTTGTTATTATATGTATTGGAATTGGATTTACATTTTTAGTTTCATACATACTTTCCAAAACTATTTTAAAAGGTGCTACTGATTGTACTTTACTAGAACTTCCACCTTATAGAAAACCTCAAATAGGTAAAATACTAATTCATTCATTATTAGATAGAACTTTGTTTGTTTTAGGAAGAGCTTTATCTGTTGCCGTTCCCGCTGGAATTTTAATTTGGGTGCTTTCTAATGTTCAAATAGCTAATATTAGTATTCTTACTTATATTTCAAACTTTTTTGACCCCTTTGCAAAACTTATGGGGCTAGATGGATATATTTTAACTGCATTTTTACTTGGCTTACCTGCTAATGAAATTGTTCTTCCTATTATTCTTATGTGCTATACTGGTGCAGGAAGTTTGGTTGATATGTCTAGCCTCCAAAGTTTGGTTGACATTTTGTCTGCAAATGGTTGGACTATAGTTACCGCTATAAATGTTATGTTATTTTCACTTTTGCATTTTCCATGTACCACCACGCTTCTTACTATTAAAAATGAAACTAAAAGCTGGAAATGGACTGCCGCTTCATTTTTGATTCCAATTGTAATTGGTATTGTAATGTGCATGATGGTTAATTTGATTTATAATGTTGTTCTAATAATTTTAACATAATTTCGTGATTTTAAGACTAATTAGCTTGTATTTAGTCGTAGAGCAGATTCGCGGTCTGCTCTATTTTTTTATTCCATAAAAGAACTCTGTAGTTTGGCATTAGCCATACTACAGAGCCTTCCTTTAATTATTTAAGTTTTGTTAATTTTTTTTGAAGCCATATCTCTTGATATAACTTCTTGTTGATTTAGTCGCAATCAGACATTTATCAGTCAAAGTTTACCATATTCGGATTGTTTGCCGCTTCGTCAGCTTCAAACTGTTCCATTTCTTCAAAGCCGAATATATTTGCAAGAATGTTCCCAGGAAAATGTCTTACTTCTTTATTATAGTTTGCTACTTCTTCGTTATAGCTTTCTCTTGCTATAGTAATTCTGTTAACACTTCCTTCCAGTTGATCCATAAGGCTTGTGTATTGCTGCCCGGAAGTAAGGTCAGGATAATTTTCTGCCAAAGCAACCAGATTGTTGACTGCCACAGACAAGTTTTCATTTGCTTCACTTATCTGTTCCAAGTCTCCACTGCTCAGACTGTCTCCAAGCTCTTTTCGTGCATTTGCAATATCCTCAAAGACCTTTTCTTCATGCTTGGTATACGCTTGAACTGTTGATACCAAATCCGGTATAAGTTCAAGCCTCCGTTGCATCATAGTTTCAACATTTGCTTCTGCACGGCTTACTTCTTCTTGCATATCAACAAGTTGGTTATAGGTAGATACACAGCTTCCAACAAATGTGATAAAGCCAATTACCACCACAACAACAAGTGCAATTGCTCCGGTAAGCAGTATTCGGCCGAGACCAATACCATGATTTTCATAGTTATCCATCTATGTTTCCTCCAATTATGCTCTCATTTTTTAGTACGGTTAGCTCTTAGAAGCCGCGAGATGCTCCTCCACCAGAAGAATGTCCTCCAAATCCTCCAAACGAGCTGCCTCCGCCAAAACTGCTGTGGGTATAAGAGGATCTTCTTCTTTCTTCATCCTCTTCTCTCCTTCTGCGTTCTTGGCGTCTATGGTCATCCTCTGCTTCATCTTGAAGGCTTCTCATTTGGTTTAGAAGGCTTGCACTAAAGTATGCTCTCTGTGCCGCGTTCAAATTTTTATAGTACCTAAATGCTCTTTCTATATCATCTCTGTCACTTTCTCTGGCACTATATCCAATTTGTCTTACAACCCTTTGAACATCATCTTCTGCTCTTCTAGCGGCTTCCTGGTCACGAAGTTTTTGTTGTTCTTCTTCATAAGCCTCAAGAAGCTCTACAGACTTTTGATAAAGCACTTTTACTTTTTGTATGTCAGCTTTTACAAAATTGCGAGTTAACATACTCGAAGAATTATATTCTTCAATTACTTTTTTGAAAAGCCTCACATTGTCTTTGCTGGCATCATAATGAAGAACTTCTTCTATCCGCGCATCCAGTTTTTTTGCATCTTTTACTGCTTGATCCCTCTTACGTAGTTTAATAGAATCTTGATGCAGTTTTCTTACCTTTTCAATGTCTGCAGTAACTGCTTCTTTAACATCTTGTTTAGCAGTTTCATAGATTTGAATAACCTCTGCAAAAATTTCAACGTTTTCTTTGTCAGCGGGCATTTGAATTGCAGTATTAATTTTGTCATTAATACTTGCAACAGCAGCCTTGAATTCAGCTTCAAGCATATCATCTATCTCTTTTTCAATTTGCGGATGTAACCTATGCACTCTTTCGCTGAATAGTTGCATATCCGCAATTTTATTTTTAAGAGTAGTGTTTTCATCTTGAGCAGAATTCAATTGGTTTTTGCATTTTTTAAGTTTGCCTTTCAACGCCTCAACCTGCGCGTCTAACTCTTGATTCTTCCTATCAGCCTCCATATTATTTTGTTGAAGTTTGCTACACTCTTTTTCCTTTGCTTTGAAATTTGCTTGGCACTTTTTGTATTTTTTCCTATGGTTTTGGTATGCCAAAACAAAAACTATAATAGCACAAATCAATTCTACAATGCTTAGTGTTAAGGCAAACATATTTCCAGCTCCAATCTTGCTCTCATTTGCAGTTTGCTCCAAATTCGTTTGGTCACCCACCTGTGTAGATTCATCTACTGTAGCAAGCGACTCATCAGACGTTATACTGTCACTAGACGTTACATTGCCATCGGGCGTTGCAACTGCCTCTGTATCAGACCCTGCATTCCAATCAATTGGAACAACATCTTTAATTTCGGCAATGGTCGCTTCTTGAACAGAAACTAATCCTTCAGCAAACTCATCATTTTTGAAGTAGTCCATTCCATAATCATCAAGCAGTTGTCCAGACTTGGAGTCTGTAATGTATGCCTGCATATTTTGACCTGTTTCTATTTTTACCTTTCTATCTTGCGTAGAAAGCAGAATCAAAATTCCCATACTGTCTTTACCAATTCCATATTGATTATACATGGAATAGGCATATTCTTCGATTGTATGCCCTTTGAGGCTTTCGATTGTTGTTACTACGACTTGAACGCCATCGTACTCTTCTGCAAGATTGACAGCATCTGTCATCATAACTTGTTTTTGGTCCTCCGAAAAGATATTTGCAAAATCGTTTACATAGAAATCACTTGTCTGGGCTTCGACCTCTATGTTATAGCGGTTTTTGCTTTCGTTTGCACTGCTTTCTTCACATGCTGCTAAAGTAAAAAGCATTGCAAAGGCTACAATAACCAGAGTTATCCGGCATAGCATACTTGTTCTTAACTTTTTCATGGTTACTCCCTTTCTTTTTAGTTGATTGCGAACTTTAACTAAAACTTAAATAATCATCTCCCTTCAATTTTTGAATTGGATTATTAGCTAAAATTGAGCTATAAAATAATTATATCACAATTTTACATAAAATTCAAATAAATAAATCTATCAAAAAAATTGTCCGATAATTCTTGATTTAATTTATAAATACATATACATTATTATAATTACATTATCTCAATTTCAATTATATCAAAAAAATTAATAGCACTCGTAGTCACGATAATTGTTCTGTTAATTTTATCTATTTTATTTACCCTTCCTTTAATTTTGGTATATTTATTTCCATCATAATAAGTAATTTGCACAATTTTATTGGTATCTATTGCATTTAATTTCATTGATAATTCTTCATTTGCTTCGTCAGTAAGTTCTTTTCTTTTTATATGCACTTGCTCTTTTTCTTTTAATGCATCTTTAAATCCTGTTAGTGCATCAAAAGGCATAAACTGCCTTGCTCTATCTCTTCTAATCATAAGCATTATGACCTCCTATCAATTTGTTTCTAAGTATTGTTGTAGCTCCATTTTCTAAATCCATGCCTTTTATTATGGCATTTTTGCCAAGCTTTTGTTTTATATTACTTATTGCTAATTCTATTTTTCTTTCTTTTGTAATTTTTTCTCTATTTTCAAACAAACTAAGCTGTTCCGCTTCATCACTCACTAATCTATTAAAGCTTACTCCTATTCTTCTTATTGGCACAGTCCTGTTTGTGGTATTGTCATAAAGCTTTAAAAAGTACGGTAATAAATCTGAATATGTATTAGTATAGTTTGCTAGTTTCATACTTCCGCCAGTTGAATTTATTATATTTTTTGAATACCCAATATACAAACTAATTGTGTCTGTTATTAGATTTTTTTCAACTAATTTTATGCTATTTAATTCAACCATTTCTTTTAAGACAAGCCTTGCATTTTCAAAATTGTAATCTTCAAATAGAACTTGGCTACCAGAAATTGAAACATTTTTTGTTTTGTAGTTTTTAATGTCTTTTATTGTGCAACTCTCCTTGCCCCATGAATGGTCTATTAAAAATTCTGCATTTACTCCAAATTCTTTATAAAGTATTTTAGGATTTGTATGTGCTACATCATACATATCATATATTCTTTTTTTATTTAGTCTTGCTTCAATTCCCCTTCCTATCTGCCAAAAGTCTGTTAATGGTTTATGATGCCAAAGCTTTCTTTTGTATAGTTCTTCATCTAAATAACCTATATTTGTTGGAGTATGTTTTGACATTATATCTAATGCTACTTTTGCTAAGTAAAGGTTAGTTCCAATGCCCGCTGTTGCAGTTAATCCATATGTATTGTAAATATCTTTTAAAATAGTTTTGGCAAGTTCTATTTCGTCCATTTTGTATAGCTTTAAATAGCTTGTTACATCTAAAAACGCCTCATCTATTGAATAAACGTATATATCGTCTTTTGACAAATATTTTAAATAAATTGCATAAATATTAGCTGAATATTCTATGTATTTTTTCATCCTTGGTTTTGCTATTATGTATTTAATATTGGGTGGTATTTCATAAAGCCTACACCTATTTTTGACTCCAAGCATTTTCATTTTTGGCGATACTGCTAGACAAATTGTTCCTTTGCCTCTTGATTCATCTGCTACAACCAGATTTGTACTAAATGGATCTAGCTTTCTTTCTACACATTCTACTGAAGCATAAAATGTTTTTAAGTCTATGCATAAGTATTTGCTCAATTTTGTCACCTCTTTTTTAGCTGTTTTTTGAAATGTTTTTGTGAACACCTTTTCAAACAGGTTGCTTTAATCTTTTCAACTACTTTACATATTATATCATCGTACAATCGTTTTGTAAACACTTGTTTTGTATTTTTTAATAGAAATTTTTGACACAAATTAAGGAGAGAGCAATGCTCTCTCCTTGTTTGACCATGAAATAGGCTGATTTGCCTATTTGCTTAAAGATGTAACTCACTCCGGCAAAGTGAGCCCGATTGATTCTGCCACTCCTTTCTTTACCTCGAACGGGATTTTATCCGGAGTGGTAAAACTCCCCGCAGTTACCTGTCTTTTGTTTCCACACCGTGGACAGGTTGCCGTTAATCCTAGCGGGATACTGTCTCCAGTTTGAACTGCAATAAAAAGCTTACAACGTGGACATTGTACCCAACGCAAATGCTTTATTTGCCGATATTGCATAGCTAAATTCCTCCTTTGTTTGTGGTCAAAAAAACTGATTTCGAATGTTTATATTGTACCATATTTTGTTAAACAATTCAAGTACCATTTTATAAATGTTCTATACATTATATATATGTTTTATTCTGACAATTTACTTCTTAATACACTGCAGTATTTTCGTATGCATATTTATTTTTACACATTCTCTTCTTGCATTTCTGTATCCCTTTTGTATCCTTCGTTGTATAGCTTTTTCATTCTTCCTTCTAGACTCATTTTTCTTTGTACTCTATTTTTTAATTCTACAACATTTGCCATTGTTTTTTCTGCCCTTGGAAATTCTGGTTCTAAAATAGTTAATGTAATAAAAGGTTTTTTCTTAATAAATCTTATTATTCCTTCTGGCTCCCTATATGTAAAAACAATTGGTAAAATTGGAACTTGATTTTTTACAGCAAAGTTAAAAGCTCCATTTTTAAACTCTCTTATTCCTTCATAATATGGTATTAACTCTCCCTCAGGATATATTCCTACAACTTCGCCCTTTTTTAGCAAACCATCTATGGTATTTATCATTTTTTCTTTTCCTGATTTATTTCTAGGTATTGGAATACCTCTTAAAAGCATAACTAAATACTTTATAATTGGTATTTCTAAGTTCGATTGTAATGTTAAAAAGTATGGTATTCTAGGAAAAATTGAAAGTGTAATCATTGCGCAATCTATCATATTTATGTGATTTGCAACTGTTATGTATTCATCTCCTACTTTATCTAAATTTTCCCTACCTTCTATTTTTAGCCCATGCCATAATTTTGTTAATAAAAATATAATAGGATATGCAATTAAATAAAGTATACTACTTAATACTTTATAAATTATTGAGTGATGTAATAAGTCCCCTTTCTTATTCATTACTATATATTTTCCTTCCTTTACTACTATTTTTATTTCAACTTTTGCTTTTTTTCTTTTGAGACATTTATATTATTTTTACCTTTGCATTTTCTATATGATTTCTCCTATTAAATCATATTCTTTATAACCTGTTACTTTGCAATTTACAAATGTATTTGGTTTTGCTTTTCCTTTAATATATATAACTCCGTCAATGTCTGGTACATCCATATATGTTCTGCCGATACAATCATAATTGAACTTATTTTCTGCAGTGTCTTCTTCCGAATTTATATGCACTATTCCATTTCGAGCAGTCTCAACCAAAACTTTTAAAGTTCTGCCTATATGCTTTTTCATATTTTCTTCAGATATTTGCTGTTGCAAAGCCATTATTTTATTATATCTTTTCTTTTTTGTCATAGGATGAACTTGATTTTCCATTTTAGAAGCTGCTGTGCCTTCTTCTTTTGAATAAGTAAAACAACCTAGCTTATCTAACCTTGCCCATTTTACAAATTCATATAATTCTTCAAAATCTTCTTCGGTTTCACCAGGGAAGCCTACCATTAAAGTACTTCTAATAACTACACCTGGAATTTCTTTTCTTAATTTAGTAATTAAATTTCTAATGCTTTCTCCAGTACTTTTTCTATTCATCTTTTTTAATATTCTGTCTGAAATATGCTGCATTGGAATATCAAAATATTTGCATATTTTATCATTGTTTTTTACTTCTTCAATTAGTTCATCTGTAATTGTTTCTGGATAAGTATACAAAAATCTAATCCATTCTATTCCGTCTATTTCACTTATTTTATGTAAAAGCTCAGCTAGCATTGGTTTGCCATAAATATCCACACCATATTTAGATGTGTCTTGTGCTATAATTATAAGCTCTTTGTATCCCTTTTGTGCCAATTGTTTTGCCTCTTCTAAAATGTCCTCAACTTTTCTACTTGTAAATCTACCTCTAATGTATGGAATCGCACAAAATGTGCAAAAATTGTTGCAACCTTCTGCTATTCTAATGTATGCGTAGTTTTCACCTGTTGAAATTACTCGGTTTAAAAAGTCTAGCTTTTCAGTGGCTATGTGATTTGAGGTTGGTTTTTCTCGCTCTATTGAGCTATTTCTTACTGAATCATCCTTTTTTAAACTATTTTCTATTGAAATATCATTTTTGTCATTTTGCTTATGTGTTGTCATATCATCTTTTTGTGATGTACTAAATAAATTTTCAATTTGCTCCCATAATGTATTATATTCACTAAACTTAATAAATAGGTCAACTTCTGGCAAAGATTTGATTAAATCATCTTTATATCTTTCGACTAGGCATCCTGTAACAATTAAAAACTTGCAATTTTGCATTTTATATTCTGCCATTTCTAAGATTGTATTAATTGCCTCTTCTTTGGCAGGTTCAATAAAACCACAAGTATTTATAACTATCACGTCTGCCCCCTGTGGGTCATTCACAATCTCATAATTATTCTTTTTAAATAGACCTATCATCATTTCGGTATCTACTAAATTCTTGCTACATCCAAGTGATACAAATCCTATTTTCATTTTCGTTTCCTTTCTTTAATTTTTTAGTTTTTCAGTTTTTTCAGTTGGGGACGGTCCTAAAATGAAAAAATATTATTTGCATTTTAGATTTATCCTTAATTAAATTTTTTTCGTTTTAGGACCGTCCCCAACTGAAAAAATATTATTTACATTTTAGATTTATCCTTAATTAAATTTTTTTCGTTTTAGGACCGTCCCCAACTGAAAATTATTCTATAATTTCATTTAGTCTATCAATTCCCCTTACCAATTTATCATAAGTCTTTTTATCTAAATTGCTTCCGTCTTTACCATAGTTTGCAATTTCGTTTTTCAAATCTAATAATTTATATCTATTTATTGTATTTTGTTTTCCATAATCGTTCATATATATAGGTGTGTAATCTACTTTGTATAGAGAAACTGTGTCTGTTTCTGCATCATAGTATATTTGAATGTTTAATACTAACTCTAAATTTGAGTTTTCGTAACTAAAGTCTGATGTGAAGTCTCCCAATGAATATGCTACCAAGCAATCTTGCCCTTCTTTGTTTTTTAGTATTTCCATTGGCTCTACTACTGATGGATGTGCACCAATTATTATGTCTGCGCCATTATCTACTAAAAATTGTGCTTGGGCTTTTTGAGTACTATTTGGTTCTTCTTTGTAAACATCACCCCAGTGCATAAGTACTATTGTAAAATCTGCATTTTCATTTGCATATGCTAAGTCACTGCTTGCCTGTTCTTCACTATATATATTTACTCCTGTTTTTCCGTTATCATAAGTGTAAGATAACACAGCTATTCTTACGCCTTTTTCTTCAATTATTTTTATTCTATCTTGTGCCTTTTCTGCATATTTTCCAACAGTTTGTATTCCAACACTTTCTAAATAATCTTGAGTAGCTTTAAGACCTTCTTCTCCATTATCAAGTGCATGATTATGTGCAAGTGTGACTAAGTCTATTCCTGCCTCTTTTATTGCATTGGCAAATACTTTTGTATCATCTGTTACGTTGGTTTCGTATGTGCCTAAAGTTATGTCTGAATCTTTTAAATACTTTGTTACATTTGAAAATATATCATTATATAAACCATCGGCATTTTTGCCATAGTTTTTTAGATTGTCCCCTAGCAAAATATCTCCAATTGCAGATATTCTAATTATTGAATTTGCTTTGAAGTTATTTATTGAATCTACGTTTGCTTCCATTGCTGAATATATTTCTTCTACATGGTCTGCTATTCTTTGTTGCTCTTCTGCAATTTTTCTTTGCTCTTGAACGCTCAAAATTACATTTACTATTACACAAATGATTATTACAGCTAATAATATGGAAGATATGATTATAAAGTTTTTGTTGCTAATTGTGTCTCTTATTAGCGTAGATTTTCTTGTTTTTCTTCTTCTGTTGTTGGGCATTGTGACCTCCTACTGTATTTTTATGTATTTGTTTTTTATATACTAATTTTTCCAAATTGTTTTTCTTAGCATATAAATTATTTTTTTGCATTATACTTCTAAATTATACAATATTTTTGCTTTTTTTACAAGTTTTTTGGTAAACATAAAAAAGTTTGTCAATTGGAACTGTCAATTGGGACGGTTCTATTTGACACGATTCTTGTTAATGTCAATTATGGAAAGGGGTTGACGAGCTAACATATAAAGTGTTTTTTAGAACGTTGTTGCTAGACGAACATAAAAAGAATCAACTACATCTTCGTTATACAAGTATTCCGTGCCAAAATGCATAACATAAGCGCAATATTTGTCATACTGTGTTGATGTCCAATACTGTTTCGATAGGTTAAATTTGTTATTTAAATAATCATCTATAGTAATATTAAAGCTTGCTCCAAATGCAGCCCATTCTGATTTTGATGGCAAAAACATCCAGATTTTACTTCATCTTGTATTATTTTCCATACATCATTACTATTTTGATAATCATATTGTTTTGCATTCCAACACTTTATTATTCTTTCTGTATTTACCTTTGCAGTTGTTTCGGTTCCTGCTTTTGCAATTGTCTTTCAGCTTTGATTTTTATTCCTTTTATTTTTGTTACATAACTTTCTGACACTTCTTCTATTTCTTCTGGCTTTATATTTAGCCATTCATTTAAACACATCGTTGCTTGATGCTTGTCTTTTGCTTAATTATTTTGTCATTAAAATTATTTATATAATCATTTAAACAAATTTATGGTACTTTATCTTCTCTAATTACGCAAAAGCTTGTATAGTCGTCATTGTCTTCATAATAGTTATCATTTGTTATAAATTCAATTGTATTAGGATAATACATTTCTTCACATTTTTCTGGATAATCATTTTCAATTAAATGTATCTTCTTTTATTCACCATTATAATGTTTGCATTATATTTCGTCAAGTTTTTGGTTGAAATTAATAATGCTCGTCCTTATTTTGACCAGTTTATTCTTTGTTTTTAGTTTATATCTTTCGTTTGATTTTACTTAGAACTGTAACTTTCTTGAAATAATAAAAGTACTTTTATAAATATTATTGAGTATAATCAATTGATTTTTAAGTATGTTATAAGTATATTGCGTTTTCCATTATTTATCAATATATATTTATGCATTTTTTACATTTTTTGTCATTTTTTATAAACGTATTAAATATATTTGAAGCTCTAAAAATGCGAAGATTTTTATTCTTCGCATTTCATAGTTAAATGTCAAATGGTGTCAAATGGAACGGTTCTATTTGACATGATTATGTGTCATTTAGAACCATCTCATTTGACAGAACCGTCCCATTTGACAAATTTATTATTTTGTTAATTGATATGGATGTTCTGCACTTCCATCTCCACCATATATTTGAATATTTGTATTTAATGTTATGACTGGTCTAATAGGTTTAGTTTGTACAGCACTAATTGGATCTGTATTGTATAACCATCCAGACCAAATACCACTATTTATAGAATATGCATATACCCCAAAACTAACTTGGCCGTAATAATAAATATTATCGCTTATTGGATGACAATATCTATAACGTGATGAAAAAATAAATGTATCTACATTAAATATAAGATTATAAAATTCTTCATTATCAAAGTAAGATTTTAATTCTGTAGCATTAATTACATATCCTGTTTGCGTTGCCGTTAAACCACTAGTAGTTACTTGAGCGCCCTGAGTTGTAGGAGAAGTATAATATTTATCACTTTTTTCTACTCCGTCTTGCCTTACTGTTGTTGAATTTATACCAGAGCCAATTTCTTGTGCATATAAAATAGGATAATATGGATAAGTTTCTCTATTTAAACTGCCACTATAAAACTTTCCTGTATAACGGGTTTCTCCGTACTTAATAGTTGCTCCATTTTCATTATAATTACTTATTGCATTTTTACCAGCAGAATTTAATTTTTTCTCATAATCTTCTACCTTTATATTTCTTGCTTCTGCTCCAAGTTCACTATTACTATATAGTTTAGAACTTGCTTCATCTAATAAATAAACCGCATTGTTATATCCTACAGCTCCACTAAGACTAATTGACTCACTTGTTGGCTTATCACTTACTAAGTCTACTGTTCCGTCATCATTTACGCTCATTATCCTCCACTTTAAGCTTGTATCTTGAGATATTGTTTGGTTTGACGTATATCCACTTACATTACTTGCTATTGAATAGTCTGATGCCGTGTCTGGCGTGTATTCTACATAGTCTCCTACTTTTAAGCTACTTCTTGGCACAAATAGTCCTTCTATCTTTTGTCCTTTCACGTATGCTGTTTTGCCATAAGCTATATCCCACTCTGTTGCTGTGGCATCTGATGTATCTAAATCTTCTAGTGTTCCAGTTACTCCTCCTAATGTAACACCCTCTTTAATATATTCCGGCAGTAAATTACCATTGTTTGAACCTCTATTAGATGATTCATAACTGCTGTTTGCAATATTTGTTCTTATTATATTTGCTCCTACTACCATTGCTATAATTACAATCATTGTAATTATAGCAATTAAAATTATTAGTTTTTGCTTTCTATTAAGTTTTTTCATAATTTTAAATTTCCTCCTAACAAATTTTTCGACTTATTTGAAAAATTGTGTCAAATAGAACCATTCCAATTGACACAAACGGCAAAAAACTATGCATTCTAAATGAATTTTTACATTTGCTTAAAATACATAGCTCTTTCTCTATGTTCACATAAATTTATTTTATTAAATCCTTCGATATATATACATACATATACAGCCGCAAGGGTTTCATCGATTTTTGTCATTTTTTTACTCCCAAACATTTTTCTTAATTATATATTTTTAATAGTCTTTTTTCAATAATTTTTCAGACTTTCTAATTAATTAATGTCCAAAAGAATTTTCTCTATTGACAACTGAAATTTTTTAGAAAGAGTTTGCGTCTTTTGGTTCTTATGTGATTGTCAAATAGAAGCGTCCCTATTGACATATTTAAAATAATCTTTTTTCAATAAATTTTTAGACTTTCTAATTAATATTTATGTGACAACATTCGACAAAATATAACTCTTGAAAATTTGCCGTATTTGTAATACAATAAGTGTAAATTTTAGGAAATAATAAATTCAATTTATTTTATAACTTTTATCTGATGTACATTAATTTTGAACGACAATATATATCATACCAAGAAAGGATATTTAATTATGAACAACAAATTATATGAAGGTCAAAAATTAAATGATTTTAGAGAGCTTGTTAATTTATATAAAACAAAATACAAGGACCTTATTGCTTTTGAATATAAAGAAACTCCAGAAAGTAAAGAGCATATAAAAATAACTTATGAGCAATTTGCTAAAGACATTGAAGCTTTGGCTTGCAAACTAATGGAACTAAATGCAAAGAGAATTGCACTTATTTCAGATAACAGATATGAATGGTGTGTAAGTTATTTAGCCATTACTACAGCTGGTTTAGTTGTTGTTCCACTTGATAAATCTTTGCCAGATAATGAACTTTTAGATTTACTTAAAAGAAGTGAAGCCGATTGTATTATTTTTAGTGATAAATATGTACAAGCATTAAAAGATGCTACTTGTAAATTAAAAATTTGCATGGATTACAATGAAGATAAAGATGGCATTTTGCCTTATTCTAGCTTATTGAAAGAAGGATACACATTAGATAAATCAAAATACAACGATTTAAAAATAGATAACAAAGCAATGAGCATTATTTTATTTACATCAGGTACTACAAGCATTGCCAAAGCTGTTATGCTTTCACAATATGCTATTTGCATGGATTTATATGCTTTAAGCCAAATGATAGATATAAAAACTACGGATAAATTTTTATCTTTCTTGCCTCTTCATCACACATTTGAGAGTACTACAACCTTTTTGTTTGGAACTTCTTGTGGTATTACAATTGCTATTTGTGATGGTCTAAGATATATTCAAAACAATTTGGTTGAATACCATGTAACAGGTTTTGTATGTGTCCCTCTTATGCTTGAAATTATGTACAAGAAGATTTTAAAAGAAATAGAATCTCAGCATAAAACTACTTTAGTTAAAATTATGCGAGTTTTATTTAGACATGCCAATATTGAGACCAAGAGAAAAATCTTCAAATCTATTATCGATGGCTTAGGTGGTAAGCTTCGTACTATTATTGCTGGTGGAGCTCCTATGGATAAAGAGACCATAAAGGGTTACAATGACTTTGGCTTTGATGTTCATCAAGGTTATGGTTTGACAGAAACTGCTCCAGTTTTAGCAGGTGAAAATAGTTTTAATAAGAAAACTGGATCTGTTGGTTTTCCTTTACCTACAATCGAACTTAAAGTAGACAAACCTGATGAAAATGGCATTGGTGAAATAATAGCCAAAACTCCAGCTATAATGCTAGGTTATTATAAAAATGAAGAAGCCACAAATGAAGTTTTAAAAGACGGATGGTTCTATACTGGCGATTTAGGCTATATAGATGAAGATGGTTTTGTATTTATTACTGGCAGAAAAAAGGACATGATTGTTCTTAAAAATGGCAAAAAGATTTTTCCAGAAGAAATAGAAATATTAATAAATAAACTTCCTTATGTTACAGAAAGTATGGTTTTTGCTTCTTTGGATGACTCTAAACAAGATAGAAATACTGACAATGTTATTTGTGCGGAAATTATTTATGATGAGGATGAATTAAAAAAAGCCTACCCTAATATTAAGGAAAGCGAATATTGTGATACTATTTGGAATGATATTAAGACAAAGGTTAATAAGCAAATGCCTGCATACAAATATATTAGAAGAATTTTGGTTTCTACTGAACCTATTATAAAAACTACTACTCAAAAAATTAAGAGAAGTGAAGAGCTTAAGAAAATTCAAAGCAAAAAGAAATAATTTTTCAGTTGGGGACGGTCCTAAATCGAAAATATATTTTCGATTTAGGACCGTCCCCAACTGAAAATTTTTTCGTTTTAGGACCGTCCCCAACTGAAAATTTTTTCGTTTTAGGACCGTCCCCAACTGAAAAAAATTATCTACCAAGTATATGTTTTCTGGTTATTTCCAAAAGCCCTAGTTTAGTAAATTCTAATACCTGTACTTTTGATCTATCTTGTTTAAAACATTCTATTATGTAGTTTCTAATATCTTCTTTGTCTTTTTCCTCTTCCATATCAATATAGTCAATTATAATTATTCCGCCTATATCTCTTAGTCTAATTTGTTTTGCTATTTCTTTTGTAGCTTCCCTATTTACTTTTAATACAGTTCTTTCTAAGTTCTTATTTCCAGTAAATTTACCTGAGTTTACATCTATGGCAGTTAATGCTTCTGTTTTATCAATTGTTATAAATCCTCCACATTTAAGCCATATTTTTCTGTCTAATTTCATTTTATTTTTTACTTCATATTTATCAAGTACATCTTTTTGAAATATTATTTTGTCCTTCATTGTTTCAAAATGTTTTGCTAAATCTTTGTCATTTGTATAAATATTTTCTAAGTTGTTTTCTGCTAAATCTGTTATTATTTTTCCAACTATTCCGTCATTATCATATATTTTTACTGGAGCTAAATTTTTGTTTTTCATCTCATTTGCACTTTTCAATAAATTATTCCAAAAGTCTAATAATATATGTATTTCACTAACTATTTCTTCTTCACTTTTACCTTCTGCTGCTGTTCTAATTATGGCGCCACAACCTTCTGGCAATTTCTTTTTTATAATTTCTTTTAGTCTTTTTATTTCATTTTCGTTTTCAATTTTTTGAGATATTGTTATAAAGTTTGAATATGGCATAAGTATAACAAGTTTTCCGTTTATTTTTATGTCTTTGGTAACTCTAGGACCTTTTTGCTCATTGCAATCTCTTTTTACTTGAACTAATATTTCATCTCCTGGTTTTACTATTTTTGCAATATCATATTTTGATGTGTCTTCATAAACATTCCCAGTCACATTGCTAGCTTTAGGTATAATATCCTTTATGTGTACCAACGCATTTTTTTCTTCTCCAATGTCTATAAAAGCTGATTGCATACCGGGAATTATATTTTTTATTTTTCCTAAATATATATTCCCTTCTAGCCTTTTTTCCGCAAACTTTTCATTATATAATTCAACAAGTTCGCCATCTTGCACTACTGCTACAATTGTGCTTTCATTTTCTTTGTTAATTAAAATATTATACATTATTTTTCAACCTCATCTTTAATTAAACTTATTCATTGCTATATCAATTCCTTCTTTCAAAATAACTGGCACCGCTTCTGCCGCTTTTTCTATTGATGGAATTAATTTTTCATATTCTTCATCGCTTAATTTACCTATAACATGTGGTATTAGTAATTCTTTAAAAATAGGCTTGCCTGTACCAATTCTAATATGAACAAAATCTCCTGTTTTTAAATATTCTAAAACTGATTTCATTCCATTGTGAGTTCCAGCTCCACCCTTTTTTCTAAGTTTTACTACTCCTACTTCTAAGTCTATATCATCATAAATTATGATAATATTTTCATTTGGTATTTTGTAAAAGTCTTTGGCTTTAATCACACTTTTTCCACTTTCGTTCATATATGTTTCTGGTTTTAAAAGAATAACTTTTTCGCCCTCTATTTCTCCTTTGCCTACTAAACCTTCAAAATCTTTTTTGTTAACTTCAATGTTGTATTTTTCACTTAATTTGTTTATAACATCAAATCCCATGTTATGCCTTGTTTTGCTATATTCAGGCTCTGGATTGCCTAGTCCTACAATTAAATACATTTTTTCCTCACTTTTTTGTTTCTAATTTTTTAATTAATGCTTTTTACAGTGTTTTAAATCTATCCGCCATATCTAAAATGTCTATACTCTATTTTTAAAAGTATTTTCCATACTGGATCTTCTAATGCGTACATTCTATGCAAGCCATATAAATTAAGAGTTTTGCTTTGGTTTATTTTGCTGTCTGTAAGATTTTGTATTATCCCATTATCTTCAAGCAATTTTCTTCCTTCTTCACTGTATAGTCCACAAGGATATGTAAATACTTTTTCTACTTCATGTCCTAATTCATCTTCAATTTGCGCTAATGAAGTAGTTACATCATTTAATAAATCTTCTGGTTTATATTTATCATAATCATCGTGTTTCATACTATGTGAATATATACTAACTAAGCCACTTTTGTCCATTTCTCTTGCTTCGTCCCAGCTATAATATCCGTCAGTTCCAACTTTGTCATTTATTAAAAAACTGGTTATTGGTATATTATTTTCTTTTGCAAATGGATAAGCATATTTATATACACCCTCATATCCATCGTCAAACGTTATTATAAAGCTTTTCTTGTATAAAGATTTTTCTCCTTTACTATATTCAATTAAATCTTTATATGTAATTGGTTTGTATCCATAATCTATTAAACCTGTAATTTGTTTTTTAAAAGTTTCATAAGTTGTTTGCATATAATCATATTGTATTTGATCTTCTGATTCTACTAGATCATGATAAATTATTATTGGTATAAGTAAATTTTTTTCATTTATTTTATACTGATTGCCAATTGTAGCTCTATCGTATACAAACATAATACCAATTATTAACACAACAATAATTAGCACAGTGGCAATAATTTTTAGTGCTTTTTTCATATTTAATTAGCTCCTTTTGAAATTTCATCTAAAATCTCTTGTCTTGATTTTGTACCTATATAATTGTATTTATTTCCTGCAAGCTTAGGATTAAACTGACATATTGATTTATATTCACAATAAGAGCAAGGTGTTTTTTTATTATTTAATGCGTAATATGGCTTTAAATCAATATTACCATCTAATATTTCTTTTGAAATTTGCTTTATTAATTTAATTGTGTATTTTTGCAAATTTTCAAATTCATCTTTTGTAACTGTTTTTGAATTTTTATAATTTATTTCACCACTACTATTAAGTTCAACAGGTATAATGTCAGACTTGCCTGTTTGCAAGTTTTTGTCCATCATTTTTATTACATTAATATCTGCCAAAACTAAGCCATTCATTTTGTAATTCTTTTTTATAATTTGCTCTATTTCTTCTTTAGACATTTCTTTTTTTGCACTTGCTAGCTTTGGTTCTATTAATGAAAAATATAGTGCTCCTGCTGGTTCGGCCTTTTCTTTTTGAGTTATTGCATCTACATATGTAAGTAATTGGAGTTGAAGTCCTGCAATTACTTTATTTAGCTCAATATCTTTAGTAGAAGATTTGTAATCTATTATTCTTATATATTTTCCATTTGGCGCTTTTGCTATATCTATTCTATCAATTTTTCCTGTTATAGAAACTCTTTTTCCATCATCAAGCGTCATTTCTATTGGTGGATAAGTATTGTTTCCAAATTCAAGTTCTGTTTGCATTACATCAAACTCGCTATTTTTTAAACTTTGCACTATATATTTCATTGAATAAAATATAACTCTTTTTAGCCTTGTTACCAAATTTCTATATTTTGCAGTTGCTGTAAATATGTAATTTCTTGGCATTGACAATTTGTCTTCTACTATTTTATCCAATATTTTTTTCAACTCTTCATCAGAAATTTCTTTTACATTTTCATTTTCTTTGAAAAATGTATCAACTACATCATGCATAAATGAACCAGTATCTACTGGCTTTATATCCATTTTTTCTTTTGAAGATAGCTTTAGTCCATATTTTAAATAATACGAAAACTCACAAGATTTGTATTGTTCTAGCCTTGATACTGTTGTATGCAATGTGTCTCCATACAACTTTTGCACATTTTGCTTGTTTATTTTTTCTGGAAGATTTGTGTATTCTAAGCCTTCTAGTGCTTTTTCTAATCTATATGAATACTTTGGATTATTTTTATACCAATTGTATACCTCATACCAGCTTCCATTCATATTATTTATATGTGAAAGAAGCTCAGAAAAAGTAACTTTCTTTGTGTAAATGTTCATTTCTGCTTCTGGTGCTTCATTTATGCAATTATCTTGCAAGCTGTGCTGCTCGCCTACGTTAGCATTATCTTTTTCAAGTTTTAAATTTTCTTTGGCTTTGTTTAAGCTATCATCTATATAGGTATTTTCTTTTAGTTTTGGAAATATCCTTCTTAATTTTGAAATTGTTGTTGATTTTCTTAAAGGCTTGTCATCTACATCACTTGCAGGATATGAAATGTATAATCTTTCCTCTGCAGTTGAAAATGCTTTATAAATGTTAAAGTTTTCTTCATACATTTTCTCTAGCGTACCTTTTGCAAGTTCCAATCCTTCTTCTTTTAGGTTTTCCCTATCTTTATCATTGAAAAATCCTTCCGAGCTAGGCACACTTGGAAACACTCCGTCATTTACCCCTATGATAAATATTGCTCTTACTTTATGAGTTTTTGACCTATTTACATCTCCTACTGTAACCTTGTCCTGTGTTTGAGGTATTTGACCAATTTCTTTTGTCTGGATTCCAGTTTTTAATAATTTAGAATATGTATCAAATGACATTTTAACATCTTTAAATAGCTCTGCAATTTCATCTATTACATCAATAACTGCATTGTAGCTATCTAAGTTTATCAAACCTTCTTTATCTACGTCTTTATTTGAAAGTTCATTCTTTTCTTGTTTATTTTCAGATTCCTTTTGAGCTTGCTTATTTGTATTTTGATAAGCATCACAATTTTTTAAAATAAATTTATATAATTCTTCACTTATTTTTTCTGCTGTATTTTTAGAATTCAAGTTTTTTCTAAACTCTAAAAGTGGTGTGATTACTTCTTTTTGCTCTGCTTCAAATGTATCTTCTTCGCCAAAATCCCATGGTTTTTCATACCATTTGCTACCTTTTATATTCCATTTTAAGCAATAGTTTTCAAGTTCATACAATCTGTCCACTTTAACTATTCCTGATTTTAAATAGTTAAATACAGCTTCATATGACCAATTTTTTGCAAATATATCTAATATTGCTAAAACATATTTTACAAAAATATCACTTGTAATATCCTTTTTTTCATCTATAAAAACTGGTATTTCATACTCACTAAAAATAGCTTTGCATAAGCTTGAATAGTCTTCTAAATTTTTGGTTATTACTCCAATATCTCTATATCTGTAGCCTTCTTTTCTTACCAATTTTGAAATCTCTCTTGCTACATTTTCTATTTCTTCATATTGATTTTTTGCAATTGTAAGCTTTATGTTGTCCACTTCTTTATTGTAAGTAGTATATGGTAAATCAAAAATATTTTTTTCTAGATGTCTTAATTCTTCATTTTTAAATCTATATGAATTTTCCAAATGTATTTCATTTTTTATATCGGCTATTTGTTTTAGAGTTTGAACAGTTTGCTTGTTATCGTAAAAAATATCTGCTTCTGGGCTTTTTAAAACTCTTAAATCATCTGTGCACACTGTAATGTATATGTCTTTTGCAATTTTTTCTAAAACTTGTATTACATTGTATTCTTGCTTAGTAAATCCCGCAAACTCATCTATGTAAAAAAGGCAATTATCAAATAAATGGCTACTTTCTATATTTTGAGCAAGCAAATTTAAAAGATCGTTTTCATCTATATAATTATCTTGGAGCCTATCTTCAAACCTAGAATAAATTGTATACATATCTTTTATTTTTAATTTTAAATATGTATCTTGTGTAGCATCCATTTTTTCTTTTAGCATTTCAGCTGTTATTCCATGCTTTTTGAACTCAGTTATTTGAGTTAATATTAAATCTATGTTTTCTAGGTTTTTGCCCAAAAAGTTAAGCTCTTTTTGAGCTTCTTCTAAAAGTGATGAAACCACCATGGCTTTTCCAGCTTTGTCTATATTTTTTAGACTTGTTCCCAATGTCTCCTGCAATACTCTATATGCCATTCTTTCAAAAGACAAAACTTCTACTCTTGTTGTAGCACCTTCATCTAAGGTTTCTAAAAGCTTTTTTTCTGCTGTAAATGAAAACTGTTCAGGTGTTACTATGTATGTTTTAGGCGCTGTTTCTAGTTCACTTCTGATTTTGTTATATATGTATTCACTTTTTCCGCTACCGCTTCTACCATAAATAATGTTCAAAGTTTGCTTCCTTTCTATGCATTTTCTCTTTTCCAATAGAACAAATACTGCTGAGCTAAGCCCTGCAAAGCTCCAAACTTTTCATCTGCTAGCCTTTGAATTTCATTTTTGGTTACTTTAGTTTCATCAGCATTTTTGATGTAAAGTTCGTTCATAACTCTTCTTACCCAAACATCTATTGGAAATACATCAAATCTTTTTAATGTTGAGAATAATAAAATGCAGTCTGCTACTTTAGGTCCTACTCCCGAAAGTCTAAGTAGTTCTTCACGAGCCTGTTTTGTAGGCATTTTGCTTAATTTATTTAGGTCTACTTCTTTATCTAAAATCATGTGTGTAGTTTCATATAATCTTATGTCCCTAAATCCTAGTCCTAAATTTCTAAACTCTTGTATACTTACATTTCTTAGCTGTTCTGGAGTTGGAAAAGTGTAATAATCTTTTCCTTCATATTCAATTTTATCTCCATAGGCTTTTGCTAGCCTTTCTATAATGCCTTTAATTCTTGGAATATTGTTGTTTGCAGATATTATAAATGAAATTATTGTTTCCCACAAATCTTGGTTTAATATTCTTATTCCTTTTCCGTATTCAACACTTGTTTTTAGGTTATCATCTATTTTAGATAATTCTTCTTTTATTTTAGAATAATCTCTGTTTAAATCAAAATAATCTGTGCAAATCTTTTCTATATTGCCTTCACATATGCCTTTGAATATAATTTCATTACCAACTTTATCCACATTTAGTACATTTTTGTGGAAAACTCCTGTATAACTGCCATTTTCTTCTTTATTCCATCTAAAACATTGTCCACATTCAAAAATATCTGCTAGTTCAAATGTATCTGAATTGATTCTGTATTCCATGTCCACCTCTTATTTATAAGTTTCTACTACATTAATTTCAAACTTGCCCGGTTTCATATTTTCATCAGGCTTAACAGCTATATCCACATCATACATTTCTTTTAATTTATTCAAATTTTCTTTTTTGTGCCCTATTACATTGTTTACTGACTCTGGGTTAACTGTTATTTCAACTTCTTTAACTTTCATGTTTATTTGCTTTATTTTTTCAGCAATGCTATCATACCACATGCTGTCTTCAACAAGTTGTCTAAATGCTGGGTGATAAGGTCCTGCTAAAACTTCGCTGCCTTCTTTTTTAGGATCAGTTATTTCATCTGTATTTTGAAGTCCAACTCTTATAACATCAATGTTTTTCTTTCTAAACATATAAATTATTTCTTTGCAACGTTCAACAGCTTGTTCTACTGTAAGCGGTGTGTATTCACCATCTTTATATTCATTGGCAAGTTCTGTGCCTTTTATAACTAAAACAGGGTAAATTCTTACCATTTTTGGTTTTAATTTAATTAAATCTTTGGCTGTATTTATTTCATCTAGTTCTGTGCTTTCTGGCAAGCCCACCATCATTTGATGTCCTAATCTAAAGCCATATCGTCTAATTAATTTTGAAGCTTTTATGACATCTTTAAATGTATGTCCTCTTTTACTTTTTGCTAATATGTAATCATTAGAAGATTGTACTCCTAATTCAATTGTTTTTACACGATATTTTTTAAGCATTTTTAGTATATGCTTATTTATGTAGTCAGGTCTTGTAGAAAGTCTAATACTATTTACTTTTTTTGCCTTTATGTATTCATATGCTGCTTCTAATAATTCTTTTTGCTTTTCCTCACTAATTCCTGTGAAACTGCCACCAAAGAAGGCTACTTCTACATACTTATTGTTATCCCTAAAATTTTTTAAATAATATTCTATTGTTTCTTTTACATCTTTAGCATTTACATTTGTTTCTTGTCCTGTAATCTTTTTTTGACTACAAAATGTACATGCCATTGGACATCCTAAGTTTGGTACAAAAATTGGTATAATATATTCCTTTTTCATACTAGCCTTCCTTTCTGACTAAAGATTCTCACCCTATCTTTCTAATCTAATTTTCTTTTGTATTTTCAAAGCTAAAGCATAATTGGGATCATTCAATTAAAGCAAATTTTGGTGTTTATGTTTTTACCTTAATCTTAAAGTTTTACTCTCCTAGTGCTGTTTTAGCTGCTTGCATTTCTGCTGATTTTTTGCTTTTGCCTTTGCCGGTTGCTAAAACCTTTCCATTGCATTTAACTTCTGCCGTAAAAGTTTTATCATGATCTGGACCTTCTTCGTTTACAATCAAGTATTCTATGTGTACATCTCCATGCTTTTGCAATTTTTCTTGAAGAACAGTTTTAAAATCTTTCATACCTATATGTGCTGTTGCATATTGGGTTGCTTCTTTTAAATTTTCTATTATAAATTTTTCTGCCTCATTTAGTCCACCATCAAAGTAAATTGCTGCTATAACCGCTTCTACGCAATCTGCCATAATAGCATCTTTTTTATTTCCACCACTGACTCTTTCACTTTTTCCAACTAAAATGTAATCGTAAAATTTATGTTTTTTTGCAACTTCTTTTAAACTATCTTCACAAACTACTTGTGCTCTAACTTTTGTAAGCTCACCCTCTGTTAGGTTTTCATATGTATTAAATAAGTATTTGCTTGAAATAAACTCTAATATGCTATCTCCTAAAAATTCAAGTTTTTCATAGCTTTCCACATTATTTTCGTTTGCATATGAAATATGTGTTAATGCTGTTTTTAAGAGTTCTTCATTTTTAAATTTATAGTTTATGCTTTTTTCTATTTCTTCTATATTCATAGCTTCCTCGATTTCTTTTGGGCTTATTTTTTATACTTTATAAGTCGCCTTATAATATGTTAAATTTATTTTGTCACATTAATTATTTGCTTATTTTATGCGCTTTTCTAACTTTTCATATTATACTATAAAATTTACCTATTTACAATAATTAATGAAATATATTTTTGTATTTGTTTCTGTAAATCATCGCAAGTCAATTTTTATATGTAATGCTATTTGTTGAGAAAAAATATAAAAACAAACAGTATAGGTTTCCCCATACTGTTTTAATTTTACGCGTAAAAAATTTATATAAATTAAGCTACGTGATCTTTTATGTAGTCAACTACATCTCCTACTGTTACAACTTTTTCTGCATCGCTATCTGGAATTTCTATATCAAATTCCTCTTCTAATGCCATTATAAGTTCAACTATGTCTAAAGAGTCTGCACCTAAATCATCTATGAAAGATGCTTCCATTGTTACTGCTGTGTCAGCTACACCTAGTTGCTCAACTATAATTTTCTTTACTTTTTCTAATATTTCTTCTGAACTCATTTAAGTTCACCTCCCCTCATTTGCGGTAAATTCATACAATTACAATAATACATTCCTTTGGAAATGTCAAGCTATTTTTTGAAATATTTTTTTGCGTGTTTATTTTTTCTTAATTTTGGTAAGAATGTACTAATTTTCAAATATAAATCATGCTAATTTTTTAGCTATTTCAAGCCTTATTTAGCCTCTAGCTCAGTTATGTATTCTTTTATTTCTTGCATTTTTTCTTTATTTGTTTGTGATTCATACACTTCGGTCAATTGGTCAACTGCCTTGTTTTTTACAAATTGTTCTGCCTGTTTTACAGTAAATTTGAACAATTTTTCATCACTGCTTCCATGTGCCTTAACTACTGGCTTTTGAACTCCTAGGAATAATGCTCCACCATATTCTTTGTAATCCATTACTTTTGAAAATCTTTTTATTGCTGGTAAGCTTGGTATACTTCCTAATTTAGTTAAAATATTATGCATAAAGCTTTCTTTTAATGACTTTTTAACCAATTTTCCTAAGCCCTCTGTTGTTTTTAAAAATACATTTCCTGTAAATCCATCTGCTATAATGGCATCTACCGCGCCTAAAAATGCCTCTCTACCTTCCATATTTCCTATAAAATTAATGTTTAGGTCTTTAGCATATTTTGTAAGCAATTTATATGAATTTCTTACAAGCTCATTTCCTTTTGTTTCTTCTGTTCCAATATTTAAAAGACCTATTCTTGGTGATTCTATGCCTAATGTGTTATGCATATATATGCTAGACATTTGAGCAAATTGCAAAAGGTTTATTGGCTTGCAGTTGGTATTTGCACCACAATCCATTAAAACTAACCTTCCATGATATGAAGGCAAAATTCCTGCTAGTGCTGGTCTATCTACACCTTTAATTCTTCCAACTAAAAGTGTAGCTCCTGTTAAAAGCGCACCAGAATTACCGGCAGATATAAATACATCGCCGTCTCCTTGTTTTAACATATTAAATCCTACAACCATTGAAGAATCTTTTTTTGTTTTTATTGCTTGTGTAGGTACATCTTCCATTTCTATTGTTTCTGTTGCATTATGTATTTTTAATCTTGGAGATATTTCTTCCACTTCTTTGCCGTAAAATTCTTTTATTTTACTTCTTATAACATCCTCTTTGCCTATAAGTACAACTTCTGCTTCTACTTCATTTATTGCACTTACTGCACCTTTTATATTGGCATCTGGAGCATTATCTCCACCCATTGCGTCTAATAGTATTTTCATGTTTCCCCCTTATACACTTATGTGTGTAGTTAGTTAATTAATATGCATTAATGATATAACTTATATCAAAATAAGTCAAGTTTTTTTCAGTTGGGGACGGTCCTAAATCGAAAATATTTTTTTCAGTTGGGGACGGTCTTAAAACGAAAATATTTTCAAGCAGGAACGAAACTTAAATAGAAATAATATTTTTCGATTTAGGACCGTCCCCAACTGAAAAAAGCGAGCCATTTAAGGCCCGCCTTTAATTTACAAGAATTATTGTAATTCAACTGTTGCGCCAGCTTCGTCGAATTTTTTCTTCATTTCTTCAGCGTCAGCTTTTGCTACGTTTTCTTTAACTGTTTTTGGAGCTCCATCAACTAAGTCTTTAGCTTCTTTTAATCCTAATCCTGTAACGTCTCTAACAACTTTAATTACTTGGATTTTGTTTGCTCCTACTTCTTTTAATACAACATTGAAGTTGCTCTTTTCTTCAGCTGCTCCTGCTGCTGCTCCACCTGCTACAGGTGCTGCAACTGCTGCTGCAGATACTCCATATTTTTCTTCAATTTTCTTTACTAAGTCAGCTAATTCAACTACTGTTAAGCTGTCTATAGATTCTAATAATTCATCAACTTTTGCCATTTTAAATTTCCTCCTTTAAATTTTTATTAATTTAGAAAATCTTTGATTTTCTTTTTGTAAATGTTTTAAAACATTTTGCTTTGTGAATTGGCTATTCACTTATTTTGCAGTTTATCTGCTAATTTTTTAATTTGTTTTCATTGTTTAATTTTCAAATTTTATAATTAACTAATGATTTGAAATTTTTGAAGATTTAAAGCATTTTTAATTATGCTTTTACTTCTTCTGTAACTTCTGCTTTTGGTGCTTCTTCAGCTACTGGAGCGTTACCTTCTGCTTCCTTTTTGCTCTTAACTTGGTCAAGTGCAACAGCAAGTTTTGAAATAGTTCCAAGTAAGCTTCCAGCAAGTTTTGCAAGAAGTTCTTCTCTTGATGGTAATTGAGCAAGTGTAATTAATTCTTCAACGCTTGTTACTTTTCCATCAAGCATTCCGCCTTTGATTTTGTAATTTTCATGATCCTTTGTAAATTTGTAAATTGCTTTTAAAGATTGTAAATAATCTTCTTTTGCTGATACTACAGCTGTTGGTCCTTCTAATACATCATCTAAGCCAGATTCATTATTTGCATCAAGAGCTCTTTTTATAATGTTATTTTTGATAACTTTAAGTTCTCCATTTGCTTCTCTAATGTCTTTTCTTAATTTTGTATCAGCTTCAACAGTTATTCCTCTGTAATCTACTAAAAGTACTAGCTTTGCATCTTTAATATGATCTGCTAATTCTTTTACTTTTGCTTCTTTCATTGCTATAACGTCTTTGTTTGCCATTTTAGTTTTCACCTCCTAAAAATTTGCTTTTACAAATGCTTTGTAATAATTTTTATATAACATAAAAATCAACCTATATAGCCTTTTTCGAGACTAATAGGTTGAACTCTCATTCTCCTTATTGGCCTCGGTAGGACTTAATTTTACGCCTACTGTCTATGGCTATTATAAATTATTTTTGGTCTATATACAAACCAGGTCCCATTGTTGGTGCAATAGAAACACTCTTAATGTATTGTCCTTTAGCTGCAGCTGGTTTAGCTTTTATAATTGCAGCCATAATTACATCATAGTTTTCTAATAATTTGTCTGCGCCAAATGAAACTTTTCCAAAGCCTAAATGTATAATATTGTTTTTGTCTAATCTGTATTCAACTTTACCAGATTTAATTTCATTTACGGCTTTTGTAACATCCATTGTTACTGTTCCTGATTTTGGGTTTGGCATTAAGCCTTTTGGTCCTAATACTTTACCTAAACGTCCTACAACGCCCATCATATCTGGTGTTGCAACTACTACGTCATAATCAAACCAGTTTTCTTTTTGAATTTTTGGTATTAATTCTTCTCCACCTACAAAGTCAGCTCCTGCTGCTTTTGCTTCTTCAGCTTTAGGTCCTTTTGCGAATACTAATACTCTTAATGTTTTACCTGTTCCATTTGGAAGAACTACTGTTCCTCTAACTTGTTGGTCTGCGTGTTTTGAATCAACACCTAATTTAACATGTAATTCAACAGTTTGGTCGAATTTTGTTTTAGGCATTTTTTCGATTATTTCAATTGCTTCTTTTGCAGAATACAATTTTTTAGAATCAACAAGTTTTGCACTATCTTGATATCTTTTTCCTCTTTTCATTTTTACCTCCTTTGGTTTTATCGAGCTAAAAGCTTTTATTCTTAAAATACGCTTTTCCCTTGCTCTCCCAATTAATTAATTTTGCTCTTTTTTAGCTGTTACTATAGTATACACTAATTTTATTAATCACAATTAGCGAATTTTAACATACTATTCTTCAACTGTAACACCCATTGAACGAGCAGTACCTTTAACCATGCTCATTGCAGCTTCTAATGAAGCAGCATTTAAGTCTGGCATTTTTGTTTTAGCAATTTCTTCAACTTGTGCTTTTGAAAGTTTTGCTACTTTTTCTCTGTTTGGCTTTCCTGAACCTTTTTCAATTTTAGCTGCTTTTTTAATTAATACAGCCATTGGTGGTTCTTTTGTTATAAAGTCAAAAGATTTATCTTTATGAACTGTAATAACAACTGGTATGATTAAACCTGCTTGTTTTGCTGTTCTATCATTGAATTGTTTTACGAAGTCCATAATGTTAACACCACTACCACCTAATGCTGGTCCAACTGGTGGAGCTGGTGTAGCTTTTCCTGCTGGAATTTGTAATTTGATGATAATCTCTTTTGCTTCTTCTTTCTTTGAATCTTTTCCTGCCATGTTTTTGCACCTCCTTTGGTTTGTATAACAAAAATAATTTATTTAAAAAGGCATGCCATTCGAAAGTAAATCTTTCGATGCACTTAATAACCTTTTCTTGCTAATTTTATTTGACCTTTTCTACTTCTGAGAAGTCTAACTCTACAGGAGTTTCTCTTCCAAACATAGATACTAAAACTTTTACTTTATTTTTATCCTTATTTATTTCTGTAACAGTACCTATAAAGTCTGTAAAAGGTCCATTTATTACTCTAACTTGGTCATCAATACCATAGTCTACATTTATTGATTGTACGTCAAATCCCATTTTTCTTATTTCACTATCTGTAAGTGGAATAGGGTCTGTACCTGAACCAACAAATCCAGTAACACCTCTAGTATTTCTTACAATGTACCAAGTATCTTCAGTTACAATCATTTTTATTAGGACATATCCTGGAAAAACCTTTTTTAGGTTTGTTTTTCTTTGTCCATCTTTTATTTCTATTTGTTCTTCCATTGGAACAACAATATCAAAGAAATAATCTTGTAACTCTCTGTTTTTTATAGTTTTTTCAAGGTCTGTTTTTACCTTGTTCTCATAACCAGAATATGTATGTACTACATACCACCTTGGCTTTTCATCATAATCTTTTTGAGACATATTTTAGCCTCCTTTTTAATCTAACCTTAATTTACGATATGTTAAAGCATTTTATAGTAGCATTTGCCTTTGCCAATTACTACTCTGAAACTATATTTTCTCCTGAATCTGTTTCTGCATTTTCAGTAGAGTTTGTAGCTGTTTCATTAGTATCTTCTGTAGCAGTAGTGTTTTCTTCAGTATTTGTTTCATCAGTAGTTGTATTATCTGCTGTAGTATTTGTATCTTCTACTGTTTCATTTGCGCTTATGCTATTTTGAAGTTTTTTAACTTGCTCAACTTCGAATTTGTTCATATAGTCAAAAGCTAAGTCTAGTACGAAAATAAATACAGATACTATAATAACCATAACAATAACAACAGCTGTATTTGAAAATAGCTCTTTTCCTTTAGGCCATACTACTTTTTTAAGTTCAGCCTTAAAGTCTTTAAACCAACTCTTTTTAGCTGATTTATCTTTTTTAGCTTGTTTGTTATTCTTATTTTTATTATCTTTTTTAGATTTTTTATCTGCTTTATTAGTTGTATCTGCTGCTTTATTTGCAGTATCTACATTTGCCTCAGCTGTTTTAACTTCTTCATTCTCTACAGCTTTTTCAGTTTCATTTTGCTTTAATTCTTCAGAAGCATTTGTAACCTTTTTTGTGTTTTTACTTTTGTTTTGCTTCTTTTTATTATTTTTAGGCATTTTAATTCCCCCTTAAAAAGGCTTTAATTATTTTGTTTCTTTGTGTGTTGTGTGTTTTTTGCAGAATTTACAATGTTTTTTTATTTCTAATCTTTCTGCATTATTCTTTTTGTTTTTATCTGTAACATATGTTCTATTGTGGCACTCTGTGCACTCTAGTGTGATATGTTCTCTTGCTCCTTTTGCAGCCATTTCATACACCTCCAGCTATAAGTTAATTGTTTATTTGTTTTTTAACTTTTACTAGCGTATGTATTTTTACCTACATACGCTAGATTATTTTATCATATATTTATGGTAATGTCAACCTTTTTGTGAAATTTGTGTGTTATGTAAAGCTTTATTTTTTAAATATTCTAATTGAATTTACTACAGTTAGTAGTGTCATCCCTGTATCAGCTGCAACTGCTAGCCATACTGGTGCTATGCCAATTACTCCAAGAACTAAGACTATTAGTTTTGCTAAAAGTGATATGGTGATATTTTCATTAACTATTCTAATTGTTTTTCTTGCTACTTTTATTATTTGTGGTAATGTTCCAATATTATTTGATATTAATATGCTGTCTGCTGTTGTGCTTGCTATATCTGTTCCTTCGCCCATAGCTATGCCAAAATCTGAAGTTGCAAGAACTGGGCTATCGTTTATACCATCGCCTATAAATATTACTTTGCCATTTTCTTTTAATTTGTTTATTTCTTCAACTTTTCCTTCTGGCATTAATTTTGCTTTGTAGTCTATTTTTCCACATTCTTTAGCTATTTTTTCCGCTTCTGCTTTACTATCTCCTGTAAGCATTACGATCTTTTTTATTCCTATTTCATATAACTTAGATACTGTTTCTTTGAATCCATCTCTTATTTTTTCGCTTAATGTGATATATGCAACTAAGTTATTATTAACTGCTATTAAAATTGCATTTTCCGGAACTGCATTTTCTAAATTTTCATTCTTTTTAACAACATCTTTTGAGTTATTATCGTTTTGTAACATATTAGAATTTATGCTCACATTATATCTATCTAGCATTTTTTTATTTCCAACTACAACGTCTTTTCCTTCTATTTTTCCATAAATTCCACAACCTGCAATTTCTTTTTGATTTTCTACTTCTAATTTTTCTACATTTTTTTCTTTTGCATATTCTATTATTGCATTAGAAATAGGATGGTTTGAATTTGCCTCTAAGCTATATGCATATTGTAGTAATTTTTCTTTGTTGCTAAATTTTTCACTTTTTGATTGAATTTCATTATTTTCTGGTGCTTTACTGCTATTTATTAATACAAATTCTTGCACTTTCATTTTCCCTGTTGTAATTGTACCTGTTTTGTCTAATGCCAAAACTTTTGCATTTGCTAAGTCTTCAATATGTTTTGTTCCTTTTATTAGTAGTCCTTTTTTAGATATTGCACCTATGCAAGAAAAATATGCTAGTGGTATTGAAATTACTATGCTGCATGGACATGATGCTACTAAAAATACCAAAGCTCTATAGAGCCATGTCACAAAATCTGCTCCAAACACTGCTGGAACTATGGCTAATAGCACTGCTATAGCTATTACAACTGGTGTATATACTCTTGAAAATTTTGTTATAAATTCTTCTTTTTTGCCTTTGTTATTTGTAGCTTCATACACTAAATCTACTATTTTAGATATTGCTGAGTCTTTATATTCCTTAGTAACTTTGCAAGTCAATGTTCCGCCTTCATTAATGCTTCCTGAAAGAATTTCTTCACCTTTGCTTACATAAACTGGTTTACTCTCTCCTGTAAGTTTTGACGTATCTAGTGCAGATTCCCCTTTTATAATTTTTGAGTCTACTGGTACTGTTTCTCCTGGCTTTACTAAAATGCTATCTCCTATTTTCAACTCTTCTACATTTACCACTTTTGTTTCTTTGCCAATCACAAGGTTAGCTGTTTGAACTTTCAATGAAGCTATACTATTTATATTTTGATTAGCTTTTTCTACTGCTTTATCTTCTATAAGCTCTCCAAGTTTAAATAGCAATACTATTGCAACACTTTCTGGGTATTCTCCTATTACAAATGCAGCTATGATTGCAATTGTCATTAGAGTATCTTCCTCAAAATTTAAGTGAAATATATTTTTTATGCCTTGTATAATTAGGTCATATCCGGATAAAATTACTGCTAGTAAATAAATTATCAATCTATAACTTTCTAAAGCTGGTATGAAACCTATTGCAAACAATATTAAACTTATGACATACATAACTATTCTTAATTTGCTGTTTTCCTCTTTCATCTAAAAAACTCCTTTATTGTGAATTTTGTAATATCTTCAAAAGCCTGCATAGTGTTTTGGCTTTTATTATTACTTTATTACAATGCTTTTTTACTCCCCTACACGTTCTTTTTCTTTTATGTGTGCAATCGCCATCCTAAGAATAGCATCAATATGCTCATCTTCTAGCGTATAATAAACTTGCTTTCCTTCTTTTCTGTATTTTACAAGTTTTGATGTTCTTAAAGTTTGTAATTGATGTGAAACTGTTGATTGATTCAAGTTTAATAATTCACATAAATCACATACGCATAGTTCTTCATTTAATAAACTGCAAATTATTCTTAATCTTGTTTCATCTGCAAATACTTTAAACATTTCTGCTAAACTTCTATTCATCTCTGGTGTAATTTCTTTCTTTCTTGCTTCATATAACTCATTTTGATGTAGTTCTTTATCTTCACATACTAAATCTTCTTCCATATTTACTCCATTTTATTTATATAATTGAGTGCTTTTTATGCATCTCATATTATCATATGCACATTTATTCATATGTTATACCTATTTTTTATTTTTGTCAAGTCAATTTAGAAAAAAAAAAAAAAAAAAAAAAAAAAAAATTTTATCTTTTTTATTTTTTTTTTTTTTTTTTTTTTATTTTTTTTTTTTTTTTTTTTTTTTTTTTTTTTTTTTTTTTTT
>CALYAG010000014.1 GCA_944393465.1 uncultured Clostridia bacterium
CTGCTTGTATCATGCAATACTCACAGCTTATGCGGTATTAGCAGTGATTTCTCACTGTTATTCCCCTCTGATAGGCAGATTGCTTACGCGTTACTCACCAGTCCGCCACTAACCGCTCCAATAGTAAACTATAGGTTAAGTTCGTTCGACTTGCATGTCTTATGTGCGCCGCCAGCGTTTATCCTGAGCCAGGATCAAACTCTCATATTAAATATGTTTTGAGTTTTAGCTCATTATAATTCTGTTCTTTTAGTAGTACTTAAACTACCGCAATTTTATTGGTTTCTCAAAAGATTCATTGTTTACTTTTCAATGTACTTTGTGTTCCTGTGTGGAACGTTTTTTATTATACTATATTGCCTTTTAAATGTCAACACATTTTTTAAAATATTTTTTTATTTTTTTCGACATTTTTTAAGGGCAAAATAAAAAACTAGTTAGTGCTGTTTTTTGTCTTTAAGTTGTGTCTCTTAACTAATTTCCTTCGTACAAATATATAATAACATGGATTTGTTTTTAAGTCAACACTTTTTTTAAAAAAAGTTTAAAAATTTTTTATAAATTTTACGTATAGAAATTTAACTGTGAATAGTAACTATCTCTTCTAATCTTAATTGTTTTATTTTTTATTACTTAGTTAAGCAACTTCTTTATTTCTTCTTTTTCATATCTATAAATTGCATCCTTACAATCTTCACAACCCAGATTGTAAGATAATGTAGTATTATTATTTCTGTCTTCAAAATTTTCTTTTACTTTTAATTCTCCATTTATGTTATCATACACTATATAGCTTATTTCTCTTTCTCTTAATGGCTGTAAATATTTTCTTAAACTTTTTACCGGCACTCCTACCTTGCAAAGGTATTTAATAAAACATGTGCATTTTAAGTTAAATAATTTATGTAAAAAGACAGCATCCTCTCCTACTGCTATGTAGAAATTTCCATTTTGAACAAATAATATTTTATCTCCTACTTTTTTCTTTAATAATCTTACTTTTTCACTAAACTTCATCTTTTTTACCCTCCAAATTATAATTTCTATTTTAAATTCAATTATACTTTTAGGGTGGCAAAGAGCTATGCATATTAAACATAGTTAATACGCATAGCTCTTTGCTATTAAAATATTTTATTATACGGTTGTTAGAATTTACCATATATATATATATATATATACAGCCGCAAGGGTTTCAGAGTTTTTCATTTTATTTTTTCTCCTATTTTAATATTTTATTTATTACTTAACATATTCAAATTTCAATTTTTCTTCGTTAAAAGTTATAGTTTTTGGCATTTTATTTTTTATAATTCTTGAATAATTTAATATAAGTTTTCTGCAATTATAATTTTTTAACGTTCCTATTTGTGAATTAGTCATTGCTAATAAATTTTCCACACTTTCATATTCTATATTTTTCGCTTTTTCATATATCCTTATAATTGTTGTTTTCTTAGCCCTTTGGTACCCATACGGATAAGATACTTTACCTAAGAAAGGCACTCCATAATATGCTGTTTCTATTTTAGTCTTTTTCTTATTTAAAGTTTGATTTGTTTCTTTAAGTTTCTCCATTATTATTGGTAATTTAGTTATTAATTCCTTTTTATCATCTGAAACGATTACTATATCATCAACATAACGAACATAATTAGTTAGTTTTAAATCTTTTTCTACAAAGTTATCGAAGTCATTTAGATTTAAGTTACTTCCTGCTTGTGCTGTTAAATTTCCTATTTTATGCAAAGCTTTACATAATATTGGTTATAGCAATTAAAATATTATAGAAAGTATTATGTAGAAATGCTTATATTTCAAGCATTTATTTTTTTTACTTTTTACATAATATTCTTGTTTTTTTATTATAATTTTGAGAATACTAATACTAGGTGAAAATTATGGAACGATTAAAATTAAAAGATTTGTTGATCCGAGCAGAAACAATTTTAAGAGACAAAAAATATAGCGAAGATACAATTCAAGATTATAAATATGTATGGAATAGATTTTACAATATTTGTGAATTGTGTGATATTGAGTATTTTAACTTAGAATTAGCAATGAAATTTTTAGAAAAATATTATCATGTTGATACAAAAAATGGTAAAGGAAAACTATATACAAGAAGAATGCGCAGCATATATATATTAGATTCTGTTGATAAAAATAACCCAATAAAAATTTATAGACCAAAGATAGAGAAAAAGATACCTAAAGAATTTAATGATATATTTTATGAATATGATAATTATTTAAAGTCTAATTATTCATATAGTACTAGAATGACAAGTGAAAAAATATTAGCTGATTTTTTTCATTATCTAAAAGAGAATAATATAATCTCCATAGATAATATACAAATTCAAAATATATATAATTTTGTAAATTCTATTAATACTCAAAAATACTCAAAAAATACAATCTATGAAATTAAATATAAATTAAAGAAATTTTTCAAATATTTATATGATAATCATAAATTCAAATTTGATGGTATAGATATTTTTCCTAAAATTGCTAAGTTTGAAAGAAGTAAATTGCCATCCTATTATACAATAGATGAAATAAATCAAATTTTAAAACAAGTAGATAGAAGTACTAAAAGAGGAAAAAGAGATTTTGCGATTCTTTTATTATCAATTGTATATGGCTTAAGAAATTCAGATATTGTACATTTAAAAAAAGAGAATATATTGTGGAATGAAAACAAAATTGAACTGATTCAATATAAAACTAAGAAGTTATTGGAATTGCCTCTAACAGAAAATGTAAAATATGCATTATTAGATTATCTTAAGAATGCAAGACCTAATATTGATTCTCCATATATATTTTTGCCAACAAAACCACCTTATACTTACATTGATATGAAAAACTATTCTTCTTTATATAAATCTGCTGAACAATATATAAAAAAAGCAGGCATAGATATTGGAAATAGAAAAAGAGGATTGCATTCATTAAGGCACAGTCTAGCATCTAATATGCTAAAAAATAATATTGAAATATCAACTATTTCCGGAATCCTAGGACATAGCAGTATTGATGTAACAAACATCTATTTAAGCATAAGTGAGGAACAATTAAGAAAACTGGCATTGGAGGTTCCTAAATATGAATAATAATAATTTTATAGGTCCTTTTAAAAATATTGCACCATTATATATTGAATATAAAAGGAGTTTAGGATTTAATTCAGAATCAGAATATAATGAGTTGAAAAGATTAGATAAATATTTTTATAATAAAGGAATTACTGAAGTTATACTCACAAAAGATATGGTAGAAGAATATGGCATGTTAAGAGAAAACGAATCTCCTAGGACACAAGCTAAGAGATTATCTATATTAAAGCAATTTGCTATATATTTACAAAAAATGGGATACCCAAATATATACGTACATCATATAATGCCTTCTAAGAGTGATTCTAAATTTAAGCCATATATTTATTCTGAACATGATTTGAATATAATATTCAACTATTTAGATAAACATCAGTATGATACAAATTCAATATTTAATTGTGTATTACCAATATTAATTAGAATATTATATGGAACGGGTCTTAGAAGGGGTGAAGCTATTAATTTAAATAATACAGATGTAGATTTAGATAAAAAAATTATAACAATATATAATGGAAAAGAAAATGTAACAAGAATAGTTCCAATTTCAGAAAGTCTTTCGGAATCATGTAAAACTTATAAATCAAAATTTTTATGTAATGAAAATTACTTCTTGTGTGATTTAAAAGGAAATAAAATCAATTCGCATATTACAGAATATTTTCAAAAAATATTAAAAAAATTAAATATATTACGACCAGATAATACTCCTCCAAGACTTCACGATTTTAGATTTACGTTTGCAGTAAATGCATTAGAAAAGATGGATAAAAACGGACAAGATTTATATACTACATTACCTATTTTATGCAAATATCTAGGACATAAAAATATAGAAGCAACTGAATATTATCTATTATTAGCTAAAGATTATTTTATCAATATAACTGATAAAAAAGAAAAATATTATAGTGATTTTAAATTTCTAAAGGATGATGATAATGAATAAAAAGAATTTAGATTATTACTTACAAAAGTTTTTAGATATTGAATTAAGAAAAAACATGAATGTCTCTGAAAATACTATTATTTCATACAAGTATGCTTTCATATCACTATTAGAATTTATTATTAAAAATTATAATAAAAATATTAAAGATATAAAGATTGAAACAATAAATAGAGATGTTGTTGTAGATTATTTAAAATATTTAGAATTAGTAAAGAAAAACTCTATTTCTACAAGAAATCAAAGATTAGCAGCTATAAAATCTTTTTATAATTATTTAGCACTTGAAGAAATTGAATATCTACCACTATGTAACGAAATTCTTTCTATAAAAATGAAGAAAAATAATCAAGAAACAGTAAAATATTTATCCAAAGAAGGTATAAAAGAAATATTGTCATTACCAAATACTTCAACTAAACAAGGAATTAGAGATTTAGCTATTTTAACATTATTGTATGATTCTGGAGCAAGAGTTCAAGAACTAATAACATTAAATGTATGTGCTGTTAATTTTAATAATAAAACTGTAGATTTATATGGTAAAGGAAGAAAAAATCGTACAATACCATTACTAAAACAAACAATAAAAATTTTAGAGAAATATATTAAAGTCTATAGCATTAATCTTAATAGTAATAGTTTATTATTTTTTAATAGCAAAAAAGAACCACTAACAAGAATGGGTATAACATATATAATAAACAAATATGTAAAAAAAGCTAAAAAAAAGAATCCAATAGAGTTTCAAATAAATGTAACTCCTCATGTTTTTAGACATTCTAAAGCAATGCATCTTTTGGAAAGTGGAGTAAATTTAATATATATAAGAGATTTTTTAGGACATGAAAGTGTAACTACCACAGAAATTTATGCTAAAGCAAATCCTGAAACTAAAAGAAATGCTATAGAAAAAAATTCAGAAGAACTTTCAAAAAGTGTTCATTTTTCAGATAATGATAAAAAGGATTTATTATCATGGCTTAAAAGTTCCTTGAAACAAAACTAACTTTTTCTACAAATATTATGTAAAAAATAAAAAAATAAATGCTTGAAATATAAGCATTTCTACATAATACTTTCTATAATATTTTAATTGCTATAACCTATTGCCATCCCATAATCAGATTGTGGATTCATTTTTCTTCTTTCAGGTACTATTTTTCTCAATTTTTCTTCACATTTATAAATGCAATTTAAAGCAGGGTTATTCTCAAATATTATAGGTGTTAAATAGATTAGTAGTTCTTTATGCTTTCCTGTATATTTAGTTCTTATAAGTTCTAAAAACTTTCTACTAATTTGTTTTCTATCTATTGACATAAAATATCCAGACAAATCAATTTTTAGAAAAAAACAATCTTTAGTTCCATTTTTTGATGTTTCTATTAAATATTTCTTTAATAATTTTAGAGCATAATCATTGCCTCTTTCTTTTCTACATGAACAGCAACCATCTACTAATTCTTTATCTAAAATATCTTCTATTTCTTTCATGTAAAAATGCTGTACAATTCTATCTGTAAATTGTGCTGCATATATTTCTCTTAGTGCCGGATCTGTTATTACATAGCAATTTGATTGCCTTGGCACATATGTACGATTATTTAATTCATCAAGTAGCGTAATTAAATTTTCACATAAACTATCGTTGACAAAATTAAAAGTTCCTATCTTCCTTTTTTTGTTTTTTAAACATAAAATATATGCTTCATATAATTCTTCAAAAGTTATTTTATCTTCCATATACCTTTCCTTTATAAAAATGTCTTTCAAAGAAGAAAGACATTCTATTTAGTATAATGAAACTCGTGGCTAAGCGAACGTAGTTGTTGTTGTTCACATTGTTGTTGTTGATATTGCCGTTGTTGAAGTTCGCGTTATAAGCGTTGTTCGTATTGTTCTGTGAAGAAGACCAGTAGTTGTTGCTAAGTCCAATACAAATAACAAACAAACTGTCAATCACTGTTCATATTGCCCAACTTTTGATAATACCAAGTGTTTTGGTGGGGCAACCACTTTCATTATATTAAATATCTTCCATTTAATTAGTGAAAGTTTGCTAACCTTACCCTTTGGCGGATATAGCTTTTTCTATTCCATTTAACCATCTATCTAAATCTTTGTCTATTTCTAACTGTTTTCTTATTAACTCTGTTATTTCTCCTGGAGTTATAGCTTTATTTACCATTAAAAATCTTATATCTGTCCAAACTTCTACTTTCATTATTTGTTTAACTTTTGTAAGACTTTCATACTGTTCTTTTGGATTAGTTATTGTTAATACTTTTACAGTATTTTTTTCTGCCTCTATTATATTTTTATTTAGATCTTCTTGTATAAAAACTAAACCCTTGGCTATACCTCTTCTAGTTATTTTATCATTTATTAAGATTGCTAAATCGTCCATTTTTAGATGAATTGGAGCTTGTCTATTTCTTTTATATATTTCTTGATTTATCCTTTTTGTTGCTTCATCTACTTTTGATTGTGTCCAGTGATTCTTTTTTGGTTTATTCTGCTTTTCCATTTATTTTTACTCTTTCATTTTTAGATTTTTCGTTCAAACCGAAATCTTCTTACGAAGCTTTTTCGGTTTGAACTTTTTACACGTTATTGACATAACGTGTGATTTTGTTCTAATTTTTTAACAAAAATTAGAAAGTCGTGGCTAAGCGAACGCAGTAGAAGTTGCTCACAAGGAAGTAGTAGATATTGCCGCGAGTGGAAGCGCGCGGTATAAGCGCGGCGCGTATTGTTCTGCGAAGAAGACCAGTAGAGGTTGCTAAGTCCATATGTGTTAGAAAAATTGCTACTTGTAATTTCAAATGCTGCTCCAAAGGCTGCCCACTCTGATTTTGATGGTACAAACCATCCATCATCTACTTCATTTTGTATTACTCCCCACATATCATCATAAGTTGAATTATCATTTTGAACTCCATATTCTCCTGAATTCCAACTTGCTATCATCCTTTCAGTATTTATTCTTCCTGTTGGCTCTGCTCCTGCTATAGCAAAATCATTGGCCGTAGTGCTTACATTATAACTACTATCTAAGTTGCCAAATGCTGCGTCATACCAACAATATCTTGTTCCCGGATTTATATCTTCCAACGCCATTACATAAAATCTTTCGTTTCCACTTGTTCCTTCCATTGGTGCTATCACTTTACCACTTTTCTTAAAACTGTCATCTGTATAGTTATCATTTTTTATATAATAACTTTTTAAATTATTTTCTTTTGGTATTTCGTATGTTCCATATCCATTTGTTCCGCCATTCACCACTTCCTCCAACGGCTAAGTCTGCAAATATTACTCCATCTACTGTTCCATCATCATTTATATCTGCATAATATACTTCACTTAAATTAAGTTCTGTATCTGCATCTATTCTTGTTCCAACTATTCTTTCTCCTCTTGCATATGCTACTTTTCCATAAGCTATATCTTCTGCATATGCTGTTGCATCTGATGTATCTAAAATTTCTAGTGTTCCAGTTATTCCACCTATGCTTATTCCTTTTTTTATGTAACTTGCAACTAAACTTGACCCTGCATTTGCTATTGTGGCTAAATAGTCTTCTTGGCTTGCAAGTTGGTTGCTTTGGTTATTATTAACTATTATGTTAGTAGTAATTACTATTGCTAATATTACTGCTATTAATATAATTGCTATGCCTCCTATTAACTTTTGCTTTTTACCTAGTTTTTTCATAATATTTTAATCTCCCTTCATGCTTTCTTTTCTTAAGCTTTTTCCCTCTTATTAATTTATATCACAAGTAATTAAGTTTTGCAATTGTTTTTAATTGCATATTTTAATTTCCTTATTTTATTATTGTAATTATTTTCAAATTTGCATTTTTTATACATACGCAAAAAAGCTACATATTTTAAACGAATTTTATGTTCGTCTAAAACACATAGCTTGTATTCTATGTTCTATTATTGTTTCATTTACTAAATTACATGTGGTCGAGATGACAGATTTTGTGTTTGGTAAAAGTATACTCTCTCTCTCTCTCCCTCTCTCTACAGCCGCAAGGCTTTCAGCGTTTCTCATATTGATTTTATCCTTCTTTCTTTTTTTTGTTTACCTTATATTCTTTTTATACATTTATTTTCTATATTTGTCAATCGTTATTTGAAATTTTTTTAATAAAATTTCAAATTTTAGAAAGTATATTTTTTTACTTTCTTGGAAATAATTATTTTAAAAAGGAGGTTTTTTCTTTGATAAACAAGGTTGAAATTTGCGGTGTTAACACTGCTAAATTGCCTGTACTATCAAATGAAGAAAAAAACGAACTATTAAAGAAAATAAAAAATGGCGACGAAAAGGCAAGGCAAGATTTTATTAATGGTAATTTAAAATTGGTTTTAAGCGTTATTAAGCGTTTTAGATTTAAAGCCGAAAATGCAGATGATTTATTTCAAGTTGGATGTGTAGGATTAATTAAGGCATTGGATAATTTTGATTTATCTCAAAATGTTCAGTTTTCTACGTATGCAGTTCCTATGATAATTGGCGAAATTAGGAGATATTTAAGAGATAATAACCCTATTAGAGTTAGTCGTTCTATGAGAGATTTGGCTTACCGAGCTTTGATGGTTAAAGAAAGTATTACTAAACGTACGCAAAAAGAGCCAACTATTGAGCAAATTGCTCAGGAACTTGGTGTTGATAAAGAAGAAGTCGCTTTTAGTTTAGATGCAATTCAAGACCCTGTTTCACTTCAAGAGTCTGTTTATGGTGATAATACTGACAACATTTATATTATGGATCAAATTAGTGATAAAAAAAATACTGATGAAAAGTGGACTGAAAATATTGCACTTGGTGAAGCAATGAAGCACCTAACAGACAAAGAAAAGGTTATTGTAGCCAAAAGATTTTTTGAATGTAAAACTCAAATGGAAGTTGCAGAAGAAGTTGGTATTTCACAAGCGCAAGTTTCTAGACTAGAAAAAACAGCAATAAATCATATAAAAAGATTTTATAAATAGGTTTTAGAATAGATATATTGTTTGGCCATTTGACTTTTATTACATCTTTCATAAAAGCTTCATATATTTAATATAATTATATAGTAGTAATAAATTAATTTGTATTTTTTCAAAATATTTACTTTTGTATGAAAGGTGTGATTATTTATGGGGCAAAAAGGTATGGATTTTAGGCACAAGGAAGTTATAAATATTAGAGATGGTAAGAAGCTTGGCTATGTTCAAGATGTATGTGCTGACCTTCAAACTGGAAATATTACTTCTATTATAGTTCCTGGCACAAGCAAGCCTTTTAGTATGTTTGCAGGTACTAATGATATTGTAATTGAGTGGAGCAAGATTAAATGCATTGGTGAAAATGTAATTTTGGTGGAAATATGATTTTCAGTTGGGGACGGTCCTAAATCGAAAAATATTTGGTTACTATCAATGTAACTGCTGTCAATTAACATTTTTTTCGATTTAGGACCGTCCCCAACTGAAAAAGCTGAAACAATTCACCCCGTTTTACTCAATATTTCTTTTTTCATCTTATTAATTATTTTCTTTTCTAATCTAGATATGTAGCTTTGAGATATTCCTAGCATATCTGCAACTTCTTTTTGCGTTTTTTCCTCTCCTGTTTTGAATCCAAATCGTAGTTCCATTATGTTTTTTTCTCTACTATTTAGTTTTGCGATTGATGCTTTTAATAGCTTTTTATCTACTTCATCTTCAACACACCTCGATGTTACATCATCATCTGTTCCCAAAATATCTGACAAAAGTAACTCGTTTCCGTCTCCATCTTGGTTTAGTGGTTCATCTATAGATATTTCACTTTTTAATCTATTGCTCCTTCTTAAATGCATTAATATTTCATTTTCTATACATCTTGATGAATATGTAGCGAGTTTTATATTTTTGCTACTATTAAATGTATTTATTGCCTTCATTAAACCTATTGTGCCAATTGAAATTAAATCTTCTAAACCTACTCCTGTGTTTTCAAATTTTTTAGCTATGTATACAACAAGTCTAAGGTTATGTTCTACCAATTTCTTTTTTGCCTCATTATCTCCTTTAGATAATTTTTCTATTTCCTCTGCCTCCTCTTCTGGCTCAAGTGGTGCTGGCAGATTGTCACTTCCCCCTATATAAAATATATTTTCAAAATCTTCATCTTTTTGAATGTACTTTTCGTACATTTTGCTCAATATTTCTAAAACTTTCATCCTGCTTTTCTCCTTCCAACAATTCCAAACCTATTAGCGCATGATAATCTTTGTTAATTTTTTTGCCATACATTCCTATAACTACATCATAAATGTACTCTTCTTTATCCTCATACTCTATTTTTACAAAGTCTGGTTTTACTCCTATTAACATTCCATTTTGTTTTCCAATTGAATTGAATGGAATTATTTTTAATTTTAGTTTTTCTGTGTTTTCCTCATCACCTCCTAAAAGTTTTTCTAAATTTATATTTGAAAAATTTTTTATCATATCTTTTTCTACTATTATGACCGGCTTTTTTGAAATAGGATCTTTTAAAGTATTTCCAGAATCTAAATATGCTTTTACTTCTGACTTTTGTTTATTTATACTTATTTCTAAATTGCAAATCATATCTTTCTTTTTTAATTGTCTTTTATTTATTTGAAATGCAACTTGTATTATGCAAAAGCCAACAATTCCAGCTATTATTGTCATTTTCATTGGATATGTTCCAACTAATACTCCATCTTTAAAAGCTATACTTTTTGGACTTACCATATAAAGTAGAGCCAGTGCGCATCCGCCCATTACGAAGGATGTTAAGTAAAATAAAAGTATGGTTTTGCACAGTTTTTTAACATTTGGTGGATTGAATGCAATGTATATCATTATTATTGAAAGTAATATTTTCATAAATATATTTGAATATATCGGAATAATATTTAAGTATGATATTATTGCATACACTCCGCCAAATGCACTTGAAATTATTAGTCTTAGTTGTTTCATTTGCATTTTTTGTATGAAACCCGTGGCAAACAATATAATGTAATTCATGAGTAAGTTTTCAATAAAAACAATATCTAGGTAAATTGTCATAATAACTCCATTTAGATTAGATTTGTTAACCTTATTTTAGACTTAATTAATTGAAAAAACTGTCAAATTTATGGACAAAAAAATAAAAAATGAGCGACTTTTTATTATCTTTTTCGCTCATTTTTTTGCTTAATTTAAAAGCTGCTTTTGAATGTATTTTCTATTTTTATGTTTTGACTTGCAAAGAAAAAAGCCTCCATTTTATTGGAGACTTTTTCTTTTATTTATTCAAATTTTTATTCTTTTTTAAGAATGGTGGAATGTCTAAGTAGTCTGTTCCTGCGTCATTGTTTGGAACTGGTGTTGATGATTTTGTTGGCCATGCTGTTTTGCCTATACTTGTGTCTTTTGCTCCTGGCTCTTTGTCGAATCCTGTTGCAATAACTGTTATTACTATATCTTCATCTAGGCTCTTATCTATTACTGCACCAAAGATGATATTTGCTTCTGGGTCAACACTTCTTTGTACAAGTTCGGCAGCTGTGTTTACTTCATGTAATCCTAAGTTTTCGCCACCTGTTACATTTATGATAACACCTCTTGCACCTTCTATTGTTGTTTCAAGAAGTGGGCTTTGGATAGCTTGTTTTGCTGCATCTTCTGCTCTATTTTCTCCAGATGCTCTACCAATACCCATATGTGCCATACCTGTATTTAACATTATTGTTTTAACATCTGCAAAGTCTAGGTTTACTAAACCTGGTACTTTTATTAAATCTGATATACCTTGAACACCTTGTCTTAGTACATCATCTGCCATTTTGAAAGCTTCTACTATTGATGTTTTTCTGTCAATTATTTGTAATAGTTTGTCATTTGGTATTACTACTAATGTATCAACTTTGCCTTTAAGACTTTCTATTCCTCTTTCTGCTTGAGTAAGTCTTTTCTTTCCTTCGAATGTGAATGGCTTTGTTACTACTGCTATTGTAAGTATTCCCATTTCTTTGGCAATGCCTGCAACTATTGGAGCTGCACCTGTACCAGTTCCGCCTCCCATACCAGCTGTAACGAATACCATGTCTGCACCTTTTATTGCTTCAGATATTTCAGATTTGCTTTCTTCTGCTGCTTGAGCACCTATATCTGGGTTAGCTCCAGCACCAAGTCCTCTTGTTATTTTTTCTCCTATTTGAATTTTTGTTCCAGCTTTTGATAAAAGTAGTGCTTGTCTATCTGTGTTTACAGAAACAAATTCAACTCCTTCTATTCCTGAGTCTACCATTCTGTTTACTGCATTGTTTCCTGCTCCTCCAACACCTATAACTTTTATTATAGCTGTATCTTCTGTTCCGTAATTTTCATCATAGTTATTATCCATCAACATAAAGCTTTCCTCCTAAAAATTATATACTTTTCTTAACTCTCTTGGCAGTTTATTTTATTAAACTTAAAATTTTTCATTTGATTTTAATTTATTTTATTAGTAGCTTACGAATAAAAAAATTCTTTTACTTTTTCTATTATGTTTTTAAAGAATCCTTTATCTGAGTTTATATCTAAGCTACTTGATACATTTTTTGCAAATGGTCTTGATGCTATGTATCTAACTAAAGCATATGCTGTTGCATAATTTGGCTTAATTATGCTTGCAATTTTGTTGTTTGCCATTTTTACTGGTATATTTAGTGTAATTTTTCCAACTATATCACTTTTGCTTATACTTGTTATGCCTTGTCCGGTTATTACAACTGTGTTTATGTTTTGTTTAATTCCTTGGTTAGAAACATCTTGATTTACTATTTCAAACATTTGCTCAACTCTTGCTTCTATTATTTCGACAATTTCTGAACTTTTTACTATTTTGTTATTTTCATCTTTCGCTGTATTTAGCACAACATCTGTATCATTATCTATATATGATTTAAGTGCTAAGCCATATTGTCTTTTTAATCTTTCGGCTTCGTCAATTGATATTCCTAAGACTACCGCTATATCGTTTGTAATGTTATTTCCTCCAACAGGTATTGAATTTGTGTATACATATCTATCTCCATCAAATACACCTATGTTCATTGTTTCTGCGCCAATATCTAGTAACATTACATAATCTTTTTGTTCCATACTATCAAGTACAAGATTTTTTTCTGCAAGAGTTATTGGGACCATCCCATCTATATCTACATCTACTTTTTTGAATATATTAGTTATGGCTCTCATATAATCTTTGTCTGCTAAAATTATTTGTGCATTGAGTGTAAACTTACCACTGAATGTTCCTATTGGATCATCTACCTTTTTGCCATCTTCTAATACGAATTCGTTTATTACTATATCTATTATTTGTTTTCCTTCAGGTATATCTATATCTTTTGCTTGCATTAAGCTACTAGACACATCTCTTGCTGATATTCCCGAATATTTATCTTTAGCTTCTTTTGTAACACTGTTTTGTACAATGGTAACATATTTTCCTGGTATTGTTATGTATGCTGAATTTATTTTCATATTCATTTCTTTTTCAGCTTCTTTTATAACATATGAAATAGATTCACTTAATTGTTGCTCATCAACTATTTTGCCCTTTTGTATGCCATTGCTTTTTTTGCTGGTGTTACATATTACTTCGATCTGATTAAAGTTATTGACTTCACCTACTACTAAGCTAATCTTAGATGCGCCGATGTCAATAGCCACTATTATGTCACCTATAGCCAAAGCAAATACCTCCAGTCCGCCTTAATTTTTTCTAGTAAGCATATTATTATATTTTTCAAAAAAAGTCAATAGAATTAGACATATTTTTGTAATATTTGTAACTTATTTGTAATAAAACATTTTAATGCTCTTTTTATGTTATTCTTTCACTTTATTTTTTCTTTTTTCTGAAAATTTTGATAAATAATATCTACGAATAATTCCTAAATTATTAAACATTCTTCCTACAAATACTATTATTGCAGCTAAGTAAATGTCTACATTTAATTTTTCTCCTAAATATGTAAGTAGCATTGCTAAAATTGCGTTTACAAAAAATCCTGAAATAAATACTTTCATATCAAAATTCTTTTTTATATTTGATGCAATTCCTCCAAATACCGAATCAAGTGCAGCAACTATTGCTATTGCTAAATATTGAGATACTGTGTATGGAATTGTTGGTGTTAAAATTCCAATAACTACACCTAATACACATCCTACTACAATCGCTATTATCATCATATTATTCTGCCTCCTTTAAATATCTATTATCTATTTCTCCCGTATAAGCCCCTATTTCGATATTATTGTCTTGTTTTACTTCAATTGCCATTCCATTTGCTTTCATTTGGTCAATATATCCACTATTTTTTATGCTAAGTGTACTCATTAAATATGTTGGGTCCCCAATTGCTTTTACTACATATGGTGATGTTAGTCTTACATTTCCATATAATATAATTAGTCCATCATTTAAAGTTACTATATCTGACAAGTTTACTATTCTATTGTCATTTATAGAAATTGCTTCTGCTCCTGCATACTTTAGCTCATTTATTAAAAGTATTAAATCATCTGCAATATATGTGTAAAGGGCTTCATCAGTATCTGTTAATGTTACTACTACTCCGCTTCCTCTAACATTTGTTAGCCCTAGCAAAGTTTTTGCTTGTTCTATTTCTTGATCTAAAAGTTCTGTTGTTTCTTTGTTTTCATTAATCGCTGTTTCATATTCATTTATTGTGTTTTGGTTTGCATTATATTGTTCCATAGTTTCTTCATATCTTGATTTATAGCTTGCTATTTGAGTTCTAAGTTCATCATCTCTTAAACCTTCTATGTCAAGTTCTTTAGATTCATCAACTGTTCTAAATTGTACAAATATTGATGCAATAAGTACCAAAGTTATAATTCCTGCAACTATGGATAAAACAAGAGTTGCTTTATTGATTGGCTTTTTCTCTTTTGGCTTTTTTGCATTATTTTTGCTTTCCTTCTTTTTTATATTTGCATTTTTAATATTCTTTGAGTCTTGATTTTCTTTTATTTCTTGATTATTTTCCATAAGCATTTTTTATTACTAATTAAGTAATACTGTCCTCCCTTCTCTAAAGTTTTTAGTCATCATTTTGAGCATATTTGAAACTTAATGCTCCAGTATATTTTGAAATTTGCACATTATCTGATTTTTTAGTTTCTACTTGTATTGACCTTGCTCTTAAGCCATATGTATATCCACCAGCTCTTGTAATTGCACCATACAAGCTTTCTTGATTTCCAATTGCTTTTATTGTAAATGGTGAACCAACCTTATTTCCATTTATTAAAATTACATTTCCTGCACAAGTTATTGCAGTTGTGCTTACTATTCTTTCATCATTTATTGATATTGCCTCTGCTCCTGCATTAGATAGTTCGTTTACTAAACTTCTTAGGTCTGAATCATGAACAATTAAATTGTTCATGTCCACTGCTGTGTTTGTTTGAGTGCTATCTGTAACAGTCATAGTTATTCCTTCACCTGTAACATCTGTAATTCCAAGTAATTGATTGTATTTTTTTAGTTCTTCTTGTTTTTCTTCTGAACTATTGCCATTTGTAGTTGAAGTTTGCCTTAATTCATCTAGTCTTTCTACAGATTTTTCTAAATCTGCTTCTGCATTATCCGATTTTTCTTTCCATTCAAGTAAACTATCTTTAAGCTCACTATTTGCAAATGCCTGTGATACAGCCGAATTTTCTCCTTGCATAGTCCTTATTTGTAAAGTAATAGCTGCTGCTAAAACAACACAAACTATACCTATAGCAATGTATGCATTTTTGTTTTTCATTCTATCTTCTCCTTCCATTCAATTTAAAGATTGTTTTTGATACTTGTCACATTAAAGCTCTTAATAAAGCCTTTTCTATAAACGCACTTTAAAGTTTTAAACTTTCTGTCTAAAATATGGATATTTTTCATTTAAGTTCATGTCCACAAATATTTCTCCTGCTATACCTTTTTCTTTTTCCAATATTGCTTTTACATATAACATTCTAGTGTCTAAATTTGTGCAATTTCCAAGATAAACTTTTTTTTGTTCTGATTCCATAAACAATGTATAATTGCTACTATCTTCTATGTTAATTGAAGTAATTAAACTGTCTATGTTATTTGTTTTTGCTGATGCAGTAATTCTTAAGACTGTGTTTAATTTTTCTAAATCATTTTGACATAGTCTGCTACCTGGAGTAATTTCATCCTGTGAAGTTTCATAGCCAGTTATTTTAGCTAGTCCTTCTTTTGTGTTTGCGGATATTTCTAATATGTATCCTTGATTATCTATATAAGCAAAAGATCCTCCATACTCTAGCATATATGTTGCTACTCTTTCTGTTATAACAAATGTTATAGTGTCTGGTAAAGTTCTTTTTATTTCAACTGTTTTTATATATGGATTTTCTTTAATTGCTGCCATTGTATCTTTATTTGATACTTTAAATAGGTTAGTATCTTTTTGAACTTTAGATAAACTTATTATTTGTTCAGATGATATATTGCTGTTTCCTTCTACATTAATGTTTTTTATATTAAATATTGGTGATAACATTAAATAAATTATTATGCCTGCTATAACTGCTAAAAGTAAAAATAGTTTTATAATAGTTTTTATTCTTCTGTTTCTTTTAATTTGCTCCTCTGTCATTCTTGCTTTTTTGGTTTGTTTTGCTCTTTGCTTTCTAATCTTAGCTTGTCTTTTTTGCTCTTTAGCAAGTTCTTTTTCTTTTGTTCTTTTCTCTTTTAATTTCTCCTTTTTTATTTTTTCTAATTTTTTCTTATCTATATGTTTTACCTCATTTTCGCCAATAAAATGTTCTTGGTCTAAATCTACATTTTTTGCCTTCTTGCTCTTTTTACGTTTTTGAGCTGTTTTAGTCACCTTTTTTCTTGGCTCTTCTATCACTTGTTCATCAAAATTGAATATTCCATCATTTTTTATGGATTCGTTTTTTCTATTTTTTATCTTTTTATTTTTTTTAATTTTTTTTGCTACCTTTTTTGAAGGCATTTTAGCTTTTGGCATTTATACCACCTTTTCTTTTTTTATATTAGCTCCAAGTTTTTGAAGCTTTTCATCTAAGTTTTCATATCCTCTTAGTATATATTCAATATTTTCTACTCGTGTTTCTCCTTCTGACATTAGCCCCGCAATTACTAGAGCTGCTCCTCCTCTTAGGTCTTTGCTCATTACATCTTTGCCATATAATGTATCTACTCCTGTAATTTCGAGCATTTTTCCATTTTCTTCAATATTTGCTCCCATTCGAATTAATTCTTCCGCATACTTAAATCTATTTTCAAATATATTCTCCTCAATAATTGATTTCCCTTCTGCTTTTGTAAGTATTGCTCCAAATATTGGCTGCATATCTGTTGGAAATCCCGGATATGGCTCTGTTGCAACTTTTATTGCTTTTAACCTTTTTGGTGCAATTAGCTTTATATTGTTTCTATTAATTGTAATTTTGCATCCCGCTTCTTTTAATGAATAAAGCACTGTTAAAAGATTTTCTGGGTTTGCACCTTTTACTGTTATTTTTCCACCTGTTCCTGCTGCTGCACAAAGCAAGGTTCCTGTTTCTATTCTATCTGAAATAATTTTGTATGCTGCCTTATGTAGTTTTTTTACTCCAAATATTGTAATTTCTGATGTGCCTGCTCCAAAAATTTTAGCTCCCATGCTGTTTAAACATTTTGCCAAATCTTTTATTTCAGGTTCTTTTGCTGCATTGGTTATATGCGTTGCTCCTTTTGCATATACTGATGCTAAGATAATGTTTTCGGTTGCACCTACACTTGGAAATTTTAGTTTAATCCTTCTCCCTATAATTTCCTTGCACTTGCAACTTATAACGTCACCTTCTTCGTCTATGTCTATTCCTAATTTTTTAAATGCATCTAAATGAAGGTCAATTGGTCTCGCTCCAATATTGCATCCTCCCGGAAATGCAAAAGTAGCCTCTTTAAACCTTCCTATTATGGCTCCTGCAAGAACAACTGTTGAACGCAATTTATGCATTAATTCTTTAGGAATGGTCGTTTTGTTCATATTTTTACTACATATTGTTATTTTACCATTTTTGTTATCGACTGTGCAACCCAATAACTTCAATATTTGCAATGTTATTTTGGTATCTTCGATGTCCGGAATGTTGTATAGTGTTACAGGCTCTGGGTTAAGTATTGCTGTGGCTATGATTGGAAGCGCAGCGTTTTTTGATCCTGACGCTTCAACTGTTCCTGACAATTTGGCATTGCCTTGAATTATGTAACTTAACATACTAATATCTCCTTTCTAACTGATATATAGTATGTTATTTTACTTTTTTATGTTACTTTAAACTATATTTACAGCTTATAAAGCTACAATATATGTTCTGGAGCATTTCAGCGAACGCAGACGACGTAGGAGCGGAGTGGCAGCGAGCGAGAGTTTTCGCGAATAGCGAAACCTCGAAGCAAATGCGGAAGAATGTATATTGGAGCCGTAGTAGAAAATTTAATCTGTGAATAGTATTTATTTTATTCAGCTTTTAACCTAATAGACAATAACTTGCTAATTCCGTTCTCTTCCATAGTAATACCATAAACCGTATCTGCTGCTTCCATTGTACCTTTTCTGTGTGTAATTACTAAGAATTGTGTTGTTTTGCTAAACTTCTTTAAAAATTCTGCAAATCTATATACATTTACATCATCAAGTGCAGCTTCAATTTCATCTAATATACAGAATGGTGCTGGGTTTATTTTTAATATTGCAAATAGTAATGCAATTGCTGTTAATGCTTTTTCTCCACCAGAAAGTAGCATCATATTTTGAAGCTTTTTACCAGTAGGTTGTACTTTAATGTCTATGCCACATTCTAGTATATTATTTTCATCTTCTAATACTAACTCTGCTTTTCCGCCACCAAATAACTCTTGGAATACCTCATTAAAGTTTTTGCTTATTTGCTTGAACTTCTCGCTAAATTGTTCTTTCATTGTTTGGGTCATTTCTGTAATTATGTTTCTTAATTTAGCCATTGTGTTTTCTAAGTCTAGTCTTTGTTCACACATAGTTTCATATCTTTCTTTTGTCTTTTTGTATTCTTCTATACTGTCAACATTTACACTTCCAAGTTCTTTTATTTGATTGTGCAATTCATTTACTCGTTTTTGAGTTTCTTGTATGTTTGTAGGCTTTGGATACTCTGTAGCATTATTTGGAGTTATTTCATATTCATTCCATAGTTCGTTTATAGTATCTGATATGTCTTGCTCTGTATTTGTTTTCTTTATGCCTATTTTAACCAATTGCTCTTTTACATCTTGAATTATGGCAAATTGTTTTTCAATGTTCTTTTCTAATTCGTCTAGTTTGCTGTTTTTAGCATTTTTGTTATTTTTTAATTCTTCTATTTTTGTAGAACTTCCAGATACTTCTGCTTTTATTTTTTCTATATTGTTTTGTAATTCTAAAATAGTGTTTCTTATAGAAGAATTTTGTTCTTCCATTTTTTCTATTTGAAGTTTTTTATTTTCTATAGATTGTTTTTCACTTGCAATGCTTTGCTCTATTCTTTCTATTAATTCATCCATAGAAGAAGAACTTTCATCAAATGATGATACTGATATTTTTAAGTTTGTAATATCTAGATTTAAGTCATCTATGTATTTTTGATTATCCTTATTTAAGTTTGCGAATTCTTCTATTTCTTTAGAAATATTTGTAATTTGCTCATCTATGTTTTTAATATTTTCTTGTAACTCTTGCTTTTTATTTGTTGCATTTTGCTTTTTAGTTTCTATTTCTTCTAATTCTTTATTCAATTTTTCTTTTCTAACAACAATAGAATTTATATTTTCTTCAAGTTGAATTACTTTCTCTTTTTCTCTAGCATAAGTTATTTCTATTTCTTGAAGTTTTCTTGTATTTTCTTCTATCTCAACCGTTTTTTCATTTACCGTAATTTTTTCTTTCTCTTGTTTTAGACTTTCTATTTTTTCATCTAATCTTTTTATTTCTTTATCTAATTTTTTAATTTCTTCACTTCTACCTAAAATATTAGCTGATTTTTTGCTTACAAATCCACCAGTTATAGCTCCAGATGAATTTATAATGTCACCATCTAAAGTTACAATTCTAAATGAGTATTTGTTTTCTTTTGCTAGTTTTATTGCTGTGTCCATATTGTCTGTAACAATTGTTCTTCCTAATAAATTAAGCACTATTCCCTCATACTCTTTTTTGTATTTTACTAAGTCTGAGGCAATTCCTATAACTCCATCTATTTTTTTAATGTTTTCTAGCTTTTTGCCATGAACTGTAGATATAGGTAAAAAAGAAGCTCTACCTAATTTATTTTGTCTTAAATATTCAACTAATTTTTTTGCGTCTCCTTCATTTTCAGTAACTATGTTTTGCATGCTTGCACCAAGGCACATTTCTATTGCCGTACTGTATTGTTCATCAGTTGAAATAATATTTGCAAATACTCCATGAACACCCTTTTTTAAAGCTGGATCGTTTTCGCAAGCAATTAACAATTCTTTTACTGATTTAGTGTAACCTTCTTTTTCTTTTTCGGTTTCAACTAAAAAATTATACTTGCTTTTTTTAAGTCTTTGTTCATCCACTGTATTGTTTATTTTTGTTTCTATATCTTTTATTTGATTGTCTAATGCTTCTTTTTCTGCTTTGTCTTTTTGCACCTTTTCTTCAATTTGTTTTTTCTCATTTTCTATTTTTGCAAAATTAGAATTTATTTCATTTTTGCTCATTCTTTTTTCATCTAATTCTGAGATTACACCAGACAATTCTTTTTCAGCCTGTTTTTTTCTATTTTCAAAGTTTTCAAAATTAACATCTTGTTCTGTAATATCATTTTCAAAGCTATATTTATTTTCTTTTAAATCTTCTACTTGCTTTTTCTTTTCTTCTATTTCTAGCTCTTTACTAGATAATTTTTGATTTAATCTTCTTAGGTTCGCTTCTTTTTCTTCTAACTCTTTTGCAAATTTTTCCTTATTTTCTTTTAAGCTTTCTTTTTTAGATACTTTGCCTTGTTTTTCTTCTTCCAAGCTTGATATATTAATATTACTCTGTGTTATTTCATTTTCAAGTCTATTTTTATTTTCACTATTATTAGAAATTTTTTCCTTGCTAACATTAATTTCAGAGTTTATTCTCTCTATTTTGTTTTCACTTTCAAAGCCAAGAGTTTGAAGTCTTTCCATTTCTGCAGATATTTCTTCTATTTGAGATTTTAAATCTTGCTTTAAGTTTTGCATATCTTCAAGTTTGTTATTTTCTTCAAGATTTTGATTTTCAAAAATATCTTTGTTTTGTTCTAACTCTTGCAACTTTTCTTTATATGTATTAATTCTTTGCACAAATAGACCAACTTCTATATTTTTAAGTTCTTCTCTTAAGCTTAAAAATTTTCTAGCTTTTTCTGATTGTAATTTTAGTGGCTCAATATTTGCCTCTATTTCGGTTAATATGTCATTTATTCTAACTAAGTTTAGCTTAGTTTGTTCAAGTTTTTTTTCTGATTCTTCTCTTCTAGTTCTATATTTTACAATTCCAGATGCTTCTTCAAATATTTTTCTTCTATCTTCTGATTTATTACTTAAAATTTCATCTATTTTGCCCTGTCCTATTATTGAATACCCATCTTTTCCTATGCCAGTATCCATAAAAAGTTCTAAAATATCTTTAAGTCTACATGGAACCTTGTTTATAAAGTAGCCAGTTTCTCCAGTTCTATATAATCTTCTTGTAACCGTTACTTCTGAAAATTCTACTGGAAGAGCTCCATCTGAATTATCCATTACCATATTAACTTCTGCAAAACCCAAAGATTTTCTACTTTGAGTTCCAGCAAAAATAATATCCTCAGATTTAGAACCTCTAAGCGATTTCATACTTTGTTCACCTAAAACCCATCTAATAGCGTCTGAAATATTACTTTTTCCAGAACCATTTGGGCCAATTACTGCAGTTATTCCTTTTTTAAATTCAAATACTGTTTTATCTGCAAAAGATTTGAATCCTTGCAATTCTAATTTTTTTAAGTACATATTTTTTACCTTTCGTTTGTAAATTGTTGTTGTCTGTTGTCCCTAGTTGACATCTCCAATTAACACTTATTCCAAAAATTTTTCAACATATTTTACAGAACTTTCAAGTTCCATTAGTTCATTATTTTCTACTGTTTTGTAATAATCATCTAAGCTCAAGTTATCACTAACTTTTTTTAATGAAACAAGTGGAATATTATACAAATCTGCTAAAAGTGATACAGAATGAAGTTCCATATCGAAAATAACATTTTCTTTAAAACTACTACTATTTACAAAACATTCTGCGGAGTAACAAGGTAATTTTTCAAGTTCATCTATTGTAACTAAGTCCTGTCCTCCTAAATCTTTCATTGTATATTTTTCTTCACCTGTTATGTCCCATTCTAGATTGTAAGATTTATTTATTGAAACCCAGCTTCCTATTTTTGCAAATGTTGACCCAGCATATCCAATATTAATTATTAAATCAGGCTTAACATTTTCACATAAATATTTTGTAAGTCCAATTGCCGTTTTTTGCTTGCCAATGCCTGTAATTAACAAAGTTATATTTGTATTTTTTGCTTGTCCTACATATGTTGTAGTAAAATTATTTATTTTACAATTTTCTACTTTTTTAATTTCTTCTTTTTTATTTAATTTAAGTGCTTGGGCAATTTTTTCGCCCTCTTTTTCCATTGCACAATGTATTAAAATATTCTTCATCTTTTTTCCCATCTATTTTATAAATTAAGCCATTATTTAGGTTCGTTAAATAGTAAATTTTTCTATTCAACAAAGCCGAATTCTTGGCGTTTATATCATATTATCACAAAAAGTTTTATTTGTCATCAAAATTTAATATTGTTTTTTATATTTTTTATTGTTTTTTTATTCATGTTTTTGTATAATTTATTTAACTTGTATATTAAGTCACAATATACATTCTCTCCTATTTCACGGCGCGGGTCGCTGCTTGCTCCAGCTTGTGAAATATCTTAGAACATATATTGTGACTATACATACACATATATAAAATAAAAAAACATTTAGGAGTAGGTAAATGTTAGAAGAAAAATATGACTTTTATAGTCCATCTAATTTAAAAATTCACGAGCTTGATACCGCTATTAAAGACCATTTAATTGTTATGGATAGCTTGGATATGTTTACTAAAAGGCACAGTGAAAATGTTGCAAATTTAGTAGGCAGAATTTGTGAATATATGCATTGCAATAGTCAGTTTACTATACATTGTGTTATTGCTGGATATTTGCACGATATAGGTAAACTTTTTATTCCAAAGGAAATTTTAAATAAACCTAGTAAACTTACTGATGAAGAGTATGAAATAATGAAAACTCATACCACTCTTGGTTATCAATATTGTATGGATGATTTGGCCTTAAGACCTTATTCTGATGGTCCATGGTATCATCATGAGGCTTTAAATGGTACTGGATATCCTAGAGGTTTGCGTAAACCCGATATTCCATATTCAGCACAAATTATTCGTGTTGCCGATGAATATGATGCTATAGTAACCAAAAGACAATATACAACCCACATTAATATATCTCAAACTTTAAAAGAACTTATTCGAGATGCTCAGCCAAGTAATGATGTTATTGCGCTAGACCAGTTAAAGCAAAATGAAAGATTAGGAAAAATAAACCCTAAACCACTGAAAGCATTATTTAAAGTTGTAATTGATGATACTTTATATGAAATTAGTTGTGTTATGAATTATGTTAATTACATTAAAGATCAAATTAAAAGGTTAAAAACTGTCAAAAAATATGAGCAAAAAATGAATTCTAGCAAAAAAGCTCAGACTAAAGATTATTATAAAGCAGGAATGCAACTTCTTTTTGAGCAAGGCGAAAATTTTGATAATTATATGCAAATTCTTTCAGAATATGAACATGCATTAGTTATTAGACAAGATAGAATTGATAAACTATATGACGAAATAAAAATTATAAAGAAATTAAAAGTGTAATATTAAGCTATTATTATAATATTACTAAATAGAAAGTTTCTTTGCCTTCATAATTTCAAAGAAACTTTCTATTTTGATTAGCCTAGTTATTAATATTTTATTTTCTCTTTTATAATTTTGTTTATTTTAGCTTTAGTTTTTATTATCATTTATTTTCTTTGATGATTTAATTTTTATTATTATTATTACAATTGCTAGTGCTGTAAGAGCTAGTATATAAGGCACTACATTTAATACAAAGACTCCTGTTCTTGGCATTATGGCTAACTCATTCATATCTTCATTATCATCAAGAGTTGTCTCTTGCAATTTTTCTGAATCTATTCTAACTTGTGCTTTGATGTCTCTTGCTATATCAACGCCTTCATTTTTTTGTAAGATAATTTGATATTCTCTTGACTCACCTATGTCTAAGTCAGTTACTTTGTATTTTGCAATATTGCCATCTATTTCCCAGTCTGCATTTTGCATTGTAAAGCCTTCTGGAATTGTAAATGTTATGTATCCGCTTCCAATTCTTTCTTCATTATTTGTTACTTTAATGTTGTAATAAATTTGTAAAGAAGAGTTTTTGTTAGCATCTCTAATTTCTGTTTCTATTTTTCCAAACTTTCCATTTAGGCCATGATAATTACCATTAATATATGCCTTTTCTAAATTCATTTCTATTTGCAAATTAAATTTTAGTCTATGATAATAATAGTTTAAGGTAATGTCATCTTTGGCAATTGTTACAGTTTCGTTTTCTGGCTTTTCTACAAGTTTGTAGTCTTCATACTGTCTTTCTTCTGATGTAAATGTATCACCTTCATGTACTTCTTTTTGCTCACTATCTATAAGCTCTTCCGTATCTTTGTCTATATAGTTGACAATAACTTTTGATTTATGATTGTAATAGTATGTAATAGTTATAGGTTCACTTTTCATTGTACCTTTTGGTGTTCCCTCAACTCTTGAAAAGTCATAGTCTTCAATATCTTTTTGAGTTGTAGTATAACTATCTCCAAACTTACCATTTAAAGTAACTCTGTCGGATATTTCTTCATTAGTTTTTTCATCTACATATTTTGCTACTACAGAAGTATTTTTTGCATAATAGTAATTAACTGTTTGCAATTTTTCTGTTAGTGTAAAACTTTCTGTTTTGGGCTTTTTTACTAATGTATAGCCTTCAATATCTTTTGCAGAAGTAGTTACTTTTCTTCCAACAGCACCACTTTGACTTTCGGTATCTAGCACTTTATTTGTGTCCATATCTATGTAATTAGCTTGTATACCTCCACTTTGAAAATTGAAATTTGCTATTAAATTTGAATCTCCGCCTGCTCTTTCCATATAAAATAAAGTTATGGTATGTTCTCCTGGTGAAAGCATTCCATCTTTAAAAGCTTTTCTATTAACGGCCACTTCATTTTCATAAGTATCCAAATTAAATATATTTTGATAATATACTTCATTTTTTGCAAAATCGATACTAGCTTGCAATTCTACGTGGCAGCCTCCTAGATCTAACACCAACTGATCATCTACAAATATCCATACATCATCGTCTCCCGAAAAATTAAATACCATATTTTCGTATTGTTGAACACTTTCATTAAATATTCTTCCATCATTTGTCATAACAAATGGTATTTCTATTCTAGCTGAAAAAGCTAATTCTCTGTTACTTGGTATAGATGTATCATCATCGCAATCATTAAATGGGAAAAATCCATTTTTATCCCCTTTATGCAATTTAAAAGTTTTTGTGCTATAATCTCTTTCTACATGATATTGGTTGCTATCAAAAATATAATATCCATTTTGCTCTTTTTTAAAAGGGAATTTCCAATTAGAGAGTAATTCTGTATAAACAGATGAATTAGTATTTTCGGTTGGAAAAAATGTTGTACCATTTGTATATTTGTCTGCTATGCATAAGTTGCCATTAACCAGTTTGTCTTTTGCTAATCCTTGTATAAATCCTGATGAATTACCATAAACTCCTACATCAATATAACCATTTTGAATTCCTCCATAACATTTAGATTCTGTCGAGTCAAAAAGCATTGATTTGTCATCTATTTTATGTTTTTCTCGAAGAGATAATGAATAATATTCGTCAGGACTCATTCCCCTTTGCCATGCATTGTATGCTTCAATATCTATATTGGCAAAAGTTGCATTTACATATTTTACGTCATCTTCGGGCACACTTTCACAATTTGAAACAGCCATTACTTTTGAATGTAACGTCCATGATATTACAAACAAAAAGGCAATAATAAAAATTTTAATTCTTTTTTTCATATAACTCCTATTCTATAAATAAAAACCATCCCGAGTTTTTATTTATTATAAATTTTTGGGATTAATCTTTTGAATAATTTAAGACTTAAATTATCTGATAAAATTAAATTGAATAATTTAATTGTTTTTATTATACACCATAATATGGTAATTGTAAAGAAAAATCGTTCGACCAATTTCGACAAAATTCGACAAATCCCTTGTTTCTATAACTAAAAAACAAGGGATTATTTCACTTTTTAAATATTTTCAAGTCCAATGCTTACTCCTAAAGCATTGTTAATTTGATGCATTAAATTTTCGTCATCAATATGACCAATTTTTTCTTTTAACCTACTTTTATCTATTGTTCTTACTTGCTCTGCCAAAACCACAGAGTCAGTCTTTAAACCGCCATTTTGTGAGCCTATTTCTATATGAGTTGGAAGCTTTGCCTTCCCCATTTGTGATGTTATTGCTGCTGCTATAACTGTTGGACTATGTTTATTTCCCAAGTCGTTTTGTATAATTATAACAGGTCTTATTCCTCCTTGTTCAGAACCTACTACTGGACTCAAATCTGCATAAAACATATCTCCTCTTCTTATATTCATATTTACTCTCCCAATAATAAAATTGAGATGATTATATATTTCTAAATGTTTAATTCTATCTCATTATATATTATGTCTACTCGTAGTTCATTGTTAATATCATATACTTGTAAATTTTTTGGCTCTAAAGTGGCTTTATCTATGTAAAGAATTTGTTTATTATTATATTTATTTACTTTTGATGTATAGCTCATTTGTATTTTTCCATCCATTTCTGTTATTTCTTTGCTAGTAGCATTTCTATATCCCTCTATAAAAGATGTAAGAAATAAAAAATTTGTTGTTACATATGGGTAATTTTCATATATTTGACTTAAATTATATTTTGTATTTTGCACTGTTATTATGCCATTTTCATATATTATTTCCATTCCTGCAAGGCTAGTTGGTGATAAAGCTAACTGTTTGCAAAAACTTGCACCTCTAACTTCTTGTTCAAATTCATAATAATTTGTATTTTTGTTACTACATACAGTTACTTTTATTTTTGCTTTATATGATGTAACATTTAGAATATATTGTTCAATCTCTTGTATACTTTTATTATTTCCAGTTTTTTCAGTTTTATAATTAGTTTTTATAAAAAAATTGCAAATTAATAGAATAAAAATTATGATTATGATAATAGCAAAAATTTTAAACCATTTTCCCATAGCACTAGCCTTTCAAAAAATAGTATAGAAATATTTGTTACTATTCACTGTTAGTACTATTTTTACAAAGGCAACAATATATGTTCTGGAGCATTTCAGCGAACGCAGACGACTTCGGAGCGGAGTGGCAGCGAGCGAGCGTTGAGTGAGGCTTGCACGAGCGAACCGCGAAGCAAATGCGGAAGAATGTATATTGTTGCCTTAGTAGAAAATTTTAATTGTGAATAGTAACAATTATTTCTATACTATTTTATTCATTTAGCTTGTAAATATGAATTTAAGTTTATAAAAGTTTAAAGTAGTTAACTAATTCGCTTTCCACTTCTTCTTTGCTTTCTAAATGGTTTATTTTATCGCGAACCCCAGATGCTCCTGGTAAGCCCTTTAAATAATAGCAAATATGTTTTCTCATTTCACGTATTCCTGTGTATTCTCCCTTTTCTTTTACCTCAAGCTCAATGTGATTTAACATAGTTTCTAATATTTCTTGATTAGAAATTTTTCTTATTGTACCGTTTTCTAAATATGTCCTTATTTGCTCTAAGATCCATGGTCTACCTAAAGTAGCTCTTCCTATCATTATGCCATCACAATTTGTTTGTTCAAATATTCTTTTTGCATCTTCTGGTGATTTTATGTCTCCATTTCCTATTACAGAGATTTTAACATTTTCTTTTACCTTTTTTATTATGTCCCAGTCAGCAACTCCTGTGTAGTATTCACTTCTTGTTCTTCCATGAACTGCAATAGCCGAAGCTCCAGCACTTTCTATAGCTTTAGCAGCTTCTACTGCAACAATATGCTCACTGTCCCAACCTTTTCTAATTTTTACTGTTACTGGAACTGATGAATTCTTTACAACTGCTTTTACTATTTCATATACCTTATCTAAATCTAATAGTAGCTTACTTCCATCTCCATTCTTTACAACTTTTGGAGCTGGGCAACCCATGTTAATATCTACTATATCTGCAATTTTACTAACATAATTTGCCGCATATGACATTGACTCTACATCACTTCCAAATATTTGTGCAGATACTGGCCTTTTTTCTCCATCCATTTTGAGTAACTCTTTTGTTTTTTCATCATTATAATAAAGTGCTTTACTACTTACCATTTCTGTTACAACTAATCCTGGGTTGTATTTTTCACACACAAGACGAAAAGGCAGGTCTGTTAAACCTGCCATTGGTGCTAATATTATATTGTTTTGTAATTCTACATTTCCTATTTTTAGTTTTTTTAGCATAATGCTCCTTTATCGTTAAAGTTCGGTAACGAAACCAATCTTTAACTATTATTCAATAAATATAGCTTTTTGCCTTCTACCACTTATGTTTAGTAGCATTGCTATCATTATTAAGTTACTTAAAAGAGAGCTGCCACCATAACTAACAAATGGTAGAGGTACACCTGTTATAGGTAACAAGCCAATTGTCATACCAATGTTTTCTGTCATATGAAATAAAAATATTCCTGCTATGCCCATTGCAATAAATGAACCTAAATTGTCTTTAGCTGTTTTTGCAACAAACATTGCTTTTGTAATCAGGACAACATAGAGTATTACAATAGCTGCCGCAACCACAAATCCCATTTCTTCGCCTATTACTGAGAAGATAAAGTCTGTAGTTTTTGGGCTTAAATATCCTAGTTGAGTTTGATTTCCTTTTAAAATTCCCATTCCAAATAGTTCACCAGCTCCTATTGCAAGCTTAGACTGTGTTAAGTTATATCCTGCTCCCCTAGGATCTAGGTCTTGATTTAAAAATACTTCTATTCTTTTTTTAGCATGGTCTGGTAACACAAAAAAGTATAGTAATGGGAGTGTTATTGCTACTATTAAAAATCCCGCTATAATGTATTTTTTGTCAATTCCTGCCACAAATAACATTAATATAAATGCGACGCAAAATGCCAAAGCTGTACCATAATCAGGTTGTTTTATTATTAGCAAAACTGGCACTCCTATAATTGCGAGTAAAATGAGAAGTCTTGTAGGTCTACTTATTTCTTTTTTGCCTTTTGCAACCATTTTAGACATTACCAAAGCTAGCAATATTATAACAAATACTTTTGAAAACTCTGCTGGCTGTAAAGAAAATGAACCAAAAGAGTACCAGCTTGTTGCACCATTTATTGGCTTTGTAAATAAAACTCCTATTAGCAATATAATCAGTACTGCATAAATTATAGGTGATATTTTTGCAATAGTTTCATAGTCTATTAAAGTAAACGCTATAATAAATGGTATGCTAATGCCTATCCATAAAATTTGTTTTTTAAATTCATCATATTCTGTATTTTGAGTTGCAGAAAAAAGCGCAATCAATCCTATTATAATTAATAGGATTGTGCATATTAATATTGACCATTCTATATTTTTAGATAATCTTTTTTTCATCTACGCCTCTATTTCTTTTTATTAGACTTTTTTGCTTTTGATTTTTTACCCTTTTTTGAATTATTTTTGTTTATATTTGACGCCGTATTGTTTTTTTCTGCTTCTTCTTGACTTTCTGTAGTTTCTTCTACAATTGCATTGCTTTCTTTTGTGGTTTCATCTTTAGGACTTTCCTCAACTATTTTTTCTACTACCTCTACATTTGTTTTTTCTTCAGTTACATTGTTTTCTTTATCTGTAGATTCTATAGATTGATTTAATGTAACTTCTTCTGTAATGTTAGTATTGTCTGTTTCTTCATCTTTATTCTCTTCTTGTTTTCCATTATTTTCTGATTGTACTACTTCTTCTGATGTTTCTACTACTACGTTATCCACATCTTGTACACCATTTTTTGATATTTTTCCACTGTAAGCTATATTTTTTTTATCATTTTTTATACTTATTATAGGAATATTCGCATATAATGCAGGGGCTCCTGTTGTTCCATCGCTATTTTGTTTGTTAGTAAGTCTTACGTCTATTTCTTTTTCATCTACATCAATATATTTTTTAATAACGTCTATTATTTCTTGTCTCATCATATCTAAAAAGTCTGCTGATACATTTGCTCTATCTTGCATAAGAACCAAATGTAATCTTTCTTTTGCCTCATCCTTATTTGTTTTGCTATCTAATTGTTCTGTTTTTTTGTTTAGTTTTTTGAAAAATCCCATAATGTTTTCAAACATTCCTATTTCCTCCATTGCATACTATTTTTTAAAATTCTTTTTAAATTTGCTCCAAAAGCCTTCTTTTTTTCTACCAGGTATTGTTACTTCTACATTTTCGCCCAATATACGCCTAGCTATTTCTATATAAGCCTTTCCAGAAGGTGCTTTTTTATTTGACACAGCAGGCTCACCTTTATTTGTTTGAGTTATTATGTATTCATCTTCTGGTACAACACCTATTAAATCTATTGATAATAAATCTAATATGTCTTCAACATCCATCATTTCGCCTCTTTTAACCATTTCAGGTCTTAGACGGTTAATTATTAGTTCTGGATTTTTTATTTCTGATGCTTCAAGAAGACCTATTATTCTGTCTGCATCACGGATAGAAGATATTTCGGCATTTGTAACAACAATTGCTCTATCCGCTCCAGCTATAGCATTTTTAAAACCTTGCTCTATTCCTGCTGGACAGTCTATTAAAATATAGTCAAATTCTTCTTTTAATTTGCTTGTTAATTCTCTCATTTGTTCTTCATTTACTGCACTTTTGTCTCTAGTTTGGGCTGCTGGTAATAAAAATAAATCTGTAAATCGTTTATCTTTTATTAGAGCTTGTCTTAATTTACATTTTCCTTCAACAACATCTACGATGTCATATACTATTCTGTTTTCTAGTCCCATTACAACATCAAGGTTTCTTAAGCCAATGTCTGTGTCTACAAGTACTACTTTTTTGCCTCTTAAAGCTAGAGCTGCACCTACGTTTGCTGTTGTTGTTGTTTTGCCTACTCCGCCTTTACCTGATGTTATAACTATAACTTCACCCATAACTTTCCTCCTTGCATAATTTTACACATATATTATATTTGCATTTGCCTCAAAAGTCAATGAAAATAGGGCAAGTTTGTCAAAAAAAATATAGTACTTGCTTATTACAAGTACCATACTTTTACTAAGGTTTATATATTTTTAATTATGCTTGCACAGTTTCATTGCTTTCGCTAACTGCAGAAGTTGTTTCTTCGTTTTGAGTTTCTGCAGTGCTTTCATCTGATTTTGCTAATTCTTCTAACTTTTTCTTGTCATCAATTACTTCTAAGTTTGATATAGAAACTTCATATGCGACTTTTTGTTCAACAGTTCCATCATCATGTTTCTTTTCATAAGCTCTTGATTGAACTCTACCTATAACCTTTACTTCTGTTCCTACAGGCATTTTAGAGCAATATCTAGCATTTCTACCCCATGTAATACATGGAATGTAGTCAGATTTGTTGTAAGCTCTGTTTACAGCCAAAAGAATATCTGCAATTTCTCTTCCAAATGGTGTTTGTCTGTAAATAGGTTGTTTACAAATATAACCTGTTAAAACGACTTCATTTGAAACTAAGTCTTTGCTTGCAACTACCTCTTCTTCTTGATTAGGTAAAAATTCAATGTCCTTTGCAAACACAGTTAAGATTAATCTGTTTTTTTCATTTTCATAACTATTGTAAGATCTAAATTGACCTGTTATTTTAACCTTTTTGTCAATTGTCAATTCATCATCTCTAAATAGTCTTTCAGATATAGTAACTGGTATTATATCTGCATTTCCACTTAAACGTGGCACACTTAAATCAAAATTATAAAATTTTTCTCCATAAGTTTCATGGCTAAATCTTTTTTCATCTGTTATTTTTCCAACCAATGTTATACGGTTGTTATCTGCAAAATTTGTTTCCAATTTCCTTTCCTCCTTAATTATTCTTGTGTATCTTATTCATCTAATAAAAATTTTAGAATACTTATGCGCTATAACATATTATACAACATATTTTTTAATTTGTCTACATAAAAAGTTGATTTTCTTTTATTTTTGTAACATTTTTGTAATATTTGTATTATTTTCCTTAGATTCTTGTTCATTTATATATTCATTTTGCTCAGTTTTATTTGAAATTATACTATTTGACATTGTTTCTATTAATTTTTCATTTCTATTTGTTATTGCAATTGCCATAACAAATAAAATTACGACTGTTCCCAAAGACACTAAATAAGAGTATATTTTTTCTTTATTGAATACTACAAACATAAAAACTCCATTCCTTTCCAAGGTATACATAGCTATAAAAATAATTGCTTTAAAACTAAGTACCTCCAGTTAATGTATATTCATTTAACTGGAGGTTATGACTTGTAAATTTAAAATTATTTAGACTGACAAAACTAGAATTGGCCACAATTTGTAACATATTTTTGCTAAGCTAATTTATTTGACCTTTTCTATTTCTTGTATATGTCCACAATTTAAGCATTTATTTTTTGTTTTATTCACTATGTCTTTCTTTTCCTTTGTTTTGTCCTTGCCAAATAAGTTCTTTTGAGTTATTTGCTTTTTTCTTAAAACTGTTTCTGCATTTAATGTTACTGTTGAATTCCACTTTTTGCAATAAGGACATATTCTACTGTGGCAGTCCCAACCATATAGCACAACCACAAAGATTAGAGCAATTGGGATAAGCAATAGATGCTGTGAAGTTAATATGTATACTATGGCTAAAATTACCGTAACTATTATTGGAAGTCTGTATAAAACCCAAGTTTTCTTCTTAGCTTCTTTTTCGTTTTGCTCTATTTCTTCTTTACTTATTTCTCTTTCTTTAATTTTATCTACATTAATTTTTTGTTTCATTTCTTTTGGACCTTTCCTTTTCTAATTTGTGTTTTTGCAACTTATTTACCACAAAATTATTATCATTATACCTAAGCCATTAATTAAATACTAAATTGTTGCTTTTTTAAGTTCTATTTTTTCATTTAGCAACTTATATGAAACATTTATAAAATTGCATTCTGTATCTGTCAAATATATTTCATCTTGAGCTTTTTCTTTATTTGTAGATGATTCTATCATAGTTTTCATATGGCTTGCAAGCTTTTCTCCTGTATTTATTATTTCTGTATTTGGCATTTGCTCTTCAATTATTTTTTTGAATAGTGGATAATGAGTGCAACCAAGAATTAATGCATCTAACTTTGGAAAATCTTTTATATATTCGTGAATTGTAAGACTAGCTATTTCATTATCTACCCATCCCTCTTCTGCCATTGGTGCTAAAAGAGGGCATTCCTTATTATATACATTAATATCTTTTATTTGCTTTTTTAAGTTTACTTCCCACGAATTACTTCTTATAGTTCCCCTTGTTGCAATTACTCCAACGTTTTTTATACTTTCTTTGCTTTTTATGTACTCAATAGTTGGCTGTATAATTCCAATGATTGGCACTTTATAAATACTTTGCACTTCTTCTAGCGCTTGGCTAGTTGCTGTACCACAAGCTATAACTATGGCTTTTACATTTTGCTCAAGTAAAAAATCTATATTCTTTTTGCTTAATTCTATTATACTTTGCTTTGATTTAGAGCCATATGGGAAATTTTTTGTATCTCCCAAATAAATTATTTTTTCATTTGGCATTGCTTTTTTTATTTCTTTATATACTGTAAGTCCTCCAACGCCTGAGTCAAACATTCCTATTGGTCTATCGTCCATGCTTACCTCCCTTTCACTGCTCTAATTATATTAGCATCTTTTTTAATTTATTTCAATATATTTTTTCAGTTGGGGACGGTCCTAAATCGAAAAATTTGTCAGTTGGGGACGGTCCTTTTTCGAAAATACTAAAATAAAAGCCAAAGCAATATGTATATTTTTCATTCTCAAGGCTTATGCAGTAGCGACCCTCGCCGAGAATGTGAAAATAAATATATTGTTTGGCGTAAGTGATTTTTTCGATTTAGAACAGTCCCAATTGACAATTGAAAAAATTTTCGATTTAGGACCGTCCCCAACTGAAAAATTTTAAAATTAAAATTCAAAAAAGCCAGCTTGCTTTAATTCATAAAGTAAACTGACTTTTTCCTTAAGCCATTATCTTATTTGCAATAATCACATTCATCATCTGGCTTTGGTGGTTTTGGATAGTCTGGCTTTTCAGGTTTTTCTGGTTTATCTGGTTTACACTCCATTTTACAATCGCAATCTAGTTTTTCACCTTTTAAGCATTTAAAATCTTTTTCCACTTTTGCGCATATTTTTGAATGTTTTACTTTATTTGCCCAAATTTCTATTGAATAATATCTGTCTGGGCAAAGTGGTCCAAATACAAATTCGCCGTTTTTGTCAGTAAAAGTGTGACTTACGGGTTTTCTTTCATCTTTGCAATCGCAATCTACTTCAACTAACTTTACAACTGCGTCTTCTATTGGATCACCACAGTCATCTTTAACTATTCCATAGATAACTGTTCTTCTATCTTTTGAAATTGTTATATCTAAATCATATTGTTTGCCGGCAGCTAGTACTCCGTCAACATCTATGATTGGGCATATTTTTTTATCATATTTCATATTATATAACCTGCCTTTCTTTTATATAATATGAAAATTTTTATGTTTAGTTACTACATTATTCCCATTTTTTTCATCATGCGTTTTCCTTGCTTTAACATTTTGTTTGGACCATAGCATTGAATTTCATTACACATCATTGTAGCTCCTACTGCTATTATCATTCCAGCAATCATTCCTTTAACAAATTTCATAATCTTACCTCCTAACAAATTATTAAATAAGCTTATTTTCAAAAATATGTTTTAACATATTGCTTTTTCTAAATTTATTATGTCTTTTTTGTGTTTCTTTTATTCGAAAATATTGTATAATTTATATTAATTCTTTTTTATATACTTTTTATACCAAGAATATGCTTCAAATATTGCAATTAATATTAAAAATATTGCAAATAACTTTCTAAGCATACCTACTTCTATTTTTGTTGCTATAAATGCTCCTGCAAAAGCTCCTATTGCACCTAATACTGCTATTGGAATCGCTAGCTTCCAGTCTATTTGTTTGTTTTTTATATTTACAATTGTTGCAACTAATGATGTTGGAATAAAAAATACTAAATTTACTGCTTGTGCAACTTTTTGATCTACTGATAGAAAACACACTAAAATTGTAATTAGTATTGTTCCTCCACCCATTCCCATTCCACTAATTATTCCTGATATTACACCTGTTAAACCTTCTAGCATTGTTTGATCCTTTCTTGTGTTTAAGTTACAGTTATTTAATATTACCTCTTACCCAAACTAATATTCTCCGAACTGTAACGTTTTATCTTCAAAAAATCTATCTAATCCAAATAGATATACTCGCATAAATTAAAAATGCTATAAAAATAAGTACAAGGTATTTGTCATTTATTTTTTTCATTAAGTTTGCACCAATTGCTCCTCCTATTATTCCACCAATTCCACATATTATTCCTAGTTTCCAGTCAATATACTCTGCTTTGTTGTAGAAAACTAAACTTGCTAATACCATTGGTAAAATGCAAAGTACAGACATTGCCCTTGCTTTTTTCTCACTCTGTTTAAAAATGTATACAAATGCAGGCACTAAAATGAGGCCTCCTCCTGAGGCAAATAAGCCGCAGAGCAAGCCTGTTAATATTCCTACAATTGCAATTTTAAATTTTTCTTTGTTTTCCATATATTTATTTTTTCTGTTTTTATCATCTTTATTCATAAAAAAGAAGTTAAATTATAGAATTTATAATTCAACTTCTTTTTCAATTTTGATATTTTATTTTTTCATTTTGCATTTCACTTATTTTTCTATTTTTTCCATATACTCTTCAATAAATTTTTCAAGTTTTGCCGCTGTATGGCAAGATATGCAATGAGCCAATTTTTCTGTTTCTTCTTCTACTAAATTTGGATCAGTTTTTATTATATCTTTTAAAAATTTTCTAAAAAGCTCATGCCTTCTTTCTATGTATTTTGCTCTAGCCACTCCCTCTTTTGTTAAAGTTATATTTTTATATTTTTCATAATTAATAAGCCCCTGCTCTTTTAACTGATTTAGAGCATTGTTTGTACTGGCTTTTGTTACTTCCATTTTGTTTGCAATGTCTGTAACTCTTGCTCCTTCTCCTTCTTTTGATAATACGTATATGGAATACAAGTATTCTTCCAAAGAGTCCGTCACCTTTAATTTCACCCCTTTTAAACTTGTCCTCAAATTTCTATTTAAGGTTAAATATATATTTTTTGCAATCTGTTCTTATTTTCGCTCATGCAAAAGTATTGTCTTTTACCTCTAATTATTTGTTTTTATCTCTTTAGGCTTAATCTTTGGTTGATTTACTTTTGTCATTGCATTAGTTTGTGCTTCATTCCATCTCATTACTCGTATGTTTTTGTATGTTTCTAATACTTTTGAATATTTATCTCTTTCATCTTCCCATACTGTTGATGGAATTTTATCAAAACTGTCAAACATTTTTTCCGCTTCTGTTAAATAAATAATCTGTTCTTGTGGAGACATTTTGTCATACTTTTGTGCAAATCTAACTAAGCTGTCTAATTTTTGGTTTGCGTCAATAAAGCTGAAAAAATCTTTTACTTTTATTCCAGCCATTCTTATTTGTACAATAGCCATTGCAACTAATATTACTATAAATATGACAAGTATAAATATTACTGCTAATGCCTCCTTCATTTACTTTCTCCTTATCTTTAGATTTTGCTTTATTATATCATTAAAAAATTTGCATTGCAATAAAATTTTTCAGTTGGGGACGGTCCTAAAATGAAAAAAATTTCTATTTGGGACAGACCTAAAACGAAAATATTGTATTTTTTCAGTTGGGGACGGTCCTAAAACGAAAATATTTTCAATTTGGGACAAACCTAAGACGAAAATATTGTATTTTTTTCATTTTAGGACCGTCCCCAACTGAAAAAAATTATCTTTCTGGCTCATCATCCACGTCTTTTACAACACCGGTAACCATTCCCATTCTTTGGCCACCCAATATATCTGTTAAAAATCCATCGCCAACAACCATAACATTTTCTGGATCTAATCCCATTTCAAAGCTAGCCTTTATAAAAGGCTTTCTTCTAGGCTTAAAAGCAAATGGCATATATCCAATACCTATTTTTTTAGCAAATTCTGCTATTCTTTTATTTTTATTATTGGATACCAAATATATTTTAAACTCTTGATTTAAAAGTTTTAAAGTTTTTAGTACACTAGTAGGTATGTGTTCTAGTTCGTGAAGTATAGTTCCATCAACATCTATAATCATTCCACCTATGCCATATTCACTTTTTAGCTTTTTTATTTCTGTTAAATCAATATCATTGATATTATTGTACTCTCTATTTGGCTTAAAAGACTCTTTTACTATTCTGTTAATAGCCATAATAAATTTTGTATAAACTTTACCTTTTAAAGACATTTTGTCACCTCGTACAATTTATTGTAACACAACTTTTACAATTTGACAATATTTTTTCAGTTGGGGACGGTTCTAAATGACAATCACACTAATGTAATTGTCATTTAGAACCGTCCCAATTGACAAAATTTTCGATTTAGGACCGTCCCCAACTGAAAAAAATTTAAAAACTGTTATCCAACAACAATTTCATCGTCTTTTGCAGTTACTTTTGCTTCTTTCTTTATTTTGCCATCAAGCATTGCTTCTGCAATTTTGTCTTCAATCATTGTTTGAATTGCTCTTTTTAATGGTCTTGCACCATAAGTTTTATCTGTACCTTTTTTAGCTACTAAATCTTTTGCTTTTTCATCTACTGTAAGTTTTATTCCTTGTTCTTTTAGTAGTTTTCCAACATTGTTAATTAATATGTCTACAATTTTTCTTATTTGACTATCTTCTAGTTTATGGAATACTATTATTTCATCAATACGATTTAAGAATTCTGGCTTAAATTCTTTCTTTAATTCTGCCATTACTTCTTTTTTAATGTCTTTGTACTCCTTTTCTTCACTTTCTTTATCATCTCCTGATTTACTTTCTGTGAAGCCCAATGTTTTCTTATCTGTAATTAGTTTTGCTCCAACATTTGATGTCATAATTATTACAGTATTTTTGAAGTTGACTGTTCTTCCTTGTGAATCTGTTAATCTACCATCATCTAATACTTGCAATAACATATTCATTACATCTGGATGAGCTTTTTCAATTTCATCAAATAGGATTACTGAATATGGTTTTCTTCTTACTTTTTCTGTAAGTTGACCTGCCTCATCATATCCTACATATCCTGGAGGTGAACCTATAAGTTTTGCAACGGAATGTGGTTCCATATATTCAGACATATCAATTCTGATTAATGCATCTTCACTTCCAAATAGGTTTTCTGCTAAGGCTTTAGATAATTCAGTTTTACCAACACCTGTTGGGCCTAGGAATAAGAATGAACCTATTGGTTTATTTGGGTCTTTTAATCCCATTCTACTTCTTTTTATTGCCTTTGCAACTGCTGATACTGCTTCATCTTGTCCAATAACTCTCTTATGCAAATTTTCTTCTAAGTTCTTTAATTTTTCATTTTCACTTTCAGATACTTTTGTAACTGGTATTCCTGTCCAACTAGATATTACATTTGCAATATCTTCTTCTTTTAATGTTGGGACCTCTTTGCTCTTTTTGGTCTCCCAATTCTTTTTACTATCTTCAAGTTCTTTCTTTTTAGCATTTTCTTTATCTCTTATTTTAGCAGCTTTTTCAAAGTCTTGTACTCTAATAGCTTCTTCTTTTTCTTTGTCTAATTTTTCAATTTCATCTTTCATGTCTTTGAAGCTATCTGGCTCTGTGTAACTACTCATTCTAACCTTTGAAGCCGCTTCATCTATTAAATCAATTGCTTTATCTGGTAAATATCTATCATTTATATATCTTGAAGATAACTCAACTGCTGCATTTATGGCTTCATCTGTTATTTTTACATTATGATGTGCCTCATATTTATCTCTTAGGCCATATAAAATTTGTACTGTCTCATCTTCAGTAGGTTCATTAACTGTTACAGGGCTAAATCTTCTTTCAAGTGCTGCATCTTTTTCAATATATTTTCTATATTCTTTTAATGTTGTAGCACCTATTAATTGAATTTCACCTCTAGCTAAAAGTGGTTTCAAAATATTTGCTGCGTCAACAGCACCTTCTGCTGAACCTGCTCCAACTATTGTATGGATTTCATCAATAAATAGAATTACATCTCCTGCTTTTTTTACTTCTTTTAGAGCCTTTTTTATTCTTTCTTCAAAGTCACCCCTATATTTTGCACCAGCTATCATGCTTGCTATATCGACACTTACTACTCTTTTATTTTTTAGTAATTCTGGTACATCTCCTGCAACTATTTTTTCAGCTAAACCTTCAACTACTGCTGTTTTACCAACACCAGGTTCACCTATTAAACATGGGTTATTTTTTGTTCTTCTTGAAAGAATCTGTATAACTCTTTGAATTTCATTTTTTCTTCCTATAACAGGATCTAGTTTGCCTTCTCTTGCTTGTTTTGTTAAATCTGAGCCATATTGATTTAGTGTAGGTGTTGAATTATAGCTTCCTTTGCTTGATGAATTAGCTGATTCACTATTTTCTTCTCCTTCTTCACTTAAAACTTTTACAAGTTCATTGTATAGACTTTGAGGATTTACATCTTCTTCTAGCATTATTCTTGTTGCAACACAATCTCCCTCTTTCATTATACCAATTAGTAAATGTTCTGTTCCTATATATTCTGTTCCTAATCTTCTTGCCTCTAAAAATGCATTTTCTATTACTCTTTTAGTTCTTGGTGTAAAACTAATTTCATTGCTATCTTCTATTTCTTCACCTACTCCAACTATTTCTTCAATAGCTTGTTTTACGCTTTCTGAAGTTAGTCCTTGGTTTTGTAATACTTTACTTGCAACGCCAGTACCTTCTTCAACTAAGCCGTAAAGTAGGTGCTCTGTTCCTATGTAATTATGTCCTAATTCCATAGCTACTTCTTGAGCATACTCTAGAGCTTTTTCTGCTCTTGCGGTAAATTTATAATACATATTAAATACACTTCCTTTCAAAATTTTAGTCTTCTTGTAAAATTTGTTTTATAACTTCACATCTTGAAGCTTCTTGGTCTATTACTGATAATTTTGTGCCAAGTCTTTTTTGCATATTTGCTGGTTTTGTAAATAACATTAGCTCTCTAACTTTTTTGTCATTTAATTCTTTTATTATTCCTAAATCTGTACCTAATTTGACTTTTGATAAAAGCTCTAACGCTTCATCTTCTCCAATTCTTCTTGCATTGGCAAGTATACCATAACTTCTATAAACTTCATCCTCAAGTTTTAGTGAATTTTTAGATAAATATTTTCTTGCTAACCTTTCTTGGTCTATTATTTTTTGAGCTAATAGATTTAAGTTTTTAGCTATCTCTTTTTCTGTTATACCCAAAGTTTGATTATTTGATACTTGATATACATCGCCTTCGGCTTTTGTGCCTTCTCCATACAAGCCTCTAACATTCATACCTAAATTATTAATTATATTAAGCATTTTGTTTAAGTTGCCTGTCATTTGAAGTGCTGGTATATGTACTAATGTAGAAATTTTTAAACCAGTACCAACATTGGTTGGACAAGCTGTTAAAAAGCCATATTTTTCGTGATAACTGTATGGAATTAAGCTTTCCATTTTTTCATCTATTTCAATAGCTAGATTTAATAAATTATCTATATCTAGTCCTGATGTAAATACCTGCAATTTTATATGGTCTTCTTCATTTACCATTATGCAAATATTTTCGTCATCATTAATGACGACTGCTGTATATGGCATTTTTGTTTTTGCAAAATCTGGGCTTATTAAATGTTTTTCAACCAAACTCTGCTTTGTAACAGAATCCATATCATCTAAGCTTAGGAATTTTAAGTTATATCCTAAGCTCGGTGTAATTTCTTTTACTTTGTCATAAACTTCTTTTAACTCTTCTTTTGAAGCTCTATTAATAAAAGGGATTCCCTTTATATTTCTAGATAGTCTTACTCTAGTACTTATAACTACATCTGACTCTTTTCCGTTTTGTAAATACCAATTCATTATTTATTCATCTCCTTTATCTTATCTCTTATTTTTGCAGCATCTTCATATCTTTCTTCTTTAATAGCTTTGTCTAGTTGTTTTTGCAAGTCTTCTAATTTTTGAGCATTTTTATCATCTGATGATTTGCTAATATTTTCTGTTTTATTAGATGTTTTACTTTTTGTATTTTTTCCAAGTAAATCATCCACATTTTTTACACCTCTGCCGATATGTCTTGCTGTTCCATGAAGATTTTTTAATAATGAATCAATTGGTCCTGAGAATGTATCATAACAATCACTGCATCCAAACATTCCTGTATCTATGAAATCATTGTATGTCATTCCACAAGTTTTGCACTTTACGTTATCTATGCTAAAGCTTGGTAATAATGAACTTTCTGCATAATCATTAAAGAAATCTCCTAAAAAGCTAGTAAAGTCCATTGGTATATCTATTCTATCTACGCCAAGTTTTCTAGCACATTCTGAGCATAGATTTAACTCCTTTCTTACACCATTTATTACTTGAGTATATCTAACATTTGCTTCATTTTTTCCACAATTTTGACACAACATAATAATTACCTCCTCTTTTAATTATTAGTCAAATTCTTTATTTGCAAGTTTTTTATGAATTCTTTATGCCATATTTAGTGTTTTAAATATTTGATTTTACACTAAATTAATTAGCATATTTTTAAATATTCTTGCTCTAATTTCATCTTTTGTTTCTTTTGGCAAAGTCAAGGCTTTATCACTTGTTGCTGATTTTATTAATTTTGCTTCTTTTTCATTTATAATGTTATAGTCTAAGAAGTTTTTTACAAAGATTTCTACTTCTTTTGCTGTAATTGAATTTCCTATGCTGTTTATGATATGCATTAAATAATCGCTATGAGTAACATTAACTTTTCTTATTTTAATGCATCCACCACCACCTCTTGAGCTTTCTACATAGTAGCCTTGTGTTGGCGTAAATCTTGTAGAAATAACATAGTTTATTTGTGATGGCACACAGTTAAAGTGCTCTGCTAAGTCATTTCTTTGTATTACTGCATAATCATCATCTTCTAACAGTTCATTTATAAAGTCTGTTATTACATCTGTTATTCGCATTTTTCTCCCCTTCTTTCTATAACTTTTTATAATTGCTAATTTTGAAAATTGTCATGCAAAGTATAGTTTTGAATTTGCTTGTTGTTTTTATTTAGCCTCTTAATTAGTTTATTTTGATTTGACAATTTTCTTCGTTTTTTGACTTTGACTTTCTTTGACTTTTAATAGTATACACCCATTGGAGAATATTGTCAATAGGTTTTTGAAAAAAATTTTTGATAGTTTTTTATTTGACTAATTTAAGTTTCGGGATTTTTTTACATTTTCACGAAAAACATTGATAGTAAGCAGATTTTTAGTATACTTTTATATTA
>CALYAG010000015.1 GCA_944393465.1 uncultured Clostridia bacterium
TTTATTATAAAATCAATTTCTTTTTGTGCTTGCTCTTGAATTTCTTTCAAGTGCTTATTTAATTCTTTATTCATAAATAATATAGTGTATTCTGCTTTTTTATGTTTTTTCAAATAATTTAATCTTAATAATCCATATTTATTTAATGTGATTTTTTCTTCTGGCTCTAAATATAAGTTAGGCATATAATAATTTCCGACTAATGTATAACTTATTCCTGTCTTTTCATCTACAATTTCTTTTTTTAATTCTTTACAATCCATAATAAACCTCCTAATTATTTTATTACTAATCCTAATTTTACAACTGGATTTTTCTTTGCTAGAAAAACCTTTTTAATTTCAATACTTTCTGGAATTATAAGTGATTTATTTATACCGTTCTGGAATGTTACTTCGGTGTGTACCGTACTTTTTGATATGCCAAACTTTTTCGCAGTTCCTCTAACTGTATCTTTTGAATCTATAATATACTGTGCTAAATGTATTGCACGTTCTTCGATTGAAACACCTTTCATATAGCTATTGCTCCTTCTAATTTGAAATACTTTTGCTTAATTGTATTCGCAAAAATTTACAATTAGAACTTCAATAGCATATATCAAGTAAAACCAACAAAAATATGAAAATTTTGTTTTAAATAGAGAAAATTAAAAAAAGACGATATTTAAATGAAGTTGACATAAATCAAAATACACTTGACTTCTATCAAAAATTATAGTATAATATCAAACAGTTGTTATCTTATGGATAAATGCTGTTTTTTATTGTAAGGTCAAACTTCGCAATAAAATAATCTGTAAGATAAAGAAGAGATTTATTTATAATGTTTAAAGAATGAGATAATTGAATATTATTTTAAATTATATTAAAGAGACTATATAATTTAAAATTAGGTAGTTTAAGATGCTAAAACTATCTTTTTTGAACGTATAATTAAATTTTAATAAAAGCTATTTTTGCGTGAAAAATATTTAAGTAAAAATATAATGCAAAAATTATATGTTAAAAGAAAGCTTTATAATGCAAAGATAGCTAATAAATAAAAAATTGCAAATATGAGAGTTTGCAAAGGTTATAGATACCTAAAATCTAAATTCTATTGAAAAAGGAGAATTTGAATTTATGGAAAATAACACAAAAGAAGTATCTGAAAAATCAGATAGAAAAAATAATGTAAAAAGAAGAAATTATAAAAGAACATACAAAAATACAGAAAGAACAAAAACAGAAAATACATCATCAAAAAGAACGGATAGAAAAAGTAAATCTTTTATAGATTTAGGATTTGAGGCACTAGAGCCAAAACATCTAAAATCAAATAACTTAGAAGGTGCAATGCAAAAGCAGTTTGAGGCACTAGAACCAAAGCATTTGGCAAGTGAAGAGTTAAAAAAAGAGCCTAGAACTACTAGAAGAAATTACTCAAGAAGAAGTACTAGATCAAAACTAGATTTTTCTTTTAAAAAGAGTAATTTAAAAATAATAGCACTAGGTGGACTTGATGAAATTGGTAAAAATATAACTGTATTTGAATACGAAGATGAGATTGTATTAGTTGACTGTGGTTTAGAGTTCCCAGAGGACGATATGCTTGGAGTTGACTTAGTAATTCCAGATGTAACTTATTTAATAAAAAATAAAGACAAAATAAAAGGTTTAGTTATAACACACGGTCATGAGGACCACATTGGTGCTATACCATATGTTCTAAAACAAGTTAATATGCCAATTTATGCAACAAGATTAACAGTTAAATTAATTGAACATAAGCTTGAAGAACATCATATAAGAAATCAAGTTAAAGTAAATGTAGTAAATCAAGGTGAAACAGTTAACTTTGGAAAAATGCAAGTTGAATTTATTAGAAGTTCACACAGTATCCCAGATGCTGTAATGCTTGCAATTCATACTCCAGTAGGAACAGTAATTCATACAGGAGACTTCAAAGTTGATTATACACCAATAGACGGCCAAGAAATGGACTTGGGACGTATAGCAGAATTAGGAAATAGAGGCGTTTTAGCCCTACTTTCAGATAGTACAAATGCTGAAAGAAAAGGATTTACAATGTCTGAAAAATCTATTGGACCAGTTTTTGATAACTTATTTGAAGGATGTAAAAAGAGAATAGTTGTAGCAACATTTGCTTCAAATGTTCATAGAGTTCAACAAATAGTTAACTCAGCTGTCAAATTTGGTAGAAAAATTGCCGTTTCAGGTAGAAGTATGATAAATATGATAGATGCAGCAAGAGAGCTAAACTACATTGATGCACCAGATGACTTATTTATAGACATTGACTTAATAAAAAATTATACTGACGACCAATTAGTTATAATCACAACAGGAAGTCAAGGCGAAACAATGTCAGCATTAACTAGAATGGCAAATGGCGAGCATAAAAAAGTTACTATTACAGGCAATGACTTAGTAATTATTTCTGCAAACCCAATTCCAGGTAATGAAAAAGCAGTATCAAAAGTTATAGACCAACTAATGAAAATTGGTGCAGAAGTTGTATACAGTGCGTTAGCTGATGTTCACGTTTCAGGACACGCATGCCAAGAAGAGCAAAAATTAATCATGGCATTAGTAAAGCCAAAATACTTCTTACCAGTTCATGGTGAATATAGACAACTTATGGCACATAGGGATACTGCTCTAGAAATGGGTATTCCAAAAGAAAATATTTTCATTACAGGTAATGGTAAAGTGCTTGAAATAAATGAAAATGAAGCTAAATTTACAGGAACTGTTCCATCTGGAAGAGTAATGGTAGATGGTCTAGGTGTAGGAGATGTTGGAAGCATTGTATTAAGGGATAGACAACATTTATCTCAAGATGGTTTAATTGTAATAGTTATGACAATGGATAATCAAACAGGCGAAATAGTAGCAGGTCCAGATGTTATATCTAGAGGTTTCGTATATGTACGTGAATCTGAAAACTTAATGGACGATGTAAAATCATTCATAAGAGAAGAAATACATGACTTAGAAAATAAGCACATAAGAGATTGGACAACAATAAAATCAACATTAAAAGATGATGTTAGAGATTTCGTATTTGATAGAACAAAACGTAACCCAATGATTTTACCAATTATAATGGAGATGTAATTTGAAATTTTAATTTTTTTCAGTTGGGGACGGTCCTAAAACGAAAATTTTCGATTGGGGACGGTCCTTAATTGAAAAAAATCATTATATAATGTATAATAAAAATATTAAAAATTGAATATAGGGGGCAATCAATTTAGGAAGGAAAGATTATGCCCCGTATAGCAAGAAGTTATTTAGTTGGAAAAATTTTTCATATAACTGTGAAAGGTATAAATGGTGAATACATTTTTCAAGGAAATGAAAATAAAAAGAAATACTTAAATTTATTAAAAAAAGATTTAGAAGGTACAAATTTAAAGATATTAGCTTATTGTATAATGGACAATCATGCTCATATCCTAATTGCTACTGAGAAAATAGAAGAAATGTCTACATATATGAAAAAAGTTAATACTGCATTTGCAAACTTTTATAACAAGATTAATGAGAGACAAGGATATGTTTTTAAAAACAGATTTTTTTCTCAGCCCATAGAAGATAGAAAGCATTTATTTTCATGTATAGTGTATATTCATAAAAATCCTGTCAAAGCCTTAATAGTAAAGGGAATGCAAGATTACAAATTCTCAAGTTATAGAGAGTATTTTGGTCAGGTTAATAATTATTTAATTGAAAAAGAAATGATTTATAAATTTTTTGATAATAAAAATATTTCAGAATATATGGTAAAATTTAAAGAATTTCATCTACGAGATAGTCTATTAGAGTATGAATTTGATGAAGAAATTAATTACAAAGAGTTAATAAAAGCATATAAAAAATATTTTAGCGATAAAGAAATAGTAAAGATACTAATAGAAAGATTTAAGTTAAACAAACAAAAAATTGCTATTTTATTTAATACTACAAAATATAACATAAATAAAATGATAAAATAAAAATTTTCGATTTAGGACCGTCCCCAACTGAAAAAATTTTCGATTTAGGACCGTCCCCAACTGAAAAAAGGAGGTCATTATGGATTATAAAGATTTAGCAAATTTAATTTTTCCTAATGCAAAGGATATTTCATATTACGAAGAAAAATATCCTGTAAGAAATTTACCTGAAGGAGCTGTTGTATCTAGATTTGCACCAAGCCCAACAGGGTTTGTACATATTGGTGGACTTTATCAAGCTTTAGTTGCAAAAGAAATGACTAAAAAGACTAATGGTGTGTTTTTCTTAAGAGTTGAAGATACTGACCAAAAAAGAGAAGTGGAAAATGGCGTTTCTGGAATAGTAAACTCTTTAAAAGATTTTGATATTTTACCAGATGAAGGTATGATTTCAGAAACTGAAGAAAAGGGTAATTATGGTCCATATAAGCAATCTGAAAGAAAAGAAATTTATGAGGCTTTTGCTAAATACTTACTAGAACAAGGTAAAGCATATCCTTGCTTTTGCACACCAGAAGATTTGGATGTAATAAGAAAAAAGCAAGAAGGTGCAAAAGTTAGAACGGGATACTATGGTGTATGGGCTAAGTGCAGAAACTTAACTGTAGAAGAAGCGGCTGAAAAAATAAAAAATGGTGAACCATATATTATTAGATTCAAATCACCAGGAAGAGAAGATAGAAAAATTAAGCATCATGATTTAATAAAAGGCAATGTGGAATTTCCAGAAAATGACCAAGACATAGTTATTATAAAGGCTGATGGACTTCCTACATATCACTTTGCGCATGCAGTTGATGATCATTTAATGAGAACAACTCTTGTAATTCGTAGTGATGAGTGGCTTTCTTCAGTTCCTTTACATTTACAATTATTTTACGAATTAGGATTTAGACCTCCTAAATATGCACATATTTCACCAATTATGAAAAATGATAATGGCAATAAGCGTAAATTAAGTAAAAGAAAAGACCCAGAGGCTGCTGTAAGCTATTATAAAGAAGAGGGAATACCAGTAGAAGCTGTAAAAGAATATCTTTTAAATATTGCAAATTCTACATTTGAAAATTGGAGAAGAGCTAATCCAGACAAATCTTTGGATGAGTTTGATTTCCAATTAAACAAAATGAGTGTAAGTGGTGCTTTATTTGATATGGTTAAACTTTTGGATATTGGTAAAAATGTTATATCAAGAATGACAGCACAAGAAGTGTATGATAATGCTTTAAATTGGGCAAATGAATATGACAAAGACTTAGCAAAAATTTTAGAAGATAAAGATTATGCTTTAAAAGTTTTTGGTATTGAAAGAGGCAATAAAAAGCCTAGAAAAGATTTATCAAAATGGTCTGATGTTAAAGAAAATATCATATATATGTATGAAGAACCTACAAATTATGATTTTGATAAAATTTCAGGCGAAGATGCTAAAAAAGTAATAGAAGAATATTCTAAAGTTTATGATTACAATGATGATAAGCAAGCTTGGTTTGATAAAATCAAAGATGTTGCTGAAAAGTTGGGTTATGCTAGAGAAGTTAAAGAATATAAGGCAAATCCAGAAAACTGGCCAGGACATGTTGGTGATGTAAGTACTGTTATTAGAGTTGTATTAACAGGAAGAAGAAATACACCAGATATGTATGAAATAATGCAAGTACTTGGCAAAGATGAAGTTACTAAAAGATTTGAAAACTTTATAAAATAAAATTATTTGTAGAATCCATTTAACGTAAGCTCCAAAATATGTTTATATATTGGAGCTTACGTTGATTATTAATATATTAATTGAATAAAAGAAAGGCTGATTCAAATGTATAATATTGGAGATATTGTAAGAACAAAAAAGCCTCATCCTTGTGGTAGCAAAGAATGGGAGGTTACCAGAATAGGTGTTGACTTTAAACTAAAGTGTCTAAAATGTGGAAAAACAGTAATTCTCCCAAGAGAAAAGGCTTTAAAAGCAATAACTAAGAAAGTCGTATAATTCAGTAATATTTATAAAAACTGCCAATATAGATTTTCTTTCTTAATATTATCTTAACTATTCCGTTTTTGTTGACAATAACCCTTAAACATCATATAATATATTTTAAGAGGGAGAAATTTGATAGAGCATAAATCTATCTAAAATGTTAATAAAAACGGAGTATTTTATGAGAAAAAGAGTATTAAACATAGCAAAAGATAACCAAAATTTATATAATAAATTTGACGAAGTATTAGTAAATCAAGAAAATTTAGTAGAAGAAAATAAACTTTTTCTAGGTCAAGCAATTAATGACAAAGAATATATGCAAATAGTTAAGGACATAATCAATAATGAAACTGTACTAGAAATGAAAAAGTATAGACAACATTATGACATAAGTACATTTGAACATTGCTTAAATGTTTCATACATAAGTTACAAAATATGCAAAAAACTAAAATGGGACTATAAATCAATGGCAAGAGCTGCACTATTGCATGACTTATTCTTATATGATTGGAGAAATAGCAGAAAAGAGCTAAATTTAGACGGATATCATGCATTTGTTCATCCCAAAATAGCATTAGAAAATGCTTCTAAACTATATGACTTAAACGACAAAGAAAAAGACATAATTGTAAAACATATGTGGCCTGTAACAATGGCACTTCCAAAATATAAAGAGTCGTATCTTATAACTTTAGTAGATAAATACAGTGCTATCCAAGAGTCAGCACAATATTATAGAAAGAAAATTGAATCTAAGAAGTTATATAAATATGCGTACATATTCTTCGGACTAATATTTTTAAGAAAAATGTTATAGTGGTAACTAAAAGTTAGCATATGGAAAATAAAATATAGAAAGGAACTGGGTTTATATGATTAGAGTATTAATTAATGGTTGTAACGGAAAAATGGGACAAGAGGTAATTAAGGCTATAAATAATAATGAAAAATTTGAAATTTTAAGTGGCATGGATATAAAAGATAATCCAGAATATACTTTTCCTGTCTATACAAAAGTAGAAGAAATAAAAGAAAAGCCAGATGTTATAATAGATTTTTCTGTGCCTGTTGCAACTATGAAAATTTTAGAGTATGCTAAAAACAACAAAGTTCCAATTGTTATTGCAACAACAGGATTATCTGACGAAGAAAAACAAAAAATAAAGGAATATAGCAAAGAAACACCTATTTTTCAATCTGCAAATATGTCTTATGATATAAACTTAATGAAAAAAATTGTTGCAGAAGTAGCAAAAAATCTAATTGGAACAGATATTGAAATTGTAGAAACACATCATAACAGAAAAATAGACGCTCCAAGTGGTACTGCTTTAATGCTAGCAGATAGCATAAATGAAGCATTAGACAATTCTATGTCATATAATTTTAATAGATTTCAAAATAGGGAAAAGCGTAAAAAGAATGAAATAGGATTTTCTTCAATTAGGGGTGGAAACATAGTAGGAGAGCATACTGTTTGCTTCTTTGGAGAAAATGATTGCTTAGAAATAACTCACAAAGCATATTCAAGAGGACTTTTTGCAGAAGGTGCTTTAAAAGGTGCAGAATACATTGTGGGTAAAGAAAATGGTTATTATACAATGGATGATATAATATAAGTAATGGATAAAAAACCTGAATCAGATTAAGATTCAGGTTTTTCTATTGGATATTAATTTATTTAAAAATTCATTTAGATATTTAATTTATTTAAAATCTCATCCCATAAATCTTCTAAATATATTTTTCTTTCAGATGAAAATGGCATAAATTTTAAATCATGTAAAGGATTAAGGCTATCCTGAATAATTTTTACACTATCATTAACCTTTGTCACAGCGATTTTATCTGCTTTATTTGCAATAATTATACAAGGCAAATTTTGCTTTATAATGTAATCATACATTAATTTATCATTGCTTGTTGGGTTATGCCTAATATCAACAAGAAATAGAATTAGAGCAATATTTGGACATTTTTGTAAATATTCTTCAATAAAATTGCCAACTTCTACTTGCTGAGCTTTAGACATTTTGCTAAAACCATATCCAGGCAAATCAACAAAATAGAATTCATTAGGACTATCAATGTTACTACTGTTTTGTGAAACAGTATTGCAATCTTCAGCTTTATAAATAGCATCTTGCTTAATACTTACTTTATAAAAATTAATTAATCTTGTTTTACCAGGTTCACTGCTAGTTCTAGCTAATTTTTTGCGATTAACCATGGTGTTAATAAAAGAAGATTTACCCACATTAGATTTACCAACTAATACAATTTGAGGTAAATCATCTTTGGGATATTGCTTGGGGCTTGTAGCAGATACAGTAAATTTTGCATTTTTTATTATCATAAATAAATCCTTTCTTTTTCAGTTGGGGACGGTCCTTTTTCGAAAAAATTTTCATTTTAGGACCGTCCCCAACTGAAAAAACTGTAAAAAATTAAGGTACTAATTTTTTAGTTCCACCCATATATGGCCATAAAACTTCTGGAATATCAACACTTCCATCAGGATTATAGTGATTTTCAAGAAGTGCAATAAGCATACGAGGTGGGGCAACAACAGTGTTGTTTAAAGTGTGTGCAAAATAGTTTCCTTTTTCACCTTTTATACGTATTCCAAGTCTACGAGCTTGAGCGTCAGTTAAGTTTGAACAACTGCCAACTTCGAAATATTTCTTTTGTCTAGGAGACCATGCTTCAACATCGCAAGATTTAGCTTTTAAATCTGCTAAGTCTCCACTACAACATTCTAAAGTTCTTACTGGAATATCCATACTTCTAAATAATTCAACTGTATATGACCATAATTTGTCATACCAATTCCAGCTATCTTCTGGCTCACAAACAACAATCATTTCTTGCTTTTCAAATTGATGTATACGATAAATTCCACGTTCTTCAATACCATGTGCACCTTTTTCTTTTCTAAAACATGGAGAATATGATGTCATAGTATATGGCATATCTTTTTTATCTAAAATTTGTCCTTTAAATTTTCCAATCATTGAATGCTCACTTGTACCAATTAAATACAAATCTTCGCCTTCAATTTTATACATCATGGCATCCATTTCTTCAAAAGACATAACTCCATTTACAACATCTCCATGAATCATATATGGTGGGATACAGTAGGTAAAGCCTTTGTTTATCATAAAATCTCTAGCATAAGCAAGTACTGCTGAATGAAGCCTTGCAATATCTCCAGTTAAATAATAAAAGCCATTACCTGCAACACGACGAGCAGCGTCTAAATCAATTCCGCTTAAGTTTTTCCATAATATCTGTATGGTAAGGAATCTCATAATCTGGAACAACTGGCTCACCAAACTTCTCAATTTCAACATTATGAGTGTCATCTTCGCCAATAGGAACACTGTCTGCTATAATGTTAGGAATTTTCATCATTCTAGATTTAACTTCTTCGCTATACTCATGTTCCAACTTTTCATTTTCGTCTAATTCTTTATTTATTTGTTGTACTTCTGCTTTAACTTTTTCTGCTTCATCTTTTTTTCCGTTTTTCATAAGCATTCCAATTTGACTGCTTAAGGAGTTACGTTTGCTTCTAAGTTCATCACCTTTTAATGTAGCTTCTCTGCTTTTTTTGTCAAATTCAATAACTTCGTCTACTAGAGGAAGTTTGTAATCCTGAAACTTTTTCTTAATATTTTCTTTTACAATATCAGGATTTTCTCTTAAAAATTTAATATCTATCATAAAAACCTCCTAAATGCAGTCAAGAATTTATATTCTATAACTGATAATATTATGTAACTATTTTATCATCAAATATGCAATTTTACAATAAGTTTTTAGCAATTTTTTTCAGTTGGGGACGGTCCTAAATCGAAAATTTATATTTGTCAAGCCCTAATATACTTCTCTCCTATTTTGCTGCGAGGGTCGCTTCGCTCCAGCTTGAATGTTTCGCTCCGCCCCTACGTCGCCTACGCTCGTCTAAAATATAGAGAAGTATATTACTGGCTTTTTAGTAAATTTAATTTTCGATTTAGGACCGTCCCCAACTGAAAAAATATTTAGCAAATTTATGCATAAATGGTATTTGATGTGAATATAATTAAAGAAGGAGGAGAGCGTATTTATGGAAGAAAGGTATTTGAGAGATAAATATTTAATAGAAATGACACCAGAGGAGGAGAAAAAAGACATTCTTAGAAATATATTGCATACAAAGGCGGAGCTTACTAATGCAAATAAAAACTTTGAATTTGCTAATACAAATGAACTTGTAGACTATTATGTTTATAAAATTAAATCTATGCAAGCACAATTAGATAGCTTGATAAAATTAGCAAAAGAAAAGGGGATAGAGGTAGAAAAGTTGGCATAAAAATAATTTGTCCATCATATATTAAAATAGAATTTTAAGTTCTAAAAAGATAATGGAGGAAAGTATGTGTTGCAATTATTCATGCATTATAGTTTGAAATGCGCATATAACATACGAGATAGATGATGGATACAAATATTATAATTTCAGTTGTAATTTGTATAATTTTTTTACTCATATTTGGCAAGATATTTTTGTTACCAATGAAAAAGATATTTAAGCTAGCAATTAATACAGGTTTAGGAGCATTAGCAATTTTTATTATAAATACCATAGGCACTTCATTTGGGTTCCACATAGGTCTTAATATAATAAATGCTGTAATAGTTGGAATATTGGGAGTTCCGGGTGCAGTGTTACTAATATTATTAAAGATATTTTGCAATATAGGCTAAAAAAGAATAGATTTTCGATTGGGGACGGACCTAAAATGAAAATTTTCGATTTAGGCTAACTGTAAAAAGCAATTTTCGATTTAGAACCGTCCCCAACTGAAAAAAATTGCAAAATTATGTTGAGTGTGATATAATAATCTAGTATAAATTTGTAGGCAAAAGCCTTAGAACAATTGGAGGTAGGTAAAATGAAACGGCAATTAGCAATTTGTTTCTTGGAGGCAATTCGTATTATCTTGGGATTGATTACAATCTGGGTAGTACTGTATGAGCAAAACTTTATTATCTTTTTATTGATTATTGATTTGATGCTATATCTTTATGTAAAAAACATAAAAGTTGAATTAAAAGAGGCAGAAAGAATTTATTATGGAATTAAATGGCAATATCAAAGATTTTTTGATTTGTATAGAGAAAAGGATGTTTTGAAAAAAAGCAATATTTTTTTTGAGATAGGCGAAAATCCCCAAGAATATATTATATATTTGGGAAAAGTGATAATGAAATATGAAAAAAGAATTAATGATAATAAAGGATGGTACTCTGAGGAAGAAATAGAAGAAGTGCATAGAATATGTGATGATGTTAGTGAGAAAATGAAAAATTGCTGATAGTCAAAAAAGTGGAACTCTAGGATTCTAAAGTTCCACTTTTGGAGTATAAAAAATTTAATTTTTCCCGTAAAAAGTAATATTGAATTTACCATAAAGTTCAAAAAATTATGTAAACCTGACAGCAAGAAATATTTGACTTTTTCTGGTAAATATGGTATAATAAAATTTACCGAAATGGTAAATTAAAATTGCTGGAGGTAAGAGAAATGTTTAAACGGTTGAATGTTTACGAATCTCAGATTGAGAAAAAGGGGAGAAATTCCTCAAATCTCATTATTGAGATTCGGTTGACCAACAGTGGAATGGAGGTGTATGTCGAAAAACATACCACTCTGATTATCGACAAAGGCTGCCTTATTATCCAAGGCGCTGATTGGTCCAGAGATGAAGCATGGGAGATTGCTGATGAGGCAATTGAACTGTCAGATGACAAAAAAATTTTGGCAGAAAGTGTTCGGCCAAAAGGAATTGGGATTATCCACTATGAAGGTGGTGGCTTCACATTAGTGTGGAACTGCGACCCCAAGGAAATGGATGATGAAGACCCCCCGGCAAATGCCTTAACTCTTGCTAAGGCATAAAAACTAAAAAGAACCTGACCCGCTAAAAAACGGGGCAGGTTCTTTTTCAGTTTGGGACGGACCTAAAACGAAAATTTTTTCAGTTGGGGACGGTCCTAAACTGAAAAAATTTATCAATTGTGTCAATTGGGACGGTTCTAAATAACAATATTTTCGATTTAGGACCGTCCCCAACTGAAAAATTTACTCAACTGTTACAGATTTAGCTAAATTTCTAGGCTTATCTACATCTAAATTTTTATCTTTTGCAATATAATATGCAAATAGTTGCAAAGGTACAACAGATAATACAGGTGAAAGCATAGGAGAACATTCAGGGATTTTTATGTTACAACTAATTTTGATGTTAGGCAAAGACGCATTGCTTACAACCATAACATTTGCACCTCTTGTAATTACTTCCTCTAAATTGCTCATTGTTTTGTCAACTAATTTTGGGTTTGTAGCAATTCCAACAACTGTTACACCATCTTCAATTAATGCAATTGGACCATGTTTTAATTCGCCAGCTGCATAAGCTTCAGAATGAATGTATGAAATTTCTTTTAGTTTTAAAGAGCCTTCCATTGAAACTGCATAGTCTGTATTTCTTCCTATAAAGAATATGTCTTTTTTATCATGAACTTCATCTGCAAATTCTTTAATATTTTTAGTAGAGTCTAAAATTAATCTTAACTTGTCAGGAAGTTCTAATATTTCATTTTTAAAATCTTCCAATTCTTGAGATGTTTTGCCAAGTAATTCTGCAAAATATACAGCTAATATGTTTAGTAATACAACTTGGCAAGTATATGCTTTTGTTGAAGCAACTGCTATTTCAGGCCCAGCGTGTGTATAAATTGTGTAATCTGCAATTCTTGTAATTGAGCTACCAATAACATTTACTACTGCTAAAGTAGTAGAGCCAGCACTTTTAGCAAGTTTAAGTGCTGCAATTGTGTCAGCAGTTTCACCAGATTGGCTTACAAAAATGCATAAAGTATGCTCATCTATTAATGGGTCTCTGTATCTAAATTCAGAAGCCATATCAACTTCTACTGGTATTTTACAAAAATGTTCAAATGTATATTTTGTAGCTAAACCAGCATGCATAGCAGTACCGCAAGCTATAATGTATATTTGACGAATACTGCTTAAATCAATATCTAAATCATCAAAATAGCATTTTTCATTTGGTTTTAATCTTGAACCAATTGTTTCCATAACAACATTTGGTTGTTCATATATTTCTTTAAGCATGTAGTCTTCAAATTTACCTTTTTCACTACTTGCACAGTCCCATTCAATATCTTTAACATCTTTAGAAATTTTTTCTAAATCATAATTATAAAATGTAATTTTATCTTTTTTTACAACTGCTAATTCTTTGTCGTCTAGAAAATAGAATTTACTTGTATAATTTAAAACAGCTGGAATATCTGAAGCAATAAAGTTTTCGCCTTCTCCAATACCTATAACTAAAGGGCTATCTTTTCTAGCAACTATTATTTCATCTTTTAAGTAAGGTGTAATTACTTCTATTGCATAACTACCTTTTAGAGATTTTATTGCTAAATCCACTGCTTTAAGTACATCTTTTTCTATATCATAATAATATGAAATAAGGTTAGGAATAACTTCTGTATCTGTTTGAGATTTTAATGTATATCCTTTAGATGTTAAAAACTCTTTAAGTTCGGTGTAATTTTCTATTATGCCATTGTGAACTACTGCAAATTTACCAGTAGAATCTAAGTGAGGGTGAGCATTTTCCTTTGATGGAATACCATGTGTTGCCCACCTAGTATGTGCTATACCCATATTTCCTAATAATTTTGAAAGCTCAGGTTTTTCCTCTAGGTTTTTAACACGGCCTTTGTCTTTTACAACATCTAATTTGTCATTATCTAGTACGCAAATACCAGCAGAGTCATAACCTCTATATTCTAATGAAAGCAATCCTTTAATAAGCACTGGTACTGCTTTCTTTGTACCAATGTATCCTACAATTCCACACATATGGACCTCCTTATGAATTTGACTTAAAGTCTCAATCTATTTGAATAAATAGATTGGGCTATATAAGTGCAATTATTTACTTAGGTTCCATAGACTACTGACATTATTTTGTTAAAATATATTTTTCCTATATTTTAAGGCAACTTAATTTCATATTATGTATTAAAATCAAATTAGCCTTTATACTATTACTAGTATTTTTTGTAAATGCCTTTGGCAATAGTGTGCCATAGAGTATCCGCCGAGTATTTCGATAAACTCTATCCTCGTCAACAGCAATTTAGACTTTGCTAATAATTAATTGATAGGCAAGCCTCTTGAATTAGCTGTCCAGGCGCTAAATATTAATATTAAAGTTACTTTTGAATTTATTATGAACCTTTATGCATAATAGAGTAACCTTAAAAACTAAGAAACCTAGTATAGTTTATACAACAAAATAAATAAAAGTGCAAGTACTTTGGCAATTTAACTTGTGCAATTTCATTGAAAGTTAAACTTATGAGATTTGTTTAATTTGATTTTTATAAAAAAATGTGTTAGGGTATAAAAAACATTAAGTTAAGTTATAGAGATATTAAGATTAATTATTGGGAGAACAAGATGTTTTACAAAATTTATGATTTTGAAATAGGAAAATTAGCAATATGCGAAGAAAATGAAAAAATAGTAAAAGTACAATTACTAAAAAATAATAATTTGGCAGAGATAAAATCAATTCAAGGAAAGAAAAATAGAGGAGTAAGTAAAGAATTATTAGATACTATGTTTTGCGATAAAAATTGCATAAAAAAAGAAACAGAACTAATAAAAAATGCAAAAAATCAACTAGATGAGTACTTTGAAGGTATGCGAAAAGAATTTGATATTCCAATAAAGCTAGAAGGCACAGATTTTCAAATAAAAGTATGGAAAGAACTTTTAAAAATACCATATGGAGAAACTTGTACGTATTTGGATATAGCAAAGCGCATAGGAAATCCAAAAGGCTCTAGAGCGGTTGGAATGGCAAATAATAAAAATAAAATAATGATAATTATTCCTTGTCATAGAGTAATTGGGAGCAATAAAAAGTTAGTTGGATATGCAGGAGGCTTAGATGTTAAAGAAAAACTGCTTAAGCTTGAAAAAGAAAATGTGTGATTTTAAAAAAGTAAAACAAAAGCTTAGGAAAATTTGATACTAAAAAAGTTTAGAGTAAAAACTTTGTAGAAGGGAATGTAATTTAATGAATAAAAATAATCTCCATGTAGCAATGCAAAATGTAATAGAAAATAAAGAGCAAAATTTTGAAATATTTTACAAAGAATGTAAAGATTATGTTTTCAAAATAGCTTTTTGTATTATAAAAAATAAAGAAGACAGTGAAGATATTGTGCAAAATTTATTTTTAAAAATATATAAATTACCAAAAGAAAAGCTACCAACAAAAAATGAAGCGTCTTGGTTATATTCCGTTGTAAAAAACGAAACTTTAAATTATATAAAACAAAAAAGAAAAGATATAAATATAGATGATCTTCAAATTTACAAAGATGATGAAGGAATTTCAAACTTAATTAATGAAGCTAGCTACAAAGAATTAATGAAAAAGTTAAATTCAGAAGAAGAGCTTATAGTAAAGTTAAAAACAGAGTCAAATTTTACATTTAAAGAAATAGCTAAAATACTAGGCAAAAATGAAAATACTGTTAAATGGAAATATTACTCGGCTATTTATACATTAAAACTATTTATAACAAATTTGTGCTTATTTGCAATATGTTTGAGTGTTGTAAAATTATTGGATAAAAATGTGTGTGAGGAACAAAATAGTTCACAAAATAATGAAATGGATTGGACAGATAGCTTTGATACAACAATTACAGATTCAGCGATTACAGAAGATGAAAAACAAGAATATGAAAACAATATTAATGAGAGTCAAAATAGTGAAGACTTAAATGAGACCACGCAAACAGTAGAAAATGCTAGTATAAACACAACTACAAAGTTGCCACTTTATTTTTTATCAATATTATTTTTAGTATTTGCTATTATATTTTTAATAAAATTTGTAAAATACCAACTAAAACGTAAAAATAAATTGTCTAAATAGTAGATTATTAAAACAGACAACAAAATTAAAATAAATTCTAAAAAATTAAAGATGTTAAAAAAGTTTTAATAAATTTATTTTTAGGGGGTACTTATGAAAAACAAAATTTTAATAGGAATTGTCATATTTATTGCTTTAGCTGTGGCTGTAGGATTAGTGGTTCTTAGCTTAAGAGGTTTTAAAAATGATGAAAAAGTAGCAAATTATAATGGCGTGGAAACTAATTATAATACTGTGAAAAATAATGAAGTTGGCAATAATGTTACAGAAAATCAAATTGATACCAAAAATGCAAGTTTAGAAGAACTACCACAAAGTTATACTATTGAGCAGGCTATAAAAGACGGAAGTTTTACAATTATGCCACACGCAGTTTATAATAAAGAATATTTAGATGATTTTATAGAAAAAACTAAACATGATGCCAAAAATAGAGTTGCAAGTTCGATTAGAATTGCGACAACAACCATAGAAGGGCAGCTGATTTTATATGATTTGAGTTTTGATGGAGAAAATTATATTTTAAAAAGAGATTTGACACGAGATGAATATAGTGCAAATGAAGATAGAATTATTGAAACAAACAGTGATATTCCGGAAAATATATATACAATAAATTTAAAACAAAGTGAAGATTCTGTTAATTTAGAGCTCGATTTAGTTGCTGAAATCAATCAAAATGATAACGGAAAAAATTATGAAGATATATTTATAGTTTCCTATCCTTCAAATGCTACTATATACCCAGTTGCCCCTGAATTTAGAGCAGAAGTTTTGGAAGTATTAGACAATGTAATGTGGATTAAACCAATAGAAAATGGAGAAGGATTGGGAGATAAATTATTAATTAATACCCAAGGAAAAGATTTTAAAGTAGGAGATAATGTAAGAGTAATTTATACAGGTTTAATTAGAGATACATATCCAGCTCAAATAGATGTAATAAGTGTAGAAAAGTTTGAAATTTATAATTAATTCCTCCTCAATAAAAATTTAATATGCAAAGGAAATAGATGTTGATAATTTTCAACGTCTATTATTTTTATTAATATGAAAAAAATTATTTTGTGTTCATCCAAATACAAATTATAAGCTAGGTGCACATATTTATTGAAATTTATGTAATTTTTTGATACAATATAATTGTGTGTAAGAGAAAAAATATTAATTTTCGATTGGGGACGGTCCTAAAACGAAAATTTTCGATTTAGGACCGTCCCCAACTGAAAAAATTGAAGGAAAAGAAATGTTTAACATAGAAGAAGAATTAAAAAAATTACCTAATAAACCAGGCGTGTATATAATGCACGATAAAAATGATAAAATAATATATGTTGGTAAGGCTATTAATTTAAAGAGAAGGGTTACATCGTATTTTAGAAAAACTAAAAAGACTCAAAGAATACTTAATATGGTTGCTTTAATAGACCATTTTGAGTATATTGTTTGTGATAATGAAGCGGAGGCTTTAGTTTTAGAGTGTAACCTTATTAAAAAGAATATGCCTAAATTTAACGTGCTTTTAAAAGATGACAAAACATATCCATATATAAAAATAAATGTTAAAGCAGATTTTCCTGATGTATATATGACGAGAAGAGTGCTTAATGATGGGGCAAGGTATTTTGGACCTTATCCTAATTCAGGTGCTGCAAAAGAAATGTGTGAATTTATAAAATCTAAATTTAAAATAAGACAATGCAAAAGTTTTAAATATAAAGATAGACCATGTTTAAATTATCATATAAAAAGATGCTCTGCACCATGTCAAGGATATATTAGTAAAGAAGATTATCATAAGCAAATTAATCAAATTATATCTATTTTAGATGGAAAAACAGACGGTGTAAGAAAAGAACTAGAGCAGAGTATGAAAGAGGCTTCTTTAAAGATGGATTATGAGAAGGCTGCAGAATTAAGAGATCAAATTAATGCAATAGATAGAATTTCACAAAGACAAAAGGTATCAAATATTTCTGAGCATGATATAGATGTTATAGGTCTTTATAAAGATGAATACGAAATTTGCATAGAAATATTTTATATAAGAAATAGCAAAATGGTGGGAAGAGATAATTTTTTCTTAAAAGGTCTAAATGATGAGGATGATAAAGAAATAATATCTGATTTTATAAAACAATATTATATTGGAAGAAGTTTCTTTCCAAATAAGATTATGATAAAAGAAGATATTGAAGATAGAGAACTTCTAGAAATATGGCTTACTCAGATGGCTGAAAGAAAAGTTGAAATCAAAGTTCCACAAAAAGGCGAAAAGTTAAGATTAGTTGAAATGGCTGAAAATAATGCTAAAATTACTTTGCAAAATAAGCAAAAGAGCAATCAGCATATAATTGTGGAAATGAAAGATGCACTTAAATTAGATAAACTACCTAGAAAAATTGAGTGTTTTGATATATCAAATATTTCGGGAACATATATGGTTGCTGGAATGTGTGTTATGATAGATGGCATTATAAAAAAGAATTTATCAAGAAGATTTAAAATAAAAACTGTATTTGAGCAAGATGACCCTAGATGTATGCAAGAAGTTGTTGAAAGAAGATTAAGACATTCAATAGATAAAGAAGATGATGGTTTTGGAAAATTACCAGACTTAATATTTGCAGATGGAGGTATTACTCAAATAAGAGCAATCCTTACAGCTATCCACAATGTAGAAAAAGAAAGTGGAAAACAGCTTGGAATAAGAGTATTTGGTATGGTAAAAAATGACAAGCATAGAACTAGAGCTTTAATTGATGAAAATAGGAATGAAATACCAATCTCTGATGAAATATTTAATTTGATTACACAATTCCAAGACACGGTGCATGATACAGCGATAGGATATCATAAGTTTTTAAGAGACAAGTCGATGAGTAAATCTGCTTTAGATGATATAAAAGGTGTAGGTACTACTAAAAAGGCTTTACTACTAAAGAAGTTTGGAAGTGTGCAAAAAATAAAAGAAGCGGATGTTGGCGAAATCACAAAAGTTAAGGGAATTAATGAAGAATTAGCTCAAAAAATAAAGGATGAATTAAATGCAAATTGATATAAAATTAGTATGCGAATAAAAGTGAAAAAAAGCGCAAAAAATGAGAGACGAATTAAGTAATAAATAGGATAAGCCCTGAATATAATTTAGTATATTATAATTGTAGGAGGGGATTATGAGCAAAAAAATAATAACAGGATTAGTAATAACTTCTGTAATTGTACAAGCAATATTGTTTTCACTTTTGTATCAGTTTGTGCAAGTGTTAGGCACATTGTAATGAAGTAAAATTTAAGTTGAAGAAGGGAACAGGAAAAATGGACGTAGCAAATAATTGGAAAGATTACGAAATACTAGATATGGCAAATGGCGAAAAACTAGAAAGATGGGGAAATATTATACTAATAAGACCAGACCCCCAAATAATATGGAAAGAAAAATCTTTTCCAGAAAAATGGAAGAATGCAAATGCCAGATATAATAGAAGTAACACTGGTGGTGGAAATTGGAATTTTATTAAACCATTACCAAAATCTTGGCAGATTAAATATAAAGATTTAACTTTCAATATTAAACCAATGGGATTTAAGCACACAGGTATTTTCCCAGAACAGGCAGTAAATTGGGACTGGATGATGAACAAAATAAGAAATAGCAATAGAGAGATAAAAGTACTAAATTTATTTGCTTATACCGGAGGTGCTAGTGTAGCTTGTTTAAAAGCAGGCGCCTCTGTTTGCCATGTTGATAGTTCAAAAGGAATGTGCGAATGGGCAAAGGAAAATGTAGCTTCATCAGGGCTAAGAGAAAGACCAATTAGATTTTTAATTGATGATGTTGTAAAATTTGTTAACAGAGAAATCAGAAGGGGAAATAAATATGATGGAATAATTATGGATCCACCTTCTTATGGAAGAGGAGCAAATGGTGAGGTATGGAAGTTTGAAGAAAATATAGCTGATTTAGTAGAACTATGTATGAATGTACTCTCTGATAAACCTTTATTTTTCTTAATTAACTCATATACTACAGGAATTTCAAGTCAAGTTTTAGAAAATTTGCTTAGGATAAATATTCCTAAAAAAGTCGGTGGAAAATTTAGCCATGGAGAATTAGGCTTACCTATGACTAATTCAAAATTGATTTTACCTTGTGGAATTTATGGTAGATGGGAAGAGTAAGATAATTATTTTGTAAAAAAAGCTGAAATAGAGTTAGAAAAGATATTAAAAAGTAGGAAGAAATAATGAAAATTTTATATGAAGATAATCACATAATAGTAGTAGAAAAAATTGTAAATATACCATCACAATCAGATAAAACTGGTGACAAGGATATGCTTACACTTATTAAAGAATACTTAAAAGAAAAATATAATAAGCCTGGCAACGTATATTTAGGTTTAGTACATAGGCTAGATAGACCAGTTGGCGGAGTAATGGTATTTGCGAGAACTTCAAAAGCTGCATCAAGATTAAGTGAAGAAGTAAGAAATAAAACATTTAAAAAAGAGTATTTAGTTATATGTAATGGCAAAATGGAAAAAGAAAAAGATACACTTGTTGACTATTTGTGGAAAGATGAGAAGAATAATACTAGTTATGTAGTAAAACAAACCAAGAAAAATGCAAAAGAAGCGGTTTTAGATTATGAAGTGTTAGGCTATGATGAGAAAGAAAATCTTTCTATATTAAGAATAAATTTGCATACAGGAAGGCATCATCAAATTCGTGTACAGCTTTCAAGTAGAATGCATGCAATATATGGAGATAATAAATATCATGGAAGAGGGGCAGGAATTGGTATTTGCTTGTGGGCATATAAGCTAACAATAGTTCATCCAACTACGAAAGAAGAAATGAGTTTTATAGATTTACCAGAGCCAAAAGGAATGTGGAAATTACTGTATGACGAAAGAATAGAAGAAAGATTAAGATAAAATAATAAATGTAGAAAAAGTTTGTAATAATAATATATAGAGAGAAGGAAATAAAATTATGAGTGAATCAGTAGCAATGAAAATTTTAAATCAAATTTATAATTTAGTAGTCGATTTGCAAAATGTGGAAAGGCAAATAAATTCAATAGATACTAGTATTCGCAGAAGAGCTTATTCGTTAGAAGAAATGAGAAGAGATAAGGAACTTGAATAGGTTTTGGAGATAAATATTCTAAAAAAATGGATAGAGAAGATAGGTAATAATGGATATGATATGCGAATGTCTATAAGGAGATTATAGATAATAGAGCATATCTTTTTATTTTGTACAAATAAGAGAATATCTTTTATTTTAAAATCATTTACTTTTTAAATTTTTTCATATATAATGCGATTAATAAGGAGGGTATTATGGCAAAAGAAATTACTGAAACAGAAAAGCAAGAAATCAAAAAAATGATTGATGACTTGGTAAAAAGAGCTAAAAAAGCATCTGAGGAGTACATGAAACTATCACAAGAAGATGTTGATAGAATAGTAAAAGCAATGTCTATGGCTGGTGAAGAACATCACATGGAACTTGCAAAACTAGCAGTGGAAGAAACAGATAGAGGAATATATGAAGATAAGATAACTAAGAATATGTTTGCGACAGAATATATTTATCACAGTATAAAATATGATAAAACAGTTGGTATTATAAATCAAAATGAAGAAGAGGGCTATGAAGAAATTGCAGAGCCAGTTGGAATAATTGCGGGTGTAACTCCAGTAACAAACCCAACTTCAACAGTTATGTTCAAATCACTTATTTCAGCAAAAACTAGAAATGTTATAATTTTTGGATTTCATCCAAGTGCTCAAAAATGTAGTACAAGAGCAGCAGAAATTGTTAGAGATGCTGCAGTAGCTGCTGGAGCACCAAAAGATTGTATTCTTTGGATAGAAAAGCCATCTATAACAGCAACTAATATGCTTATGAATCATCCAGATGTAAATTTAATTCTTGCAACAGGTGGAACAGGTATGGTTAAAGCTGCTTATTCATGCGGAAAGCCAGCACTTGGAGTTGGACCTGGAAATGTTCCATGCTATATAGAAAAATCAGCTAAATTAAAAACTTCAGTAAATGATTTAGTTATGTCTAAATCTTTTGATAATGGTATGATTTGTGCTTCTGAACAATCTGTAATTGTAGATAAGGAAATTCATGAAGAATTTGAAAAACTTATGAAAGAAGCGGGATGCTATTTCTTAAATGCAGATGAAACAAAAAGATTAAGAGAAAAAATGTTTGATGAAGATAAACTTAATAGTTTTGTTGTTGGTAAGTCTCCATATTTTATTGCAAAAATGGCAGATATAGAAGTACCAAAAGAAACAAAAGTATTAGTTTTAAAAGAAAATGGAGTTGGAATTGAATATCCATTCTCTAAGGAAAAACTAAGTCCAGTTCTAGCATATTACATAGTAAAAGATTCTAAAGAAGGTATTGACTTAGCAGAAAAGTTAATTGAATTTGGCGGTATGGGACATTCTGCTGTAATTCATTCAGAAGATGAAAATGTTATTCAAGAATTTTCTGAAAGAGTAAAAGTGGGAAGAATTATAGTAAACTCACCTTCTACTCATGGTGCAATTGGAGATATTTACAACACAAATATGCCTTCACTTACACTAGGCTGTGGAACATTTGGAGGAAACTCAACAACATCAAATGTTTCAAGCGTTAATTTAATAAATATTAAAAGAGTAGCAAAAAGGAGAGTTAATATGCAATGGTTTAAAATTCCAAATAAAATATATTTTGAAGCAGGTTCACTACAATATTTAGAAAAAATGCCGGATATTTCAAAAGCCTTTATAGTAACTGATGAAGGAATGGTTAAGTTAGGATATGTAGATAAAGTTTTATATTACCTAAGAAAAAGAGAAAAATATGTGCATTCACAAATATTTGCAGAAGTAGAATCAGATCCATCTTTTGAAACAATTAAAAAAGGTGTTGAAATGATGAATAACTTCCAGCCAGATGTTATTATTGCACTTGGTGGTGGTAGCCCAATAGATGCTGCAAAAGGAATGTGGCTATTCTATGAGCATCCAGATGCAGATATTGAAGGAATGAAACTTAAATTTATGGATATTAGGAAAAGAACATATAAGTTCCCTAAGTTAGGTACTAAAGCTCAAATGGTTGCAATACCTACAACTTCAGGTACAGGTTCAGAAGTTACATCTTTTGCTGTAATTACAGATAAGGAGAAAAATAAAAAATATCCATTAGCAGATTATGAATTAACACCTGATGTTGCAATAGTTGATCCAGACTTGGTTATGAGTTTACCAAAGAGTGTTACAGCAGATACAGGAATGGATGTTTTAACACATGCATTAGAGGCTTATGTATCAAATATGGCATCAGATTACACAGATGGTTTGGCTGAAAAGGCAACTGAATTAGTATTTAAATATTTAAGGGTAGCATATAATGATGGCTCAAATAAAGAAGCTAGAGAAAAAATGCACAATGCTAGTACTATAGCAGGTATGGCATTTACAAATGCTTTTTTAGGAGTATGTCACTCAATGGCACATAAAATAGGCGCTGAATTCCATTTACCACATGGAAGAATAAATGCAATTTTACTTCCATATGTAATAAAATATAATGGTGTAGATGACCCAACAAAATTTGTATCATTCCCAAAATATGAATATTATGTTGCAAAACATAAATATGCAGAAATTTCAAGAAGAATGAACTTCCCAGCATATACTGATGACGAAGGATTAGAATCATTAGTAAAAGAAGTAGATAAATTAAGAGCAGATGTTGGTATTCCAAAATCATTTAAAGAGGCTGGAATAGATGAAAAAGAATTCTTAGCTAAAGTAGATATGCTAGCAGATAGAGCATTTGAAGACCAATGTACATCAGCAAACCCAAGAGTACCACTAGTAAGCGAAATTAAACAAATTATGCTAGATAGTTACTATGGTAAATAATTTTTTTCAGTTGGGGACGGTCCTAAAACGAAAATTTTGTCAAATGGGACGGTTCTAAATGACAATCACACTGATGTGATTGTCATTTAGAACCGTCCCGTTTGACAACCAATTCCAATTCTTGTAAAAATTCAATTGACAGTTGACCAAATATGTAATATAATAAGAGTGTAAAATTATGGTAACATAAATTACTTCAAATTTTTATTTCAAATATATAAGTTTTTATATCTTTTTTGCAAAAACAAAAGAGAATGTATTTTTAGTCAAAACCAATGAAAAGGCAAAAAAAATAGACGTATAATCGTCAAACTAAAAGTAAAAATATAGAATTAATGTTTTTATATGGAAAAAACTGTAAATCAGTCATTATCATTATCTAATTTATAACTAAAATCTTTTAACAGCTCATCAGCAGAAGTATCAAGCTCTTTTGCTATGGCACATAATTCATAATCTAGAACTGTTCTTTTGCCAACTTCAATGTCGTAAATAGATTGTGTTGATATGTCTACACCTTTTAGCATTAGTTTATCGGATAATTTTTGTCTAGACATTTTATGTTCTGTCCTTAAATTGAAAATGTTTTTTCCAACAGTATTAAGTTTACCCTTAAGAGCATTACTGTATTTTCGTTTATTAGTAATATTTTTCATGAAATCACCGCCTAAAGTATATTTTGCAAATTTTATCATCTTTTTATACATAACTATTAAGAGTAGGCGGATAAAAGAAAGGGGATATGTATATGAAAATTAATCAAAGTGAACAAAAGGAATTAAAAGAAGCATTAGCGAAGGTAGAAAACATTTTAGATGACAACCAAAAGTTAAAAGAATTATATTTAAAAAAAGAGCAATCAATTAAATACTTAACTTTAATGAACAGCAGTAAAGAAAATGTAGAATTAATAAAAAAATTTAATGAATATGACAAAAAACTAAGGAAGTTGGAAAATGAAGCAGCATTTTTAATTGCAAAAGAAGAAAAATCAAATGTTATTATTAAAAAGACAGCTTTAGGAAAAAAGATGATAATAAATAAAAGTGATGAGCAAAAATATGAAAATAAATTTAACAAAGTTCTAAAAGAAACAAATTATCTAGAACTTAGTAGACAAAGAAGTGATATTTTTAAAAAATTAGTAAAGATAAATTTAGAAGATTGTTCAGTGCTATATAAATTAGATAGCCTTGAAACAGAAATTTCAATAATAGAGACTGATACTTTGAGAGAGTATTTGCTAGAAAATTAATTTACCAACATAATTTCAATGTTGCAAATATTAATAATTCATTTCATATTAATCAAAATTACTCATATAATTACAAAGGAGGTAATTATATGGGTAATTTTTGTTCTTGGTGTAATGAAACAATTATTAAAATCATAGTAGTAGTTTGTTTGTTATTTTTTATAATTTTTATCATATTTGTTGCAGGAATTAGCAATAATTTTCAAGTTATAGATGTAAGTAATAGTGCACTTAGCACTAAAAAAATAGAATGGGGTATAAAAAGAGGAAAAAATCACGCTCAGCCAGACCTAGGCAGTGAAAATTTAAGAATTATAAATGAATTTAATGGTATGGCAATGGGAAGTGATGAATATAAATATATATATTTAACTTTTGATAATGGCTATGAGGCGGGTTATACTGAGAAGATATTAGATGTGCTTAAAGAAAATGATGTAAAAGCTACTTTCTTTATAACAGGACAGTATTTAAAAACCAGTGAAGATTTGGTAAAAAGGATGATTGATGAAGGGCACATAGTTGGAAATCACACAGTTAATCATAAAAGTATGCCTTCTTGCACAAATGAAACTATCAAAGAAGAAGTCATGACTTTACACCAAAATGTGTATGAAAAATTTAATTATGAAATGAAATATATGAGACCTCCAAAAGGCGAGTATAGCGAGGCAAGCATTGCATATACAAATACTCTTGGCTACACGACTGTAATGTGGTCATTTGCCTATGATGATTGGGTAGAAGATAATCAAGGAAGAGAAGAGTATGCAAAATCTAAAATTTATGACAATTTGCATAATGGAGAGATAATGCTACTTCACGCTACTTCAAAAGATAATGCAAATATTTTAGATGAGGTTATAAAAGAAATCAAAAATCAGGGCTATGAATTTAAAAGCTTAGATGAGTTTGTGAGGTAACTTGAGTCGGAGAGTGCAATCGTTTTCACTTAAGAAGAAACCGTGAGGCAAATGCAAAAAATGTATTTTTTAAGGAGGAAATTTTGAATAAATTTGATAAATTATTTGACATTCCTGAAGAACTTAGTTCAGACATAGCAAAAGTGACCATTTTAGGGTTTAATAGAATGCTAATAGAAAATTATAAAGCAATACTTGAATATCAAGATTTTTTTATAAGAATAAAAATGAGCACGGGACTAATTAATATAAATGGGTTTGAGCTACTTATGAACGAAATGACAAAAGACGACCTAATTATAACAGGTAACATAGAGAGTGTAGATTTTGAAAAATATGAGTAAATACCTCGCGTGCAAGAGCTGAGCCAAATAGGCGAAACGCAAAGTAAATGTATATTGAAGCTTAATATAAAAAGGAGGAGCTTATGTTTTTCAAAATTTTACTAAACTACATATTTGGATACCTAAACGTTACAGTAGAAGGCTATTACATAGAAAGATTCATAAACACCTGTATGAGCAAAGGCATATTCTTTTGGGGAATGGAAAGAACCAAGTCTACAATTATGCATATGAAAATAGGAGCAGAAGAATTTAAGCAAGCAATTAAAATTGCAAAAAAGCATGGCTGTAGAATAAAAATTGAAAGCAAACATGGCTTGCCTTTTATTTTAAAAAAGTATAAAAAAAGAAAGATTTTTTTCATTCTTCTTTTACTTGTATTTGCAATAATATTTGCATTATCTAAATTTGTGTGGAACATTGAAGTTACAGGAAATACAGCTATTGATTCAAATGAAATTATTGAGGCTTTAAATGCAGATGGACTAAAAATAGGCACATTAAAATCAAAGGTAAATACAGAAGAAATTGTAAATAAAATAAGATACCAAAGAGATGATATTGCATGGATAGGAATTGAGCTTACAGGCACAAATGCAATTGTAAAAATTGTTGAAGCAGACAGCAAACCAGAAATAGTTGATGAAAATGATTATTGCAATATTATTGCAAGCAAAGATGGTGTCATAGAAAAAATTACAGCTCAAAATGGAACAATTATGGTAACTGAAGGGACAGAGGTTAAACAAGGAGATATTCTTATTGCAGGATATATGGAAGGAAAATACACAGGGAAGAATTATGTAAATGCTCAAGGAGAAGTAAAAGCAAAAGTTACCTACGCGCAAAGTGAAAAAATATACAAAAAAGAGACGAAAAAAGAGAAAACTGGTAATTCAGAAAATAAATATGCAATTAAAATAAATAATTTTAAAATAAATTTTTACAAAACCCTTTCAAAATATGAAAATTATGATACAATGTATACGAGTAAAAAAATAAAACTATTTTCTAATTTTTATTTACCAATTGAAATTATAAAATACACAAATTATGAGGTTACAAATACAGAAATTACATATAATGAAGAACAGGCAAAAGAGGAAGGAAGCATTAGAGCAGAAGAAAAGCTAAATAGCCTTATAACAAATGTAGATTCGGCTGAAAAGCAAGTTTCCGTAACAGATATGGGCAGTTTTTATGATGTAAAAGTTACATATGTTGTTACAGAGAACATAGGAACAAAAGAGAAAATAGTATTCTGAAAGGTGGTATGTATGGAAGCTAGAGAAAAAAGTTTAAGAGTTTATGATACAAAAAAGACATTCTTTTCAAAATTAAGTAGTACATTTACAAAGCTACTTACGCCTACAAAAACAGGCATAAATAATTTATTAATTAGCATTAAAAGAACATCGGTTTTAAAGAGTTATCATCAAGTAAATGAATGTAAAGATGACGGCAAAAAGGAAGCTTTAAATCAAAAGTTTGAAGAGGCATATTCTTTATACTTAGATGCCATTGACCAATTAGTAATTGATACAATTTATAAAAGAGTCAAAACTGACTCCGCCAGCGATTTTGAAAAAGATGCATTGTCTAAATATTATAATGTTATTAGATTAAAAGATACGGATGAACTCGAATATAAACTTAGAAAGCAAAAATACTTATTAGAATTAGATTATAACAATGTTTTAGAAACCAAAAAGCAAAAATTAACTCATTCATACGAAGATTTTTATATGTATGAAATGGAGCATATTTTTAAGCGCTTGCTAAAACATTACTCTATGAAATTAACTGAAAAACTTACAGAGGCACAAAAGGATGAAGTTTATGATAAATTATTTGACACATTAGAAGATTACATTACAAACATTCTTCCTTTAAGAAAACTAACTGATGTTGAACTTATTAAACAATGCAGTTTATTTGAAACATACGAGGTAGGCAAACTTGATCAAGTAGATATTTTGGATAAGCGAATGATTTTGCTAGGTATTAGTAGAAAATTATTTGTACACAGCATTCCTCTTGTTACAGCAGAAAAATGTTATGTAAAGCTTATGAAGGATGTAAGAAACTTAATTGTAGATACAAAAATACCTAGAAAAAGGGAAAATGCTTATCAATTGCTACTTAGATTATTTGAACAATATAACAACAAACTTCTTGCTGTTAAAATTTATTGGGACAAGCCAAAAGAAAAAAATGAGTATCTTAAATTTGCAGAAAAATGCAAGGCCTTGGAGGCTGCTAGAGAAAAAGGCCTTAAAGACTATGATATTAAAAAGCAAATCTTATACATTAGAGAAGATATGAAAAAGCTAGAAAAATACAATGATAAATACTTTAGAATTTTACAATTCTACAGAAACAGACTTGTTAATTTGGGAGATATGAGAGCAGTTAAGAATTCTTGCAAAACAGGTAAATATGAGTTAGTACAAGATAGGAGAGTTAGAAAGGAAATACAAGATGGAGCAGCTAGCTGATATTGAATACAATAGATTAGAACCAAATAAAGAATATGAAGAACTTATAAACAAAGTAGTTAATGAATGTTTTAAAACCGAGGGTTTAGATAAGTTAAAGTTATACATTAGTATAACTTTAACTGTGCCTGAGGTTATTCAAGATGCAAATAAAAAGTTTAGAAACATAGATAAACCAACTGATGTACTTTCTTTTCCTATGTTTGAAAAACAAGAACTTGAAGAAATGCTAAAAAATGGCTACGAAGTAGAAGATGTGCTTGGAGATTTAATTATATCCATACCAAAGGTAAAAGAACAAGCAGTAGAATATGGTCATAGTTTTGAAAGAGAGCTTGCATATATGGTAGTTCATGGTTTTTATCACTTAATGGGTTATGACCATATGGAGGAAAATGACAAAAAAGAAATGCGCCAAAAGGAAGATGCAGTTTTAAACAAACTTGGAATTACTAGGGACTAAAATATTCAATAGTTGAGCGTGGGCGAACCGTGAAGTAAATGCAGAATAACGTATATTGAGGTTTAAGATAGAATAAAAATAATGTGCATTGCAAGGGGAGAGATGTATGAAGAAAAAGGATGAAAGGCTCTATAATCACAATTTTATGGAAGCCTGCAATAATGCAGTAAATGGAATAGTATATGCAGCAACAACGCAAAGCAACATAAAAAAACAGCTTATTATAGGTGTAATTGTAATGATACTTAGCTTGTTTTACAATTTTACAACAGCTGAGTTTTTGTGCTTAACTTTTGCAGTATTTTTTGTAATATTTGCAGAAATGATAAATACGGCAATAGAAACTGTTGTAGACCTATATGTTGATGTATATCATCCAAAAGCAAAAATAGCAAAAGATGTTGCAGCAGGGGCTGTTGTACTTGCTGCTTGTAATGATATAGTAGTTGCCTACTTTTTATTTTTTAGAGAAACAGAACTTGCTAACATGGGACAAAGTGTATTTAGCCAAATGATTTCATCACCAACTCATTTAGCATTTGTGGCAATAATATTAACTGTAATAGGCATAATAGCTGTAAAAGCAGCATCAAATTATAGAAGTCAAAAGAATCCAAATCATACTTTTGTACCAAGTGGGCAAACCGCTTTGGCATTTGCCATACTTACTGCCATTTGGCTTAACACGCAAGACCCAGTTGTATTTTGCTTAAGTTTAGCGCTTTCAATATTGGTTGCAGGCAATAGATTAAATGATACACGTAACTTTGGTGAAGTTGTGTTTGGAGCATTTATGGGACCATTAATTGTTATTTTGGTTTATGGACTAACTATTTTTAGAATTTAATCTAACTAATTGAGTTACTTGCTCAAGCTACAATATACATTTGTGCAAAATGCTTAAGCTACATATATTGTCACTTGAGATATAACACAATTAGTTAACATAAATACCACAAAGGAGTAAATAATGAAAAAAACAGTCATTATAATTGTAGTAATATTGTGTATTATAGCAATAGGTGTATGTTCAGCAATATTGTACAATAGAATGCAAAATGAAAATGCCACATTTTTAGGAACAGATGTTGTAAACAATTCAGAAAATGAAACAGGTACAATTGTTGCAGAAGTGCCTGGAGTACAAATATTTAAGGGTAGTGATAGGCCGATTGCTGTAATGATAGATAACAACATAGATGCACAGCCACAAGCAGGGCTTAATGATGCATATATGGTTTATGAAATTATAGTTGAAGGTGGAGAATCTAGACTTATGGCTTTATTTAAAGGTGTAAGTTTGGACAAAATAGGGCCTGTAAGAAGTTCAAGGCATTACTTTTTAGACTATGCTTTAGAAAATGATGCAATATATGTTCACTATGGCTGGAGCCCTCAAGCTCAGGCAGATATAAAAACTTTAGGTGTAAATAACATAAATGGCATATCTGAGACAACAAAAGAATTTTGGAGAGTAAAAGATAAAAAATCTCCACATAATGTTGCAACATCAACAGAAAAAATATTGGAAATTGCAAATAAAAAAGGGTATAGAACAACATCATCTAAAGATTCTGTTCTAAATTACACAACTGATGAAGTAAACTTAGAAAATGGTCAAGTTGCAGAAGACATAACTATACCATATTCACAATCAAATAAAGTAGAGTGGATATACAATAGTGAAACAAAGCGCTATACAAGATATTCAAAAGGAAAAGAGCAAAAAGATTGGACAACTGGAGAAGATGTTACTGCAAAAAATATTATTGTAGAATTTATTGCAAATTCTACTTTAAATGATGGCGAAAATAAAGGCAGACAAACTATGAATACAGTTGGCTCAAAAGATGGATATTATATTACAAATGGTAAAGCCATAAAAATAACTTGCGAAAAAACAACTAGAAGTGCACAAACTGTGTACAAAGATGAAAACGGAAATGAAATAGATGTAAACGATGGAAATACTTTTGTACAAATTTGCCCAATAAATGCAAATGTGACAATTGAGGCTTTAAGTGAGGAGTAAAATGGAAAAATTTAAATCAGGTTTTGTAGCAGTAATTGGAAAAACAAATGTAGGAAAATCTAGCATAATAAATAGGCTAGTAGGAGAAAAAGTTTCTGCAATTGCAAATAAGCCACAAACAACAAGAACAAGAATAAAAGGAATTGTAAATAGACCAAATTCACAAATAATATTTTTAGACACACCGGGACTTCACAAGTCAAAATCAAAACTTGGAAATGTAATGATTGAAAATGCAATAGAATCAATCCCAGAAGCAGACATTGTGTTATATGTAATTGATGCAAGCAAGAGCAGTATAGATGAAAAAATAATGGATAAAATAAAAGAAGCAAATAAAAAAACAATTTTAATAATAAATAAAATTGATTTAATAGATAAAGAAAAATTAGCAAGCATAATTAATTTGTACAAAGACTTATATGACTTTAAAGCAATAATTCCAGTATCTATTAAAAAAGAAAAAAATGTGGAAGAAATTTTAAAAGAAATAGAAAGCAATTTAGAAGAAGGTCCTGCATATTATGATACTGAGGAATATACGGATCAAACTTTAAGACAACTTGCAGAAGAAACTATTAGAGAAAAAGCGTTAAAATTATTGCAAGATGAAGTACCACATGGAATATTAGTAGAAGTAAATAAAATGAAAAGCAGAAAGACCAAAGATATGGAAAAAATTTACGACATAGAAGCTACAATTTTTTGTTTAAGAGAATCACATAAGGGCATAATAATAGGAAAGAATGGTTCAATGCTTAAAAGAATTGGTACATATGCTCGTGAAGACCTAGAAAGAATGCTTGATACAAAAGTAAACCTAAAACTTTGGGTAAAAGTAAAAAAGGATTGGATAAATGACATGAGCATAGTGAAAAATTTTAAGGCAGAAGACTAAAAGCTGGAATAGACTTGACTTAAGAGAAAAAATGATAGCATAAAAATAAAAAGTCTCATCCTAGCTTGAACCAGAAAGGACTTTAGTTATGATAAAACAAATTGCTTGGAATACATTTAAATCTACTGGAAATATAAACACTTTATTAGAATTGTTGGAAGTGGATAAGACTTTGGAAAAAATCGATAAAACAGATGAAATGCAAATACTTGGTAATGCACAAAGAAGTAATGAAAGTGCTACTTTGAATTTAACTAATTCAAATAAAAATAGCAAAATTAAGTTATAGTGCGAATAATAAATTTAAGTATAGCAATATTACAAAAAAGAAAGAGCAAAAAATGGGACTAATAAAAACGAAGGGACTAATACTAGCCCAAAACAATATGGGCGATTATGATAAAATGTGCACCCTACTTACCCCAGACTTAGGTAAGATAGGGTGTAGCGCTAAGGGCGCAAGAAGAGCAAAGAGTACACTAATGGCAGGTACTCAATTTTTGTGTTTTGGGGACTTTTTACTATACAAAGGTGCAAGTTCATATCACATTAATTCATGCGAACCAATAGAAATATTTTATAACTTAAGATTAGACATAGACAAATTAACCTATGCATCAAGAGTTGCAAAAATTGTTAATGACGTTACAGATGAAAATCAAAATACATATAGAATACTTCAACTAACATTAAATACAATATATATGTTATCTGAATCAGATAAGGATATGGAATTTATATATTCAATATTTAAAATAAGACTTTTGAGCATAATAGGCTTTAGACCAATAATAGATAAATGCACGAATTGTGGCAGTAAAGAAAATTTAAGATATTTTAGCTTTAGAGATAGTGGCTTTAAATGTGAAAGTTGTGGAAGACAAGATAAGGGTGCTGTGCAAATTAGTGACACCACAATAAAAGCCATTAGATATATAATATTGTCGGACGCAAAAAAAATATACTCTTTTGAATTATCTGACGAGAATAAGCAAGAACTAAAATTAGTAAGCAAAATTTATTTAAATGATTGCTTGGATAAAGAGTATGAGTGATTTTTTCAGTTGGGGACGGTCCTAAATCGAAAAAATTTTTCAAGTAGAAACGTACTTTAAATAAAAAATAATATTTTTTCGATTTAGGACCGTCCCCAACTGAAAAAGGTAAAGTAAAATTTTTCGCTATCCATTGAAAAATATTCATAAATGAGGTAAAATATAGTGCATATAGAGAGGAATTTATTTAATGAATAAAAAATGGAAGCTTAAACAAAATGATGATAAAAGAATTGCGGAAATATCCCAAAAATTTAACTTGACTTACATTGTTGCACAAAAATTGGCTGAAAAGAATTTAACTGACAAAGATATAGAAATCTTTTTAAATCCAACTAGAAAAGATTTTCATAATCCTTTTGATTTACCAGATATGGATAAGGCAGTAGATAGAATTCTAAAGGCTATGGAAAATAAAGAGAAAATAGTTATATATGGTGATTATGATGCAGATGGAATTACAAGTACCACAATTTTAAAAAGATTTTTTAGAGACAGGGGAGTTGAAGTAGGCACATATATTCCAAATAGATTAAATGAAGGTTATGGCTTAAATGAGGAAGCAATAAGAGAAATTGCAAGTGAGGGCTATAATTTAATGATTACAGTTGATTGCGGAATTACAGCAGTTAAAGAGGTTGAACTTGCAAAAAGTCTTGGAATTGATGTGGTTATAACAGACCACCATGAAGTGCCAGAAGAGTTGCCAAAGGCAGTAGCAGTAGTTGATGCTAAAAGAAAAGACAACGAGTATCCATTTAATGGACTAGCTGGTTGTGGAGTTGCTTTTAAATTAGCACAGGCACTAAGTATTAAGCTTAACTTAAATGAAAATGAATGGCTAAAATACATAGACATTGCTTGCATAGGAACTATTTCAGATATTGTTCCGCTTGTTGACGAAAATAGAGTAATTGCTAAACTTGGTTTAATGCTTGTAGCAGTTACAAAAAATATAGGATTAAAGACTTTAATAAATATGATTGGAGTTAAAAAAATAGACTCAAGTTTTATCTCATTTGGCATTTCTCCAAGAATTAATGCTTGTGGTAGAATGGGTCATCAAGAAGATGCATTAAATTTGTTTTTAACAAACGATCCAATCGAGGCTAGAAATTTAGCAAATAAATTAGAAGAATATAACAGGCAAAGGCAAACTATTGAAAAAAACATATATAATGAGGCATTAGAATTAATAGAACAAGAAAAAGATGAGCCTTGCATAGTAATAGGCAAAGAGGGCTGGCATCATGGTGTTATAGGTATTGTTTCATCAAAAGTTACTGAACTTACATACAAACCTAGTATTTTAGTTTGTTTTGAAGGAGAAGATTCTAAAGGCTCTGGAAGAAGCATACCAGGTTTTGATTTGCATGATGCTGTATATAATTGCAAAGATTACTTAACTGCTTGTGGTGGACATAGTATGGCAATAGGTTTAAGTTTAAAAACTAAAAATTTTGAACCATTCAAAAAAGCAATTATAGAATATGCTAAAACAAAAAATATAGAAAACTTAGAGCCAGAACTTTTAATTGATGAAGAAATTAATTCATCAGATATAGATATTTCTGGAATAGATAAAATATCGCTTTTAGAGCCATTTGGCGAAAGCAACAATATGCCGGTAATTTTATATAAAAATTTAAAAATAATTTCAATTAGAACTTTATCAGAAGGAAAACATTTGAAATTAGTTCTTTTAGATGGCAATACTTATATTGATGCAATTGGCTTTAGCATGGGAGACTTGGCAGAAAAATATCAAATTGGTGACAAAGTTGATGTTGTAGGAAATATAAGTGTAAATAGATATAAAGATTTTGAAAACGTGCAAATTACTTTAAAAGATATGAGAACTAGCATTTAAAGGAGGGTATATATGTCAGAATATAAAGATGTTACAATAAAAGACGTTATAACAGAAATGAAAAAGCACAATAGAAAATCAGACTCAAAGCTAATAATGAGAGCATACAATTATGCTGTGGCTCATCATGGTGATCAAAAGCGTAAATCAGGTGAGCCATATATAATTCATCCAGTACACGTGGCATATATACTTTCTACTTTGGGTTTGGATGATGCTACTATTTGTGCTGCATTAATGCATGATTTAGCAGAAGATACAGATGTTACTATTGAAGATATTTCAAAAGAGTTTAGCCCAGAAATTGCTGAAATGGTAAATGGCGTTACAAAACTTGGAAAAATTAATTATGTAAGTGCAGAAGAGCAACAAGTTGAAAATTACAGAAAAATGTTCCTTGCAATGGGTAAAGATATAAGAGTTATACTTATAAAACTAGCAGATAGATTACATAATATGCGTACCCTTAAGTATTTAAAAAGAGATAGACAAATAGCAATTTCAAAGGAAACAATGGATCTTTATGCTCCACTTGCAAATAGACTTGGTGTGTATTCTCTAAAATGGGAACTTGAAGATTTGGCTTTTAAATACTTATACCCAGAAGAATTTAGAGAGCTTGTAGAAGGAATAGATAAAAAGAGAGAAGAAAGACTTAAATTTATTGATGAAATAAAAGAAGAAATAAGAGTAAATTTAAAGAAGGAAAAAATAGAAGGAGAAATTACTGGTAGAGCAAAGCATTTGTATTCAATTTACAGAAAAATGCAAAGAGATAACAAAACTTTAGACCAAATTTACGACCTATTTGCATTAAGAATTTTAGTAAATTCTGTAAAAGATTGTTATGCAGCACTAGGTGTTGTGCATGAGCTTTATACACCTATGCCGGGAAGATTTAAGGACTACATTGCGGTTCCAAAGCCTAATATGTACCAATCACTTCACACAACATTGATTGGACCAAATGGTACACCTTTTGAAGTACAGATAAGAACTTACAATATGCATAGAATTGCTGAATTTGGTATTGCGGCACATTGGGCATATAAGGAATCAAGTTTCTTTAAGGGCAAAAAGGCTAATGTTGTTGTTACAGATGATAAACTAGCTTGGATAAGAGAAAGTTTGGAATGGCAAAAAGATATGCAAGATCCTCAAGAATTTATGAAAACTCTTAAAACAGAGTTATTTGAGGATGAGGTTTATGTATTTACTCCAAAAGGAGAAATAAAAACACTTCCAAAGGGCAGTACACCAATAGATTTTGCATATATGATACACGCAGAAGTTGGAAACAAAATGGTTGGTTGCAAAATCAACAGTAAGATGATGCCAATAGTTACTAAATTAAAAAGTGGAGATATTGTTGAAATCATTACAAATGATAACAGCAAAGGTCCAAGTAGAGATTGGCTAAAATTTGTGCAAAGTACTTCTGCAAGAACAAAAATTCAACAATGGTTTAAGAAAAATGAAAAGCAGCAAAACATTGCAAAGGGTAAAGACCTTATTGAAAAAGAAATTAAAAGAATTGGCATGGCTGAAGAAGATTTATTTGTTCAAAAATACTACACTCCTGCTCTTCAAAGATATGGTTTTAAAACATTGGACGATATGTATGCAGCAGTTGGATTTGGCTCTATTACTGCAAATAAAATAATTGCAAGAACATTAGAAGAGTACAGAAAATTTCATCGAGAGGAAAATGTTGAAGAAAAAATTGTTGAGCTTCAAGAAGCTCCAAAAATAAAATCTTCTAAAACAGGTATTATAGTAAAAGGAATAGATAATTGCTTAGTTAGACTTTCAAAATGCTGTAATCCAGTACCAGGCGATGAAATAATTGGGTATATTACAAGAGGTAGAGGAGTAACAGTCCACCGTAAAGATTGCAAAAATGTAAAAGATTTGCTTCAAGATGAAGGTAGAATTATAGATGTTTACTGGGACGAAAAGAAAGAATCAGCTTATAATGTTGATATAACAGTATTTGCGAATGACAGAGAAGGTTTGCTTGCAGATGTTATAAGAGTAATTGGTAATACAAATGCAAGATTAGTTGCAGTTTCTGCAAAAGCTAGTAAAGAAAAAATTGCAACAGTTGAACTTACTTTGGAAGTTAAAAATATAGAAGATTTAACTAAAGCACAAAGAGAACTTGGAAAAATAGACAGTGTGTATGATGTAAAGCGTAAAAAGTAGTTGACAAAAGGAAAAAATAAATGTATAAATAAAGTGTATTAAATTTTAATTAAAACTATATTATGTAATTTTTAATTACATAAATAGGAAAAATACTAAAGAAGGAGAGGAAAATGAACAAGATGAAACGTGTAAAAGAATTAAAAACCAAAGAACGAAACAGAGTTGAAAGCAAAAAAGTATTGCACAAAGTTGCAAAAAATGTACAAGGTATAACGCTAATAGCGTTAGTAGTAACCATAATAGTTTTGTTAATCTTAGCAGGAATTGCACTTAACTTAACAATAGGACAAGGGGGAATATTTAGCAGGGCAGAAATAGCAGCAAATACTTGGAGAAATGCAGAAACAAATGAACAGACAGCATTAGGTGAATTAGCAAACTGGATAGATGATTCAATTCCAAAGCCACCAGAACCAATAGAAGAATTAGAAGGCAACATAGCTTATGCAGACTTTACAGGAGATGGAGTAGCAGATGGCATAATATTTGCAGACTTAGCGGTTGGAAACAGAGGCGATGGTCAGTGGACAGATGAATGGGGAACATATAGTATACCTGTAGAAACAGGATTAAAGCAATATTATGTAGTAAATGAAAGTTATACAGAGCCAAAGTTTGGAAACTTAAAAGGAGAATTGATAGCGCCAATATCAGGAACAAGTGGAAAAAATAGATTTTATGTAATGGCACTAGATGATATAGACTCAAATACTCACTATTGGTGGCAAAATGCTTATGGTCATTTAGATTCAAACTATATTATAAGTAATACTGCTGATGATTTTGCTAAAGCCGGAGAAAAGCCAACAGGCTTGGTAAATACAATAAGAATGATGGATTGCTATGCAAATGAAGAAATAAATGGAACAACAGTAGCGAAAGGCTCAAATGATATGTGGGGCTTAATACAAGATGAATATGAAGCAGGCTGGTTTGTGCCATCAAAAAGTGAATGGGCAGCATTTGGAGGAGAGGTATTAGAGAAGAACAACATTACGTCAAGTAATTATGACAACTATGGTCTTAGTCCTTACTGCTGGTCGTCTTCGCAGTACGATACTTTCTACGCATATCTCGCGCACTTTTACTACGGCTACTTAGACTACTACAACGTAAATAACTTCTACTATGTGCGCCTAGCGACGACTTTCTAGCTTTGTAAAAAGCTAGAAGTAAACCCAACGTTATGTAAATAACGTTGGAATGTTCAAACCGAGAAGACTTCGTAAGAAGTATCGGGTTGAACAAAAGTAAAAGTGGCTTTGCCACTCGCGCGCAAGTTTTGCTTAAGTTAAAGTGACTTGAAAAAATAGGAAAAATGAAAGAGTACAAAGATGGAGAAAACAGAAAAACAAGAAAAACCTAAGAAAAATCATTGGACACAAACTAAAGTGGATGAGGCAACTAAAAAAATAAATCAAGAAATATACAAAAGAAATAGGCAGGCTCCAATACAGTTAAAATCAGATGATTTTTCCATATTAATAAATGATAAAATAAAGAGACGTGGAATTGCAAAAGGCTTAGTTAAAATACAAGAAGACTTAAATAAAAATATATTAGAAGTAGAAAAAGAAACTATTAGAGTTCTTCTAGATACAAATCCTCAAACCCAGTATGAAAGTCTTATTAGAGCACAAAAAATAATAATAGTAGAAATATGGACAGATATTAGATTTTTAATGGTAAATAAAGCTATAACTCCTGGTGAAATTACAGAGTTAATAAGAAGGCAAATAGAAATAGACAAAGACATAAATAGATGGCTTGAAGGAATAAAAAAGGCTATACCCGCTGGTAAGTAAGGTTAGCAAACTTTTATTTTATTAAATATTAAATAAAAGATATTTAATATAATGAAAGTGGTTGCTCCACCAAAATATTTGGTATTTTCAAAAGTTGAGCAATATGGATGTGATGCCAGGCAGAGTTGTTATTGAGTTTCTTAGTCCTTACTGCTGGTCGTCTTCGCAGAACAATACTAACAACGCATATAACGCGAACTTTAACAACGGCTACATAAACAACAACAACGTAAATAACAACAACTATGTGCGCCTAGCGACGAGTTTCATTATATTGAACAAATACCCCTTCATTTTTATTAATGAAGAGGTATTATTTAAAAATATGAATGTGGTATATGGAGTAAATATGGAAGATAAAATAACTTTTGATGAATTATATAATGCATATCTTTTATGTCTAAAAAATAAGAAAAGAAAAATAGGAACATATGGTTTTGTGAATAGTGACTTATGTAAGAATTTAACAGATTTATTAGAAGAAATTAATGATCGCAGGTATGAGCCAAAATCATCAAATTGTTATGTCGTAACAGATCCAGCACTTAGAGAAATTTATGCTGCTCAGTTTTGTGATAGAATTGTACAGCATTTTTATATGAATGAAATAGGAAAAATACTAGATAACAAACTTGTAAAAAGTTGCTGTTCTTGTAGAGATGGCAAAGGCACAGACTATGCCTTAAAACTACTAAAAACATATTTGCTGCAAACTTCTAAATGTGGAAAGCAAGATTGCTTTTTCTTAAAAATTGATTTATCAGGATATTTTATGTCCATAGATAGAAATTTAATTTCAGATAAATTTACTGAATTGATAAAAGATGATTATAATGGTAAACATAAGGAATTATTACTATATTTAACACCAATTATTTTCAAAAACAATCCGTCAATAAATTGTTTTTATAAATGTGGTGAAAAGATTAGAAAGATGGTTCCTGAAAGAAGAAAAATGAATCCAAGTTCAAACTTGGGAATGGCAATAGGAAATTTAACGGCACAAGCTGGTAGTAATTTAAATCTTAACGATTTTGACCACTATGTTATTGAAAATTTGAATTTACCACAGTATGTGCGTTATGTCGATGATATAGTAATAATATCTGATAGTAAAGAAAAATTAAGGGCAAGTTTACCACATATAATATCAAAGCTAAGTGAAACTAATCAAAGGATAAATTTGAAAAAAACAAAAATAGATACTGCTTATCATGGCGTTCCCTTCTTAGGTAAGGTGTCTTATCCATATGGTTACCAAAAACCAAAGAAAAGTACAATTATAAGAATAAGTTATAAGGCACAGTTGTTTAGAATTGACAGAAATCTTTTAGCAAAATTAAATTCACAAATTGGAGCATTGAAAAGATATAACTGTAGAAAACTTATAAAATATTATTATAATAATATAAAAGGTAAACTTCCGAAAAATATAGAATTTGATGAAAAACAACTGAGATTTAAGCAATTTTAATTATGTTTTTGAACATTTTTAGAAAATATTTAAAATTGATAATTGTAATATAATAAGATGTGTATTAAAAAATAGACCAGCTATAAAAAGTCAATAGAAAATTTAAAATTTTTCAAAAAAATTTTGAGAGATAAGTAGGC
>CALYAG010000016.1 GCA_944393465.1 uncultured Clostridia bacterium
TAAAGTACAAAAATTTCGAGACATTTTTACTAAAAATTCAAAAACAAAAACGGGACATTTTTACTTAAAATTCACAATTTTATTTGACAAATACGAAAAAAAGTGATAATATATAAATACATTAAACAATGCACTTTAGTTCGGAATTGTGTCATTTGTTTGCTTGTATGTGTATCGTAACTACACATACTTTTTTATTATAATATAATTATAAAAAGAATAAGGAAGCCTCGTAACAACTTCCTTATATCCGGCTATGTAATGACATTTTTAGCCTTCACTTTTTTTATTTTCTTCTAATTTTGATTGTAGATTGTCATTTTTTTCTTTTTCAGCTAAAAGCATTTCAATCAATTTTAAAATAAGTTCGGAATTTGTCATATCATTTGCCCTCCTTTCCGTTCTTAAGTAAGAACTACCTTTGACAAGAAAGGATATATGTATTTTATAATGTTTTTTCGTTTAAGTCAATGTTTTTTAGTTTATATCTTTTATAATTAACTTTATTAAATAAAATTATCTTAATATATATAATAACATCATTGTTATCTCACTACTTTAGTAAAAAACAACCTTGTAAATACTGATAATCTAGTATTTACAAGGTTTAATATTTTGGCGGAGAGGGTGGGATTCGAACCCACGGTAGGCTATAAACCTACGCCAATTTTCAAGACTGGTGCCATAAACCAACTCGACCACCTCTCCATTATAGGCTACGACGTTCGTAACAATAATTATAATATCACATTATTTGATTGTATGTCAATAGTTTTAACAAAAAAAGTGCGGTGGCGTTAGGCAACGCCACCTTAAAAAGTAAAGTTACTAATTACTTTTCTTTTCCATAGCAATATTTATTGCTTCTTTTTCTTCATAAGATAAATTATACTTAGAAGTTCCCTTAATTATAGGCTTAGAATATACATTTGAGTTATCTTGTCCATAAATTGAATTTATTACTATTCCATTGTTTTCTCTATCTAATAATGCTAAAGTAAAGCTTAAACTATTTTTAGTATTTCCAAAAGCATCATATTTGTAAAGTCCTACCTTTTTAATACAATGAGAAAGTTCATTATTTATATTGTTACATACTTCTATTATTTGGTCATCTCTTTTATTAAGTTCTTTTACTTGTGAGACATAGTTTTCAAGCATTTTAGCAAAATCTTTACCTTCACCTAACTTATTCATAGCTTTTTCATAATTTTTATAAATTTTTATAGAAATGCCTAAGCTTATAATTGCGATTATAAGAGAAATAATAAATAAGATAACTAAGTATATGTCTTGCATTGTTTTTGCTCCTTATTCTTTGTTTTTAATTAAATCAAGTAATCTCTCAAGGTCATCATTTGAGTTATATTGAATAACAATTCTTCCACTATGTTTTTTAGGAGTTAATTTTACTTTTGTTCCAAAGAAGCTTTGAAAACTATCTTCAATCTCTCTATATAAAGGTTCATACTTAGCTGTAACCTCTTTTATAGTCCTTCTACTTTTCATAGATTTTTCTAAGTCTTTTACAGATTGTCCTTTTTCTATAATTCTTAAAGCTGCTTTATATTGTTTATCTGGATCTGTTATTGAAAGCAATGTTCTACAATGTCCTTCTGTTAACTTACCTTCAATAGCTAGCTCCATTACTCTTTTATCCAAATTAAGTATTCTTAAAGTATTTGTTACAGCAGTTCTATTAATTCCTAATTTATCTGCTAGTTCTTGTTGTTTCAAGTTGTAATTATCAATAAGTTCTCTATAACCTAAAGCTTTTTCAATTGGGTTTAAGTTCTCTCTTTGAATATTTTCTATTAAAGATATTTCTTTAACCCTTTGTTCATCTTCATTTCTTATTAAACAAGGTATTTCGGTTAAACCTGCTATTTTAGCAGCTCTCCATCTTCTTTCACCCGCTATTATACTGTAATAATCATTCTTTTGTTCTACTATAATAGGTTGTAAAAGACCATAAGTTTTGATTGATTCTGCTAATTCATTTAGTGTTTCTTCATTGAATTTTTTTCTTGCTTGTGCTTTATTAGGCTCTATATCAATTAATTTAATATTTTTAATATTTTCTCCATTATTTTCAGATTGTTTCATTTCTTTTAAAACTGCACTTTCTGCAAATAATGCATCTAAACCTCTTCCTAATCCTGCCATTATATTTTCCTCCTTAATAATAAATTTTCATTTATTATATATCGTTAATTGTTTTTCGTCAATATCTTGTTATGATTTATTCTTCTTCATTATCTCTTTTGCAAGCTTTTCATAGCTTCTAGCACCCTTAGACATTGGGTCATAAATGGCTATTGGTAAACCATAACTTGGTGCTTCACTTAATCTTACATTTCTAGGAATTACTGTTTCAAATACCCTATTTTCAAAGTATTTGTTTACTTCTTTAACTACTTGATTAGATAGTTTTGTTCTTGCATCATACATTGTAAGGACAGCACCTTCAATAGTTAAGTTTCTATTATAGTATTTTCTAACAAGTTCTATTGTTTTAAGAAGTTCGCCAACTCCCTCTAATGCGAAATACTCACATTGAACTGGTATAAGTACACTATCTGATGCACTAAGTGCATTAAGTGTAATTAATCCTAAAGATGGTGGACAATCTATAAATATGTAGTCATAATAATCTTTTACTTTATCCAATTTATCCTTAAGTCTGTACTCTCTACCCACTGCAGATACTAGCTCAACTTCTGCTCCTGCCAAACTCATGTTCGCTGGGCATACATCAAGATTTTTAACCTTAACCTTTTGAATAGTATTGGGTACTTCTACTTCATTTATTAAAACATCATATGTCGAAAATTCGCAATCTTTGCTAATACCTAAACCACTTGTTGCATTACCTTGTGGATCTGCATCAACTAACAATACTTTTTTATTTTTTTTAGCTATTATAGAGCTTACATTTATTGTGGTTGTAGTCTTTCCGACTCCTCCCTTTTGATTTGCTACAGATATTATTTTTCCCACTTTTGTCCCTCCATTTCTCCTAAATATAATATAAAAAAAAATACAATATGTCAATAAATATTGTACTTTTATTTTATAATTTTACATTATTTTTATTTATATACTTATTTATGAAAATTAAAAGAGCCATTACAATGGCTCTTTACTAGGTGTTCCGGCTTTTCTAGGATATTTACTTTTTGTTTCTTTTACTTTTTTTATAATAATAATATTTCTTTCATTGTCATTATCTGATAGATAAAAATTATCTACTTTTTCAATTTCTCCACCTAATTCTTTTATAGCATTTTGAGCTTTATCTAATTCTTCTTTTACATTTGCCCCTTTCATACAAATACATTTTCCTCCAACTTTAACAAAAGGAAGCATATACTCTACCAAAGTACTTAAATTAGCAACCGCTCTAGATACTGCAATATCATATTTTTCTCTATGTAGTTTATTTCGAGCAAGCTCTTCAGCTCTTCCATGTATTGCTTGTATATTTTTTAAATTTAAAGTTTCAACAACTATATTCAAAAAATTTATTCTTTTATTTAATGAATCAAGCAAAGTTATTTTTGTATTTGGCATCATTATTTTTATTGGAATTCCCGGAAATCCTGCTCCAGTGCCTATATCAATGATTTTATTTTCATCATTTATATATTTAAGTACTGTTAAAGAATCTACAAAGTGTTTTAATTTTACTTCATCTGGCTCAACTATTGCGGTTAAATTTATTTTTTCATTCCATTCTAATAGTAAATTCATATATTTATTAAACATTTCTAGCTGTTCATCATTTATTTGTATATCAAATTCATCCAATTTTTGCTTTAAATCCATAACTTTTCCTTTCACAAAATAATTTTAGATATAAAAATTTGCTTTTAAGTATCAAAATTTTATATTTAAGCTTTTCTATTAATTGTCTCCAAATATATTAATAGTACAGATATATCAGCAGGTGAAACGCCTGAAATTCTTGAAGCTTGGCCTACTGAAAGAGGTCTTACTTTATTTAATTTTTGTCTAGCCTCTAATCTTAAACCTTTAATATCTTCATAATTTATGTTCTCAGGTAGCTTTTTATTTTCTAGTTTCTTAAATCTATCTACTTGTTCTTTTTCTAAGTTAATATATCCCTCATATTTTAAAGAAATATTTACCTCATCTGCTTCTTGTTTTGTTAAATTTGGTCTGTTTTCATCTACTTTTGCTAATAAATTATAATTTAATTCTGGTCTTTTTAAAAGATCTGAAAGCCTTATACCTGTAGTAATTGGGCTTGTTCCTTGTTCCTTTAAAAAACTATTTATCTCTTCAGTTGGCTTTATTATTGTACTTTTAACCCTCTCTATTTCCTTCTCAATATTTTTCTTTTTATTCAAAAATCTTTCATGTCTCTCATCAGAGATTAGCCCTACATCGTGTCCTATTTCTGTAAGTCTTAAATCTGCGTTATCTTGCCTTAAAAGAAGCCTATATTCAGCTCTTGAAGTCATCATTCTGTATGGTTCGTTTGTACCTTTTGTAACTATATCATCTATTAAAACACCAATATACGCTTGCGACCTATCTAATATTAATGGTTCTTTATTTTTTATTTCTAAAGACGCATTAATTCCAGCAATTAAGCCTTGTGCAGCAGCTTCTTCATATCCAGAAGTACCATTTATTTGTCCAGCAAAAAACATCCCTTTTATTTTTTTATGTTCCAATGACAATTTTAGTTCTTGTGGGTCAATGCAATCATACTCTATAGCATATGCAGGACGTGTAAATTCAACATGTTCCATGCCTGCAATAGACCTATACATAGCTATTTGCACGTCTTCTGGAAGAGATGAACTCATACCTTGAACATACATTTCATCAGTACCCCTGCCAACTGGCTCAATAAATATTTGATGTCTTTCTTTATCCGCAAATCTTACAACTTTATCTTCAATAGAAGGACAATATCTAGGTCCTGTGCCTGTTATTTTTCCTGAATACAATGGAGATCTATCTAAATTTTGTCTAATAATTTCATGTGTTTTCGCATTTGTATATGTTAAATAACAATCCATTTGTGTTTCATCATTATTTAAAGTGTCATCCATAGAAAATGCCTCTATCTGGCTATCTCCATGTTGTACTTCCATTTTAGAAAAATCTAAACTTCTCCTATTTACTCTTGCTGGTGTACCTGTTTTAAATCTATTTAGCTTTATTCCTAGATTATTTAATACATCAGATAATCTATTTGCTGCAGCTACTCCGTCAGGTCCACTAGAATATGAAGTTTCACCTATATATATTTCACCCTTTAAATATGTACCAGTTGCCAAAATTACAGCTTTAACTCCATATATTGCACCAACATTTGTTTCTATAGACTTTACTGCTCCATTTTCCACAGTAATATTTACTATTTCAGCTTGTTTTAAATATAAATTTTCTTGTTTTTCTAGAGTATGCTTCATTTCTGCTTGATATTTTTTTCTATCTGCTTGAGCTCTTAAAGAATAAACTGCTGGACCTTTAGACTTATTTAGCATCTTTAATTGAACATAAGTCTTATCAATATTTTTACCCATTTCTCCGCCTAAACAGTCTATTTCTCTTACGATATGTCCTTTAGAACTTCCCCCTATATGAGGATTACAAGGCATATTTGCTACAGCCTCTAAACTAATTGAAAATACTAATGTTTTCATACCCATCCTTGCACAAGCTAGACCTGCTTCACAACCTGCATGTCCTGCTCCAATAACTGCTACATCATAATCTCCTGCATAATAACTCATAATTTCCTCCATATTATATAATATACTCGTTAACTGTGAAACTTAAACTGTAAATCAAATTTTTGTTTTTATTAAATCTTAATTTTTCAATATTTTTTAAGTTTGTGTTTGTGTTGTTTCGTGAACTTGTTAAAAAATTTTAAGCTCTGTTCGCTTAGAAATATCGTCACTTCACGATTTTTAGGCAAACACTTTTTACTACTTTCCTAGGCAGAATTTGGAAAATATTTCATTGATAATATTCTCAGAAACGTTCTCTCCAGTGATCTCTCCTAGGTCTTCCATTGCCTGATTTATGTAAATACTTATTATGTCTACTGGCATTTGCTTATTTATAATTTCAATTGCTTCTAATATATGCTTTTCTGCTTTTATAATTTGATTTTTATGTCTTTCATTTGTTATAAGAGTTTCGTTATTGCTTGAAATTTCATTTAATTCAAACATCTTTTTAATCTCATCATATAGTAAATTCAAGCCTTTTTCCTCTTTTGCAGATATTTTAATAATTGGCTTATTTAATTTTTGCAATTCATGCTCTAATTCTTTATTTTCGTTTAAAATATCCACTTTATTAAGCAAAATTATAGCTTTTTTGTCTTTTATAAGGTCAATTATTTTCTTGTCGTCATCATTTAAATTACTTGAAATATCAAAGATTGCAATAACTAAATCTGCATCATTAATAATTTTTTTGCTTTTTTCAACCCCTATTTTTTCTATTGCATTGTCAGTTTCTCTAATACCTGCCGTATCAATAAGTTTTAAAGGAATTCCATCAATATTTAAATATTCTTCTATTGTATCTCTAGTAGTACCTGCAATATCACTTACTATTGCTCTATCTTCTTTCAGTAAACTATTTAAAAGTGAAGATTTACCTGCATTTGGTCTTCCTACAATTGCAGTTTTTATTCCATTTTTTATAATTTTTCCTTTATTAAAACTATTCTCTAAATCTTTAAGCATAGTATGTATATCTTTTAAGGAATTAAGAGCCTTAGAATTTGTTACTTCTTCAACATCATATTCTGGATAATCTATTGTAACTTCTATGTCCACTGTAATATCAAGCATTTTTTGCTCAATAGCCTTTATTTTTTTAGAAAGATTTCCCTCAAGTTGGCTAATAGACTCTTTTGCCTCCATTTCAGTTTTTGAATTAATTAAATCAATTATTCCCTCTGCTTGTGATAAATCAATTCTGCCATTTAAAAATGCTCTTTTTGTGAATTCTCCAGGTTCTGCAAGTTCTGCTCCATTTTGCAAGCATAATTCTAAAATTCTTTTTTCTACTACACTTCCACCATGAGAATTTATTTCACACATATTTTCTGTAGTATAACTTTTTGGAGCTACAAAATATGAAACTAATACCTCATCTATTATTTCATTATTTTTTGGATTAACAATATTTCCATATTTAATTGTGTATCCTTTTATTTCTTTATTTTTATTTTTTGGTACAAAAATTTTATTTATAATTTCAAAAGTTTGTTTTCCAGATAATCTTATTATTCCTATACCACCATTTCCACTTGCTGTCGAAATAGCGACAATTGTTTTTTCCATTTTTACCTCCATTTTTTAATTTGCGTCAGAATTGTCAAATTTTAATTTTACCCCACAATTAAACAAGTTATATTATTTAATTATAAAAATGTCTTATTTTTAATTCTCGTGCATAATTTTTTAATCACATTTGACATTTTTCGACACGATTTTTTGAATTTTATTATTTTTTTATTTTATTTTTTATTTTTATTTTTATTTAATTAATTTTTTATTTTTTAATTAATTATTTTTATTTTTTAATTTATTTATTTTATTTTTTTAATTAATTATTTATATTTTTTATTTAATTAATTTATTTTTTATTTAATTAATTTTTTTTTATTTAATTAATTTATTTTTTATTTATTATTTTTATTTTTTATTTATTTATTTTTATTTTTTATTTATTTATTTTATTTTTTAATTTATTTATTTTATTTTTTTAATTTATTTATTTTATTTTTAATTAATTTATTTAATTTTTTAATTAATTTATTTTTTATTTTTAATTAATTTATTTAATTTTTATTTATTTAATTTTTATTTTTTATTTAATTTATTTTTAATTTTTTATTTTAAATTAATTTAATTATTAAAAAAGTCAAAGCCCTGGTTTGTTTAATTAATAAAAATTAATTAATAAACAATTCCTCGAACTTTGACTTCGATAATTATTTTTTCTCAATTACTACTTTTCTTCTTGGTTCTTCACCTATACTATAAGTAGTTACATATTCACTATTTTGTAATTCCGTATGTATTATTTTTCTTTCATAAGAATTCATAGGTTCTAATATTATTTTTTTACCATTTCTTTTTACAGTTTTTTCAAGTTTTCTAGCAAGCTCTTTAAGAGTCTCTTCTCTTTTTTCTTTGTAATTTGCAATATCTAATAAAACTCTAACCCTTGCTGAATTATTTTTATTTCCAATGCTACTTAAAATAGTTTGCATTGCATTTATTGTATCTCCCCTATATCCAATAAGGCTTGATGCTTTCTCTCCTAACAATTCAACATTAATTTCTTTATTATTAACTGTAATTTTGTACTCAATATTTTTTACAACATCTATAAATTCTTTTAAGAATTTTTCAACATTTTCTTTACATCTTTGCACATCTTCATCAGATGGCTCCTTAAATGCTTTTTCATGAAATTCATGAACTTCCTTATTGTCTTTAACTGTAAGCTCTACTTTTACAACCCTAGGTTCTAAAATACTAAAGAAACTTCTTTTATCTTCATTTTCCAATATTTTAATATCTACGTCATCTCTTCGACATTTAAGTTCTTTAAGTCCTTTTTCAATTGCCTCTGTAGAAGTTTTTCCTTCTACTGTAATAGTTTTACCCATTATCTTTCACCTCGTCTTTATCTTTTAAAACTTTACCTAATAGAAGTCTTTCACCTAATTGTAATATGTTTTTAACTAGCCAATATAATGATAAACCAAGAGGAGCAATTAATGCAATAGCTATAGACATAATTGGCATCATATAATTCATACTATTTGTCATTTGTTGCATACTTTCAAGTTGTTCTTCCATAGAATCTTCTTGACTACCATCTGTAATAGCATTTTTTTGCTTTTTACGTTTTTTATCTTCCTTTTCTTTTTCTCTTTGCTCTTTTGTCTTATTCATATTTGAAATTAGCCTCATATTAACAAAAGTAGTAATAACATAAATAATTGGTATTACTAATACTTTAATATCACTTAAATTTTGCATTGGAACTTTACTTAAGTCTAAACCTAAGAAATCCATATTAATATATACGCTTTCATCTTCTGCTGCTTTTTCTTCAATTATCTTCATTTCTGGATAAGATGAAGCTTCTCCACTTTCTGTTAATTCTTGCTCATAATTTTGTATAACAGTTGGATCTACTTTAAGCATATAAGTAAGAGGTCTACTTACTAAGTAAAATACAGATAAGAATAATATTAATTGTATTATTGAACTTAAGCAACCTGAAAAAGGACTTACTTTTTCTTTTTTGTATAAGCTCATAACTTCTTGATTAAGTAATTCAGGATTATTTTTATACTTAACTTGAAGTTTACTCATTTCTTTCTGTATTTTGGCTGATTTTTTCATTGATTTTTGTTGTTTTATTGATAAAGGTAATAATATAAGTTGTAAAAGTACTGAAAACAAAATCATTGCCCAGCCATAGTTGTGTACCCAATTATATAAAAAGTTGAGTACATATCCAAAAAGATTTGCTATAAAACCCATTATTTAACTCCCTTCATTTTAGAGGGTCATATCCTCCCTTTGAAAAAGGATTACATTTTAATAATCTTTTAATTCCTAAAAATACACCTTTTAAAGGGCCATACTTTCCAATTGCTTGTTTCATGTATTCTGAACAGCTAGGATAGTATTTGCAATGAACCCCTAAGCTTTGAAAAAATGGCGATATCCATTTTTGGTAGAAATTTATTAATTTTATAAAAATATTTTTCATTTTTTAATTCCTGAATTTAAAAATATTTTTTCCATATCTTTTTTTATTATTTGATAAGATAAATCTATAACATCTGCTTTTTTGTTCCAAATAATTACTATATCATAGCCTTGTAAAGTATTTTTAATATTATTTTGGTAAGCTGCTCTGATTACCCTTTTTACTCTATTTCTAATGTGTGCTTTACCTATTTTTGTGCTAATTGCAATACCAAGTCTATTTTCATTAAATTTATTTTTCATAATATAAACAATTATTTGATTGCCTATGTAAAACTTACCTTTATTAAAAACATTTTTAAATTCATAATTTAATTTTAATGTTTTTATTCTTTTCATAATTTAAATACCTTAAAAAAGGTCACAAACATAGTGACCTCAACAAAAAAGCTTACGCACTTAATTTTTTTCTTCCTTTTGCACGTCTTGCTTTTAATACGTTTCTACCTTGTCTAGTAGACATTCTTTTCATAAATCCATGTTCTTTTTGAGCTTGTCTCTTTTTTGGTTGATATGTTCTTTTCATTTATATTGCACCTCCAATTCTATTGCAATTTAATTCTCAATCGTACAACTTATTATACCCTAAAGATGCCAATTATGTCAATAGATTAGGGGTAAATTTTTTTATATTTTTATACTATTTTGCTTGACTATATATGACATTTTTTGATATTATATGTATACGTTAAAAATAAATATTTAAGTCCACAAAAGAAAAGTTATTTAAGCAGTTATCCACAGTTAGTAAACAAATTGTGGATATTAAATAACTTTTTTATGTTGCTCTAAATATATTTTTAAAAAGAATAGGGGCTAAACTAATGTCAAATGAAAATCTAAACGAACTATGGAGTAGGGCAAAAGATCTCCTAAAAGAAGAAACAACTGTAATTACATATCAAACATGGATTCAGCCATTAGAACTTAAAAGCGTTAGAGATAACGTTATTGTTTTAGTTGCCTCTAATTCATTTCAAAAAGATACTATTGAATCAAGATATTTAACACTTCTTACAAATACTTTCAATTTTATTACAAACAAAAAATGTAATGTAATAATCAAGTTGCAAGATGAAGAAGATATAGATATGCCCGCAGGAAATAATATTGCAGGTAACAAAATGTTTATAAATTCAGGGTTAAACCCCAAATATACATTTGATACATTTGTAGTAGGTAGCAACAACAAGTTTGCTCAAGCTGCGGCACAAGGTGTATCTGAAAACCCTCGGAGCTAAATATAATCCATTTTTTATATATGGGGGAGTAGGTCTAGGCAAAACTCACTTAATGCATGCCATAGGTAACCAAATACTTATGAATAACCCGAATTCAAACGTTTTATATGTTACATCTGAAAATTTCACAAACCAATTAATTAATGCATTACGTGATCAAGCTACAGAAAAATTTAGAGAAAAATATAGAAATATAGATGTTTTATTAATAGATGATATTCAATTTATTGCTAACAAAAAGAGTACGCAAGAAGAATTTTTCCACACATTTAACACTCTTTATGAATCAGGCAAACAAATAGTATTATCTAGTGATAAACCACCTAAAGACATAGAATTACTAGAAGATAGGCTAAAATCAAGGTTTGATTGGGGCTTAATTGCCGACATATCTAATCCAGACTTTGAAACAAGACTCGCTATTTTAAGAAAAAAGACTCAATTAGACAATATAATTATAGATGATGAAATTTTATCTACAATTGCGACAAGAGTTGACACAAACATTAGGGAACTAGAGGGTACGCTTAATAAATTAGTTGCTAAAGCATCACTAACTAATAGTCCCATTACTATGGAAATGACAGAAAAAGCAATTAATGACATCATTCAAAGACAGGATAAAGTTATATCATCTGAGTATATTCAAGATGTAGTGGGGAAGTATTTTAGTGTTTCTCCAGCAGATCTTAGAGGCTCAAAAAGGTCTAATGACATCACATTTCCTAGACAAATTGCAATGTATTTGTGCAGAAACGTTGCTCAAATGTCTTTACCTCAAATAGGTATTGATTTTGGCAAAAGAGATCACACAACAGTAATGCATGCTGTTAATAAAATTGAAAAGGAAATAAAGACTAATTCAAACACAAGATTAATTGTGGAAAGTGTGCAAAACATCCTACTTTCCGACAAATAGTTGCAACAACTGACAAAAGTGGTCATTAGTAGAATTTCTGTTTGGAAAATTAATGTTTGACTTTAGAACGTGTATCTCTTCTTACGGAACAGCCGCATAGGTTATCCACAGGGGGGCTGTGGATAACCTGTGGATAACATGTGGATAACTCAAAATGTGGATAACTTTTTGAATTGTGTGGATAACTTTTAAAGTTTTCCACAGGGTTATCCACAGGCACTTTCCGTAGGGACTCAAGGGTTTGATATAGTTTTCCACATTATCCACATGACCTACTACTACTACTACTAAATATATTTATATTATATTATAAAGAAGGAGAAATGAAAAATGAAACTTATTTGTGAAAAGGAAAAAATCCTTAAAGCTCTTAATTCCGTAACAAAAGCTGTTGCTGTTAGAACAACAATGCCAATATTAGAAGGAATTTTAATTCAAACTAATGATAATGATATTAAACTTACATGTTATGATCTAGAATTAGGTATAGAATATGTTATTAAAGATTGTAATGTACAAGAACAAGGTGCAACAGTTGTTAATGCAATAATGTTTAGTGAAATTATAAGAAAATTACCTGATACAGATATAAAAATAGAAGTAAATGATAAAAATCTATTAGTTATAGAATGTGAAGGTTCATTATACAAATTAGCAACAATGAACCCAGAAGACTTTCCAGAATTACCAGAAATAAATGTAGAGAATTCTATTGAAATTGAACAAAATACATTAAAAGATATGATTAGAAAAACAATATTTGCTATAAGTACAGAAGAAAATAGACCAATATTTACAGGTTGTTTATTTGAAGTAAAAAGCAATAAATTAAATGTAGTTGCTGTTGATGGTTTTAGATTAGCATGGAAAAGCAAATTCTTACAAACAAAAACAAATGACTTTTCAGCTGTAATACCAGGAAGAACTTTAACAGAAATAAATAAAATATTATCTGACTCATTTGAAATTGTAAAAATAGGTATAGCAAAAAATCAAGCACTATTTGAAATAGAAAATTGTAAAATAGTTACTAGATTACTAGATGGAGAATTTTTAAATTATGCAAGTGTACTTCCTTCAAAATGGGAAACAAGAGTTAGAGTAAATAGATCAATTATTCTAAACTGTTTTGAAAGAATTAGTTTAATTTCTGCATCAAGTATAGAAAAAGAAAAGAAATATCCTGTAAAAATAACAGTTGAAGTTGGAAAAATTACAATTTCTTGTACTAACCAAACAGGTGATGCAAAAGAAGAATTATATGTTACAACAGAAGGTAAAGATTTAGAGGCAGGATTTAACCCTAAATATTTCTTAGATGTATTAAGATCAATAGATGATGAAGAAGTATTTATTGATTTTGGTACAAGCATTTCACCATGTATTATAAGAAGTATAGAAGAAACTGGTGACTATAAATATATGATATTACCAATTCGTTTAAAAAATGACTAAAAAAATATATAAGTTATCCACATATTATGCATAACTTGTGGATAACTTTGTGCATAATCACAAGAAAAATGTATAATAAAAGTGCATTTTTAAGAAAATTTAATATTTTAATTATTAGAAAAATTTAGACTTAAAAAATGAAAGGAATTGGATTAAAAATGTACATAAATAATTTAAAAATACAAAACTTTAGAAATTACAAATATCAAGAAATTAATTTTGAAAATAAAATAAATATTTTTTATGGAGATAATGCTCAAGGAAAAACAAATATACTAGAATCTATTTTTATATCTAGTTTTGGAAAATCTTTTAGAACAAATAAAGATAAAGAACTCATAAAAATGGGGGAGAACTTTTTAAAAATTCAAACTCATTTTCAAAAAAAAGATAGAGATGGGGAAATAAGAGTAGAAATTTCAGATAAAAAAAATGTTTACTTAAATGATGTAAAATTAAAAAAGCTTAGTGAAGTTTTAGGAAATATTATTTTAGTAATTTTTACACCAGATGATATTAACTTATTAAAATCAGGTCCAAGTGCAAGAAGAAAGTTTTTAGATATGATGATAGGACAATTAAGACCAGCATATGTTCTTAATTTGAATTCATATTTAAAAACATTGGATCAAAGAAATAATTTTTTAAAGCAAAAAATAAAAAATGATGCAATGCTAGATATATGGGATGAAAAGCTTGCGGAATATGGCGAAAAAGTTTTTAATTACAGAAAGCAATTTATAGACTTAATAAAAAATAAAATAACAGCAATTCATGCAGAAATAACCGATGAAAAAATAGACATTAATTATTCTTCAGATTTTAAAAATAGGCAGGAATTTATAGAATTATTAAAAAAAAGTAGACAAAATGATTATTTTAGAGGTTACACAACCAAAGGTATACATAGGGATGATTTTATTATTTACATAAATAATGAACCTGTAAATATTTATGGATCTCAAGGACAAAATAGAACAGCAATACTTTCACTAAAACTTGCAGAATTAAATGTTATTTATGATGATTTAGGTGAATATCCAATACTTTTATTAGATGATTTCATGTCTGAATTAGATGAAAAAAGAATTGCAAATTTTTTAAATAATATAGAAAATATACAGGTTATTATAACTTGTACTAAAAATATTGACATAAAAAATAGTATTTCTCATCAAGTTATTGGTGGTAAGATTATCTAAATGCTCCAATATATGTTCTGGAGCTTGACAAATTTTAAAAATACAAATAAACTAATATATAGCGAACTAAAGAATTTTGCAGGAGGAAATATAATGGAAAAATATAATCACGCATATGGTGCAAATCAAATACAAGTATTAGAAGGTCTTGAAGCCGTAAGAAAAAGACCTGGTATGTATATAGGTAGTGTTTCAAAAAGAGGTTTGCATCATTTAGTATATGAAATAGTAGATAACTGTGTTGATGAAGCATTAGCAGGTTATTGTACACATATAGAAGTAAAAATAGAACCAGGAAACATAATTTCAGTTTCAGACAATGGTAGAGGAATACCTGTAGACATACATCCAAAAACACATATATCTGCAGCAGAAACTGTTTACACAGTTCTTCATGCTGGTGGTAAATTTGGTGGAGATAGTGGATACAAAGTATCTGGAGGTCTTCATGGTGTTGGTGCATCTGTTGTAAACGCTTTATCTGAATGGACAGAGGTTACCATAAAAAGAGATGGCGGAATCTTTCAAATGAAATTTGAAAGAGGAAAAACTGTAGAAAAACTTACAAGAATAGGGGACTCAAACGAAACTGGAACAAAAGTTAGATTTTTAGCAGATAGCGAAATATTCGAAACAACAGAATATGACTATGACACATTAGCAGAAAGATTTAGAGAAATAGCATTCTTAACAAAAGGACTATACATAAGTATAGAAGATTTAAGAGAAGACCCAACTAAAAAAGCTGAATTTTGTTTTGAAGGCGGTTTAAAATCTTTTGTAGAATACTTAAACCAAAATAAAGAAAAATTAAATCCAGACCCAATTTATATAGAAAAAACAGTAAGTGAAGTACCTGTTGAAATTGCAATGCAATATACTTCAGCATACAATGAAAATATTTATTCATTTGTAAATAATATTAATACAGTAGAAGGTGGAACTCACTTAGAAGGATTTAAAAGAGGCTTAACAAAAGTATTTAATGATTATGCAAGAAGTCATAATATTATAAAAGAAAAAGATTCAAACTTACAAGGTGAAGATATAAGAGAAGGCTTAACTGCAGTTATATCAGTAAAAGTTAAAGAGCCACAATTTGAAGGACAAACAAAAACAAAATTAGGAAATAGTAATGTAGCAGGAATTGTACAAGCTATGGTAACTGATGCTTTATCTACATATTTAGAAGAAAATCCAACAGTTGCAAAAACAATTCTTGAAAAATGCGTTAGTGCTTCAAGAGCAAGAGAAGCAGCTAGAAAAGCAAGAGAATTGGTTAGAAGAAAAAATGCACTAGAAGTTACAACACTTCCTGGAAAATTAGCAGACTGCTCAAGCAAAGTAGCAGAAGAATGCGAAGTATATATAGTTGAGGGAGATTCTGCTGGTGGAAGTGCAAAACAAGGTAGAAATAGAAAATACCAAGCAATATTACCACTTTGGGGAAAAATGCTTAATGTTGAAAAATCTAGAGCAGACAAAATATACAATAATGAAAAATTAAAACCAGTAATTCAAGCAGTTGGAGCTGGAATTGGTGCAGACTTTGATATATCTAAAATAAGATATGGAAAAGTAATAATAATGGCAGATGCCGATGTTGATGGTGCTCACATAAGAACATTATTACTAACATTTTTCTTTAGATATATGAGACCACTTTTAGAGCAAGGACATGTATTTTTAGCTCAACCACCACTATACAAAGTATCTAAAAAAGGAATGAAAGACGTTTATTGCTACACAGATGAAGAGCTAGATAGCGAACTAGCTAAAATTGGTAGAGACAATGTATCAATCCAAAGATACAAAGGTCTTGGTGAAATGAATCCAGAACAATTATGGGATACAACAATGAACCCAGAAAATAGAATTTTAATAAAAGTTACAATGGATGATGCAATGAAAGCAGATCAAATATTTACTATTTTAATGGGAGACCAAGTTGAACCAAGAAGAGAATTTATCGAACAAAATGCAAAATATGTTAAAAATTTGGATATATAATTGTTTTTGTAATATATCACATTTTGCTTGAAATATAGGCAAAATCTTTAATTAAAAATTAAATTAAAAACGACAAGGTAATGAACTTTGTCGTTTTTTGTCGAATTTTGTCGAAAAGTTTTCTAAAATATTTATTGACATTTTATGGAAAATAATGTATTATTATCTACATGAAAGGAGAAAAATAAAAACATTTATTTGAGTAAAAAGAAAGGAATAGCTTTTATGAAATCAGACAAAATAAAATCTGTTCAAAATTGGCTTCCCTTTGACAAAATTTTAGATAATGGTATAATCAAACTTAAAAATTCCTCCTATGTAAAAATTTTAAAAGTTGACCCCATTAACTACAATCTAAAATCAGAATTAGAAAAAGAAGCCATTTTAAACTCATATAAAAGTTTCATTAAAAGTTGCAATTTTAATCTACAAATTTTAATCCAAAGCAAAAAAGAAGATTTATCAAAACATATTGATTTATTACATAAAAATAGTTTATACCCAGAAATTAAAGAAAAATATATTGAATATATTAATTCTTTAAATCAAAATCAAAAATCTTCCAATAAGAATTTCTTTATAATAATAAGTCAAACTGCAGATGACTTAACTACATTAGAAAGTGTAACAATCCAAAATTTGCAAGAAAATTATTTTAAAGTCAAAGAGCTTTTAGCTAGATGTGGGAACATCGTTTCTGAATATACAAATGAAGATCAAGTAAGAGATGTATTATTCTCATTTTTTAATTCAAAAATATTTTTAAATGAGTAACTCATGAAAAAATCAATTAAATTAAAACAATTTGCTTTTTGCAAACAAAATTAAAATTTAAAAGAGGTGATGCACATATTAATAGTTATTTAGGAGGAATATTTACAAAAAAAGACTATTTAAGTCCATCATATATTAACCTATCAAACCCAAAATTCATTGAAATAGATGGCATGTATTACTCTGGTTTACTAATAGTAAATTATTTACGTGAGCAAGATGATTTAATTTTAAAAAGCATAATAGACTCAAATACAAATATATATATTTCAATGTTTTATGAAAAGCAAGACACATACAAGGTAATAAAAGACTTAACATATAACATAGGAAATGTAAAAGTAGACTTAGAAAAAATAGGAGAAAATAGGCAGGACTCAGAAATTGCAGCATTTACATACAATGATGCAAAATACATAAGAAGAGAAATGCAAATAAACAATGAAGAGCTATATTTTTTATACACATACATAATGACATTTGCAGAAAATACAAAAGAGCTAGAATATAATTTAAACAAAATAGAAGGTCTGCTTAGAAGTAGAGGTATTTTACCAAAAAAAGCATATTTTAGGCAAGAACAAACATATTTATCTTGTCTGCCACTTATGCAAAATAACTCAGATGTAAAAGAAATAACCAAAAGAAATATATTAACAAACTCATTAGTTGCAACTTATCCATTTATTTCATCTGCAATATTTGATGAAACTGGAATTTTTATAGGAGAAAACATATATAACAATTCACTTATATTTATAGATAAATTTGATACAAATAAATATAAAAATGCAAATATGTGTATATTTGGTACAAGTGGTGCAGGAAAATCATTTTTTACAAAATTAATGATACTCAGGTATGCTTTGTTTGGACTAGAGCAATATGTAATAGACCCAGATAGGGAATACACAAACCTTGGAAAAAGCTTAGGAGGAACAGTAATAAAACTAGGGCCAAGTTCAAATACATACATAAATGTTTTAGACATCAGAAAAGAAAGCTTAGAAGACGAACAAAGTGGGTATTTATCTACAAAAATAGGTAAGCTTATAGGATTTTTTAAATTAATATTTGAAAATTTAAAAGAAGAAGAAAAAACAATTTTAGAAAAAGCAATTATAAAAACATACAATCAAAAGGGAATAACATTTAGTGATAAATCTTTATACAAAAATGGCAAATTTAAAACAAGCGAAGATATGCCAATATTAGAAGATTTATACAAAAACTTAGATAAAAATATGCAAATAAAATTATTTCCATTTGTAAAAGGCTCATTAAGTTATTTTAATAAAAAGACAAATGTAAAACTAGAAAATAAATTAATAATTGCAGACATTTACGAACTTGGTGAAGATAACCTAAAGTATGCGATGTACGTGTTCATTGAATATTATTGGGACAAGGTCAAAAAAGATAGAAAAGTAAAAAAGGCAATATATTTAGATGAAATTTGGAGGCTTATAGGAGTTACATCAAATAAAGAAGTAGCAAGCTTTATTTACAAAATATTTAAAACAATAAGAAAATATGGAGGAAGCGGTATAGCCATAACACAAGATGTATCAGACTTATTTAGCCTTGATGGAGGAACCTATGGAAAAAGTATATTAAATAACTCAAGTATAAAAGTATTTTTTAATCTAGAAGAAGAAAACATAAAAGTTTTAGAAAAATACACAGACCTTTCAAATAAAGAAAAAGTAGAAATAAAATCTTTTAAAAGGGGAGAATGTTTAATGTTTGTAGGACAAGAACATATATTAACAAAAATAAAGTCAGCAGACTTTGAAAAAGAAATAATAGGAGGTAATCAAAATTAAAACTATAATAACAGCCATAGGCAATAAAAAATTAAATGATAGGTTGGTAAAGGAAAATTATAATGTACTTTGCACAGACATACAGTACAAAGAGGGAGTACTAGAATTTTTAGAAGCAAATTCAAATGTAGACTATATTATTTTAAACGAAGACATAGATGGTAATATATCTTTAGAAGATTTAATAGCAGAAATCAAAAAAATAAATAAAAATACAAGAATAATATTTACATCAAATAAAAGTTATGATGAAGAAAAATTAATTAATATATTAAAGAATAAAAATATTTATAATAATAAAACAATTAATGAAAAACAAAATAAAAATGCAATAGAAAATAAATATCATTCAAAAAATAATGAAAATATATTTAGTCAAAAAACTCTTCCAATTAATAATTTATTTAACTTTAATAAAGTAATAAAGAAAAATCAAAAAGATATTATAGCGGTTTTAGGTCCAAATGGAATAGGAAAAAGTGTATTTTCTATATTATTTGCAAAAACAATGGAAAGTAAAAAATGTTTAATTATAGACTTTGATGTATTAAATAAAAGCCTTCATACAATTATGGGTGTAAAAAATTACGAAGAAAAAATAAAAAGAAAAATAAAAAATAATGACCTAATAAAAAATAAAGATATTTTACCAAAATTTATAATACACACAAATTTAAAAATAGATTTGCTACCTGCAATGAATATAATACTCGATCCAAATTATAAACTAAGTGATAAAAAAATGAAAAATATTATTGATGAACTAAAACAAAATTATGACCTAATAATAATAGACACATCATCAGAAACATTTTTAGATTACACAAAAGAACTAGTAAACTGTGCAAATAAAGCAATATTTATTTCAGGTGCAAACATACTAGAAGTAAGAAAATCAGAAAGACTTTTAGAAATATACAACCAAGACTGGAATATAGACAATAGAAAAATAAATATTGTATTTAATAAATGTACGGACAAATCTTTAGACGACACCATTTTAAGAGAAATATTTAATAAATATAATATTTTAGGAAAAATACAGCTAAGTGATTACTATGATTTTGTAATAAATAAAAAAATGACAGAACAATCAAAATTACAAAAAGAAATAAAAGATATAAAAAAACAAATTATAAAGGAGAAATATTATGGAGTTAGCTAATAATTTAGAAAATAATTTATTAACATCTTCAGATGTAACTTTAGACGAACAAAAAGGCTTTTTAGACACAACACTTGGCAAAGTAATAAATACAGGCTTAGACACAGGAATTAGATTTTTATTACCAGACTTAATAGAAGAACAAGTAATAGATATAAAAGACGCATTATTAAATAATGGATTTAAAGCAGGAGTAGAAGAAGCCATATCATCTGCAGTCGACTTTGGAAAAAGTGTAGTAGGAATATTTACTGGCAAATTTGAAAGCGTAACCCAAGCAGAAAACGCAGTAAAAAGTGGAGGAATAATAGATGGCATATCAGACGCACTAGATTATGCACTAAACTTCTGCTCTAAATTTGGCAAAATACCAAGTGCCATATGCTCAGTAATAAAAGGCGGCAAAGACGCAATACTAGATACCATAAGCAACAACATAGAAGATGAATTTAAAAATCAAGTATCATCAGTAGAAAAAATAAACAAATATGCAGAAAACTGGAAAGACTGCTATAATAACCAAGATTTTGAAGGCATGGAAAAAGCATATAACAAATTAGAAAAAGAATTAGACAAAACACTTCCACTAGAAAATACCATAAAAGAAGCAAGAAACATAGAGAACATACATATTCTAATAAAAAACAAAGGAGGAGACTTTAATCTAAGCCAAGAAGAACTAGAATTGGCACAAAAATTGGTGGTGTGAATTGTGTCAATTTGGACGGTTCTAATTGACAATCACATACACATAAAAATGTGAACACTTTAAGTGAATAATTAAAATATAAATGCATAAAATATAATATATTTATTATATTTTTGTGTGACCGTCCCATTTGACAATATTTAAAATTTTATTAAAAAAATTTCAAATAGCGATTGACAAATATAGAAAATAAATGTATAAAAAGAATATAAGGTAAGCAAAAAAACGAGAAAGAAGGATAAAATCAATATGAGAAACGCTGGAAGCCTTGCGGCTGTAGAGAGAGAGAGAGAGAGAGAGAGAGTATACTTTTACTCAACGTAAAATCTGTCATCTCGAGCACAGGTAATTTTGTAAATGGAACAATATTAGAACATAGAATACAAGCTATGTGTTTTAGACGAACATAAAATTCGTTTAAAATATGTAGCTTTTTTGTGTATGGATTGAAATTTTCTGACGGGGGACGTGTCTTAAATTGAAAATTTTTAATTTTCAATTTAAGACCGTCCCCCAGAGGAAAATTAATAAAAATAAAATAAAAATGAAAAGCTTAAGAAAAAAAAGTGCGAAGGAAGAAAATAGTTTATGAAAAAACTAAGTAAAAAGCAAAAGCTAATAGGATTTATAGCCATATTGATAGTTGCAGTAATAATAGCAATAGTTATAACCACAAGCATAGTAAGAAATAACGGTCAAGTTGCAAACGAAGGATATGCAGCAACAAGTTCAAATGCAGGTTCAAGCCTAATATCTAATTACATTTTAAATGGAATAACAATAGGTGGAATAACAGGAAAAATGGATGTGCTAAACACATCAGATGCTACTGCTACAGCAGAGGAGATTTCATGGGGAAAAACAGCATATGTGGACGGAGAGAAGATTACAGGAACATATGTACCATCAAATAATTATACATTTACAGATTCATATGGAAATGAGGTAAAAGTACCACGGAGGATTTGGAGTAGTAAACCCAGAAGATAATGTTACAGATGGAATAATAATAGAGGACGTAAATGCAGGAGATTCAGATACAAAAGGAAGCCAATTCGTATGGATACCAGTTGGAGACGTTATAACAGATAGTAGTGGAAGTAAAACAACAATAACGCTAGGAAGATATTCTTTTAATAGTGACGGAAGTACTACTACAGTATCAAGTTCATATACAGAAGATACAGCTGAAAGTCATAATTCAAGTTATGGAAATGTTATTGCAAAAGACATAAATGATTTTATAAACAAGGCTAATTCAAGCGGAGGATATTATATAGGACGATACGAAGCAGGAGATGCGACTGCAACAAGCACAGCAAGAACAAGTAGTTCAAGTGATACTAATTCACTAGTAAGTAAAGCAGGGGTATACCCATATAATTATATAACACAACCACAAGCATCAAGTTTATGCCAAGGAATGTATAGTAGTAGTAATTTTGAAAGTGATTTAATAAATAGTTATGCATGGGATACGGCAATAGTGTTCATACAAGAATTTAGTGGAGATACAAATTATTCACAGCAAAGAGGAAGAAATACAGCCAGAGCAGTTCAAAAATGTGGAGAAAGTATATTGGATTACAATTTAGATGAAGGAGATGTAGCTCAAGACATTAGATGTAATATCTATGATATGGCGGGAAATACCAGAGAATGGAGTACCGAGACGTCCAACACCAACAGTCCTTGCGTATATCGTGGAGGCTACTACTACAATACCAGCGCGTACACGAGCATTCGTATCTTCATCAGTATGGCCAGCAACGACAACGTTTCAGCTCGTTCTATTTTATACTTGTAATACTGAACGCTTGTCAGCGATAAACTTATGAAGCTAGTTGCCTTGGTAACGGAAGAAAATTAGAGATAAGGACCTGTTAATGGGGACACTCCTTTTGGACACTTAGGTCGTGTCAAAAAGGGGCTGTCCCCAATTGACATCCCGATTGAAATTTAGCTCAAAAAGTTCTAAAAATCTCCATTTTTTCCTTGCAAAATAACTCTCATTTTAGTATAATAAATACAGCAAAAATAGCAGAAAAGAGGTAAACAAATGGACAAAAAAGAAGAACCAGAATTCAACGAAGGCAAAATTATTGAACGTGACATCGAGTCAGAAATGAGGACCGCCTACATAGACTATGCAATGAGCGTTATAGTACAAAGAGCTCTTCCAGATGTTAGAGATGGTTTAAAACCAGTTCACAGAAGAATACTATATACAATGTATGAAGATGGTTTAACAGCAGACAAGCCATACAGAAAATCTGCTACAACCGTCGGTGACGTTTTAGGTAGATACCATCCACATGGAGACTCTTCAGTTTATGATGCAATGGTTAGAATGGCGCAAGACTTTTCACTTAGATACCCACTAATTGATGGCCATGGAAACTTTGGCTCAATTGATGGTGATGGAGCTGCTGCTTACCGTTACACAGAAGCTAGAATGTCAAAAATAGCAGAAACAATGCTTACAGATATTGAAAAAGATACAGTAGACTTTATGCCAAACTTTGATGGTATAAGACAAGAACCTACAGTACTTCCAACAAGGCTTCCAGCGCTTTTAGTTAATGGCTCATCAGGTATAGCTGTTGGTATGGCTACAAATATACCACCACACAATTTAACAGAAATATTAAATGCCATTATTAAAATAATTGAATCTGACGAAGATTTGCCAGATGAAGAATTATTTAAAATAGTAAAAGGGCCAGATTTCCCAACTGGTGGTTTAATTCTTGGTAGAGAAGGCATTAAACAAGCTTATTCTACTGGTAGAGGAAAAATAACTTTAAGAGCAGAAGCTGAAATAGAGGAAATGAGTGGTAACAAACAAAGAATAATTGTTACATCACTTCCATATCAAGTAAACAAAGCTAAATTAATTGTAGATATTAGCCAATTAGTTAGAGATAAAAAGATTGAGGGAATCTCAGAAGTTAGAGATGAATCTGACAGAGAAGAAAAAGTTAGAGTTGTTATTGAGCTTAAGAGAGACGCAAATGCAAAAGTTATCTTAAATCAATTATACAAATACACTCAAATGCAAGATTCTTTTGGCATTATAATGCTTGCTTTAGTTAACAACGAACCAAAAATTCTTACATTAAGACAATGCTTAGACTACTTTATAGAACACAGAAAAACAGTTGTTTTAAGAAGAACAAAGTTTGACTTAGACAAGGCTTTAGCTAGAGCTCACATCTTAGAAGGCTTAAGAATAGCAATAGACAACATTGACGAAGTAATCAAAATAATTCGTGAATCTTATGATGATGCAAAAGAAAGATTAATGGAACGTTTTGGTTTAGATGACATTCAAGCACAAGCTATACTAGATATGAGATTAAGAACTCTTCAAGGTTTGCAAAGAGAAAAAATAGAAGAAGAGTATGAGCAATTAATGAAGTTAATAGCACATTTAAGAGAAATATTAGCAAGTGAAAAACTTGTTTATGACATTATAAAAGAAGAGTGCTTAGAGCTAAAAGAAAAATATGGTGATGAAAGACTTACAAAAATAGTTGCAGCAGAAGGTGAATTCAACGAAGAAGACCTAATCACTGAAGAAAATTCTATAATTGCCCTAACACACTTTGGATACATAAAGAGAATGCCACAAGATACATACAAGAGCCAAAGAAGAGGCGGAAAAGGCATTACAGGAATGACAACAAGGGAAGATGACTTTGTAAAACAAATATTCAAAGCTTCAACACATGATATAATTTTATTCTTTAGCAATAAAGGTAAATTATATAGATTAAGAGGATTTGAAATACCAGAGGCAGGAAGAACTGCAAAAGGAACAGCAATAGTTAACTTACTTGCACTAGAGGCAGGAGAAAAAATTACAGCTGTTATTCCAATTAAGAACTTTGAAGATGGTAAATTCTTACTTATGGCTACAAAAACTGGTATGATAAAGAAAACACCACTTAAAGAATATGACTCAGCTAGAAAAACAGGATTACTTGCAATTAACCTAAAAGAAGATGACGAACTAATAGATGTAAGACTAACAGACGGCGAAGACAATGTAGTATTAGTAACTCAAAAAGGTATGTGCATCACATTTAGCGAAAAAGATGTAAGACCTGTTGGTAGAACAGCACAAGGTGTTATAGGAATTAGACTAGACAAAGATGATGTAGTTGTAGGAATGGAATCTATAGTTTCAAATAAAAATGAAACACTACTTGCAATAACAGAAAACGGTTTTGGAAAGAGAACAGAACTTGATGAATATAGAGTACAAACTAGAGGTGGAAAAGGTGTAATAACATACAAAATAACCTCTAAAACAGGAAATATAGTTGGAATCAGAATTGCAAACGAAGATGAAGATGTAATGATGATAACAGACACAGGTACAGTAATAAGAATAAAAGCAAAAGAAATAAGTGTACTTGGAAGAAATACTCAAGGTGTTACTCTAATGAGAACAAACGACGGTGGCAAAGTCGTAAGCATCGAAACAATAGAAGAAGATCCAGAAGGATTGGATGAAAAATAAAAGTTTCAATTTTTTCAGTTGGGGACGGTCCTAAATCGAAAATTTTCGAAAAAGGACCGTCCCCAACTGAAAAAAATACTAAAAGAAAATGGCTAGTGTGTAGCCATTTTCTTTTTTATACGTATGTCATCTCCAAAAAAGTAACAAGCTTCATAATTACCAATTATTCTAGATAAAATTCTTTCATCATAATTATTATATAGTTCTTGCAAAGATAAGTTGGTTGAGATAATTGTCTTTGTTATGGTGTTGTTTTGATTTAATAACCTAGAATTTATTATATTAAATAGTTCTGTAATTTTTAAATTGTTTTTTGTTTCTGTTCCTAAGTCATCAATAATAAGTAAATCTACAGAATTTATTGTTGCAACTATATTATTATTTGTTTTACCAAATTTGTAATCTATTATATTATCTAGCATAAGTGGAGCTGTTTGATAAAGCACAGTTTTACCTTTTTTTATCATTTCATTTGCTATGCAAGAAGATAAAAAAGTTTTTCCTAGACCTGAATTTCCGCAGAAAAGTAGATTATTTTCATTTGGGTCATCAAAATTTTCAATGAATTTATCACATATTTTTCTTATTTTTTGTATGTTTTCTCTTGGAGATAATTTTGATTTATACTTTTCTTCATCAGGTTTATCTGAGTAATAATTTATATTAAACTTGGAAAAATTTTGATTTTCTAAATCATAAATATTTGAATTATTATATTGTATATTGTATAATTTTTGCTTTATGCAAGGGCAAAGTGTAACGCCATTTTCTGTTTGAATATATCCTGTATCTTTGCAATTAGGACATTCAAAATGTGGTTCTAAGTCTTTTTCTGTTTTTCCATATTTACCTAAAAGCTCAACTTTTTGCTTTTTTAAGTTACTCAATTCACTTTTTAGTTTTTGTGGAGCTTTGGGGTCTTTTTGTGTTAAAACAGATTTTATAGCATAAATTGAAACAGAATTTATGTCATTATCTATTTTTTCTAGACCGAGGTATTTCTGAATACATTTCTATTTTTTTTGCTTCTGCATCAGATATTGCTCTAGAACGTTTTTGGTCATATTCAACTAGCAAGGTTTGCAAATTTTTTGCGTTCAAATTTTATCACCTCCTATATGTTTGAGTAAAAATTATTCAAATCAGTATATTGTCTTTGTGAAAAGTTAGCTTTTGTTTCTTTAGTTTCTTTCTTTTGTACTGGCTTAGCCTTTTGATTTTCCAAAAGTTTATTAATCTCATCAGGAGTTTTCAAACCTCTTTCATGCCAATCACTAATCATTTTATCCATATATTCAAAGCTATAGGTAGACTTACCAGCCATTTTCTTTAAAGCGATGTCTATAATGTCCATTCCATAGCCATATGTAATATTCCATTTTTCAACATAAGCTTCCTCGTAAATGTTAAGAGCTCTATTAAGTCTAAGTTTTTTACGAATACTATTTTCAAGAGTTTTTACTTTTGCCTCTTTTTCAAAATATGAGTCCAAATCTGCAAAAGTTTTAATTTTATTTTTATACCAAGCTTCTGCAACTGTAGCAACATAACTTCTATGCAAAGCAGACTTGTTAAAACAATATCTAAATAAAGCAATCATAACCTCTTCATCAAAAGCGTATTTTTTAAACCATAAATCAATATCTCCATACCAAGAAGGAGACATTACGCCTTGGAAAAATTCATTATTTATAGTGTCAATTGCTTTAGCTCTATACTTGTTTTCTGCAACTTTAGCTAAATCTGTTGACGAAATAGTTATTTTAGGTTTATATAATTTGTTTAATTCTATTTCTTGTAAATTAGCTACAATAAAGCCTTGATTTTTACGTATAAGTAAGCCTTCATCTTCCCAATACTTTACAGCATCCTGTATTGTTTTTAAAGGTAATTCTAGCTTTTTAGATAAATCATTTATTTTTACTTCTTTATTGTATTTTGATAAGAAATACAAATACAAATAGACCTTTACAAAATCTCCACTTGCCTGAGATAAATACTCAGTAAAAAACACATCTGGAATTGATGTAATTGAAAATATAAGAGATGAATCATTTTGCTCTAACTTCATATTTACCTCCTGCATTTTTTAAGTAAATTCTATGTCGAATTATATCATTTTTATTTATATAAGTAAACCTTCGGCTTAAAAAAATATTTTAACATATACCAAAAAAAGTATAATATATTTTCATGGTTAAAATCTATTACACTAAGCAAAAACACAGGTAAATACAAAAATATAATTACAATTATTTTTGCAGTAAGATTTGTTATTAAAAGTTTGCAAATAAACCAAATTATTAAAAAATAAATAACATTGAAAATTGCAGTAGGGTAGTCAATTATGCCCAGTATTTTATTTTTAAAATTAAAATTTTGTGGAAAGATGAATTTCATTTGGTAATCCTTTCAAAAAATATAAATCTAATTGGAAAAGAATTGTGTTTTTGGGCTTAAGTCTTAAAAGATGCCATTAATGACGATATATTACTTGAAACATCAACGCTAACTCCACCTAAAATCTCACGAATAAAAGTATTCGCTCTCATTAATGCATAAATTGCACCAATTAAAAGTAGTTTATTTGCTCCATCTAAAGAGAGCATTACAATTAGTATTAAAGCAACAAAAGACTGAAGTAAGAGAAGGGAGAAAAAGGCTTTTGCCCATGCTTTAAATATCCAGTAACTTGAGGTATTTATTAAAGAAAGCATTGCAAGAGGTGTAGTAAGTACGAAAACCTGTATTATTATGTATCTAAGGGAATATGAAAATAGAATATTTAACAGTCCTACAGATATAAAGCCTTTTATAATGCCATCAAATGAAAATAAATCAAAACTGTTTTCTCCCACGGATATAACAGAATTTAAGCTTTGTATTAAGCTTGAAAAACTAATATCTTCTCCTACAACACTTTTTCCTATATCTTGTATACTACCAGAAATTAAATAATTTATATTTAGCACTTGTTCACACACAAAGTAAGAACTGTTAACAAAAATGCCAATAATAATCATTTTAAAAATAAACTGAGTAGGCTTTTCCACATTATTTCCAGTAAATGTGGAATACGAATACCTTATGGCATAGTAAATAATAATGGCTAGTAGTAAAGCATCAGTTAAATACAAAATGCCATTTTTGCCATTTGCTCCAAGTAGTTTTTCAAAAAATGAATTGTCTATAATACTACTATCAACAAAAGTAAATGTATCCAAATATGAGTAAACATTGTTATCTATAGATGAAAACAAATTACTAAATATAGAATTAATTGTTTCAATAATAAGATTTACTATTTCTGATTGTTCCACGTTAAATTCCTTTCTCTAGCCTATCAAAGACTCAATTGCAGATAATACAAGATTAATTGCTAGGACAAAGCCATAAGCAAATAAAGAGCCACGTATAACCTTTTTAGCAGTACGCATTTTTTCTTCATCACCGAAGCTAAATTTTTTCATAAACAGACCAACGCCAACTGCTACAGCAGCTGCAGGTGTAGCAAGTTTAAGTATCCAGTCTTCAATATCTTCAAAAGCATTTGTTAAAGTTTTAACAAGCTTTGGAGTAGCAGCATACGAATTTGTGGAGGCACAAACAAATAAAAATGCTAAAAACAAACAAAACACAATAAAAAACAATTTCTTTTTATTTTTCATAAAAATTTCATTCCTTTCCAAGGTGCAACTAGTTATGAAAGATATTTCTTTCAAACTAAATCACATCCTTTTAAAATATTTAGGTATTTGAGGAACCTATAAACCTTAATTGGAAATTTATCATTAGAAAAAAGCTATCTTTTGATTAAATTATTCTTTAAAATATGGTATCATATTAACTTTTTGCGGTTTTATAATTTTATTACCATTAGATAAAAAAGCCAAACTCGTAAAAGTCTCTAGCTCTTGGGTAAAAAAATTATAATCAAAAGAATAATCAAATTGAAAATATGTATTTATACTTTCGGACAAATTTGAGTCAATTGAAGAAAAACGCTTAATTAAATAGTTATAATTGCTTTCTTTGGAATTTTCTGAAATTGTTCTTGAAGATTTTTCTTTGTCTTCTTTTCCAATCTGCTTTTGAGCGTCTTCAATTGTAAAAATATCATCTGTTCTAAACCAAAGTTTATTAACCAAATTTTGAACAATAACTTTTACAGAATACTCGTTATTTAAAGTATGGAGCAAAGAGGTATAACTTTGAGTTGCCACAATATTAATACATTTAGCTTCTCTACTTTGAGCAAAAAATTCTGCATCTGAACTTGTTACATATTCTTGGTATTCATCAGAAATAAATACCATGGGTCTTTTAACGTAAGAGGAAAGCTGAGTAATAACATCTGTTTGAAAATCTAATTTTAAGTATGCTGCAATTATTTTGGATAAATTTTTGTATTTACCAATATTTAAGTTCAAAACAACAATTTTGCCGTTTTCAATTGTATCCTCAAAACCATAAAAGTTCTCTTTTTGTTTAGTTGGGCAAAAAGTGTGTAAAACCTCATAATCTGAGACAAAACAATTAGTAATTCTAGTAATTTCAGACTTTAAAATGTTAAAAGTTCTGTCATCTAAGCTGTAAAAATCTTTTTCAATAAATCTTATACAAGATAGCAAATCATAAATATTTGAGTCACTTAAAATTCCAGATAAAAAGACTTTGCGAACAACATGCAGTTTTTGCAAATAATAGTTTTTATCTGTAATTAATTTATGCAATTCCTCAAATGTGACATAGCCATTGTTGTAAATTCTACAAAAAGTAATAAAGTTTTCAATAACTTGTTCAGACTTATCAAGCCAGTAAGACTCAGAATTATTGGGTGAAAACAAAAGCAAAATTGTTTTTATTCTGTTGGCCAAAATGGAAGCTTTTAGATTAGGCTTGTCCAATGGATTGTAGGTGTATTTACCATTTAATTCAATGACTATTACATCATTTTGCCTATTGTATTGGGCTGCAAATTCTTTAACTTTAGAATAATAATTGCCCTTAACGTCAAGAATAAGAAAACCTAGTTTTTCTTGAGGGCTATTGCATTTGTATTTTATTAATTGTTTTGTAAAAGGATACATTGCAGATGCTGTTTTACCAGTACCAATTCCGCCAGTAATAAGCATATTTTGGTATAAACTTTTTTCGGGAATGTAAATAGGCTCGCCTTTACCAGATTTACCAATAAGTAAATTAAGATCATTTGGATTGGGAGCTTTTTCTTGTGTGAGATTAGTAGAAATAAAAATATTTGATAAAAATTTGGAATAAATAATATTAGAAATGACTATGGCGTCAAATAAAAGAGTAATAATGTAAAGTATTTTAAAATTATGCCATAATGCTGGATCTTCTAATATAAAATCAAATATTTTCAAATTGCTAACAACTGAGTTAGCTGGGGTAAATAATATTGGTTTAAACAATATTAATGAAAAAATTAAAGTTAAAAATGTAAATAGCACGCAAAAAATAAATCTAATAGTCATCACCTCTTTTTAATTTAATATGAAGTTTTGAGCCTTGTGCTGAGTGTGTAAACCTGAATTGGAAAAAGGTATAAATAATATAAAATGCTATAAATAAATTAATTATAGAGATAATAAAAAATAAATCTACTAAAGTAAACATAGGCACTCCTTCCAACTATTGGCAATTATATAACAAAATTTTCACTTTGTCTATACTTTTTTGAAAAAATGTGATAAAATATTTATGCAATTAAAAAAATTATTTTAAATTGTCAAAATTTTGAACTTTAAAGATAAGCTTTTAAGCTTAAAATAAGAAAGGAGATATAAAATGAAATTTAGCAAAGATACAAAAATAGGTGAAATAATAGAAAAGGCACCAGAAAAAGTTGATTTATTATTACAAGCAGGAATGCATTGCATAGGTTGCCCAGCATCACAAGGAGAAACTTTAGAAGAAGCATGCATGATACATGGAATTGATGTAAATGATGTTGTTGACGAATTAAACGAAGAAGAAGAGTAGAATTATTATAAAGGTTCAGGGGTAACCTTTTAAAAGCCTAAATATTTTTAGTTATAAAGGAGCAATCATGGAAAGATTAGATTATGCTATTTTATTTGCTACAAAAGCACATGACCTTCAAAGAAGAAAAACAGATAATGTATTAATGATATTCCACCCATTTACAGTAGGAATGATGCTAAAAAACGCCAATATGAGTGAAGATTGCGTAATTGCAGGGATACTTCATGATGTAGTTGAAGATACAAAATATACATTAAATGATATAAAAAAAGAATTTGGAGATAATGTTGCTAAGATAGTTGAAGAAGTAACAGAAGATAAATCACTTCCTTGGGAAGAAAGAAAGCAAAAAGCGATGAACAAAATAAAAACAGCTAGTTTTGAAGGAAAAATGGTTGAATGTGCAGATAAAATAAACAATTTGGAAACATTGTACGATACATTTTTAGAAAAAGGAGATGAAGTTTGGAAAAGCTTTAATAGACCATATGAAAAGCAAAAATGGTATTATACAGAAATGTATAATGCAGTGACAACGAACTCTAAAGATAACAAATTATATGAGAGATATAAAGTAATATTAGATAAACTTTTTAAATAAGGAATATATTTCCTTATTTTTTTAATAACTAATTTTCCCATTTAATAAATCATCATTTTCAATCCAATCAGCAACATTTATTACTTCATAGTTAGATTTATCAATTCTTACATAAACATGTTTAATTCCAGAATTAATTATAAGTTTTCTACACATTTGACAAGGAGAGGCACCTTCCTCATAATTGCCAGTATCTTTTCTAACACCAACTAAATATAAATCGCTATCTATCATATCTTTTCTTGAGGCACTTAGCATAGCATTTTGTTCAGCATGAACACTTCTACAAGCATCATAGCCACTGTGTCTTACATCAGGAAATATTTTCTTTTTAGTACAAAAACCTAAATCAATACAATTTTTTCTTCCCCTTGGAGCACCTGTATAACCAGTTGCAATTATTTCATCATTTTTAACTATAATTGCACCAAAATTTTTACGAAGACAAGTACCTCTTTCTGAAATTGTTTCTGCTATATCTAAATAGTAGTTAATTTTATCAACACGTTCCATAAACTTACTCCTTTAGATGATTATAATATTTTGTCATAGATATTGCAAGAAAAATTTTATACATTCCAACCGCCATTTACTTGTACAACTTGTCCTGTAATATAATCTGAATTTGATAGAAACAATACTGTTTCTGCAATATCCTCAGTTTTTCCTATATGTTCTAATGGTATTTCCTCTATTATTTGCTTTTTTTCTTCTTCTGATAAAAATTTATTCATGTCTGTATCTATTATTCCTGGGGCAATACTATTTACTTGTATATTTGAAGGTCCAAGCTCTTTTGCTAAAGATTTCGTCATTGCATCAACTCCTGCTTTACTAACCGAGTAAGCCATTTCACATGATGCTCCTATTATGCCCCATATTGAACTTATATTTATTATTTTTCCTGCTTTGCTATTAATCATATACTTGGATACTTCTTTTGATGTGTAAAATGCAGAATACAAATTATTTTTTAGTATATTATCAAAGTCTTCTATACTTGTATCGTTTATAGTTTTTACTAAATCTATTCCTGCATTATTTACTAGCAAATCAATTTTTCCAAATTTGTTTATTGTAAAGTCTACTAAGGATTTTACTTCTTCATAATTTGACACATTAGCTTTAAATATGTATACATTGCTAAATTCATTTTCAATTGCTTTGGCTTGGCTTTCTGATTTGTTATAGTTTAATATAACATTGTATCCATTTTGAGCTAGTTTTTTTACAATAGATGCACCTATGCCTTTTGCTCCGCCTGTTACTATTGCAACTTTATTTGCTATATTTTTTTCTAGATTTTCTACCATTTTTATTTGCTCCTTTGTAAGTGCTAGTTAATGAATGACAATTAGGACAAAGCAGTGTTAAATTATCCTCTTTATTATTAAGATAATTTCCATCAATATGTTCAATCTCTAATGGGATGTTACCTGTATATGGGTTAATTTCACCCCATCCACACCTAGCACATTTATTATTATATTTAATAAATAAATATGTCTTTATATATGATGATGTCTGATATATTCCTCTTAAACCATTGACCTCACCTTTTTTCCATTTATTAATATAATTTAAATATTGGTATTCTTTTTGACATTTATTATTACAAAATTTTTTCTTTTGCGAGATAATTTTACCACAATTTAAACAATTCATAAAAGTTTTCCTTTCATTGTTCTTTAAAATTATGCATCTCGTTAAATAAAAAAAAATAAAAGCCAATAACAATAGTTTAACTAAAATTACTGACCTTTAATAATGGAGCCACTTGTCCGATTTGAACGGACGACCTACTGATTCATACCACTACAATTTTCATTGCCTTATAATGTTTGTGGTCTGGACTTTCTCTTTGCCATAGATAAACCTTAGGCACATCGTATAAAGTCTCTACACTCGAAATTGCTTTCTAGCTCGGGATTAACATATATTTCTACTTAGTCTTCCCCGAATTAGCGATGTCCACTTTGCAAGTTTCCTCACAAAGGTGCAAGATAGTTCAAAGTAATTAAATAATTACCTATCCCACAAGTCAGTTGCTCTACCAGCTGAGCTAAAGTGGCGTTTTTGGTGACCCCGACGGGAATCGAACCCATGTCTCCGCCGTGAAAGGGCGATGTCTTAACCGCTTGACCACGGGGCCAATAATAATTATTAGGATTTAAGAACTTAAATCCTAATTAAAATGGTGAGCCATCGGGGAATCGAACCCCGGACAACTTGATTAAAAGTCAAGTGCTCTACCAACTGAGCTAATGACTCATAACTCTAGTTGCAACTACTACACGTAGTTGACACATACATTATTGTACTACAAGTAAAGCTGTTTGTCAACTAATCTTTGAAAAAAATTTCAAAAAATGTGAATTTTAAGTAAAAATGTCCCGTTTTTGTTTTTGAATTTTTAGTAAAAATGTCTCATGTTTTATTGGTAGAG
>CALYAG010000017.1 GCA_944393465.1 uncultured Clostridia bacterium
TTGGTGACCCCTACGGGAATCGAACCCATGATTCAGCCTTGAGAGGGCTGCGTCTTAACCGCTTGACCAAGGGGCCATAACAAAATTAATTATACAATATAAAAGCGCTTAAGTCAAATGTTTTTTTATTTTTTTTCGATTTAGGACCGTCCCCAACTGAAAAATTTTACTTATCTATTGACTTAAATGATTTGGTTCAATATAATAGAATTAATTTGAATAGAGTTAGTGGTATGGAAAATACACAAGAAATTTCACTTTATGGTACATAAAATTATTGTGAAGGGATGTATTTTTTTATGAACAAATTACATGTTGGGAGTATTGTATTTTTTAATCACGGCAAAATGCTGGAAGTACCACTTTCGTTTTCAAATTTAAACAGTTTAAATTCAAAAGCAAAACAAAATTATATTTGTAGAGAGGAAGCTAAATATCTTTCAAATCTTTTAGGAGTATCAATAAAAGAAGGAGAAGTATTTGATGCTAAATTATATAAAAAACTAACTGAACAAGGTTTTTCTATTGTTAGAGATATGCCTCAAATAAAAGAAGGAAATGTTCAAGAGAAAAGTAGAGCTTTAACAGCCATTGTTTCAGACAAAATAAAACCAGAAGATGCGAATAATTTATTAAGTTATTATAGAATAGTGGAACAAAGAAATTTGGACACTGATTTTTTTAGGCAAATTTATGTATTTGACAAGGAAAAATATTATTATAATGGGAAAAATGAAAAGGGCAATATACATAATAAAACATTAGATATTTTTTTAAATTATAAAACTGGAAGATTGTCAAATGAAGAAGCCAATTTAATGAGTAAATATTTTAATTTTGATTTGCAAGATGTCCTTTTATCTGATACTGAAGGAAGAGAGCTTTCACACAAAAATGAAGGAGTAATATTAATTTCATCAAAGGGTAAAATATATGCATCAACCAAGAAAAAAGAGCAACACAAATATGAAGCAATGGAAATGATAGAAAAAGATCTTGGCCATAAAATAGAAGATAAAGAGGCAGAAGCAGATAAGCTAGCAAAAGATTATAATTTAGTTGTCATAAAGCTATATAAAACAGATAGAAATGTTGCAGCTATTTTTTGCCCAGAGGAAATGACTGAAAAACAAATTGATGGACTAATAAAATGCATGGTAGAGTTTGGAAGAATAAATTTAAGTTTACAAGTAGAAAATAAACCACAAATTTTAACTTTAGTTGAAGGAAATAAATTTTTAAAAACAGATTTTAGTGAGTCTGCAAATGTGGATGCAGTATTGCAAAAAATGATAGAGTATGAAAAAAGCTTAAAAACCAAAGGAGTACTTGGCAAGAATAAAAATTGGATTGCATCAAGTGTAGGCAATTTGACTAAAGTTTTAGAAAAATTAAAAAGATCTATTACATTTCCTAATGAAGAAGAGCCCGAAGGAAGGTAGAGAAGTTTTACTTTTCGACAAATAATGACAAATATTATATTAATATGACATTTTTGTAATATTGTCCACAGAAATGTAATAAAATGTGGATAACTTATTTTAAAAATTCTAGAAAAATACATAAAGGAGGAGATTTATCAAAAATCATGAGATACTTATTTACATCAGAAAGTGTGACAGAAGGGCATCCAGATAAGCTATGTGATTATATTTCAGATAGTGTATTAGATGAATGTTTAAAACAAGATAAAAATTCAAGAGTAGCCTGCGAAACTTTAGCAAGCAAAGGTGAAGTATATATAACAGGAGAAATAACTTCTAAGGCAAATATAAATATAGAGCAAATTGCAAGAAATGCTATTAAAGAAATTGGGTATAATAATGCAAACTTAGATATAGATTATAAAACTTGTAAAATAACAGTAAATATTTCTAAGCAATCATCAGATATTGCAATGGGAGTTGACAAAAGTTTAGAAGATAAAGAAGGAGAAAACATAGAGTCTGAAGGTGCAGGCGACCAAGGTATAATGTTTGGCTTTGCTTGCGACGAAACAGATGAGTTTATGCCACTTCCAATTGCTTTAGCGCATAAACTTGCCAAGAAGTTATCAGAAGTTAGAAAAAGCAAAGAAATACGAGGACTAAGGCCAGATGGAAAAGTTCAAGTAACAGTTGAATATGATAATGGGAGACCTTTAAGAATAGATACAGTTGTACTTTCAACTCAGCACGTAGATGGTAAAGACATGGAAGAACTTAGAAAAGAAGTCAAGGAAAAGATTATTTTCAAGGTTATTCCTCAAAAGTTGCTAGATGAAAATACAAAATATTATATAAACCCAACTGGTAGATTTGTAATAGGTGGACCACTTGGGGATAGTGGACTTACTGGAAGAAAAATAATTGTAGATACTTATGGCGGATATGCCCGTCATGGTGGAGGGGCTTTCTCAGGAAAAGACCCAACAAAAGTTGATAGAAGTGCATCATATATGGCAAGATTTTTAGCCAAAAACATTGTTGCAAATGGTTATGCAAAAAAGTGCGAAATACAATTATCTTATGCAATAGGTGTTGCAAAGCCAGTTTCGATATTTGTAGATACATTTGGAACTGAGACTATTCCTTGTGAAGAAATAATAGGAAAGGTAGAAAAGTTTTATTTAACACCAAGAGGAATTATTAATTATCTAGATTTACAAAGACCAATTTATAGATTAACAACAAATTACGGACACTTTGGAAAAGAAAATTTACCTTGGGAAAAGATAGTAAAAATGTAATGCTAATGGCTAATTGCTGCTATTTACAGCCTAATATGTTAGTTTAACTGTGGATAGGAAGAATTAATTTGAAATTTGCTTTTAATTAAAATAAATAATAGCAAATTTGAAAATATTTTAAAAGAAAAAGTTGGAGGAAATCATGCTTGCTTTAGTTACAGGAGCTTCTTCTGGAATAGGAAGAGACATTGCAAGAGAACTTGCAAAAAGAAAATATGATGTAATAATTGTTGCAAGAAACGAAAAAGCTTTGCAAGAATTAAAAGAAGAATTAGAAAAACAATACGAAGTAAAAGCGTATGTGAAAATAGTAGATTTATCTAATAAAGAAAATTGCATCAAATTATATGAAGAAGTTAAAGAAGAATTTGAAAACATAGATGTATTAATAAACAATGCTGGACTTGGAACTTGCGGAAGATTTACAGATACAAGTTTAGAAAAGGAACAGCAAATAATTGATACAAATATTACAGCTTTGCACATTCTTATGAAATTATTTTTGAAAGATATGTGCAAAGAAGGCAAAGGATATATAATGAATGTTGCATCAATTGCAGGCTTTATGCCGGGACCACTTATGGCAACATATTATGCAAGTAAAGCATATGTGGTAAGGCTTACACAAGCAGTTCAAAAAGAGTTAAAATTTCAAAAATCAAATGTAAAAGTAAGTGTACTATGCCCGGGACCTGTTAAAACAAATTTTCAAAAAGTTGCAGATGTAAAATTTAACTCACCAGAAGCGGAAAGTTCTGTTGTGGCAAGAAAAGCAGTAGAAAAAATGTTTAAAGGAAGAAAAGTTATATTTTCTTCTTGGTATATTGGAATAGTTAGATTTTTTGCTAAAATATTGCCAGATTCATTTATGGCATTTTGTTGTTATTTTGTGCAAAGAAGAAAAATACAGTAATTTTCTGTAGGGGACGGTCTTAAATTGAAAATTTTTAATTTTATGTTTAAGACCGTCCCCGGAGGAAAATCAAAAGAAGTGTCATTTGGGACAGTTCTAAATGACAAACTCCACACGTGTAAAAAAATGGCATAAATATTTGTTGCTTGTTGACAAATTCAAATATTTTGTTAAAATATATTAAGAAAAAGGAAGAGGGGAGAATAAAAAATACTCTTCTCTTTTGTCATTTTTATAGAAATAAAAAATAAACTATGATAAAATAAGAAAAAGCAAAATGGCAAATGAAAAAAAGTAAACATAACACCTTTTAAAGTTAAGAAAGGGATGAAAAAGTATGTCATATATTGAATTTAAGAATGTTGTAAAAGAATACAAAATGGGCGAAGTAAGCATAAAAGCCTTGGATAATACAAACTTTCAAATAGAAAAAGGAGAGCTTGTAGTTATAGTTGGTCCTAGTGGTGCAGGAAAAACAACAGCATTAAATATTTTAGGCGGAATGGATACTGCAACATCTGGTGATGTTATAATCGACAGAAAAAATATAACCAAGTTTAAAAATAAGCAATTAATAAAATATAGAAGAGATGACATAGGCTTTGTATTTCAATTTTATAACTTGGTTCAAAATTTAACGGCAATAGAAAATGTTGAGCTTGCAACTCAAATTTGCAAAAAGCCTTTAGGCCCAAAGGAAATACTTATCAAAGTAGGACTAGGAGATAGGCTTAAAAACTTTCCTTCACAATTATCTGGAGGAGAGCAGCAAAGAGTTGCCATAGCAAGAGCTATTGCTAAAAACCCTAAACTACTTTTATGTGATGAGCCTACCCGGTGCATTAGATTACAAAACAGGTAAGCAAATACTTAAGCTATTGCAAGATACTTGCAGAAAAGAAAATATGACAGTAATAATTATTACTCACAATGCGGCTTTAACACCTATGGCAGATAGAGTAATACATTTCAAAAATGGTACAGCTTCAAATATAGAATTAAATAAAGAGCCTACACCAATTGAGGAAATTGAGTGGTAAAAAAATAAAATACTTACAATAAGTAATTTAGAAAAAATTATAATAAATAGAGTAGATTACTAAATTAAAAGTAATTGGCAAAGGGGTGATTCCATGAAAAAAGCCTTATTAAAAGATTGTTTTAAAGAAATAATAAAGGGTTTCAAAAGATTTATATCAATACTTCTAATTGTACTTTTAGGAGTAGGCTTTTTTGCTGGAATAAAAGCTACTAGCCCAGATATGAAACTTACTTTAGATACATATTTTGATGATAAAAATGTCATGGATATTCAAGTTATATCTACACTTGGGCTAACTGATGATGATATTACAGAGCTAAAAAAGTTGGATTTGATAGAAAATGCAGAAGGTACATATCAAACAGATGCAGTAGTCACAGCAGGAGATAAGCAAGTTGTTGTAAAATTGGAGAGCCTTGCAAGCTCAATCAATGCTTTACAAGTTACAAGTGGCAGGTTACCAGAAAATCAAAATGAATGTGTAGTTGAAGAGGCTTTTTTGCAAGGCACAGAATACAATATAGGAGATACCATAAAAGTTCAAGTAGACAATATTACAGATGATGATGGAAATGATATTTCAGTACTGAAAACAAATGATTTGCAAATAGTAGGAACTGTAAGGTCTCCAATGTATATTTCTACAGATAGAGGAACTACAAAGCTTGGTTCTGGGGTAATAAATTATTATTTATATGTTAGTCCAGATAATATAAATGCAAATATTTACACAAATATTTATCTAACAGTAAATGGCGCAAAAGATTTAAAATGTTATGATGATAAATATAAAGATTTAATAAAGCAAGCAGAGGATGAGATTGAAAAAATTGCAGATGCCAGAAAAGAAGCAAGATACAATGCTTTATTTGACAAGGCAAATCAAAAACTTCAAGATGCTAAAAATGAATTTGAAACTCAAAAAGCAGATGGAGAAAAACAGCTTCAAGATGCGGAAGATGAAATAAATTCTGCTAAAAACCAACTAGAAAAAGGCAGAAATGAAGTTGCAGCCAATAGGGCAAAGGCAAATAATGAGTTTAAAGAAGCAGGAAAACAATTGCAAGATGCTAAAAATACATTAGAGCAAAATGAAAATGACTTTAATGCAAAAAAGCAAGAGGCAGAAAAACAAATAAGTGATTATGAAACTAGCTTAAATGAGCTAAAACAAATTCAAACACAATACAATAATCTTCAAACTACATTATCTACAAGTAAAGCGCAATTAGCAGCTTTACAAAAACAGCTAGAAGAGTTGGAAAGTAAAGATAATCAAATAACTAACGAAGTAGGTGAAAACACCACAAATGAGGAGCAAATTGAAAGTTTAAAAAAGCAAATAGAAGACTTGAATAGCTCAATTTCTAAAATAGAAGCGGGCTTACTTGTTATAAATAAGCAACTACAAGCACAAGGAATAACAGATATAAATCAAACTGTGTCGACCACAGAAACAGCCATACAGACTGCCAAAGAAGAGTTAGAAAATGGGCAAAAGCAGATAGATTCTGCAAAAGCAGAGTTACAAACTAGAGAAGAGCAATTAAATAGTACAAAAAGTAGCACATATGCTGAGCTAAATTCTGCAGAGAAAAAACTTGACGATAGTGAAAAGCAAATAGAAGAAGCAGAGGCAGAGCTTGCAAAATCTAGAGAAGATTTTAACTCAAAAATAGCAGATGCAGAAAAAGAATTGGACGATGCCGAAGAAGAGGTTAATTCAATAGAAAGACCAACTTGGTACATATTAGACAGACAACAAAATGCAGGCTATGTAAGCTATATGCAAGATACCGACAGAGTTGCAAATTTGGCACAAGTTTTCCCAATAGTATTTTTTATAGTTGCTGCATTAATTAGTTTAACATCAATGACGAGAATGGTTGAAGAACAAAGAGTACAAATTGGTACACTAAAGGCTCTTGGATATAACAAATTACAAATTGCAGCAAAATATATAATTTATGCAACACTTGCAACAGTTATTGGAGGAGCAATTGGATTAGTTATAGGATTTAGCTTACTTCCAAAAGTAATAGCTGACATATATGCAATGGTTTATGATGTGCCAAATGTAATACTTGCATTTAATATGACATATGCAACAGCAGGAATGGCAGCTGCAATGCTTTGCACAATTGGAGCAACAATAATTTCATGCTACAAAACATTAAAGCAAAAACCAGCAACATTAATGAGACCAAAGGCTCCAAAGCCGGGAAAACGTGTTCTATTAGAGCGTATAACATTTATTTGGAAAAGATTAAACTTTACACAAAAAGTTACAGTAAGAAATATATTTAGGTACAAAAAGAGATTTTTGATGACCATAATAGGCGTAGGTGGATGTACAGCATTAATTATAGCTGGCTTTGGCTTAAGAGATGCAATAAGTAGTATGATACCTTCACAATATGGAAAAATAGATCTATATAATGCTAGTGTCACTTTAAAAGATGAGTACAAAAATGAAGAGTTAGAAAACATAGATAATATTTTGAAAGATTATGAATATACAGAAGATGTATTAAATGCAAATGTTCAATCTGTTACAATAGACAAAAACGATAATACTCAATCAATACAATTGATTGTGCCACAAACGCCAGAAAATTTAAGTAATTTTATAGTATTGGAATCAAGAACTAATAATGATGAAAAATATGCTTTAGATGATACAGGTGTAATTATAACAGAAAAATTATCAAAACTTTTGGACATAAAAGTTGGAGATGAAATAAAAATAGTAAATAGCGATGATAAAGCATGCAGTGTAAAAGTAAATGCAATAACAGAAAATTATATTTATCATTACATTTATATGACTCCAAATTTATATAATGAGTTGTATGATACAAGAGTGGGATACAACGTAGTGTATGTAAACACAATAGAAATGACTGAAGAACAGGAAGATACATTAGGAGAACAAATATTATCTAATAGTGACTATATTTCAGGTGTGACATTTATGTCAAATACAGAAAGTATATTTTCAGAAGTTATGAACAACATGGACTTAGTTGTATGGATACTTATAATATCTGCAGGACTATTAGCATTTGTAGTATTGTATAATCTATTAAATGCCAACATTACCGAAAGAATAAGAGAGCTTGCAACAATAAAAGTTCTAGGATTTTATGATAAAGAAGTATATGACTACATTTCAAGAGAAACAATAATACTAACCATAATTGGAATGCTTGTGGGAGTAGGCGGAGGATATTTCTTAACACTATATATTATAAAAACTTGCGAAATAGATATGCTTATGTTTAACCCACAAATCACAGTTTGGAGCTACTTGTTTGGAGTACTTATAACTGCACTATTTGCAATAATTGTAAACATAATCACATATTTTTCGTTGAAAAAAATTGATATGATAGAGTCACTAAAGAGTGTGGAATAAAGACAAACGGGACGGTCCCGTTTGTCTCTATTACTTTAGATTTAGCAATTTATAAGCACTGCAAATAGCGCACCCCGTGCATATATGAATTCTTTTTCCAAATATAAGTTCCAAAGTTTCAATATATTCATCTTTAGGCGAAATAAGATGAATATATATGCTTTCTGGCAATTTACCAATCAAAGTATTTAAAGCATAATCATTTTGTGAAAAAGATATATCAGATAAATACTCAGAATTAAAATCTTCAAGCTCAAGCATATTAAAATTTTCATCTAACAAAATTGATTCTTTGTTAGCATAAATTAAATGTATTTTAATTGGCTCAGGAATTTTAGAATCTACATAACCTTTAAGCAGACTCACAAATTCCAAATACTCTTTATCTAAAACAAATTTACTAACAGCATTTTCAATTAAAGGCTCAAGAGAGCTTTTATAATTACTTAATCTAAAATTAACAAATCCATCTAAAATAATACTTTTATGATTTTCAATATAATCTAAAATATCTTTATTTATATATTTTTTACTATTATGATTGAGCATATTATATTCATTGTATATTGAATTTCTATCTAATGCATCAAAATAAAAATAATCTCTCAAAATTAATCGTTTAACAATTGTTGGCTCATAATAATTTATAATTGCATCAGAAATAAGGTCAGATAAAAACTTGTAAAAATTTTCAAAATCTTTTCCTTTATAATGAACAATAACATTTTCATAAATTTTAAAAATGTGTTTAGAATAATATATATCGGGAATTTTTGATTCACCAATTTTGCGCATTAAAAAATCTTGAATTTTTTCGTTATTATCCTTAATACATAATGAAACCATGTAATCCTCCCCGAATTATTATCTTCCATATAACATATATTATTCCAAAAAATTCGTTTTGCTATTCATTTTACGCAAGTAATAAATTCATGTATAATTTTTATTAACTTTGCACATAATAGCAATATAAGGAAAATTTAGTAATTTTTAATTTGTCAAATTTCAAAAGCAAAATGAAATTATAAAATTAAAAATCAAGTTAGTTGGAAAGGAAGATTTGAAAATGAAGGCGACAGGTGTTGTTAGAAGAATAGACGATTTAGGAAGAATAGTTATTCCAAAAGAAATAAGAAGAACATTGAGAATTAAAGAAGGAGACCCATTAGAAATATTTACGGAAAAAGATGGGGATATAATACTAAAAAAATATTCTCCTATTGGGGAACTATCAAATTTTGCAACAGAATATGTTGAAAGTTTAAGCAAAATTACTGGACTCATTGCTATAATAACTGACAGAGATACTGTTATAGCAGTATCTGGTACGACCAAAAAAGATTTACTTGAACAAAAAATTAGCTCAGAATTAGAAAAAATATTTAATACAAGACAAAGATTTGTAGGAGATGGCTCAAATTCTATTTATATAACTGAAAAAGGAAACAAAGATAAAGAAATAAAACCACAGGTAATTTGTCCAATTATTTCTGATGGTGATGTGATTGGAAGTGTTATTTTAATTAGTAAAGAAGATGATACCAAAATGGGAAAAACGGAGGAAGAAGTTGCATCAGTTGCAGCTACATTTTTAGGTAGCCAAATGGAAATTTAAGTGTGGGTTGTCAAATGGGACGGTTTCTAATTGAAACAAAAAGTGTCAATTAGAAACCGTCCCATTTGACAACAAATTTGCCACGCAAGTTTACCTAAATTTCAATTGACAGATAAAATCTTAATAGATATAATATTATTACTGAAAATTAAATTTGAAAGGGGAAAAAGAAATGGCTAGAAGAAAAAAAGTAAAAAAATTAAATGTCTTTTTAGGGATAATAGTAATTATAGCTTTAGTTGCAGTAGCAATAGGAATTTATACTTTAGTAAATAATCCAAATGCAATAACTGCACTATGGAATAAAAACAATGTAAATGACGTAAACCAAGCTCAAGCGCAAAATGAAGTAGAAGAAGAACAAGTTCCAGAAGACACAGTTATTAATATTGTAGGGATTGGAGACGCGTTATGCCACAGTCAAAACTTTCAAGATGCATACGATTCATCTACAGGTACATACGACTTTTCACCAATGTTTAAAAATGTAACAAAATATTTTGATGATGCAACTGTCGCAGTTGGAAACTTAGAAACAACTTTAGCAGGAGCTGACAGAGGATATTCAGGATATCCAACATTCAATTCACCAGATGAACTTGCACTAGACCTAAAAGAAATGGGAATAGATATTTTAACAACAGCAAATAATCACTGTCTAGATAAAGGCTACAGTGGCTTAGAAAGAACTTTAAATGTTTTAGATAATTATGGTATAGCACATACAGGAACTTCAAGAAGCAAAGAAGAACAAGACACTATTCTAATGAAAGATTTAAATGGCATTAAAACAGCATTTTTATGTTTTACATATGGAACTAATGGAATACCAGTTCCAACAGGAAAAGAATATTGTGTAAATTTAATTGATAAAGATTTTATAAAAGAACAATTGGATAAAGCTAAAGATGAGGGAGCAGAATTAATTGTTGTAAGTATGCACTGGGGTGCAGAGTATAGATTAAAACCAACTGCAGAGCAAGAAGATTTAGCAGAATTTTTAATAAAAAATGGTGCAGACGTAATTTTAGGAAATCATTCTCATGTACCAGAACCTATGGAAATGAAAACTGTAACATTGGATGATGGAACTACAAGAGAAGGATTTGTTATATATTCAATGGGAAACTTTTTCTCTGCTCAAACAGATAATTACACAAGAGATACATTAATACTAAATGTGCAAGTTAGAAAAAATGGCGAGACTGGAAAAATAACTATCGACAAAGCTACTTACACACCAGTATATGTTTATGACAATGGAAGGTCAGCAAAAGATAGATATGAACTTTTGGACATAGAACAAATTATAAAAGACTATGAAGCTGGTAATTCAAACTACTCTCAATCAATGTACAATTTAATGAAATCTGAGTTAAATAAAATCGAAGAAATAGTTGGCCCAGAAATAGATAACACTACTGTCGAAAATTGTCGAAAAATGTCGTACGATTGTTATGACAAAATTAGGAAAATAGCTTGACAATAAATGGAAATATGATATACTGTTAACATAAGCGTTGCAAATTGCAAACGAATAATTTTGTTTTAATAAAACTAAAAAGATTAAGTTTTATTATCAAATTTATTAAAGCAAAAAAATCAAAAACTAAGAAAGGAGCAAACTTATGTTAACAGAAACTTATATGAAAAACATTGAGTACGAAAGAAAAATAGGAAAAGCTGAAGGTAGAGCCTTGGGCAGATTAGAAGGTATTAAAGAAAAAGAAAAAAAGGCAAGCCAAAAAATGCACAACATGGGATTTGAAACAGACAAAATAGCAGAAGCACTTTGCATCACAGAAAAAAAGGTAGAGGAATATATTAATTAAATATATAGAAAAGCCTAATTCATGTAAAATTAATTTCAAAAAACAAATTAAATCAATAAAAGTGTTAATTTCAAAAAAGAATTATTTCTACTTCTACAACAGATAAAACCTTAAGTTTTTTATGCAAAAAGTATCAAAAACAACAAAAAAACAATTGCAAGAAAACTCACAATTGCTTTTTTAAAAATAATATAAAGCAAGTTTTGGTTAATAAAAAGATTAACAAGTTTCTAAAGCAAGTTTAATCATAGTATTCAAAGATTTTTCTCTTTCCTCAGCAGAAATTTCTTGCTTTTTATAATGAGAATCTACAACAGTAAGTAAGCAAGCCGCTTTTTTGTTTAAGTATTTTGCAGTATAAAACAAAGCAAAAGATTCCATTTCAGCACCTATAATATTCAAATCTTTTGGAAATCTTGCAATTAAAGCATTTAAGTCCTTTACATAATAATCAAAAACTTCACTACAAAGAACATCTCCACTAATCAAGTTTATGTTAAGTTCTTTTGACTTTTTAGATAAAGTTTCATTAAGCTCTTTATCAGCATAAGCTCTGTGACAATTGGCTCCTTCTAAGGCATAAGCAAAATTACCTTCAGTATAACTTGTGTTTACAAGAATAGTGTCAAAAATATTTAAGTCAGGAGAATAAGCTCCGCAAGAGCCAAGTCTTATAATAGACTTAACATCATAAAATTTATAAAGTTCATAAGCATAAATTCCCATACTAGGCATACCCATGCCAGATGCAAAAACAGTTAGTCTTTTACCTTTGTAAAACCCTGTGTATCCATACATATTTCTTACAGAATTAATAAGTTTGAAATCTGTTAAAAAATTTTCTGCAATATACTTTGCTCTTAGCGGATCTCCAGGCATTAAAACAATATCTGCAATATCTTCTTTTTTAGCTTCATTATGTGGTGTCATAAAAATCACTCCTTTTTTAGCTCATATATAAATCAAGAGCCATAAATTAAAATATTTCAAAAATATAATACCACAAAAAGAATTTAAAATACATTTTTGTAACAAAAATGTAATATAAAAATATAAAAAAATCACTTGCCAATTTTGAATAGATGTAGTATAGTTAGTATATACTATGAATAGAGTAACAAAGGAGGAGAGAAACATGGAAAATAATGAAAATGAAAAAAATTCTTCTGTTTATACACAAGTACCAGCTAAATTAAGCCCATGGACAAACTTAAAGAACTATTTATTTCAACCAATAGTTGTAGAATTAACACCAAAACAAGAAAAAGTATTTAAAGAAGTACGTGACTTTTGGACACAAGAAATTTATTTTGATAAAGGTTTCCATTTAAGACCATATAGCTATAGAAAAGAAGATTCACAAGATGTTAGAGTTTCTTTATAATTAATATCTAATTAATTTTAAGTTGTGCATAAATGTGCATATATCTTGGAATTAAATTAGTTTATTAAGAATGCTAAAAAGTTTTGCATAAAATAAATAAATTTTGAAAATAATAATACAAATTTAAAAGAACACTTGAAATGTGTTCTTTTTTGTTATAAAATAATTTTGCTTGAAATGAAAAAGTAATTTACAAAATATTTTAAGCAAAAACTGTTAAATTTTCATTTAAAAGCAGTTTAAATTTAAGGAGGTATTTTATTATGTCAGTTAAAGTTGGAATCAATGGATTTGGTAGAATAGGAAAGCTTGCATTCCAAGCAGCTTTAGAAAAAGGAAATGTAGATATAATAGCAATAAATGACCCTTTTATTGCTGCAGACTACATGGCTTATATGGTTAAATACGATACAGTTCATGGAAGATTCGAAGGAAATATAAAAGGTGAAGGAAACACACTTTCAATAGATGGAAAAGATATAAAAGTATACAACGAAATGGATCCACACAATGTTCCATGGGGAGAAATGGGAGTTGATTATGTTCTTGAATGTTCAGGAGCATTCACAGTTACAGAAAAGGCAAAAGCACACTTAGAATCAGGAGCTAAAAAAGTTGTTATAAGTGCACCTTCAAAAGATGCTCCAATGTTTGTTATGGGGGTAAACCACGAAACATATGACCCAAGCATGAACATAGTTTCAAATGCATCTTGCACAACAAACTGTCTAGCACCACTTGCAAAAGTTATAAACGATAAATTTGGAATTAAAGAAGGTTTAATGACAACAGTTCACTCAACAACAGCAACACAAAAAACAGTTGATGGAGCTTCTAAAAAAGACTGGAGAGGTGGTAGAGCAGCATCAGCAAATATCATACCATCAACAACAGGTGCAGCAAAAGCAGTTGGAAAAGTTATACCATCACTAAATGGAAAATTAACAGGTATGTCATTCAGAGTACCTACAATAGATGTTTCAGTTGTTGACTTAACATGTAACTTAGAAAAACCTACAACATACGAAGAAATCTGCCAAGCTATGAAAGAAGCTTCAGAATCATACATGAAAGGAATAATAGCTTACACAGACGAAGATGTTGTATCATCAGACTTCTTAAGCGATATTCACACATGTATATTTGATGCAAAAGCTGGTATCCAATTAACAGATACATTTGTAAAATTAGTTGCTTGGTATGACAATGAATGGGGCTATGCTCATAAATTAGTTGACCTAGCTTGCTACATGGCTGAAAAAGACGGAAATAACTAATAATATATTTCAAGCTGTTTTTAGGAAGCGTCTTAAAAGCAGCTTGCGTTTTATTTACGTTTTTGATTATAAATTCTAATAGAACAATAGTGCGTTTTGTACTATTGTTTTATTATGGACAAGTAAAAATATCAATCTCTTCATTTTTTAGATTTCTTCTTCAAACCTATTGAAAACTTGGCAATTTTGATATAAAATAGTAATGCTAAAAAAGGGGTTGCTATATTATTATGCAATTTTAAAGATAAAATTACATAATAAATTTAAAATTGCAAATTAAAAATTAGATAGCAATTCCAAAAGCAAATAGGAGAATTAACCTCTCCTAGGAAAGAAGGTATTTTATGAGTAAAGTAACTATCAAAGATATTGATGTAAATGGAAAAAAAGTTTTACTTAGATGTGATTTTAATGTTCCATTAGATGAAAACTTAAACATCACAGACAAAACAAGAATAGTAGCAGCACTTCCAACAATCAAATATTTATTAGAGCATAATGCAAAAATAATTTTATGCTCACATTTAGGAAGACCAAAGGGTGAGGTAAAGAAAGAATTTTCTTTAGCACCAGTTGCAAAAGAATTATCAAAAGAGCTTGGAAAAGAAGTAAAACTTGCAGAAGATATAGTAGGACCAAGTGCAAAAGAATTAACAAGCAATATGAAAGATGGAGATATAGTTCTTCTTGAAAATGTTAGATTTGACCCAAGAGAAGAGCAAAATGATGATGAATTTAGCAAAGAATTAGCATCTTTAGCAGACATATATGTAAATGATGCATTTGGAACTTGCCATAGAGCACATGCTTCAACAGCAGGTGTTGCAAAATATTTGCCATCAGCTTGTGGCTTTTTAATAGAAAAAGAATTAAAAGTTTTAGGAAATGCCTTAAATAACCCAGTAAGACCATTTGTTGCAATACTTGGTGGTAAAAAAGTATCAGACAAAATAGGTGTTATAGACAGCTTATTAGAAAAAGTAGACACATTATTAATTGGTGGTGGAATGGCTTACACATTCTACAAATCAATGGGATATGGCGTTGGAAATTCAGTTTGTGAATTGGACAAGTTAGACTTAGCAAAAAGCTTAATGCAAAAGGCTAAAGACAAAGGTGTAAAAATGCTTTTACCATTAGACAATAAAATAGGTAAAGAATTTAAACCAGACACAGAAAGCAAAGTAGTAAAATATTCAGAAATACCAGATGGCTGGGAAGGTTTTGATATAGGACCAGAAACAATCAAACTATATACAGAAGAACTTCAAAATGCTAAAACAGTATTATGGAATGGTCCAGTTGGACTATTTGAATTTGATCAATTCGCAGTTGGAACAAATGCAATAGCAAATTGCTTAGCAAATTTAAAAGACTGCACAACAATAATTGGTGGAGGAGACTCAGCAGCTGCTGTAACAAAAGCAGGATTAGCAGATAAAATGACTCATATTTCTACTGGTGGTGGAGCATCACTAGAATTTATTGAAGGTAAAAAACTACCAGGAATCGAATGTATTCAAGATAAATAGAGGAGGTCATATGAGAAAAAAAGTTATCGCAGGCAACTGGAAAATGAATATGCTTCCAAACGAAGCAATAGAATTTATTACAGAGCTAACACCAAAAGTAAAAGACACAAAAAATGAAGTAATACTATGTGTTCCATATACAGATTTGTTTTACTCACTTTTAGCAGTACAAGAAACAAATATCCACATTGGAGCACAAAATGTATTCTATAAGGAATCAGGAGCATATACAGGTGAAGTATCACCAAAAATGCTTAAGTGTATTAACACAGAATATGTTATAATAGGACATTCAGAAAGAAGACAATATTTTGCTGAAACTGATGAAACAGTTAACTTAAAATTAAAAGCTTCTTTAAATGAAGGCTTAAAACCAATAGTTTGCGTTGGTGAAACTTTGGAGCAAAGAGAAGCAAATGAAACTGAAAAAGTAATTACTTCTCAAGTAGAAAAAGCCCTTGCAAACTTGACAGATGAAGAAGTAAAGAATACAATAATAGCATATGAGCCTATTTGGGCAATTGGTACTGGCAAAACAGCAACATCAGAAGATGCCAATAATTCTATTAAACAAATTAGAAATAAAATAAAGGAACTTTATGGTGAGGCTGTATCTGAAGAAGTAATTATTTTGTATGGCGGAAGTGTAAAGCCAGAAAATGCAAAAGAATTATTTTCAATGTCAGACATAGACGGTGGCCTAGTAGGTGGTGCTAGTTTAAAAGTTGACAGTTTCGAAAAAATTGTTAACTTTGACAAAGAATAAAATTAAATTCAATAATCACATAAGCGAGGAGCTAATTTAAAAAATAGAATTTAATTTACAAAAATAAAAATGAAACAATTATACGAATTAAAAGAAAAGGATGGTAAAAAAATGAGTAAGAAAGTAACAATGCTAATGATATTAGACGGCTTTGGCAAAAATCCTAACAAAGAAGGAAATGCCGTTGCAAACGCAAAAAAGCCTAATATTGACAAACTAATGATGACATGTCCAACAGCAGAAGTATATGCAAGTGGACCAAGCGTTGGACTTCCAGAAGGACAAATGGGAAATTCAGAAGTAGGTCATACTAATATTGGCGCAGGAAGAATTGTTTACCAAGACTTAACAAGAATAACAAAATCAATAGAAGATGGAGACTTTTTCAGCATAAAAGAATTCACAGAAGCTATTGAAAATTGCAAGAAAAACAATTCAAAATTACATATTTTAGGACTACTTTCTGACGGTGGAGTTCATAGTCATCAAAGACATTTATATGCATTATTAGAACTTGCAAAAAGAAAAGATTTTGAAAATGTATATGTACATTGTTTCTTAGACGGAAGAGACACACTTCCTGCATCAGCAGAAGGATATATCCAAAAGCTAGAAGAAAAAATGAAAGAAAAGGGTGTTGGCAAAATAGCTACTCTTTCAGGAAGATTCTATGCAATGGATAGAGATAAAAGATGGGAAAGAGTTAAAAAATGTTATGATGCTTTAGTTTATGCAGAAGGCGAAAAATACACTACCGCAACACAAGCAATAGAAAGCTCTTATCAAAAAGAAGTATTTGATGAATTTGTTGTACCATGCGTTATTGGAAATGGTGCAAAAATAGAAGATGGAGATTCAGTAATATTCTTCAACTTTAGACCAGATAGAGCAAGACAAATAACCAGAGCATTAGTTGATCCAAACTTTGATGGATTTGAAACAAAGAAAATTAATTTATACTTTGTAACAATGACTGAATATGACGCAACAATGCCAAATGTTCATGTAGCATTTAAACCAGAAGAATTAAAAAATACTTATGGTGAATATGTAAGCAGTAAAGGCTTAACACAACTTAGAATTGCAGAAACAGAAAAATATGCTCATGTTACATTTTTCTTCAATGGTGGAAAAGAAGAACCTTTCAAAGGAGAAGATAGAATATTAGTACCTTCACCAAAAGTAGAAACATATGACATGAAACCAGAAATGAGTGCATATGAGGTAACAGACAAAGTTGTAGAAGCAATAAATTCAGAAAAATATGATACAATTATTTTAAACTTTGCAAATCCAGACATGGTAGGCCATACAGGCAACTTAGAAGCTGCAGAAAAAGCAATTGAGGCAGTAGATGAATGTGTTGGCAAAATAATTGATACTTTAAGTAAACATAATGGAAAAGCATTAATTACAGCTGACCATGGAAATGCAGAGCAAATGATAGATTACAAAACAGGCGAGCCATTTACATCACATACAACAAATCCAGTTCCATTAATACTTTATGGAATGGAAGATGTAAAATTAAAAAATGGTAAACTTGCAGATTTAGCACCAACATTGTTAGATATGATGGGATTAGAAAAACCAGCAGAAATGACAGGAGAAAGTTTACTTGTAAGATAGGATATTTTAGAGTATGCAACAGAAAGAAAGAGCATTTTGCTTAGCATGCAAATGAAAAAAATTAAACGGGGGTGAAGATATTGCCAGCAAAGCAAATACAAAATATATATAAAGAAGTTCAAAATATTTTGTTTAGCTTAATACCTGAAAAATGGGAAGGCATATATCTTTATGCCTCCGTAATAAATGGTAGAGGCGAAATGTACTTCTATTACTTTCCTAAAAAACCAATTTTGAAAACAAAGCCCATAAATTGTTATGAGATAGCAAGAAAATTTGGAATAGATGAAGAACAATATAACATATTATTAAGTAGATTGTATGAAAAGATTAAAGAACTAAATAATTTATCTGCAAGAAAATGGACTAATCTTACAATAAGCATAGTAAATTGTATGTTTACTGTTGAATACAATTTCAATGATTTAACTCGTTCTTTATACACGGATGAGCAAAGACATATCTATTGGGAATATAAATATTTACATACGCCTATAGACAGCATGAACAAAAAAGAGCAAAATTTAATCAAGTATTACCAAGAAGAAGGCGAAAAGCCACTTGTTTACACAGAAGGAATATATATAAATGAAAATAATTCAAATGTGCAAAGTGAACCTATAAAAAAGCCTTGGGAAAAGTTTCAAAAACAAGAAATGTATGAAACAAATGTAGAAAGCATGCATCAAGCAAAAACTAATGAATATAAAAATATAAAAAAGTTTGGAATTAAAAATAAAACAAAACACTTACCAGAGGACTTTGAAGAAGATTTAAGTCCAAATTTACAAGTAAAAAATCCAATTTTAAAGTTTTAAATAATTAAATATAATATATAAAATAAAAATCAAGGAGGAAAACAAAATGAACTATTCAAAAGAACTAGAAGACATGTGTGTAGTTAAAAAAGGTGTAAATCATGGACCAGCACCAATACCAGAAGAAGGAAAATGGGTAAAAGCAAAAGAAATAAAAGATATTTCTGGCTTAACACATGGTGTTGGCTGGTGTGCACCACAACAAGGAGCTTGCAAACTAACACTTAATGTAAAAGATGGTGTAATTCAAGAAGCATTAATTGAAACAATAGGATGTTCAGGAATGACACAATCAGCAGCTATGGCAGGCGAAATCTTAACAGGAAAAACAATACTAGAAGCATTAAATACAGACTTAGTATGTGATGCAATAAACACAGCAATGAGAGAATTATTCTTACAAATAGTTTATGGTAGATCACAAACAGCATTCTCAGAGGGAGGACTTCCAGTAGGTGCAGGACTAGAAGACTTAGGAAAAGGTCATACATCACAAGTAGGAACAATCTACTCAAGCACATTAAAAGGACCAAGATATTTACAATTAACAGAAGGCTATGTATTAGAGCTTGGACTAGATAAAGATGACCAAATAATTGGTTATAAATATGTACATATGGGCAAAATGATGGACAATATCAAAAAAGGTATGGATCCAAAAGAAGCTATAGAAAAAGCATCAGGAACATATGGAAGATTTAACGAAGCAGTTAAGAAGATTGACCCAAGAGAAGAGTAAAAAAGATTAATACAAGAATAATATTTTAGGAGGAAAATTAAATGGCAGTAACATTTGAAAGTTATGAAAGAAGAATAAATCAAATAAAACCAGTTATGGAAAAATACGGAATAAAAGATTTTGAAGATGCTTTAAAAATATGCACAGACAAAGGATTTAACCCATATGAAATAGTAAAAGGAGTACAACCAATTTGCTTTGAAAATGCATGCTGGGCATACACATTAGGTGCAGCAATAGCTATAAAAAAAGGTTGCACAAAAGCTTCAGATGCAGCAAAAGCAATAGGAGAAGGTCTACAAGCATTCTGTATTCCAGGTTCAGTTGCAGATGAAAGAAAAGTTGGACTAGGACATGGAAACTTAGCATCAATGCTATTATCAGAAGATACAAAATGCTTTGCATTCTTAGCAGGACATGAAAGCTTTGCAGCAGCAGAAGGTGCAATAGGAATTGCAAATTCAGCTAACAAAGTTAGAAAAACACCTCTAAGAGTTATATTAAATGGTCTTGGAAAAGACGCAGCTCAAATAATTTCAAGAGTAAATGGATTTACATATGTAAAAACAGACTTTGATTATTATACAGGAAAAGTAAGCATTGTAGAAGAAATACCATATTCTACAGGAGAAAGAAGCAAAGTAAGATGCTATGGTGCAAATGATGTTAGAGAAGGTGTAGCTATAATGTGGCTAGAAGATGTAGATATATCTATAACAGGTAACTCTACAAACCCAACTAGATTCCAACATCCAGTTGCAGGAACATACAAAAAAGAAAGATTAGAGCAAGGAAAGAAATACTTCTCAGTTGCATCAGGTGGTGGAACAGGAAGAACATTACACCCAGACAATATGGCAGCAGGTCCTGCTTCATATGGTATGACAGATACTATGGGAAGAATGCACTCAGATGCACAATTTGCAGGTTCTTCATCAGTACCAGCACACGTTGAAATGATGGGACTAATCGGTATGGGCAATAACCCAATGGTTGGAGCATCAGTTGCAGTAGCTGTTGCAGTAGAAGAAGCTATGAAATAGATAAAAAACTAGGAGCAAAACTCCTAGTTTTTCAAAAGGAGAGGAAAACATGGAAAAACCAGAATTATTAGCACCAGCAGGCTCATTTGAAAAAGCAAAAGTAGCATTCAAATATGGAGCAGATGCAATTTATTGTGGAACAGGAGCATTATCACTAAGAAGCAGAGCGGAAGTAGATAATGAAGAATTAGCAAATACAATAAAATATGCACATAACATTGGCAAAAAAGTATATGCAGCTATAAACATTTATGCACAAGACAGCATGTATGAAGAAATTGCAAATCAAGTAAAAATACTAAATAAACTAGCAGTAGATGGAATAATCGCATCTGATGGTGGAGTAATCGATTTAATAAGAGAACTAGCTCCAGATATTCCAATACATATAAGTACTCAAGCAAATACTTTAAGTAGCCACACAGCCAACTTTTGGTACAGAAATGGTGCAAAAAGAGTAATACTTTCAAGAGAAATGAACAAAGAACAAATAAAATATTTAATAGATAATACTCCTCAAGGATTAGAAACAGAAATATTCGTACATGGTGCAATTTGCTGGGCATATTCAGGAAGATGCTATTTAAGTGACTTTTTAGCTTGTAGAAATGCAAATTTAGGTGATTGCGCTCAAAGCTGCAGATGGGCGTATAATTTATACCTAGAAGAAAAGCAAAATCCAGGAAATTTAATGCCAGTAGAAACAGATACAAATGGAACATACATACTTTCTTCAAAAGATTTATGCCTAATAAAACAAATTCCAGAAATTATAGATATGGGAGTAAATAGTTTAAAAATTGAAGGAAGATTAAAGTCAGAGTATTACTTAGCAAGTGTAGTAAATGTGTATAGAGCAGCCATAGATGACTATATAAAAGCACCAAATTCTTATGATTATACAAAATACTTAAAAGAATTAGAAAAAACAAAAACAAGAGGACTAACAACTTTCTTCTTCGATGACAAAAATAATAAAGATTTCCAAGAATATGAAGGAAAACAATATAATCCTAATTATGAATATGGTGCACAAGTTGTGGAATATAATGAAGATAAATCAGTATTAGCAGTGAAAAATAGGCTTCAAGTTGGAGACAAAATGGAAATAATTATTCCATATAAAATAGAAGTAGAAGAATTCACAATTAATAAAATGTGGAATGACGAAACAGGAGAAGAAATAGAGTACGTTAACCCAGGAAAAGATGGACAAAAAGTATTAATGCATTTACCTATGAAATGTGAAGAAGGCTGGATAATTAGAAAAAAGAAAGCATAATACTAAAATATTTTGCTAATCATATAAATGAAAGTTCCTAAATATATATTGGAATACAAATAATTTTAGGGGAGGTCAGGCACAATAAAAATGCTAAAGAATATAATTAAAGTATGAGAAAGAAAAATGTGGATATAAAATAAGATTTTAAACTTAGCAAAAATGCAGTTTTATAATCACATTACTCAAATGGAGGTGTAAAAATGCTAGAACTTACAATCTCTGGATTCTTAGCTTTTTTAGGGAGTGGCCTTTTTGTTCTTGGATACATATCAAATAATAGTCTGTTTCCAGAAAGTTTATCTGCAACTGAAGAAAAAATGTATGTTCAAAAAATGCAGGCTGGAGATGAAGAAGCCAAAAATATTTTAATAGAACATAATTTAAGACTTGTAGCACATGTGTGTAAAAAGTACAATAATACAAATGTAGACCAAGATGATTTAATATCAATAGGATCAATTGGACTAATTAAAGGAATAAACAGCTATAATCCAGAAAAATCTATAAAACTTTCAACATATATTTCAAAATGTATAGATAATGAAATTTTGATGTATTTAAGGTCTAACAAGAAAACAAATTCGGAAGTATACTTAGAAGACCCAATTGGAAAAGATAAAGATGATAATACTGTAAGACTGGGAGAGGTCTTAGAAAACAATGATAAACCAATAGAAGAAGAAGTTGACTTAAAAATGAAAATAAGTAAACTTTATGAGAAAATAAAAAAGGTTTTAAAAAATAGAGAAAGAACAATAATAGAGCTAAGATTTGGACTCAATGGAAAAGAACCAAAAACACAAAAAGAAATTGCAAAAGATATGGGAATATCTCGTTCATATGTTTCAAGGATTGAAACAAAAGCAATTGGAAAACTTGCAAGAGAGATAAAAGAGTGATGGTTGTCAATTGACAACCATTTACATTTTTCTAATATTATGGTAATATATAACGTATAATAATTAAAAAGGGAAGAAATTATGGAAAACTTATCAACTTATTTTATTTTGTTTATAATTTACTCATTTTTGGGATGGGTTGTAGAAGTAATAAATTGCTCAATAGTAGAAAAAAAGGTAGTAAATAGAGGATTTCTAATCAGTCCAATTTGCCCTATATATGGGTGTGGGGCAATATTAATTACATTAGTATTAAGTAATTATAAAGATGACTGGTTTGTTGTATTTTGTATGGCAGTTATATTATGTGGAACTCTTGAATACTTTACAAGCTGGTTAATGGAAAAACTATTTCATGCAAGATGGTGGGATTATAGCCAAAATAAATTTAACATAAATGGAAGAATTTGTTTAGAAACAATGATTCCTTTTGGACTATTAGGATTACTTATTATTTATGTATTAAACCCATTTTTCTATAATTTACTAAGCTATATACCATCAAATGTATCAAATATAATAAGTTTAGTATTGTTTATTATACTAATAGCAGATATGATTATATCATGTAATGTAATTTCAAAAGTTACTTCCACTGTAAAAAAAGTAGCAGCACAAAATAAAAAGGATGACACATATGAAATTACTGCAAAAGCAAGAGAATTACTTAAATCTAACTGGAAAGGTAGAAGATTGCTTGATGCATTCCCTAACATAGAAACTATAAAAGAGAAGGTAAAGAAAGTAGCTAATGATACAGCAGAAAAAGCTGCAGAAAAAGTAAAAAAAGTTGCAAATGATACTGCAGAAAAAGTAAAAAAAGTTGCAAATGATACTGCAGATAAAGGAAAGAAAGCAGTAGAAATAAGCAAAAAAGCAATTGAAAAGGGAAAAGAAGTAGCAAATAAAAAGATAGAAATTAATAAGAAAAATAAAAAAGATGATTAAAGATACTAATTAAAATTGGACAGTATTATAAAAATTATAATGATAAATATTTGGAAAAAATAAATTAGAATTAAAATATAGTAACTAGGTAAAATAATAATATGAAAAATGTATTTATATATATAATAAGAAAATTAAAAAGCTTAAGCCCAAAAGTAAAAATAATAATTGCAATAACAATAATAGCAGTTATTGTTTTAACATTGGCACTTACTATAGCCATAATTAATGATAGGCAAAAGCAAAAATATGTAGCCTATGACGGAGAAAATTTAGATGAAGAAAAATATCCAGGATACAAGGTTTTAATAGATGAACTAAAAAGTAGACATCCTAATTGGACTTTTACTCTTTTCTATACAAAGCTGGATTGGAACGAAGTAATTACAAATGAAGGGCACTCAGATACAAGAACCAATCCATTGAATCTTATACCAGATTATATGGAATATCCCGAAAACTGGGTATGTGAAGTAGATAAAGACAAAACTTTTGACAATGGTCATTGGCTATGTGCATCAAACATTGCAATAGCACACCAAATGGATTCAAGAAATATATTAACTGAAGAAAATATATTTCAGTTTAAAGAGTTAAATTATACAGATGGAGTATATACAGTAGAAGGAATGAGTTATATAACTGACAATACATTTTTAGAAGGCGAAAGTATTGCCAATACTTTAATAGAAGCATGCAAAACAGCAAATTTAGATGCATATTTTGTGGCTTCAAGATTAATTCAAGAGCAAGGAAGAGAAGGAACAAAGCTTTCTAAAGGTTATGAATATAATGGAGTAGTTGTATATAATCCATTTAATATAAAGGCAAGCGGTAATTCTACTGAAGAAATACTAACAAACGCTGCAAAATATGCATATGAACAAGGTTGGAACTCACTAGAAAAAGCATTACTTGGAGGAATAGATTTCGTAAAAGAAGGATATATAAATGTTGGACAAAATACTTTATACTTACAAAAATTTGATGTAGTGAATTTTGACAGAGACGAAGATTTATATGAGCACCAATATATGCAAAACCTTTTTGCACCTGAATCAGAAGCTTCTAATATGAAGGAAATTTACCAAAACGCTGACGCATTAGACGGAAATTATAATTTTATAATTCCTTTATATGAAAATATGCCAAGTGAAATACAATAATTTTTTTCAGTTGGGGACGGTCCTAAATCGAAAAAAATTTTTCGAAAAAGGACCGTCCCCAACTGAAAAAATCAATTTTTCACCCAAACTACAACTTATCTTTTTATTTTTTTCGATTTAGGACCGTCCCCAACTGAAAATTATTTTCGAAAAAGGACCGTCCCCAACTGAAAATTAATTCAAAGTGTAAAATCCCCAATTCAAATAAGTAGCAAACAATATCCAAATTATATATGGGATTTGCAAAAGCCCAGCAAGTTTATTCTTTTTATAAAAATCAATTGTCATCAATATTACTAAAACATCAAGTAATAGTATCCAAATAAAAGCAAATAATCTCCACTTAAAAATAAAGAAAAATATTGACCATAAAGCATTTACACCAAGTTGTAAATAGTATAAAAATTTTGACTTTGGGTCGTTTAAATTTTTTTCACTAATAATTCCATAAGAAATACCCATCAAAATATACAAAATAGTCCAAGCTATTGGAAAAGCAAGCTTAGGAGGAGCAAACGCAGGCTTATTTAAACTATCATAATCAATAAAGCCTGATATAGCAAAGCCTACAATTCCACCCACAATTAAAGGAACTAATACGTATTTTATATTTTTGAATTTTTCCCAGTCTATATTTCCACTTTCTTTTGCTTTAAAATTAGTTAAGTTCAATATAATTCCTCCTTACATTTAAAGTAACGAAATATTCTTATACTTTAAAAAGTGATTTAAAGTTCTTTATAAAATTATTTTATGCAATTGTCAAAAATTTATTATAGTTATATTGAGCTTTTAATGTGCAATTAATTATGGATTTTTAAGAAAAAACAAAAACTTAAAATGATTGAATAATTTTTTATTTTAAAAAGATAATAAATAAGAGAAAGTTCGTAAAAAAGTAAATATTAAATTGAAAATTAATACGTATATGAGAAAGGAAGAATAGAATATGAATTCTTTGTGGATAGATGAAGTTGAAAAAATCAATTCGAATGGAGAGTTAAGTGAGGACACAAGTGCTGATGTATGCATCATTGGTGCGGGAATTAGTGGAATAACTTTGGCCTATTATTTAACCAAAAAAGGATATAACACTGTTGTGTTAGAAAGAAATGAAATAGGGCATGGAGTTACAGGTCATACAACTGCAAAGATAACCTCTCAGCATAGCCTAATTTATCATTATTTATCAAATCAATATGGCATAAAGTTTGCAAAAAAATATTTTGAGGCAAATGAAGAAGCAATTAACAATATCGAAGAAATAATAAGAGAAAATAATATTGACTGTGATTTTGAAAGAAAAGATAATTATATTTACACAATAAATGAAGAAAATGTAGAGAAAATAGATGAAGAAGCGGAAAGCTTAAAATATATAAATATAAATGCAGAAAAAGTGGAAAAAACTGATTTACCATTTAAAATTCAAAAAGGAGTAGTTTTTAAAAATCAAGCACAATTCAATCCGCTAAAATATTTAGCAGGACTTACAAAATACATTTTAAATAAAGGTGGAAGAATATATACAAACACCTTGTGTACTGACATTAAAAGGGATAATGAAGAATATGAAGTTTATGCAAATGGGCATAAAGTGTATGCAAAATATGTAGTTTTAGCATCGCAATATCCGTTTTTAAAAGTTCCAGGATTTTACTTTGCGAAAATGTATCAAGCATCTTCATATGTAATAGGAATAAAAACAAAAGAAAAATTGCCAAAAGATATGTATTTAAGTATAGATGAGCCAAACTTTTCTTTTAGAACTGCAGGAGATATTTTACTCATCGGTGGAGCAGGTCATAAAACAGGAACAAAAGTAGATTACAATCAAACTTATGGAATATTAGAGAAAAAGGCAAAAGAACTATATCCAGATTGTGAAATAAAATATAAATGGTCAACAAGGGATGCGATAACACTAGACAAAATTCCATATATAGGAGAATACTCTAGTTTGATGCCTAATTTGTATGTTATGACAGGATTTAATAAATGGGGAATGACATCATCAAATGTAGCAGCAAATATAATTTTAGAAAAGATTTTAGGTAGTGCAAGCATTTATGAAGAAATATTTAAATCAACAAGATTTAAACCAATTACAAATAAAGACGAAATGAAAAACATGTTAGTAAATAGCACAAAATCACTTGTATTAGACAGAATAAAAGCAGAGAGTATAGAAACAGATGACATAAAACCAGGCTCAGGAGCAATAGTTGACTTAGATGGAAGCAAAGTAGGAGTATATAAAGATGAAGATGGAAAAGCTTATTATATAAAGCCAGTCTGCACACACTTAGGCTGTATATTAGAATGGAATGATGCAGATAAAACTTGGGATTGCCCATGTCATGGCTCAAGATACGACAAGTATGGGAAAAATATTTATGACCCAGCTATTAAAAATTTAGATGTTTATGATTTTGAATAAAGTAATGTTTGAAAAGAATTAATTGGTTAGAAAAAGGAGCTTTATATTTTAAAAGCTCCTTATGCTTTGGTTAATTTTCAAAATAAAATTTTCACACTGCAGCATGATGAATATGTTTGCCAGCATCTTCTTCAGCAGGCAACATATAATCAACAATTGCATAAACTAAAGCGCCAAGTAGTGCGGCAATCCAAGATATGCCATAACCTGTAACTACATATTGAACAACGTACAATGTAATTGAGCATAGTACAAAACCTATAATTCCTTTAACAATTGGATGTGTAAATAGTGCAGTAAAAGTGCTAATTACAAAATCAAACACAGTTAAAAGAAGAACTGCAAGAGCAACCATCCATATGCTTGAAGCGGTAAAACCAGGAGTGAAAAAAGCAGTTATACCTAAAACAATAATAGCTGTAATAAGTCTTCCAACAAATTGCGGAATTTTATTTCTATTCATACTAAACCTTCCTTTCAAAAAAATAAATTATATTTATCGAGTTTCACCTTATGCAAAAGTTTCAAACTCAATAAAATTATTTATTCTAATTATTTCCAAAATAAATATAAATATACAAATCTTAAAAAATAAAGATATTTTAATAAGAGAAGGAACGACCAAAAAATTTTAAATATAAAATAAATATTTATATAAAATTAGGAAATAATAAATAAAAATTTAGAATTTAAGAAGGAAATATTTATGTTAGTTAATTTTGTAAGAGCAATTATTATTTATATAATAGTGTTAGTAGTTATGAGACTAATGGGAAAAAGAGAGATTGGACAGCTTCAACCTTTTGAACTCGTAATATCTATAATGATTGCCGACTTAGCATCAATACCAATGACTGATACAGGAGTGCCAATTTTTAATGGAATAGTGCCAATCCTAGGGTTACTTGCAATGCACTTGCTAATAACAGTATTAAACATAAAATCAGTAAGTATAAGAAAAATAACTTGTGGAAAGCCAACAATTTTTGTATATAGAGGAAAAATAGATGAAGAAGCATTAAAAAAGGAAAGATTTACAGTTAGTGAACTTCAAGAAAGATTAAGAGGAAAAGATGTATTCAATTTAGGAGATGTAGAATATGCCATTTTAGAAACAAACGGTGAAGTTTCTGTAATTCAAAAACCAAATAAAAGAAACACAATACCAGAAGATTTTAATATAGAGCCAGAATATGAAGGCTTGCCATATGATTTAATAGTTGACGGAAAAATAATGTACGAAAACTTGAGCAAAATTGGAAAAGATGAAAAATGGCTACAAAAGCAAGTAGTAAAATTTAAAACAACACCAGAAAATGTATTAATAGCTACAATGGACGGTAAAGGAAATTTTTTCTGCCAAAGCAAAAGTCAAGAGAGAAAGAAGCGGAAATAGTAAATAAGAATAAAAAATTTAAAATCGAGGAGCGAAAATGAAAAGAGAAGCTATAATTACTATATTAATTATATTAGCGATAATAATTGGAGAATGGCTAACTCAAAGCTATTCAAAGAAAACCTTAAGTGGAGTACAAGATTCATTAAGAGAATTAAAAGAAGGGATACTTAGTTCAGAAAATGAAGTAAGTGAATTAATAGACAAAACAAATCAAATTTATGACAAATGGGAAGAAGATAATCAGTTGCTTTCATATTATTTAGAACATGACGAATTAGAAAAAGTAAATACACAATTTGTGCTAGTAAAAGGCTATTTAGAAACTGACGATCCACAAAATGCAATACCTGACATAGAAGAAGGAATATATATATTAGAGCACATAAAAGAAAAGGAAAAGTTGAGTATTAAAAATGTATTCTAGTGTCAAGAGGCGACGCCCCTTGACACATTATATCAACCTCATTTTTTTCATTTCATTTTCCAAAACAACCTTATTTTTATCAGACAATTCAACTAAAGGAAGCCTTGGCTTTCCAAAATCGTATCCAATCAATTTTAAAGCATACTTAACTGGAATAGGGTTTACTTCACAAAATAATGCGTTAATTAAACTTAAAGATTTAAGTTGCATATCTAAAGCCTCTTTGTGATTTCCATTTAAATAATTCATAGCCATATCGTGTGTAAACTTAGGGGCTACATTAGATAAAACAGATATTACCCCAAGTCCGCCAAGAGATAATATAGGAACAACTTGGTCATCATTTCCAGAATAAATATGTAAATTATCTCCACATAACTCAGCTATTTTAGCAATTTGAGAAATATTGCCACTTGCTTCTTTTATAGCTACTATATTAGGAATTTTAGAAAGTTCCAAGCAAGTTTCAGGTAAAATATTTACGCCTGTTCTACTTGCAACACTATATACAATAATAGGAAGTTTTGTGCTAGAAGCAACTGCAGAATAATGAGCAACGAGTCCGAACCTGAGTTGTTTTATTGTAATATGGAGTAACAACTAAACAAGCGTCTGCACCAACTTCTTCAGCATATTTAGTCATAGCCATTGCTTGAGCAGTATTGTTGGAGCCAGTACCTGCAATAACAGGAACACGTTTTTTTACTACATCAATGACAAACTTAATTGCATCTTTTCTTTCTTTTTCAGTCATTGTAGATGATTCACCAGTAGTTCCACAAACAATAAGTGCGTCTACACCACTTTCAATTTGATTTTCAATCATCTCCTCAAAAACTTTAAAATTAATTCCTTGCTCATCAAACGGAGTAGCAAGAGCTGTACCACAGCCTTTAAAAATTATAGGTTTCATATAGAAACTCCTTTCCTTATAACAAAGATATGTTATAAGAACAGCAATTATTCTTGCATTGTAATTATGCAATTAAAATAATCACCATTTACATCTAAGGCTAATAAAACCAAGATTATAAATTATTATAATTCCAAAGTTTGCCTTAAAGTAACCAAACTAAATATATCATATTTTATTGACATTATCAATCAATTAGAATAAAATCTAAGCAAAGATTTTCGATTGGGGACGGACCTAAAATGAAAAAATTAAAAAAATAAGTTCTAGTTTGGGTGAAAAATTGATTTTTTTTCAGTTGGGGACGGACCTAAAATGAAAAAATTAAAAAAATAAGTTCTAGTTTGGGTGAAAAATTGATTTTTTTTCAGTTGG
>CALYAG010000018.1 GCA_944393465.1 uncultured Clostridia bacterium
TATTTTCTCCCATTTCTTTTGAATGTTTATTCTAACTTTCGTTTTTATTCTATATTTAATTACATTATTTGTCAACAGCTTTTTTCAAAAAAATTTTTAATTTGTAACAGGCCTTAAACTAAATGTATCAAAAGCTCAGCAATTACGCTGAGCTTCAAAAAATTCATAAAGCAATTGCATTTAACTATCTTCTGATTTTGTTATGTCATCTAAAACACCATTACTTTCTACTCTTACATTTATTCCTCGACTTATTAAAAAATGATAAAAAGTTTTTTCAATATTATTGTCATTTAAAATCGAAGTAAATGTAAAACTCATTTTATTTTCAAAAGTGCATCCTGAGCATTTTATTTTTTCAACTGGTTCAGGAGCAATTAACATTAGGAATTCATCTATGTAATCTTTGTATTTTCCTATAATACCTATTCTGCCAATGTTTGAAAATGTTATTGTTGTGTATTTTCTTATTTCTAAATAACTTAGTCTTACAATTATTTTTTTAAGTTCTAAAGGTATGGCTTTTATAAATAAATTTGTGCCTAGCTTAACATTTGCAGACATTGTTTTTATTATTTCTTCTTCAGTAAGTTTTTGCTTAAAATCATTTTTCACAAAATCTATAATTGTGGTAAAAAGTTGCTCATCTACTAACATTTTTTGTTTTATGTCATTTTCTTGCTCTTCATTAGAATCTTTTGGCTTAGCAATTTCTTGTTTAAGACTCTCTTGATTAGATTTGGCTTTTGTGACCAAATCTTTCATATCTGCTTCAAGCGTAATGTATGAGAAAAAGTTTGACATTGTTTTTGATGGAAAATATTTTTTTAAATTTACTGGTATGCAAACTTTTATTGGTTTTTTGAAAAATTTTTCTTTTTTGTCAATCGCTAAATTGTTTGTATTTCTTTCGCCATTTTTATTGTTTACTTTCTTTTTTTCTAAATACTTTTTATAGTTAGCTTCATAAATTGAATAAATCAAAACCGCAGTCAAATACTGTGTAACTGTTGCACCATATCTGTCACATTCTGCTTTTAATTCACTCATATTTATAATTTCATGTATTGCTGAAATTGCTCCAAGTTTAATCTTTTTGCCTTTTAAAACATAAGCTTTTTTACTTGAACTATTACCTTTTGAATTTTTTTCATAATTTTTTAAGTAGCTATCTTCTGTGTTGTAATCTATTTTTCTTGCGAGTCTTTCATTGCTGTTGAAAACTGTTGGATGGAGTAATTCTAAATATGTATATATTATTTCTCTAAAAAATACTACTCCGCTTCCTCCATCTGTAAGAACATGAAATATGTCTATGTTTATTTTTGTATCAAAATATGTCACTTTGAATAAGTAATCATTATTTTTAGAAGGATCTATGTATTTGCATGGATAGTCCTTTTCTTCTTCAATTATCGGACTTTTAGTGTTTTCTTCTAAATAGTACCAAAAGAAACCATATTTCATTTTTACTTTAAAAGATGAATATTTTTCCAAAGTTTTATTTACTGCTTTTTCCAATATTTTCGAATTAACTTTTTCCTTCATTACTGCAGAAAGTCTAAAAACTGTGCTATACTTTCTTCCAGCAGATAAAGGAAAAATTTTGGCAGAATTATCTAGCTTTCTCCATTTTAAATTTTCACTCATCTAATTAATCCTTTCTTGTTGTCAATTGACACACATTTATCAAATCATTAAATGCCTCGTCAATTAAATCTTTTTCACTTGCATCATTTTTTAACATCCAAATATGTGAAGCACCTTCATATTCCTTAACATTTATTGTAATACCTTGCTCTTTTGCTCTTTGTTCTAACACATGCACATCAGGGTTTAATATATCATATGTTCCTGTAAATATTGTGATATTTTTTAATTTAGATAAATCTCCATCAATTGGGTTTACTAAATAGCTATTTATTCCATCTGAACCTGCATAAGCAATTCCTGCTAATTTTAGAGTATCTTTGTTAAGTTGTTTGTCATTTTTTTGTACTTCATTTATTTCTGGGTTTTCTAACCTTACATCTAGCCAAGGTGAAATTAAAATTGTTTTTGCTGGAAGCTTGTAATCATAAATCACTCCCATCTCATCTTGCTTTATTTCTTCGCTATCTTCTTGTGTAGACAGTGCATTGGTATCAGCAACTATTTTTTCTTCTAAAGCAAGGGCTAAGCCACCACCAGCCGAATCACCCATAACCATAAAATTATCTAGATTTATTTTAGATACAATCTCATTGTATAATGGCTCTACCATATTAAACACATCTTTATAATTGTACTTTGGTGTTAAGGGATAATCTGGTAAAATTACTGTAGAACCAGTATTGTTAATAACTTTTTCAAGAAAATTCCAATGTTCCTGTGTTATTTCACCCATATATGAGCCACCATGAAAATATAAAATTATCGTGCTCGTCTTTTCTATATTTTTAGGTGTAAGTACAAAAACTTTTCTATTCATGTACATTTCTTGCTCAATATTGCATGTATAAGTACTTTCATCTGGAATTATTGTCGTTTCAATTTCCGCTATCATAAAATATGCAACAACTGCTACTGCTGTTAATATTAGTAAAATAATTATAGAAACGATTACTTTTATTATTCTTTCTTTCATATTGCTTTCCTTTTCAAATGTAAATTTGTTTACTTAGATTTATTTTTATTTAACATACGAATTTAAGTTGTTTCATTAATACCTTAAATTATGTTAGCATAAAGACAAGAAAAAAGCAACAAATTAATAAAGTCTTAATATGTTGCTTAATGTTGAACTTTAGTAATACCACTTAAAGCTTATTTTTGAACTTTAAGAGTGGATTTAAAATTAGTTCTTAAAATTTATTTCATAATTTCTTGTTCTAAAGTGTCGGCATTTTCTGCAATAATTACATAAATTGTGTTTCCAACAGTTCCTTCAACTCTATTTTGAACTAATGCATATTGTTCTGGTAAATATCTGCTCCATTGCTCTTCATATTGTGTTAAATAATTGTCCAATTCTGATTTAACAGTATCAACTGCTCCCTCTTTGGCTTGAACTAATAAATACATTGAAGCCTGAACATTCATCATAGGTATTTTTCCTACTACATTTTCAACGTTTTCAGTATTAACACCCATTACTGTACCCAATTCTTCTGTTGTTACATCCATTGTTGCTAATTCATTAAAAGGATAAGAATTTGCTAAAGTTTGATTAGCTACATTAATATCTAGTGTCTTCTCCTTATTAAAGAAAATAAAATATGCTCCTACTGCAATTAGGGCTATTACTAAGATTACAATTATTGCAATTAGAATTTTCTTTTTCATATGTTTCCTCCTCTTATTTTTTACCATTCTACTTTACCATATATAATATAAAATATCAACTATTTTTATACACTTCTTTCTCTATTCATACTAATCGATTTTGGTGCCTCTCTTAATTCTTCATATTCTTTCGTCTTATAATCAAATTGAATAAATTTTTCTCCGGATATTTTCAATAAAATTTTTCTAGGTAATTCAATAGTATCTTCACAAACAAAACTAGTTACATCAATTTTATCTGAAAAATCTTTATCTTGGCATTTTGAAAGAATCCATTTAATAATTTGAACATAATCAGAATCAGTCACTCTCCCAACAGTTTTTAAATCTCTTACTCTTTTTATAAAACATATTGCTTTTTCAGTTATATTATTTTCTTCCAAATTATTAGCCAAATTTTCTAAAATAGAATTTGTATACTCTCCACCAAAATCATCTAAAGAGCCTGTACTTTTATCTAATTCTTCAATTTCACTTTCGCTTATTTGTGAAATTTCATATCCTGCTATATCAGTACTACTTAAATCATGTGAATTTCTTTCAAATTCTTCTTTTGAAACAGCATAGTTTTCCGTTTTCAAGCCAAATTTTATCCTTGCAGAATCAGAAGTCAAATCCGTTAAATAATCTCTGCCATTAGAATCTGTTAATAGCACATAATCATGGTCATCTTCTGAAAGAATTGTACTATCTAACTCCATTCTATAACATAAATAATCATATATTCCTGCAAATGATGCACATATTCCCCAATTTTTAGAAACCGAAGTAAATATATTTCTTGAATATTTCTCGTGTATGCTAGCTTTTTCGCCATAATCTAAAACGTTTAAATCGTATGAAAGCATTTTTCCCACTTGATTATATAAATATCTATATTTCTTGTGCTCACTCCAGTCAGGATTTATGTCTCTTAATATAGTTCGAAATATTCTCTCTCCTTCAAAAAATTCTGCTGGACTAATTGGTATTATTTTATCTGAACCAACTTTCTCTGTTTTAAACCTAACTTTAAATTCCGGTGCAACCTTTCTTACAACTTCCATCATTTCGGCAGTTGGTATATAACTGCTTGTCATAATGGGAGAAATATATTGTTTAAAATGTGTAAGTATATATTCCACCTCATCATTTGTTAATGTATCAATATTTTCGAAGATTGAATTTTCAACTATTAATCTTCCGTTTTTCTTTATATCAATTAACCCTTGAAAAGGAGTTATTGGTGGAATTTCTTGATTTGATGTTTTATCTAAGTCTATAAAAACTCTATTATTAATCTCATTCTCCTCCTTTATTTTTTCATACTTTAATTTGACCGATATTACCTATATTTTTTACATATTAAATTCTTTTACAAATTGAACAATATCGCTATTTACTTTTTGAATACGCTCATCTTTCATTAACTCTAAATAAGTAAACCATTTGTATTTTATTCCGTTTAATTTAAATTCACTTTCTGTAAACTTTTCTTTTATTTTTACATCATAGAAATAATGAGTATACTCTTTTTCTATTTTTGCGCTTTCTGAAAATTTCTTATGTTTTTTACATCCAACTAGTGCAACTTTTATATCTTTTTTGTCTATGTTTAATGCTTCTGCTACTTTATTTTTTACTAGTTCACAATCGTCTCCATTTGGAAGTTTACAATTTATTTTCTCCTGTTTTTATAATATATCTTCATAATATATTTGAATTATATCATAACAAAAATCTATTTACCATAAAAATAATAAAAAAGATAAAATATAGCTTATGTTGACTATATCTTATCTTTATTTTTTAATTAAGCTTATTCCGACATTAGTAAAATCTTATTCTTGTATGTTTTCATTTTCTTGTGTATTTCCACTAAGACTAAATTCATAGTTTCCAAAATATTCGTAAATTAAACTTCTTTGTTTTAGATATAATACTGTTACTGTTGCTAATGCAATAACTAATACTATAATTACTCCTATTAGAATTTTAGATAATTTGTTCATCTTTTCCTCCTTTGAATTTTAATATTAATTATTATATATTACAATTAATTATTTCTTTCAACTTATTATTCAATATTAAAAAACTTTCACTATTTTCTTTAGAATATATACTCCCTGAGCCTAAAATTTTTAATTTCATTTATTGTGTATCCTTTAGCTTATCTTTCTCAATCTTCTTTTTATACCTATCCTCCTCTGAACTCTTCCTTTTTAACTGTCAAAATTTGCGTACCCTGACATTACTCCCTAAATTACTTGATAATACTGCATTTATGGGGCTGTTGTATAGTGTCAAATTGCATATTTAAGCATATTTTTAAAGTTTATGTTTTCCTTCATATATAAGGTCTTTTCCGTTTTTGCGGTTATAATATATAACCGCATTATTTTTCTACTCCTTATTATTATTTTCTTCTACAATATCATTAATTTCTTTAAGTTTTTCTTCTAATATCTTTTTATCAATTAATCTTAAAGTATATTGAGAGACCATAGTAGGCGACATGCTCCTACTCATTGCATATTCAACCACTTGTTCATCTTTACTCGCACACAATATTACACCAACACTTGGGTTTTCATTCTCTTTTTTCTCTTGTCTATCCAATGCTTCTAAATAAAAATCCATTTTTGAAATAAATTCAGGACGAAATTTATCTATTTTTAATTCAAATGCTACCAAGCAACTCAATGCTCTATTATAAAATAGTAAATCAATATAAAAGTCTTCATTTCCAACTTGTACTCGATATTCTTCCCCAACATAGGTAAAATCTTTTCCTATCTCTAATATAAAATCTTTCATATTAGAAATTATTGCTTTTTTTAAATCTTTTTCTGAATATTGATTTGGCAAGTCTAAAAATTCTAGACTATATGTGTCTAATATTCTTGTGTTAGGATAATCTTCATCACCTTCAACTTTTGCTAAACTTTCATTTGCTTTACCATCTGAGAGCATATATCTTTGATAATATCCGCTTCCTATTTGTCTATCTAATTCTCTTTTTGAATAATTATTTTTTATGCACATTTTTATATAAAATTCTTTTTCTTCAATGCTATTTGTACTACTTAGGATAATCAAATTGTTTGTCCAACTTATTTGTGTCACCAGTGGTGACACAAATGGATAATCTTTGTATGTCTCATAAAATTGTTTCATTCTATATATTCCACGTTTATTAAATCCTTTCAAAGTTGGGTATTCTCTTTTCATAAATTCCGCTAATTTGTCTACGATTTTATCTCCCCAATTGTTATCATTAACTTTTTCACTGATATACTTTCCAAAATCCCAATATAAAGAAATAAGTTCTTCATTTACTTTTTTATATGCATTATTTCTTCTAGTCTCTATCATATTGACTATCTCATTAAAATTTAAATCTATGTTATTTGCCATTATAAAATTCTCCTTTCATTATAAATACACAATAAATGTTAGAATCTATCATCTAGTATTTCTTTAATTGTATCAATATCTACTTTGGATTTATATAAAGCTAAACATTTTACTAATCTCTCTACAATGGAATACGCAACTACATCCATATCAGAAAATAAGATTTCATCTTTTAAATTTCCATGTGCAATTTTATTTCTAGTTTCTTTAAAAGTATTAGCTATTTTTTCATTTAATTCTTCTTCTGATGAATATTCAATATTATATTGTTTAACAACATTATTTTTAGCGTTTTTTATGCATCCTTCAAAAAGATTTAATGCATACTTTATTTGCTCTTTCAGACTTCCTTCCATATTATTAATATCATGTTTAAACCAAGATAAAATTTCTTTATTTTCATCTTCAACTTCTTCATCAATGCATTTTTTTATAAAATCTAAAACTTTATTTTTCAGCATTTTATAGTTTTCATTTGTGTCGCTTTTAAACTTTGGAAAGTTTTCATCAAACCATGACTCAAATGCTGAAGAAATATTTGCATATTTGTTAATAGTAATTTTTCTTTGTTCCTCTTGATTCAAATTATAATAATTCTTATAAATGCTTTCTTTATTAACAGTCAAATATATGTTACCCAAATAATCTTTAATTTGTTCATATTTAATACAATTCTTTTCTTCTGGTAAATCTATCTTATCTTCATCAGGTAAATAATAATAAAAATCAAATGTATTAAGTATATCTTTAATTTCTTTTCCATCTCGCACTTTGCCTTTAGAAGTTAGTTTTATTTCGGTAAATCTAATATATTTTCTAGAATATAAAAATTTAAATAATTCTCCTACTTTTCGATAATATTTAACTATTTCTTTAACATTTTTTTCATCTTTAAATTTAATTTCTAAAAATGATTTTACTATTAGAGGTGTATTAATATTTTTCTCGGAACATTTCAAAGAATAATTTATACCCATATTAAAAATGTCATTTTCTATTTCTATATTTTTATTCAAAATCTTTTTCAATTTGATTTTCTTATCTTTAGTGTCAAAGTCTTCTAAACTCAATGTCTTTTGTGGATTCAAAAAATTATCTATGCATTTTCCATAAAAAACTATAGAATTAAAATTATCAATTACCGGTAATGGTTTCATCATATTTGTTTTTCCTATTATGTATGCTGGTACAAAAGCTTTATAAAGCCCTCCACTTTGCTTGACTAACTTAACATTTATAAACATTATTCTATGTCCTGAACTGGTAATTCCTTCTAATAAAAGTTCAGTATCAACAGTTCTTTCTTTTAAAGTACTAAAAATACTTTCCCACACATCTTCTAAAGCATTGTCTGGAATTAAAGTTAAAATATTATTAATATAATAAAATCCGTATTTTTCATTATTATACTCAATTTTTCCTTCTATTATTTTCTCCATTTTATGGCTCCTTTTACTATATGATGCTTACTTCATAAACTAATTATTGTTACTTTTATTATATTTTATCTTTCTCAATCTTCTTTCTATACCTATCTTCTTCGGAACTTCTTCTATTTAACCACACATAATTGTGTACCATGTCACTACTGTTCTAAATGCTTGATAATAAAGTTTTTAGCACCGATTTCAATTCGTCAAAGTAGTTATTTTGTATGTATCTAAATAATTAACATTTCCTTACAGCTATAAGAAATTACTCATTTTTGTGGTAAAAATATATACCTTCCCCTATAACTAATCAGAATTATATCATAATATAGTAATTTTTATTATGAAATTATATAAGATTGAAGTTATATACTCTTTTGCTCAAATATTGTTTAAATTTTTTGTTTCTATAACCAGCTCATCAAAGTCTGAAATATAGTTTTTATCTTGTATAACTCTATATTTTTTATACTCATCTAAAGCCAACTTGTCTGCTATTTCTCTCTTTATTTTTCCATTATCTTTTAAAATGTTGTATTCATTTATTTTTAAAAATATTTCTAACTTTTCTTTCCATTCTTGCATTGAAATAATCTTGCCTAATTTCACTTGTCTTTCGGCATAATCAAGATACATTGATACTAGATTATTTAATTCTGTAATTTCTTCTTTCGAAAGATAATTTTTAGCTATTGTTACATCTGTTTCAAGTATTTTTCCGTTTGGTGCATTTTTCCAAGTTGTTAATCCCATATTTTCTTTTTTACTATCTACTCTATTATAAATTATATCAGAAGCTGTCATACCAGTAATAGCAAAGTGTAACTTATTTTGAACATTCTTGTAAAATTCTTTTGTCGTTTCACTATTTTTGTCATAATCAAAACTACATTCTTTGTATATATCAGTTATTTTCTGATAAAATCTTCTCTCACTTGCTCTAATTTCTTTTATTTTAACTAATAATTCATCGAAGTAATCTTTTCCAAATTTTGGTCCGTTTTTCAATAATTCATCATTTAAAACAAAACCTTTTTTTATGTATTCTTTTAAAGTTTTAGTTGCCCATATTCTAAAATCTGTTGCTTCTCTTGAATTAACTCTATATCCAACTGCTATAATAGCATCTAAACTATAAAAAGTTAATTCTCTTGAAACTCTTCTATTTCCTTCATTTTGAACTGTTCGAATTTTTCGAATAGTTCCATTTTCTTCTAATTCATGAGTTTCAAAAATCTCCTTTAAATGATAATTAATAGTATTAACTTCCACTCTAAATAATTTCGACATTGATTTTTGTGTTAGCCAAAAATCTTCATCATCATATAAAACTTCTACAGATATATTTTCATTGTTTTGACTTTGATATATAATTAAATCTCTTAAATCTTCTAATTTATTCATTCTTTCACACTCCTTTCGTTCTTATTTTCATGTATCTTATCTGTTGACACAATTATAATTTTCTAGTATTTATTTTTTCTATCTTTTCTAAAAACTAGTATAAAGCTTTTTCCTTCTTTTTTTATTTATTTTAATCTATAAATATTTTTACAAAATATGTTATATCAATTCCATAAATATCTATATAGTTTTCTTTTAAGGCAACTCCCATTAAATATGCATCAGGTCCTTCAAGCGCATAATTAGAACCTATATGAAAAATTGGGATTAATGCTGTTATTATTAAATAAATTGTGATTAAAATAATTGTTTTTTTACTTATATCTTTTTTTAATACAACAAATTTTATTGATAACATAATATTTATTAGTTCTATAATTAAAAATAGTATAAAATTTGTAGAATTATAAACAGCAAAAGCATTTTTTAAAATTATATTAAATATTATTATTAAAATTAATGGAATGACCGTCATTAATATTAATAATATTTTTAGAACTTTTAATAAATTTGTATTCTTCATATTTACCTCCTAATTTGCAATATATATTTGTTCTTATTTAATCTTATCTACATATAATTTACATGGATGATTAATTGTTATTTATACTAATAAAGAATGTTTTCTCTTTGTATCTATTCATTGAAATTTACTATTTAAACTAAATATTCCTTCCTCTATAGTTTTTCTCATCCTTTGAAACACTTGTCGCTGTAAGCATATTTTTAATTTGTTTACTATATCTATCCTCCTCACTAAAAATACAACCACAATATTTTTGCATATAAAGACCAATATCATGTGCTTTTTGATGTCCTTCCCAAAAGCCCTCTCTAAAATCTCTATATAAAAAATCTATACCATATTCTTTGCTGTATTTTTCCATCAGCTCTTTAATGAAATCATGTTTTTGATAAATACTATATAAAAGAGTAGTTGTAACAGTATCATATCCATTCTCTTTTGCATATTCAAAAGTCTTTTTTAACCTTACTGGATAACAGTAGTTTGTACATCTATTATTCAAGTCTTTTACAGCCTCTTTGCAAAATGCATCTAAGCCATATTCCTCTTCGAATATGGCTTGTATATTTATACTATTTGCGTATTCTTTTAAGCAATCACGTCTTGCTTTATATTCCATGTATGGATGAATATTAGGATTATACCAGTAAAGTGTTGGCTCTATTCCTTCTGCTCTTAAAGTGTCTATACAATATACACTACAAGGAGCACAGCATGTGTGCATTAATAGTTTCATTTTTTACAAAAACCTCTTTCCGTGTTTTTTCTTTTTTGGTTTTGGTTCATCTTCTTCATCATCGTAGCCTTTTACAAAATCATCCCATTTTGATTTTGTATTACTGCTTCCGTCGTCTATATTTTCTTCATTATATGTATTTTTGAATTTTAATTCATCATTTTCTTCATTATCTTTAGCGTCATCATTTTCAACGTTTTCTTTTGATTGTTCTGTATCTTCTGCTTTATTCAAACTTGTTTTGTCAATTTCTTCATCATCAATTTTATCTTTATTTTCTTCTTCTGAAACTTCGCTTGTTACAATTTTATCTGGATAAGGATTTTCTACTTCATCGGTGTCTACTATGTCCTCTCCTTCTTCATTTTCTATAAAGTTCATATTATTGTCATCATCGTCATCATCATACTCAAAACCTTTTTTTCTTCTAGCATGTTTTACAATTGCAACTACTATTGCAATTAGAAGTATAACTCCAACAACACTTGCTATAACAATTATGCCAATTTGCTCTTTTGTTAAACCTGCTGCCTCTTGGACTAAAGCTGCTTCTCTATTAACGTTTATTGTATATGTAGTTTTTATTGTTTCATCACTAGGAGATGTAAGCATAATTACTATTCTGTTGTCACCTTCATTTAAGTTATCTCCTCCTGTTGTTTCTATTATAATATCGTCATTTTCTGTAGTAGGATTTATTGATAGTGATGTAATTTCATTTGGTACAGTTACATTGTAATCAAATGTTTCAGGGTCAAAATCTAAGTTTATTGTTTGATATTCACCATTAGAATTTATTCCATTTAGTACCAATGTTTGCAATCTTAAAGCAGATTGATCTATTGCAGCTGGTTTTACAACTTTTACTGTGTAAGTACGTTCCGAACCATTTTCTGCTGTAACTGTTAGTGCTATGTTATTTTCGCCTTCATTTAGCTGTATTGTTCCTGCACCTTTTACTGTAGCTCTGCTATCTTCTGCGGTTGCAGATATTTCTATTTCTTTTAAGTCATAAAGGTTTACTGTATCATCGAATTCTACTGTGTAGTCATATGTTTCTCTATAAAATTCTGGTGATAATGTTCCTGTTCCTAAAGTTATGCCTGATAGGTAGTTGTTGCTTGATTTTGATTGTTCAGTTTTGGTTGTTTGTGGTTTGGTTTCTGAAGGATAACGTGTATCTGTTGAGCCTGAACCCGAGCCTGTGTTTCCACTCGAATTTGAATTTGAACCAGTGTTAGAGCCTGAGCCACCATTAGATGTAGAGCCAGTATTTGAACCTGAATTTGTTTCAGGTTTAGTTGCAGTTATAGTAAGCGTATTTGAACTATATGTTTCATCTTCATAACTAGAATTTGTTAATTCTCCACTTGCTTTAATTGTTACTGGTGAACCAGTAATTGTTGCAGTAAAAGTCTGTGTATCCTTTTCAACCCAAATTTTACCCGTACTTAATGTCGCATTTGAAGCACTTAAATTAACACTTCCAGTTAAGCCACTAGATTTTATTGTTATTGTTACTGAATCTCCTATTTTTGCACTACTTGGTCCACTTAATGAAATACTATCTGCTGCTTTTACAATATTAAAAGTACTTAAAATTAATAATATCATTATTAAACTTATTATAATTCTTTTCATTTATATTTCCACTCCATACATTATATAATCTTTTATTTTTAAATAATCACTTGCTTTTATTTCAGAGTCTTCTTTAACATCTGCCGCTTTTTTATATACTCCTTCTAATTTTGCAGTTCCGGTACCCATAATGTAGTCTTTTATCATTAAGTAATCACTCGCTTTAGCATATCCATCACCACTACAATCACCTTTTTTTACTACCGTATATTGCACATCATTTATCCAAACTTTATCTCCGGTTTTAGATATGTTATTTTCCAAATAACTTCCGTCGGCTCTTTCCATATACAAATTTTGATTTGCCTCATGTTTTATATCATCTATATTTGCATTTGGAGTAACAACTATTTCTTTTTCTTCAGCTTTAATCTCTACTTCTACTTTAGCAGTATATGCAGTTGGTGTATTTCCATTACTATCTCTTAAATAATTTCTAGCAACATATCCTTTTGCACCATCAGGTGTAATTATGTAATCCCAATAGTAACCGTCAACTATTTTTTCAGCTCCATTTTCTGTATATGAGCCTATTCTTGTAACTTGTGTTCCATTCGATAGTAATCTTATTTTATTTTCTTCTCCGGAACCCGCTGTACTTCTAAGGAATAGTCCTCCATCAGCTCTTATAGTAAATATTTGACTTGCATCTTGGTCACTTAAATATTTTCTTTCTACAAATCCTTGTCTACCATCTGCTAAAGCGATTCTATCCCAAGTTGTTCCGCCAAAAGTATATCTTCCTGTGTTGTCTATTCTAGTAACTGATTGTCCTAGTGATAATGATGTTAATAAAACTTGTGAACTACCTGGACCAACATACATTGGCACATTATCTGCATTTATTGATTTTGCTTCATAGCAGTTTGTTAAATCATCTATTTCTTCTAAATATGAAGTATCAAATTTTAAGTAACCCCATGTTCCATCTACTAAAACTACTTTATGCCATCCATTGTTTAATCTTTCTACTGAAAGTAAAACTACACTTGAGTCTTTAATTCTATATATTTCTTTACCACTTGTACTTGGCGAATTTCTTAATGAAACATCTGAGTGTCCCTCTTTAACCCTAATATTTTTAGGATAAATTTCACCTATGCCGTCTGGTGATTGTGATACACTTCCTGGCATATTTTTATATACTGGTATAATAAAGTTTAGATTTTGATTTAATAAACCTGCATCTAACATACATGTATACATTTTGCTAGCTTCGTTTTTTGGAGCTTCTATGTTTTGCATATATTGTTTCGAATATGTACCACCATATGGCTCAACATCAAATTTATTAAGGTATTGAGTATTTTGGCCTCTATTAATGTAGTCACTTAATGTACTTACTCCACCTTTTATGCTTGCTGCAATACTTGTCCACCCATTTGCTTTTGCTGTTGCTAGTGCATTTGCCTTAATAGTATCATAGCCATTTCCACCAGCTCCAATATTAAACAAATTATAATATGTTACTCCATTTTCTTCCATTTTCCAAGTTGCACCGCCACTAGCACCTTGCTCTTGTATAACTCTTGCTATAACATAATATGGATTAACATTTTTTTCTTTACAAGCTGTATTTATTTCTTTTGCATAATCTTTATTATGTAAAAATGTATTTGCTAGAGCATTATATAATTGGTCATCTGTTGAATTTATATAATCTGTTTGCAAAAATTGAAATAAATAAGCATTATCTGTAAGCCAATTTCTTGGATCCATATAATATCTTACTGCCATTTCTGATGCGTGCTTCCACGTGTTGTTATCAAAAGTTTTATCACCACATTGAGAACATATCCAAGCACCTGATTTACCTTGTATTAAGCTTAAAGGAGAGCTGTCATGCCCTGCAGTTTCTGCAGTTATAACCTGATTCCAGTCTAAGCCAGTTTCCATTATTGTAAATGTCCAATTTGGGTGAGCTTTTTGTAGGGCATCTATTCTTTCTTTAAAACCTGGGTATGCACTTGTGTCTAAGTTACTTCCGTTATATGTGTATCTATTTGATGAATAGGCTGCATTTACCTCACCTGTAAACAAATTATAAATTATGTAAAATAATAGTGTAAATAGTAAAACTATTGATATTACTTTACTTAATGTATTTTTTTGTTTCATTTTTTCCTCCGTTTTCGACATAATTTTCGACTATATTGTATCATTACAAATTTTATTAGTCAACAGTTAATTTGTGCTAATTTTTTACAGTTGGGGACGGTCCTTTTTCGAAAATAGATAAAAAATTGTGTCAATTGGGACGGTTCTAAATGACACAAAACAATGTCATTTAGAACCGTCCCAATTGACAATTTTTTCGATTTAGGACCGTCCCCAACTGAAAAAACTACCCAAACTAGAAATTTCTAATTTGGGTAGTTAAGACATTATCGCCTTCTTAAAATCATGCCTGTTTCGCCAAGAATTCTTGCATTTTGTTTTTGCTTGTTATTACTTGCAAAAATAATCTCTGCGTCGTAAAATTCTTGCGGAAGATTGATGTTTTGAGCAGATTTTGCTCTGCTTACCACAATAAGAAGATTTCCTCTTTCATAGCAAACAACATCGTCATATCTTATAGGTTTGTAATTGGAAGGGTCTTTAAGCATTTCACGGTTTTGTTCATACATTGAACCAATTCTCTTGTAATAGTGAAGCAAATCTTTGTCAATGCGATCCCATGGAAAGCATTTTCGATTGAATGGATCTTTGTATCCATAAAGACCTACTTCCGTGCCATAGTAGATACATGGATTTCCCAGAAGAGTATATTGCAAGATAATTAATAATTTGAGTAGCTTTTTAGCCCTCCTATAATCTTTTGGACTAAGCCTATCATTATTAAATTCATCCTGTCTAAACTTATCTGTCAGAAATCTTATTATACCATCAATAATTTTATGCCACGGACTGGGATATTTATCTATATCCCATCTCCTATCCAATCCATGCCTCATCCATTTGCCCATAATAATTGTAAGTGCTCTTACAATATCATGAGTATCAAGAGAATTGAGCATAGTGCAAACAGCTTCATATGGATAATTTTCAAGCAAATCTTTTATTTGCGATGCAAAATAATTAGATTCACCGTCCATAAGCCACTTATACATAGCATTTGTGTACAAGTAGTTAGTAGTACCATCGAAGCATCTTCCAAAGTAGCTGGTTTGTGCCCTATTCCAGTATTCTGCAATAATGACATGCGCTTTATTTTCATTTGCCCTGTTTCTAATTCCTTCAAGAACGTCAGGCCAAAGTTCTTCGGCAACGTCTAAACGGAATCCGTCAACAAATGGCGCAAACTTAGCAATTATCCCATTTTCGCCATAAACGTAATTTCTATATCCTTGAGATGCCTGATTAAATACTGGCATATCTTTAAATTCGCCATACCAATAACGATAGTTTCCATTTTTATCAATGTAAAACCAATCTCTGTAAGGTGAATTTGGATTAGAAATTGCATCTTTGAAAATAGGATTATCGCTAGAGCAATGATTTAGCGCCATGTCTAGCACAATATGAATTCCCATCTTATTGGCTTTTCTATGAAGTCTTGCCAAGTCTTCAAAAGTACCAACATCTGGGTCAATCATCATATGATTTGTTGCAGCATACCTGTCATACCTATACAAACTAAAGTTGATAGGAGAAATGTAAAGCACACTTACTGAAAGGCTTTTGAAATATGGGAGCTTTTCTTCAATTCCTTTAAGATTTCCTCTAAAGAAATCATTATTATGGAATTCGCCTTTTTCATTTCTCATGAAGTTAGGCATTTCGCCCCATCTTCTATAATTTCTGCCTTTGATTCTGTGTTCTTTTCTTATTTCTCCGTTTTTCTTTTCGTTTGCGGACGCGTGGTAAAATCTATCAACAAAAAGTTGATAATAAATTGCTCCTTTTGCAAATTCCGGCACTTTAAAGTTTTTCTGCACCACAAGAATTCGAAAGTAAGGAGCTTCTCCCATAGTAAAAATTGGCTTATTAGTTTCTCTACTGAGTTTAATGGCTTGATTGTGTCCATAATTATCAGTAAATGAAAAGAAATAATAATAATTGCCAATTCTATCAAGAGAAACGGTTACCGTATAGCAATCGTATGCCAGATTTTCTCTTGTAGTTTGCTCTTTTGTCATCTCCTTTACCACAGAAGGATTTTCTCCTTCCATGTTAAACAGTACTTTCAAGTTGTTTACTTTAATGTCTTTTGGTATTGTAACAGTCAATTTGAATTCTGTGCCAACCTCAGCTTCGTTTACCCGATGAGTATTGGTAAAAACTCTGATTTCATTGTTATTCATCATATGTGCCTCCTCCTTAGGTAAGGTCTAGAATTGAAAAACGATTACTTGCCTATACTTTATACCGAATAATTAAAAATGTCAATGTTTTTTTCAGTTGGGGACGGTCCTAAATCGAAAAAATATTTATTTATGCCAAACAATATGTCTTTTTCGCATTCTCGGCGCGGGTCGCTGCTTGCTCCAGCTTGAGAATGGAAAATAGACATATTGCTTTGGCTCTAATTTTTAAGATTTTCGATTTAGGACCGTCCCCAACTGAAAAAATTTACAGTGTTCTATTATGTTTTCTCATCCAAATATATGCTATTATTTCAATCACTAAAATCAAGAGTGAAATTCCAATGACTACTATTTTCCAAGTTTCATCTTCTTGTCCTACATTTGCTGACACTTCCGTAGAAGATTTTCTATTTACTTTTATAACATAGTTAGTTTGAATAGTGTCATCATTTTGCGCAGTTAAAGTTATTGATACTATATTTTCTCCATCTTTTAGATTTTTCTCGCCAGTTGTTTCAACTATTATTCCTTCTCTTTCTACTGTTGGATTTACGTCTAAGTCTACAATGTCATTTTCTACTTCTACATTATATTCAAATGTTTCTTTATCAAATGGTATTTCTAAAGTGTTAAATTCTCCGTTTTTATTTATTTGACTTATTTCCAAAGAAGTTAATCTTAAGTCTGATTCTATTAAATCTTGTTTTCTATTGACTATTAATACATATTCTCTTACATTTTCATTTTCTGCTATTACTTCAATTTGTATTCTATTTTCTCCAGGATTTAGTGATACAACTCCTAGTCCGCTTATATGGGCTCTTTCATCTTCTGCTGTTGCATTTATTTCAAGTTCTACAATATCTTCCGGTAAATTTTCTACTGTATATTCAAATGTTTCTCTATAAAATTCTGGTGACAAATTTCCTGCGCTTATTGTTATAGAAGACAAATAGTTATTGCTTGATTTAACACTTCCGTCATCTATATTACTGTCATTTGGCACATATGTTCCATCTGGTGATTGTGTGCTACTTGTTCCGGTTTGTGGTCTACTTGTTGAACCACTACTAGAACTTCCTCCTGAGCTTGGTCTATTTGTTGAACCTCCAGATGTTCCACCTCCTGAAGTAGTGCCTCCTGAATTTGATGAGCCACCACTTGATGTACCCCCAGAGCTACCTGAAGAACCGCTTGAACTGCCAGAATTACCACCGCTTGAACCACCTGAGCTTCCTCCTTGGTTACTTCCACCAGTAGAACCGCTTCCAGTATTACCAGATCCTCCAGATGAAGTTTGTTTTTGATTTATTGTTATAGTTTTTGAACTTATACTTACAATATTATATTCATTGTCTGTTAATTCACTAGGCGTTGCTGTTATTTTTGCTGGAAAACCTGTAATAGTAGCAGTTACATTTACAGAATTTTTTTCTACCCACACCGAACTTGAACTTAACCTAGCATTTGTAGCACTTAAATTAACTTTTCCTGTTAAGCCATTTGCAGTAATTGTAAGTGTTACTGTTTGCCCACTTGTAGCCTCGCTTGGTCCGGTAAAATTAAAACTATAGCTTGCAGCTTTTACGTTAAGATTTGAAAATAATATAAGTACAGTCATTAAAATTAATAAAAATTTTTTTACTTTCATTAAACATTCCTCCTTTTTCGATTTAGGACCGTCCCCAACTGAAAATTAAAGTTCTATTCCATACATAATATGGTCTTTTATTTTTAAATAATCATTTGCTTTTACTTGATTATCTCCTGTTACATCTGCTGCCATTTTAAATGCTCCTTCTAATTTTGCTGTTCCTGTTTCCATAATATAGTCTTTTATTATTAGATAATCGTTTGCTTTAACATATCCATCTCCTGTACTATCTCCTTTTTTTACAATTGTATATTTTGTACCACCCATATTTGCTATATCTCCAGTTGCAATGACTTGATTACCTAAAATAATTTCATCTCCTCTTGTAATTATGGCATTTTGTATTGAATTTGCTGTTGCACTAGACTCTACTATTAATATTCTTTCTGTTTCTAAATCATCTTCACCATCCTCTGGTTCATTGTCTCCAATATCTGGCTCTTCTGTTTCATTATCATCTTCAACTGTATTATCTCCACCAATCTCATTATCTATTACAGAATTTTCTATTTCATCTGTTACCTCATTATTTAAAGTATTATCCACATTATTATCTTCAATTATTTCGTTATCGACTTCATTGTCACCTGAATTGTCAGGTGTTTCATCTGGTACTTCTCCTCCATCTACTTTTATTAAATATTCTCTTGCTACATATCCTATAACACCATCCTCTGTTATAACTTTATCCCAAGTGTAATTTCCAACTTTACTTCCAGCTTCTAGCCTTGTAACAATGCTTCCGTTTTCAAGTTTTCTTATTATATTTCCAGCTGGAGTTTCTCTTAAATATAGTCCACCTTCTGCATTTACATAGAAACTTTCGTTATAATCTATCTTATGAATATTATCTCTTGCTACAAATCCCTGTCTTGAATCTGAAAGTATAACTCTATCCCATATTTTGCCGTCTATATAATATCTTCCCGTATTATCTATTCTATGAATTACTTGTCCTTTGTTTAAATGAGTTATTTCAAGCTGATTGTATCCCGGTCCAACTCTTAATATTACATCACTATTTGTTACAGTTACTTCTTCATAACAATTTGTAATATCATCAATTTCTTCTAAATAGCTTGTATTAAACTTTACATATCCATTTGTTCCATCCTCTAAAACAACTTTATGCCATCCATCTGAATATCTTTCAACAGATAATACCACAACTGAACTATCTGCTATTTTTCCAACAGGTGTGCTCGTTGTACTTCTTCCGCTTCTTATCATTACATTTGAATGTCCGACTTTTACTCTTATATTCTTAGGATAAGCCTCTATACTACTATCTGGTGAGCTTGACGAAAGAGATGACATATTTTCATAAACTGGTATTATAAAAGTCAAATTTTCATTTAGTAGTCCTGCACTTTTCATTTTATTATACATTGATGTTCCTTCTGACTTTGGAGCTTCTATGTTTTGCATATATTGCCTTATATATAAACCTCCATAAGATTCAACATCAAATTTATTTAAATAAATTGAGTTTTGTTTGTTATTTATATATGCTGAAAATAGAAATGTAATTCCGTCAGATAAACATTTTTCAATACTTGTCCAGCCTTCCCTTTTGGCTCTAGCTAATGCATTGTTGTACACTTCTTGCTGACTGTTTCCACTTGCTCCAATATTAAATAAGTTATAATATACAGTTCCATCTGTGTCCACCATTTTTGATGTAGCTCCACCGGCATTTCCTTGCTCCTGAAGAAGTCTTGCTATAACATAATAAGGATTGGCATTTTTTTCTTTGCATACTCTATTTATTATTGATGCATTTTCTCTTGAATATAAAAATGTACCATTTAAAGATTGATACACTCTATCATCTGTGGTTTGTAAATAGTCTGTCGCTAAAAATTGAAATAAATAAGGGCTATCTACAAGCCAGTTTCTTGTGTCCATATAGTATCTTATAGCTTGTTCTGATGCGCATTTCCAATTTCCAGTATCATACACTCTATCACCACATATTGAGCAAATCCATTCTCCGCTTTTTCCTTGAATTAAATTTTTAGGTGTATCTAAGTGTCCTGTGTATTGTGCTTTTATTACTTGTTCAAAATCTAGCCCAGTTTCCATTATGATGAATTTCCAATTTGGATGATTTGCTTTTAGTGTATCTAACTTTTCTTTAAAACCTGGATATTTACTTGTATCTAAATTGCTTCCATCATAAACATATCTATTTGACTCGGCAAAACTTGACTGCAAAATGTTTACAATCAAAAATGCTGATAGCAAAATTACAATTAAAAAAATAGAGATAATCTTTTTCATATCTCTATTTTTTGAAATTATTTACTTTTTATACATTTTTGTGTTATTATTTTTTAGAGGTAAACTTTATGTCAGAAAATTTTATGAAGAATTCATTTGAGCCAATTATTGATAATAATTCTAAAATATTAATTCTAGGTAGTTTACCTAGTGACAAATCTATCGAAAAACATGAATACTATGGAAATAAAACAAATCAATTTTGGAATATTATCTCTATGTGTTTTAATGATGAGAAGATTAATTTTAATAATTATGATGAAAAAATTGCTTATCTACATGAGCACCATATTGCTTTATGGGACGTTTATTCTCGTGCAAATAGAAAAGGCTCTTTAGATAGTAATATTAAAAATGCTGAATTTAATGATATAAAAAATCTTTTAAAATTTTATCCAAGTATAGTTAAAATTGTTACAAATGGCAGAGCTTCACAAAAAGGTTTTGAAAAATACTTAAAGTTAAATAACTTTGATTTTGATTATCATTATGTGCCATCATCAAGTTCTTTGAATGCAAGTTTAAATTTTGAGGAAAAGGTTTTAATTTGGAAAGAAGTTATCATTGAAAAAGACTTTAAAAACTTTTAGTTTTCAAAGTCCTTTTTTTCATAATTCGAGTAAAATTTATGCTTCATTTTTTAGTAATTCTTTTACATTATCTGTCCAATCAAATATGCTATTCTCCAATTTTTCAATTTCCTCTATTTTAAAATATTTTACCTCTTCTAGTTCACTTTCTTGGATTTTATATTTATTTATTGGAATATCTGTTTTCACATAATAAATTGAATATCTACCATCTTTTATTATGCTGGTTGCTAATGGTTTTAGGGTATCTTTATCAAATTTTATGCCAATTTCTTCTGATGCTTCTCTAACTGCCGCTTCTTTTACGCTTTCACCAAAATCAACTTTTCCTGCACAAATTCCCCATTTGCCAGCTCCACTTATCTTTTTCATGCTACGCTTTTCAAGTAATACTTCATTATTCTCATTTAAAACTACTATTCCAGCTACTGGCAAGTAATGTCCTTCTGGAAATTTACGTCTATTCGCATCTTCTAACTCTTCTAGAGTTACTATTTTTCCAGTATTTTTTCCGTCTTTGTCTACTAATTCAAATTTCTCCATGTCATATCCTTTCTATTAATTATAATATTATTCTATACTTCTTTTCTTAAACTCCGCTAGCAATTGTTTTACCGCCAAATCTCTATGATTATGTGTTGCTTCAAAAGTTTCTGCATCTAAGTCACTTAATGGCTTATCAAATCCATTTGGAATAAAAATTGGTATGTAAGTTAGGCCACCTAATTTTCCCATAGATTTTGCAACTGTTCCTTTACATTCTCCTCTTGCTACTATCTTTTCTCCATCTGGAAGAATAGCTGTTAATACTGTTACAAAAGTACAAGCTCTATCTTCTTTATTTGGATAATTTTTCATTTTTTCTAATACTTTTGTAATGGACTGAACTTGAGTCGCATTAGGTCCTGCATATCTTGCTGAATAAACACCTGGCTCGCCATTTAACTTATCTATGCAAAGTCCTGAATCATCTGTAACTATTATTTTGTCATTTATATTATTTTCATTGCAGAATTCTTTTATAGCCATTGCTTTTATGTTTGAGTTTTCTTCGAAAGTTTTTCCATCTTCTATTATTTCTTTATTAAATCCTATGTCTTTTAATGTGTATAATTCAAAATTTGCATGATTTTCTTTTAAAATTTTCTCCATTGCTGTGACTTTATTTTTATTACTTGTTCCATATATTATTTTCATAGTTTTGATTTTCCTTTCATTTGTTTTTTTTAATATTAAAAGGTATTTTAAGCGCTCACATCAGTTTGTATTCCTAGTCCATCCCCAACGCAAATTGGTGTTTCTATAATACATTTTTTTTCTGTATTAATATCTTTTACATTAACTTTAAGTGAATCTATAAATTCATTTCTATTATTATTGCTTGTATCAAATGAATTGTCATAATACTCATTAATTCCTTGAGCTTGAGTAACAATGTTAGAATCTCCTTCAGGCATCTCCTGCTTAGGAGCTTCTATCATCTGAACTTTATCTTTTTTAAATAAATTTTTGAGAAAGTTAACTATTTTATTAAATAAACTCATCTGTTTCCTCCTTCTGCAACATCTACATCTGCTCGTGTATTAACATTTTGACTTTTATCATCATCTTCCCAAAGTCTACGTCCATGATTTTTTTCTAAATCTCTATCATAACATTCAAATCTCTTTTCAAACTCTTTACCCTGCATTTCAATAAATTGTCCCTGCTCTTTATCCGCATAATAGAACTTTTTTCCAAATTTGCTTGATTCAAAATATACAAACATTACCGGTGTTTTGCTTTCATCATCTTTTTCATACACTCTATCAATAACACACTTTTTAAATTTCAAATTAGGATTATTAAAAGATATAGTTCTAAGCATTTGCATTGTTGAATTTTGGCATTTTGCAAATTCAGGGCATACCTTTTGCAATAACTTAAACTGACTTTCTATATTTTTTTCAGGACTATTAGCACAAATTTCATCAATTTTTTTAGATTTTTCTATAAAATCTAAAACAGGAAATTGTCCATCTTGCCTTGTGAGTCCCACACTTGCACATAAATTTCTTAAGTTTTGCTGGTCTAAAGTAAAAGTAGCATCTTTTAATTCTTCATCATTTTTATGAGCTTCAGTATCTTTTCCATCTGGAGCTATATCCCTTTTGCGTATATCTTCATAACTTAAAAATAAATGATTTGGCTTACATCCATATCTTTGTAATGCTAAATTCCATGTTGGGTCGACTATTGTTGTACCTGTTACCTTTTCTCCATTTGCTAATTCAAACTCCATGTTTTCAATTTTCAAAAAAGCATGATTTTTTCCACTAACCATTTTACTCTTAATTCCAACTTGTTCTAGCATATACTGCTCTAATCTAGAAATACCATTGCATACACCATAACCTCTACTAATAATTTTCCATAAAGCTCTATTATCCCACTTTTCGAAAACCTCTGTATCAAAATCTGGACTATAACTTACTCTTTTTCCTATAGCATTATCTATAATTGCTATCTTTTGTGCTTTTGAAAATTCAGGTTTAATTGTGCTTAATACTGACTCAATCCAGTTTTCTCCCTCTATGAATTCTTTTCCCTTTGAACTTATAATCGCTCCATTGCCTAAATCATTATCTATGTACATATTGGGGCAAACTGAACAAAACTGTTTTACTTTATCTTTTTGTTCTTTTGTAAAATTTTCTGGTTTTATTGACATTAGCTCATCTAAACCAGCATAATCTTGTGGATTACCGTCTAACTCTACAACCACATGTTTTCCATCACTTTTTACATTAAGTGCTCCTTGAAATTCTTGAGGATAATCATCTTTATTTAATTTTTCCTTAACTTCATTACCCAAAGTTGCAAATATTTTTCTTTTAGCGTCTATACTAAAATCGCTACTTGTCAAACTTAATGCAATTTGTAATTGTTTTTCTGCAGGTAGTTCAGATATAACCTCATAAGGTTCAATTTTATTATCCTTGCAGAATTCACCATTCTTTTCAAAAAATTCCAATAAATTATTAGCTTCAAATGTTGTTAATATTTGTTTGATTTGATAAGGTTCTAATTTACCCATATTAACTACTAACTTTTCTTTGTTAATATCATTCATCGTTTTGATAATATTGGCTGAAATATAGTTATCAAATGTATATTTATCCATCAATAACATCTTGTTTTCGTCTTTTTGTAAATTTAGTATTATTTTCTCTAAGTCATATTTATCTAACTTAAATGTATCTGTAATTAAAGAACTATCACTTAAAATTGCTACTTTGTTTTCCTCTGATAATGAATCAATTATTTTAATTATCTCAAAACTATAAAATTCATGTTTTTCGAAGAATTCCTTATTATGTAAGATTTTTTGCTTTGCGTCATCAGAAAGTCTAATTATTGCGTCTCTGATATATGATGTATCTACATTGTCAAGTAATCCTGGCTCTTCAAGTACTCTTAATAAAATATTAGAGTCAGAAATATTATCCATTATACATCTTTTAGTGTATGAATTTGCATTTTTTAAATATTCTATTTGAAATAATCTTGCTTTTTCACTATCAGTAAGAAATTCATTTATTAACTTTCCCAACTCACCTACAGTCATATTATATTGACCCAAGAGTTTTGGATCAGCAAATAAACTAAATTTATCATCTGACGTAAGTAATAGTTTTCTTAAGTCTTCCGAGTTCATCTTTTTCTCCTCTTTTGTAGTTTTTACCTTTTTAATATTTTATATCATATAAAATAAATAAATACAATTGTTTTTATTAAATCATATTTCTCCTCTAACTTTTATTTTTCAAATACATCACTCTTATTTCATGCATTTTATTTGCAATTTCTTTTCCCTCAGAAATACCATATTTTTTCATTATTTCATTACCATTAGTACAATTTATAACTTCATGACCTAAATATGCAAATTGATTTTTTTTACTGTTTTCTAGCATATTATCTGCATCTACAATAATTTGAAGCCCATCTAAACCCAAAATAGTGCTATTTACACGTTCTATAAAGCTCACTTTTTTTGGAGTTGTCATTTTATCAAAAATTCCACCTCTCATATGTTCTAAGCAAGAAGTTATACCACATTTAATCATTCTAGTAGGAATTTCTAATCTTTTTCCCATATTTTTTACCAGCTCTATTCCTCTTTTTTCGTGATTTATATGATGTGGATATTCTTCTTTTGGAGTTGTACCTTTTCCTAAATCATGAACTAAGGCAGAAAAGCGCAATTCCAATTTTCTTTCATCACATAGAGTTTTGGTTTGATTTGCAACTTTGTCAAGTACAATCATTGTATGATTATAACTATCTCCTTCTGGATGATATTGGACTGGTTGCTCAGCTCCTATTAAGTCATAGATTTCTTTAAAATGAACATCTAATACATCTGCATCTCTTAGCACATCAAAAAATTTTGATGGCTTGTCTGTTAACAATGCTTTTCTTAATTCATAATATACTCTTTCAACAGTTAAGCTAGATAATTCATTTTTTAGTAATCTCATCATTTTCATAGTATTTTCTTCTACTGTGAAATCAAATTGACTTGCAAACCTAGCGGCTCTGTATACTCTTAATGGGTCTTCCGCAAAATGATTACTAACAGCTCTAATAATTTTATTTTTTAAATCTTTTATTCCACCTTTTGGGTCAATAATTTTATTGGTCAAAACTTCTTTTGCAATAGCATTTATGGTAATATCTCGACGCTCTAAATCTTCTTCAATTGTTATATTTTTATCAGTTTCTACATTGAAATTATTATGACCTATTCCTATTTTTCTTTCTTTTCTTGCAATAGCAAATTCTTTATTATCTATAGAAAATACGGGAAAATCTTTTCCTCTAATTATTGCTTCAGGAAATAGCGTTTTAAATTCATCAAAAGAAATTCCTGTCACACAATAATCTTCATCATGGTTTTCAATACCTAATAAATTATCTCTGATTGCTCCTCCAACTAAGTATATATTTCCACCATTTGATTTAATTTTATTTGCTATTTCGTATATGTTACTCATAGTTTAATATGCCTTTCTGCTATTTGTATATTTCTATTTTCTAATTTTTCCGGATTCTTTTCAAACCAGTAGTTTCCTATTTGTCTATCTTCTGCTAATCCAAAATGAGTAAAAATTATGCAAGGAAGATTGTTTTGTGCCAAGTCATTTTTTAACCAGTTAATTTCTTCTTCTGTTATACATTGTGCTTTATGTATGCCACCATCTTTTTCTTCATTATCTTCTCTTATATTGGTTGATAAAATAACAAAATGATATCCTTTTACATTTACTGAGAATGTTGCGTTCTTATATTCCATAATTTGTTCAAGCTCTTTTCTTGAATTCATGCTCTTTAACTCATGGTTTCCAAGTACGCAATAAAATGGTACTTTAATATTTTTTAATTTGTTCCATATATACGTAAAATTTTCTATATCTCTTTCGTGGTTTGCAACATCTTGAATTAAATCTCCTAGACAAATACTTACATCTGGCTCTTCTTCATTTATTTTTCGAATTAGCCTATCTGTTAGTATTTCTGCGTACTGTGTTAATTTTCTTTTTTTATGTATTTCTTTTTCATCAACGCTTATATCTATTATGATTGTATATTGCTTTTTTTATTATATTGCCATATTTATTATCTTTTACAAACTTTCTTATTAAATTGTCTTCAAATAAAACTTTTACACCGTAATTTGCATGTTCAAAATTTTTATTGTCTGCAAAATCTTTTGTTTGTTTCACTTGCTCAAATCTGCCTATATCATGTAATAGTGCTATTATCTTTGCCAATTTAATATTTTCGTCATCTAGTTTTAGCCCTTGAGCTATATATCCACTCTATTTAATAATTATAGTTTTCTATTCATTGTTAATAAAACTTTTTTTATTTTCCTCCACATTTAATCAATTAGCTTATGCTGTTCATGTGACCATGCTGGTGTGCAAGTCAAAGATATTACACAATAATCCGTGTTAAAATAATATTTTTCATTAGGTTCTATTAAAATAGAATCACCTTTTGAAAATTCAACTATTTTATTTTCAAAATTTAATTTTCCTTTTCCTTCTATAACATATATTAATTCTTTGCTTACAAGATTTACCCCATATCCTTTATCTGGATATCTCCCGTTGATTGTTGCTACACCTAAATCCATTTCTTTATCATTAAATGAATATTCCAATGTTTTACATTTATCACTATTATTTCCTTTTAAAGCATTATCATATTTAATAATTTCCATTTTTATTAACCCCTCTTTTTAAATATCATATTCTTTCAATTTTTCAATATATTCTCTAATACTTTCATCATTTATATTTTCTAGATTTAATGTGCAATGCTCCATAATTTGTTTTTCTATTCCTAAATAGCACTCTATGATAATTGCATAATTTAAATATAATGTACTATTTCTTCAAAAGTATCATATCCACTTTCACTATTTATATGTCCTGCATTTGGAATTAAAACTTGTTTAGTCGCAATTTTATCTGCAAAATCTTTTTCCACATCATATTTTACATAAGGGTCATTATTTGAATAAAAACATATTATTTCATCAGCATGTTGCTTTACATCTTCTAAATTATCTAAATACATAGACTTATTAACTACATCATATTGTTCATTTATTCCTAGGTAGTTATTAAATCCGCATACGAATATCAATTTTTTTACCTTAACCTTATTTTCAATTAAGAACTTTGATATAAATACTGGTGCTATACTATGTCCTATTATTATAGTTTTTTCATTTATTAGATTTAAATCTAAATAGTACTTTAGTAATTTACTCCAATTTTCATAGTTTTGGAATCCTACACCTATTGGGAATTGTGGTACATATACTTGTTTTTCTTCGGCTTCTAGGAAATCATGTAGCCAAGGAAACCAGTTTCCAAAAGGATTCCCGAATGATCCATGTATAATGAAATAGTTGTTTTTTGAATTCATAATAAATTTTATCTCCTTTTTATCTTTTTTTAATTATTTGTTAATTTTGAATTTTCTTGTATAGGTATTATTCTTGTTTTGGTTTGATTTATAAATGCACATTTATGTTCTATTATAAATTTTTCTTTATCTGTTGTAATTATACAATTACAATTTTTTACTACTTTATATTTGTTAAATGGATTTATGTTTTTCTGAAATCCATCTATAAAAGCTCCATTAAAGCACTCATAATGATTTACTTTTTGTTCTGTCCACAAATCAATACTTTTAATTATCATAAAAATATCCTCCACTCCGTGTTAACCCAATAATTTATCTTTCACTATATATTATTAATCATATTTCTTATATCCTATTTTACTATGTATCTCTTTATGGCAATTTGAACAAACAAGAATACATTTTAAGGCTTCATTTTTATATTCTTTCCATGACATTGTATTTCCAGAACCCAATTTGAATTCTTTTTCGTTAGGATTCTCATGGTGAAACTCTAATGCATCAACACATCTGTCATATCCACATATAGAACATTTTCCACCTAATAACTTTATTGCTTGTAATTTCATATTTCTTCTTAATATTGTTTTTTGATGCTTACGAGTATAATTATCACTTCTTGTTGACTCTCCACTACATTCATAGCAATATAATCTAGTAGATGATTTTGTTTCAAATTTTTTACCACATATCTCACATATTTTTATCACTAATTTCACATCCTATGAAAACAATTATACTATATTTATCACAAAAATACTAGCAAACACGCAAAAAAATAACAGATAATTGCTTACCTGTTATTTCTATGGCTCCTCGTGTTGGGCTCGAACCAACGACCTATCGGTTACTGCACTACACTAACTTTCATTAGCACTAATTACTTAGTTTGTAGTCTGGACTTTATCTTTACCATATCTTTCGACTTAGGTAGGTAGTGTAAAGTCTCTACACACGACTTAATTTGTCTTGCTCGGTATTGTCATATAATTAATTTCTTAATTATTTAGAGTTCCACCGAATTAGCTACCTTTATCATCTATATGTTTCCATACAGAGCTGCTAACATTTTGGTCACATAACCTGCTTCACAGCCGAGCGCTCTGCCAACTGAGCTAACGAGGAATATTTAATTAAAACTGGCGACGACCTATTTTCCAAGCAAGGTAACTCGCAAGTATCGTCGGCACATTAGAGCTTGACTTCCGTGTTCGGGATGGGAACGGGTATTGCCTCTATGTTATCATCACCAGAAAAGTTTTGTATACTTTATATTAAATAAATTCAATGTACTTTTAAAGTCTACTTAATTAATATAACACTAATTAAATAATTTGTAAAGTATTTTTTGAAATTATTTTTATATATAGCACACTCAAAAATATATAGTAGAATAAGGTAAACCTTACCTCATGCTTTTTCCGTTCTCTTACTTAATCAATTTCTTGGTTAAGCCCTCGATTTATTAGTATTGGTTAGCTCAATGCATTGCTGCACTTACACCTCCA
>CALYAG010000019.1 GCA_944393465.1 uncultured Clostridia bacterium
TCTCTACCAATAAAACATGAGACATTTTTACTAAAAATTCAAAAACAAAAACGGGACATTTTTACTTAAAATTCACAGAAATTGTTACATTGGGCGTTGTATTTAATCAAATTTTGTGGTATTATGTACGTGGCATTTTAAATGGCACTTTAAGTGATACTTTAAAATATAAATATAATATAAAATGCAAAACTGAAAGGAATAATGCGAAATGAACGATGACATAGTAATAAAGGGAGCAAAAGAACATAATTTAAAAAACATAAGCTTAGAAATACCTAAAAATAAATTAGTAGTTATTACAGGTTTATCTGGTTCAGGAAAATCATCATTAGCATTTGATACACTTTATGCAGAAGGTCAAAGAAGATATGTGGAAAGTTTATCTTCTTATGCTAGACAATTCTTAGGTATAATGGACAAACCTAATGTAGAGTCAATAGAAGGGCTTTCTCCTGCTATATCAATAGACCAAAAAACTACATCTAAAAATCCACGTTCAACAGTTGGTACTGTTACAGAAATATATGACTATATTCGTTTACTTTATGCAAGAATTGGTGTGCCATATTGCCCTAAATGTGGTAAAAAAATAGAAAAGCAAACTGTTGACCAAATTGTAGATAGTGTTTTAGAACTTGATGAAGGCACTAGAATACAAGTTTTAGCACCAGTTATAAGAGGCAGAAAAGGTGAATACAAAAAGCTTCTTGAAGATTTTCAAAAAGAAGGATTTGTACGTGCTAGGGTTGATGGAAACACAGTGGAGCTTACAGATGATATTGAAATAGATAGAAAGAAAAAGCATAATATAGATATAATTATTGATAGATTAGTAATTAAATCAGACATTAGGGCAAGACTTACTGAATCAGTTGAAACTGCTATGAAATATGCGAATAACTTGGTTACAGTAGATATACCGGGCAAAAAGGAGCTATTATTTAGCGGTAATTATGCTTGCCCAGATTGTGGTATTAGTTTTGAAGAATTATCTCCAAGAATGTTTTCATTTAACAACCCAGTTGGAGCTTGTCCAACTTGCACAGGTATAGGCTATATAATGAAAATGGACGAAAATTTAATTATACCTGATAAAAATCTTACTTTATATAATGGGGTTAAAGCTTTTGGTGCAAGCACAATGAAAAGAGGCGATACTATTGCTAAAATGTATTTTGAAGCAATAGGAAGGCATTATGGTGTAGATATTTCAAAGCCAATTAAAGACTTACCAAGAGATTTCTTAGATAAAATACTTTACGGTACAGGTGATGAAGAAATAGAGTTTGAATACGAGACTGCCTTCGGAGTTAGAAGAAATAAGGTTCCATTTGAAGGTGTAATTCCAACTCTTGAAAGACGTCATAGAGAAACAAAATCTCAAGGCATGATGCAATTTTACGAAATGTATATGAGTAATATGGAATGCCCAGAATGTCATGGTGCAAGACTTAAAAAAGAAAGTTTGGCAGTAAAGGTTGGAACTAAGAACATTAATGAGCTTACTGATATGTCTATAACTCATATTAAAGAATATCTTAACAATTTAACTTTGAGTGAAAAAGATAGCATAATTGCTGACCAAATTTTAAAAGAATTAGACAAACGTTTGCAATTCTTAATTGATGTAGGTCTTGACTATTTAACACTATCTAGAAGTGCAGCAACATTATCTGGTGGTGAGGCTCAAAGAATTAGGCTTGCTACTCAAATTGGCTCAGGCTTAACTGGAGTTATGTATATACTAGATGAGCCAAGCATTGGTTTACATCAAAGAGATAATGACAAATTAATTGCTACACTAAAAAAACTTAGAGATTTAGGAAATTCAGTTATAGTTGTAGAGCATGATACTGATACAATGTATGCTGCAGACCAGGTAATAGACATTGGACCTTATGCGGGTGTTCATGGCGGAAAGGTTATGGCTCAAGGCACCGCTGAAGAAATCGCAAAAGTTCCTGATTCAATAACAGGTCAATATTTATCTGGAAGAAAGTCAATTCCTGTTCCAAAGAAAAGAAGAAAATCTAATGGCAAATCTATTGAAGTTGTTGGAGCCAAAGAGCATAATTTAAAAAATATTTCTGTTAAATTCCCACTTGGAGAATTTATATGCGTAACAGGTGTTTCGGGCTCTGGTAAAAGTACATTAATAAATGAAGTTTTATATAAAAATATAAATAGAGTTTTAAATAAATCAAACGAAAAAGTGGGCGCTTGCAAGGAAGTTAAAGGACTTCATAATATTGATAAAATAATCAACATTGACCAATCTCCAATAGGCAGAACTCCACGTTCAAACCCTGCTACATACACAGGCGTTTTTGATGTAATTAGAGAAATATTTGCTACAACAAATGAGGCGAAAATGCGTGGATATGATAAAGGTAGATTTAGTTTTAATGTTCCAGGAGGAAGATGTGAAGCTTGTTCAGGAGATGGAATTATTAAAATAGAAATGAACTTTTTATCTGATGTATATGTTCCTTGCGAAGTATGTAAAGGTAAAAGATATAATAAAGAAACTCTAGAAGTAAAATATAAAGGCAAAAATATTTCAGATGTACTTGATATGACTGTTGAAGAGGCATTACAATTTTTTGAAAATATACCTAGAATTAAGCAAAAAATACAAACATTATATGATGTAGGGTTAGGATATATTAAATTAGGACAGCCTTCTACAACATTATCTGGTGGTGAAGCTCAACGTATTAAACTTGCAACAGAGCTTTCAAAAAGAGCAACTGGCAAAACTCTATATATTTTAGATGAACCTACAACAGGACTTCATATTGATGATGTGCACAGATTAGTAGATATTTTACAAAGATTAGTTGATACAGGAAATACTGTAATAGTAATTGAGCATAATTTAGATTTAATAAAAACAGCAGATTATATAATTGACTTAGGCCCAGAAGGTGGAGATAAAGGTGGAGAAGTAATTGCAGTTGGAACACCTGAAAAGGTTTGCCAAAATGAGAGAAGTTATACAGGGAAGTTTTTAAAACCTTACCTAGTTGGAAAATAGAAAGGAATTTTGAAAAAATGAGTAACATAGTTATAGGAATTGAGGGAATGGTTGGTGCTGGAAAAACCTCTATTTGTAATGAGCTTTTGGACTTAATACCAAATAGTATTTTTGTGGATGGAAGCAAAATTTATAGAGCTTTAATTGAGGCATTACATATGGCAAAAGACAGCTTGAAATTTGAAGAAAATTCTCAAGAAGAAAGTTCAAAAAATGAAGATCTAAAATCAGAAGATTCCGCTTCATCAAACAAAAAGCCTAATATATTTGATGGAATAAATAGCTTAGAACAAATGGCAATGCTTACACCATTTGATTTATTAAAAAAATTGCAAGTAGATTTTAAGATAGAAGATAGAAAAACTGTTATTTACATAGCCGGTAAAAAGGTTGATGAAGAGGCTATGAAAAGTATGCAAAATTCAATTGGTGTTTCAAAAATGGCTAATATGGCAGATAACAGCAAGCTATTTGCATTTGCACATCAAATAATACAAGAATATAGTAAAAAATTTAACCTAATTGTTTCAGCTAGAGACTTGGTAAAGATTTATCCAGAAATGGACTTGCACATATTCATTACCGCTTCTCTTGATGAAAGAGTAAAAAGAAGGTATAAGCAATTAAATGGAGAATATACAATTGAAGAAGTAAGAAACTCTATTGTTGAAAGAGATATATTACATGAAAAGGCAGGCTTTAATGAAACATTTGATAAAACTGTTAAAGTTGATGTGACAGAAGATTCAAGTGCGAAAGAATCTGCTAGAAAAATTTATGATAAATATATTAGCAAATTACTTGATGAATAGTTTGCTTGCAAAGAAATTGAAAAAATTTTAGAAACAAGACAAGTAAGAATAGATATAATAATAATATAGTGCAAAAATAAGAAAAAAGGTAAACAAGCTTTTATAATCTTGTTGCACTATTATAGAAGGGAAGCGTTTACAAAATGAGTAATTATGTAAATGAAAAATTAAATAAATTTAATGAAGAAATTAAGAATAAAAGAATTGCAATAATTGGTATGGGTGTAAGTAACAAACCACTTATAGATTATTTTTATAACCACGGAGCAAAAGTTACAGCTTTTGATAATCGTGAAAAGGATAAAATAGACAGTGACATAATTGCTAGTTTAGACAAGGCTAATGCAAACTATTATTTTGGAGCAAACTCATTAGAACATCTAGTTGGATTTGATTATATTTTTAGATCTCCAAGTTGTAGACCAGATACTCCAGAAATTGTAAAAGAAATAGAAAGAGGAGCAATTCTTACATCTGAAATAGAAAAGGTTCTTGAGCTTGCACCATGCAAAGTTGTTGGAGTTACTGGTAGTGATGGAAAAACAACTACAACTACTTTAATTTATAAAATATTAGAAGCAAATGGATACCATTGCTTTTTAGGTGGTAACATAGGAACACCGCTATTTACTCAAATAGAAAACATGAAGCCAGAAGATATAGTTGTACTTGAATTAAGTAGTTTTCAACTTATGAATATGAAAATAAGTCCTCAAATTGCAGTTGTAACTAATATAGCTCCTAACCATCTAAATGTTCACAAAGATTACCAAGAATACATAGATAGCAAGAAAAATATATTTTTGCATCAAAATGAACAAGGGTTATTAGTTATAAATAAAGATAATGATATTACTAAAGAATTTTACAAAGAGGCAAAAGGCAAAGTACGTTTCTTTAGTAGTAGAGAACTTTTAGACAATGGTGTTATTTTTGATAGAGAGGATAATATAATAAAAGTATGTGAAGATGGCATAAGAAAGCACTTTGTAAAAAAAGAAAATATGAAATTAAGAGGAGTGCATAATTGCGAAAATGCATGCGCGGCAATTAGCGCTACACTAGACTTATGCAAAGAAGATATTACTCGTAAAACTATTGAAGAATTTTCAGGAGTTGAACATAGACTAGAATATATTAGGACAATAAATGGAGTTAAATGGTATAATGATTCAATAGGAACAAGTCCAAGTAGAACAATTGCAGGTTTAAATTCTTATGAAGAAAAAATAGTTCTTATTGCTGGTGGATATGATAAACATTTAGATTATAAGCCAATTGCAAAGCCTATACTTCAAAATGTAAGTAAATTAATATTAGTAGGTCAGACATCTGAGAAAATTCAAAATGCAGTTTTAGAAGAAGAGAAAGAAGAAGGAAAGAGTATTCCAATATACAGATGTAACACATTAGAAGAAACAATTAAAAAGGCCAAAGAAGTTGCAGTAGAGGGAGAAGTAGTTTTGTTCTCACCTGCAAGTGCAAGCTTCGATATGTTTAAGAATTTTGAAGATAGGGGTAATAAGTTTAAAGAGTTGGTAAATGAGCTATAATATCTTGATTTGAAAATGTGACAATATATGTGGCTAACGCATTTTATTTGTGCACAAATACAAAATCTCCTACATACTATAGTGTAGGAGGTTATTTTTATGATTTATCAAAGTTATGAAGATTATATGAAAAGTGTATTAGGTAATTCCTATGCTAATGAATATACAAATCAAAGTTATAATTACCCATATGTTAGAGAAGGGCAAAATGTTTCTACATATGCAATGCCAACAAATGTGCCTAATTTGACTGACTCAAGACAAATGAATACGCAAAGCCAAACAAACTTTCAAAGTTCAATGAGAAGAAATAATGAACCTAATATGGAGGAGTCAGAAGAGATATTAAAAATAAAAAAGATGTACCCAGACATCTATTGCTTATTAATGCCAATGGTAAATAAAATAGTGGAAGAAAATAAAAATAGAGAAGTGACAGAAAGTTTAGTTGAGTCTATGACTATGGAAATTTATAATAATATTGAAGATGATATGGTTGTGGGAAGAAACTTACAAGCACAACAAAATGCAAGAGTATCATCTAGTTCAAATACAACAACTACAACTAGCAATTCAAGAGCAAATAATTCCCAAAGTAGCAACAGCTCAACTTCAAGAACAACGACTGTGGCAAGAACCAATACTACATCGACGCAAAGTGGGGTAAGCAGGTCATCAGACGCTCTTATGCAATCACAAATAAATAGTAGAAATCAAACTTCTCAATCTAATATGGCAAATAGTACTTCAAATAGAACAGCACAAAATTCAAGAAGAATAGGAAATCCTACGTTAAAAGATTTAATTAAGATTTTAATAATTAGAAGGCTACTCGAACGTAAGAAAAATACAAGAACAAGTTCGGCGGTGGATAATAATTTTAGTGTACCGGTTAATCAAAATATAGAAATGAATAATAGTTATGTTCCTGTAATGAATCAAAATCCTGTAATACAAAGCATGCAAAATTCACCAACACCAAATATGAATAGGCAAGTAAATGCAAATATAAATCAAATGAACTATCCTTTTAGTAATTATTTTGCTACTCCTTATCCAGAAGATGAATATGTAAATTAAAAAGCAAAAATGGCATAGAGATAGCCTCCATGCCATTTTTTTTTATTTGCGAAAACGAAAAAACATATTTTGTTGACTTTTAATTTAGCAGATGATAGAATACTACCAATGAAAAGGACTTTAAATTTACCTTATTTAACTATACAGAAAATTTTAATAATGTAAGAATGAATAAATTATAATAATATCGTAAAAAATAGACAAAAGAGGAGTAAAAAATGGCAGTAACAGAAGATATAAAAGCAAGAAAACAAAATCTGAAATTATACCCAAAGTATTTAATGCTTGGTTATGATTTACTATTTTATTATGGCATAAGAGTAATGTTTTTAATAAATGTCAAGGGAATTACTGATTCACAAATATTATTAGCTGCTACAGTTTATGCCATATCTATGATAGTGATGCAGGTTCCAGCTACATTATTAACATCAAAAATTGGCTACAAAAATACAGCTATTGCTGGAAATATATTGAATATTATTTTTGGAATATTATTAATTACTTTTAATGGATTTGGGGGATTAGCATTAGTTCAATTTATAAGCGGGACTGCATTTGCACTTAAATATGTATCTGAGTCAAATTTACTAAGTAGTTCAATTCCTCAAGCGCCAACATATCAAAGAAATGAGATATTTTCAAGACTTGATAAAAAAGGCTTTTCGAGGTACTGCATTTTTTCTGCTATTTCAACAATTATAGCAGGATTTTTGTATAACATAAATCCATATATTCCAATATTTTTGAGCCTATTATGCACAATTGCGGCTACTGCAATATCTTTTAATTTTAATGATATACAAGAAGAAGAAAGCAAAGAAAGTTTTAAAGACTATATTAAAGATTTTAAAAAAGGTTATAAATTTATAACGAAATCTAAACGATTAAGAGCATTACTAATTATGACTGGTGCGATTTGGGGTATAATTGTACTTTTAGATTCTTACCAATTAACATTGTTAGAAGATATAGGTGCTACATCTGTTCAAGTTGGCTTTATATTTGCTATGTTTGAACTAACTAGAGGACTATTTTCAAACACAGCATTAGACTTCAACAAAAAGTTTAAAAATAAATCATTAACAAATATATTATTAACATTTGCAACTGGCTTTATTTTAGCAGGAATAATAGCTATGACACAGCTACCATTTTATACAAAATTAGTAGTCATAGTCATCATATTATTGATAATGGGTGCTGCAAATGCAATTGATCAGATTTTAGCTAAAAAGTATGTAAATAATTTTGCAAGTACAAAGATTTTGCCTGCTATATATTCGGCAAAGTCAATCTGTGATAACCTATTTAGAACTATTGTTACTCTTTTAGGTTCAGCTATTGTAGGTATATATAATATAGATATTGCTATGGTAGTAATGGGAATTTTTATATTAATACTAACATTGGGACTTACAGTATATTCAAAGGACAAATTAGGATTAAAGCCAGAAGAGTATACTCAAAAGGATATTTATAAGAGATAGAAAGATGGGAAGGTTGTAAATTGGGACGGTTCTATTTGACACTAAACTGTGTCAAATAGAACCGTCCCAATTTACAACTAATTTACAAAAAGTTCAAAAAACATTGCAAAAAGCATTGCAATTAAAAAAGGTAAGTAATATAATGAAAGCATATAAAACATTTTACTCGTGTGGTTTCACAGGAGAAAAATGCTTTGTAAATCTATAAAATGAGGTGAAGACTCATGAGAAAACATTTCATCTTAAGTACCAGAACCTTGGTATCTAAGCGGAATGTGACCCAAAGCTTTGGGAGTGATAATACTATTATTGTTCCCATGGCAGTTGTGGACGAGATTCAAAAAACTTATGCAATGCAAAACTCTGAAAGAGGAAAAATTGCAAGAGAAACACTGGAATATCTTTGGAGTTTTGACTTCAAAGAACTTATGAAAGGAGTAGTGCAAGAAAATAAAAGTATTTTAAGAGTTACTACAAATTATTACAATATCGAGCTTGACGAAACAGTTAAGAAAACTCAGTTGGATTCTTTGGATACTCGAATCTTGCAAACTTGTAAAGGCGTTATGTCAGAAGTTCCGAAAGATGAGCCAGTCATTCTTGTTAGCAAGAATGCAGCACTTCGTATGAAAGCAAAAATGCTTGGTATCGAAGCTCAAAGCTTTAGAGATGAGCTTCTGCCTGAAATTTCCGAACAGTACACTGGTAGAATGACTTTGGATGTTCCAGATTCCTATATTGATGAGTTTTATGCTCAAAAGAAACTTGACAAAAACAAAGTTGTTCCCGCGGAAAAGCGCCAAGATGTATACGAAAACATGTTCATTCAAATGGAAGGGACTCATAAGTCTGCAATTGGCAGAATTGAAAAAGGCTTCATTGTTCCTTTAACTTTTGGAAATGTTCATCCATATAGTGTAATTCCCAAAAATGTAGGACAGAGGTTTATGATTGAAGCTCTTTCAATGGATGAAGAACGTGCACCTTTGGTTATTTTTAAAGGACCAGCTGGCACTGCAAAAACTTTCTTGTCTTTGGCTGTAGGTCTGCAAAAGGTTGTGGAAGAAAAGAAGTTCCCTAACAATATTTTGATTTCTCGTAGCCCTACTGAAACGGGCGAAAGACTTGGCTTTTTGCCAGGGGATGAGCAAGAAAAGCTTGACCCTTACCTTCGGGGAATTAGGGATAACATCCAAAATCTTCTTAAGCCAAATGATGCAGAAGTTACGGCAGAAGTTTACAAAAATAAAAAGGGTAGTAAGCAGTTTGCAGATTATGAAAAGCCTACAAGTGAAGATGGAAGCTATTTCTTTGCTTCTGGCAACATTAAAGTTGAGGCAATAAGCTATATTAGAGGTAGGTCTATATGTGACACTTTCATTATCATTGATGAAGCACAGAACCTTACCGCTAGTGAAATTAAAACCATCATTACCCGAGTTGGAACTGGTACAAAATTGGTCATTATTGGTGACCCAGAGCAAATTGATAGGCCTGAACTTTCCGAAAGGGATAATGGTCTAAGCTACGCATCTGAACGTTTTAAAGGTGAACCTAGATGTTGGCAAATCACATTGACAGAAGATGAATCTGTCCGTAGTGAATTGGCAAAAATTGCGTCTAGAATTCTTTGATTTTCTTTTTCAACAAACTCTTAAACATTATATGAAATAACTTTTCTACAATGTTAGAAAGACCGCTTCGTTTTAAAATTCAATTTACAGAGCACAAGGAGCTCCACTTTGGGGCTCCTTTGTTTGTTGTCAATTGGGAGGTTCTATTTGACAACCTTCCCATTTAACATTTTTTATTCTCAAGATTGAATAATTTTTATAAATCTTCATATAATATTAACAGCTAAAACAGAGGAGAAGATTTTAAAAATGGTGTCTGATATAAATTATTGGAGTAAAGTATTAAAGCGTTTATTTTTATTAGCTTTAACAGTTGGAATTATACTCATTTGTTTCAAATTGTCAGTATTTTATATGCCATTTCTAGTATCCTTTGTTTTGGCTTTATTATTGGAGCCACTAATTCGTTTTCTTATGAAGAAATGCAAATGGACAAGACGATTTAGTAGCATTTTTGTTATGGTTATAGCAGTTCTTATAATAGTTCGGAATTTTAGTATGGGGAGTGGTAACACTTTTCTCTGAAGCAAGTAATTTGCTAGAGGATTCGGAGATGTATTATAACAATGCAAAAGAAATGCTAAACAATGTTACACAAAATATAAATATACTGGATAAAGTTCCGGAAGAACTAAGAGCAAGTATAGAACAAGTAGAAAGTAATGTGGTAAATTCTATTACATCGGGAATTACAAATATACTTACAGGAATAACTAATTGGATAATGGAAATTCCAAATTTAATATTATCAATATTTTTCTCAGCAATGGCATTATATTTTTTATGCACTGATAAAATATATATGATAGATCAGTTAGAACATCATTTACCAGAAGTTTGGATGAAAAAGCTAACAAAGCACATTAGAGAAATTGCCAAAGCTTTAGGACAATATTTAAAAGCAGAAGCCACATTAATTGCGGTATCTTTTATAATTTCTTTAATTGGTCTTACAATATTTCAGTTAGTTGGCTTAAATGTTGAGTTTCCGCTTCTTGCGGCACTTGGAATAGGATTTATAGATGCCCTTCCTATACTAGGTTCAGGAACAGCGATGATACCTTGGGCTATAATAAGCGCTTTAAATGGAGATATTGTGCTAGGCGTTGCCATACTTGGTTTGTGGGTAATAATGAGTGTTGTAAGGCAATTCTTAGAGCCAAAACTAGTTAGCAAACATATAGGCATACACCCAGCTTTTACATTGATTGCAATGTATACAGGATATAAAGTTTGGAATGTGTGGGGACTTATATTAGGTCCAATATTACTTATAATATTCAAAAACATTTTCGCAGGCATACTTGATAAAGGTGTGATGAAAGCTATATTTGATAGGCAGAGTTAATTTGTGCAAATTGTTAATTAGTCTACTGGCATATATACAAATTCATCTTCAGGAGCTTTAATGGTTTTAATATTAGAAATTTCTAAAATAGGAATTTCACCATTATAGTTTCCTTTTTTAATTGTGCCAGTTGCTTCTATCCAACAGCCAGAATCGTAATTTTGAGCTGTGCTACATTCAGAAAGCATACCAACAATTACAGCACCTTGATTATCGTCAATAATCATAGTTCTAGCAATAACAAATTGTGTGCTAGAAAAATCAGGTAACCTATATACATATCCAGTTAATTTATATGTTTTTCCAACATAATTGTTAATACTTTCATGCGAAGCTTTTAAAAAGTTTGTGTATTCATCAGTAGTTATTTCAATAACATCACTAGACTCTGCTATATTACTTTTAGAAGCGGATACTATTTTGACAATAGCAAATATAAGCAAAGCAATGATTAATATAGTTAATATAATTAAGCATACTTTCCAAATTTTCTTACCATTTATTTTAAAATTACAAATAAACATATGTTTCACTCCTTATTGATAGCATTTGCTTAGCTTGTGCATGGCTATAAATAAATGCAATATAACTTTGTTTTACTAGAGTGTATGATGAAACGATTGTCCTTTATTACATGTTTTTTCAGTTGGGGACGGTCCTTTTTCGAAAATTTTCGTTTTAGGACCGTCCCCAACTGAAAAAAATTAAATCTATACCTGCAAAAAGTGGCAACTTTCTGAAAAATATACCTGCAAAAAGTGGCAACTTTTCGAAGCATCTTTAATTTTATTGATAATATAATACTTTTATATTATAATTGTTTTATAGGTGATATGATGATTGAAATAGTTAAACAAGACTTTAAAGAAAATAAAAGAAGATATAATAAATTAGTTGAAAAATTAAAAATAAAATTACCAAATGAAGTTCAAATTACTCATATCGGTTCGACGGCAATTCCTAATATGTATGGAAAAAATATTCTAGACATTCTAATAGGTGTAAAAGATATAAGTCAATTTGATGAGGTTTGCAAGACTTTAAAAGATATTGGATTTATTGCAAGTAATAAAAACAAAGACAAAGATTATCGATTCTTTGCTTCTACATCACAAGAAACAAAAGAGGGAGATGTGCATATTCATTTATCAATTATTAATACAAATAGATACAAAGAGTTCATACTTATAAAAGAATATTTATTAAAAAATAAAGATGAAGCACAAAAGTATTCAAATTTCAAGAGAAAGATTAGTAGGGATAAGATAGAAAGAAATGAGTATAAAAGAATTAAAAGTAAGTATGTTTCGGAATTGCTAGAAAGAGCAAAAAAAGATAAAGGAGTATAACAAAATGACTACAACTCTATATTTAATTAGACATTCTAAACAATTAAAAGACTATGAACATATATTAACAAGTGAAAGCGCTCAAGAACAAAATGAAAAAATAATATTGTCGGTTGAAGGAGAAGCGGAAGCTAAGAACTTAAGTAAAAATAAAGAATTAGAAGATATTTCAGAAGTTTGGAGTAGTTCATATGTAAGAGCTATTTCAACAGCGAAATATATTGCTGAGCGAAATTTACTAAAAATAAATATAGATAGTTCTTTAAATGAAAGAAGATTACGGAAATTTAGAAGAATTAGAGGCATTAGAAGAAAAGTTAAGTCGTCCTTATACAATAGAACAAATGCTTAATCCAAAGCTAAAATGCATAAATGGCGAGAATATGGAAGAAGTAAAAGCAAGGATGGATAATTCCATAAAAAGAATACTCAATGAAAATGAAGGCAAAAAAGTAGCAATAATTAGTCACGGAGCAGCAATAAAATTTTTCTTAATGAATTGGTGCAAACTTAATGGTGCTTATTTATATTATAAAGGAAATTGTATAAGAGTGAATTCACCGGGAATTATCAAAATTATGATAGAAAATGAAGAAGTAACAAGTATTGCGACCATAGTATAAGAATTTTTCAGATTGGGACGGTCCTTTTTCGAAAATTTTCGTTTTAGGACCGTCCCCAACTGAAAAAAATTCCCTACAAATTATTGCAAAAATAATAATTACGTGATATATTATACTAGTATTAAAATGTTACTTACGAGAAAAGAGGAATATTATGAAATTATTTAAATCATACAGTGAAAAAGAAGTAAAAAGAGTAATGCCATTAGTAAACAAAATAAATGGCTTAGAACCAGAAATGGAAAAACTTTCTGATGAAGAACTACGAGCTAAAACAGACTATTTCAAGAAAGAATTAAAAGATGGAAAAACATTAGATGATATACTTCCAGAAGCATTCGCAGTTGTTAGAGAAGCTTCAAAAAGAGTTTTAGGAATGAGACATTTTGATGTTCAGTTAATTGGTGGTATTATATTACACCAAGGTAGAATAGCAGAAATGAAAACTGGTGAAGGTAAAACATTAGTTGCTACACTTCCTGCATACTTAAATGCTTTAACAGGTGAAGGAGTGCATGTTATTACAGTAAACGATTACTTAGCTAAAAGAGATAGTGAATGGATGGGAAAATTATATAATTTCTTAGGATTATCTGTTGGCTTAGTAATTAGTGGAATGAAACCAAATGAAAAACAACATGCATACAATTGTGATATTACTTATGGAACAAATAATGAATTTGGATTTGATTACTTAAGAGACAACATGGTTGTATATGCAAATCAATTAGTTCAACGTAAACTAAACTATGCAATTGTCGATGAAATTGATAGTATTTTAATTGATGAGGCCAGAACTCCTCTTATAATTTCAGGTAGAGCAAATCAAGCTTCAGATATATACAAAAAAGCAGATAGATTTGTATCAAAACTTGAATCTAAAACAATTATAGAAGAAGATGTTAAAGATGAAGCACAAGCAGAAGACAATGAAAAATATGATTACATTGTTGACTTAAAGGCAAAATCTGCATCATTAACACAAAAAGGTATTGCAAAAGCTGAAAGAGAATTTGGACTAGAAAATTACAATGATATAGAAAACTCAGAATTAGTACATGCTGTAAACCAAGCTTTAAGAGCTCATGGAATAATGAAAAAAGATGTTGACTACATAGTTAAAGATGGACAAGTATTAATAGTTGATGAATTTACTGGACGTATAATGTATGGTAGAAGATACAACAATGGTTTACATCAAGCAATCGAAGCAAAAGAGCATGTAAAAGTTGCAGATGAATCAAAAACTTTAGCAAATATTACATTCCAAAACTACTTTAGAATGTATGATAAATTATCTGGTATGACTGGTACTGCTATGACAGAGGAAGAAGAATTCCAAGAAATATACAAATTAGATGTTATAGAAATACCAACAAATAAGCCAATGATTAGAAAAGACAACCCAGATATAATTTACAAAAATGAAGATGCTAAATTTAGAGCAGTTATAAGAGACATAAAAGCAAGCTATGAAAAAGGACAACCAGTTCTAGTTGGTACAGTTTCAATAGAAAAATCTGAAAAACTTAGCAAAATGCTAGATAAAGAAAGAATACCACATCAAGTATTAAATGCAAAATACCATGAAAAAGAAGCTGAAATAATTGCTCAAGCTGGTAAGTATAAAGCAGTTACAATTGCTACTAACATGGCTGGACGTGGTACAGATATTATGCTTGGTGGTAATAGTGAATATTTAGCTAAGCAAGAAATGAGAAAGAAATATTCTTCAGAAGAAATTGAAGAAGCATCAGCATTCAATGAAACTGATGATAAGGACATTTTAGCTAGAAGAAAATTATATAGAGAGTTAGTAGATAAATACGAAAAAGGTATAGAAGAAGAAAAGAAAAAGGTTGTTGAAGCAGGCGGCTTAAAAATAATTGGTACAGAAAGACACGAGTCAAGACGTATTGATAACCAGCTTCGTGGACGTTCAGGACGTCAAGGAGACCCTGGAGAATCAAGATTCTATATTGCACTTGATGATGACTTAATGAAAATCTTCGGTGGAAATGTAATTACAAAAGTATATAATACATTAGGTGCATCAGAAGATATGCCAATAGAGTCAAGAGTTATATCTAAAGCTGTTGAAAATGCTCAAAAGAAGGTTGAAGGTAGAAACTTTAGCATCAGAAAGAACGTTCTTCAATATGATGATGTTATGAATAAGCAAAGAGAAATCATATATAAGCAAAGAAGAGAAGTTCTTGATGGCGAAAACTTAAAAGACAATATACTTAACATGATAGACTCAGTTGCTGATTGCCTAGTTCCAATGTATATAAATGAAAACAGCCATGATGAAGAAGGAGTTCTTCAAGAGGTTGAAACAGAATTTGGAATAACAGAATTAGATTCATTAAAGAAGGACAAAGTTACAGCAGAAGATGTTATTTCAGAAATCAAAGAAAAAGCTCATAGCATATATGAAGATAAATCTGAAAGATTTGGAGATACATTTAGAGAGCTTGAAAGAGTTGTAATGCTAAAAATAGTTGACCAAAAATGGATGGAACATATTGATAATATGGACGAACTAAAAAATGGTATAGGTCTTCGTGCATATGGTCAAAAAGACCCAGTTGTTGTATACAGAATGGAAGGATTTGATATGTTTGATCAAATGGTTCAAGATATTAAATTCGATGTTGTTAAACTATTAATGCATGCAACTAAGAGAGATGAGGGTGTATCTAGAAAAGAAACAGCTAAAATTACAGATGTTTCATTACAAGATAAAACAGCTATTGAACTTGTTGATGGTAAACTTTCTCCAAAAGAAGGTGGAATAAATAAGACAATAGTAAATGATACTCCAAAAATTGGAAGAAATGATCCATGCCCATGTGGCTCTGGTAAAAAGTATAAAAATTGCCACGGAAAGAATGCATAGAAACATTTAACCGGTCAGAATTTCCGACAGGTTTGAATAAATCTAAAATTAAAGAAAATTATTTTACATTTATATAATAATATAGAATAATTTTCTTTTTTATGTTAGGATATGTTTAAAGAAATTTAATTTTCCAACTAAATTAAACATTAAAATTGTCTAAATAATAGAAATTGAAAAATGGAGGTTTGTATGAAAAAAGGAGTAAAAATTGTTGGTATTATATTAGGAATAATTATACTTTTAGGAATTATATTTTTTGCCATTGATTATAATAGGGCAAGAAATAATGAACAACCAATGTTTTGCATACAAATAGATGAAGTAAATGATGGAGGCACAAAAATATATTTGGGATTAGGATATAAAGTAATTGATTTTAATACTTTGTCAGGTTTTGATGATGTAAAAATTGGTACTTGGTTTATGAATTATGATGATTTTAATGAAGTAAAGCAAGCCTATGACGATGAATTTGAAAAGAGGCAATATTTAGAAGAAAAGAATATTAGTTCAATAGTAATTTCTGAGGTTGGATATAGTTCAGCAAGGCCAGCTAAGTCATATACTTTAAATCAAGATGAAATGTATACATTAGCTAATCTTATAGATAGCTTGTCGTTTTCTAAGCCTAATGAAACTTGTGATGGCCTAAGTAATTATGTAATAAAGTATAATAATGGAGATACAACTTATGGAATCGAGACTTATGAAGATGCCACTCATATTGTAAGAAATGGTGGTGGAGAAGCGGTACTAAATGATGAACAAAGAGAACAAGTAAATGAGCTATTAAAGAATCTCAAAGTATAGCAAATCTATCAAATATTTGTAGAATATTATTAAATTAATGAAACAAAATATTAATTAATATATTTTATAGGAGAGAGGTTAATTATGATATTTTATTTTTCAGGAACTGGAAACTCTAAATGGGTTGCTAAAGAGATAGCGAGTTTGATTAAAGATAATTGTATAGATATATGTGAATTAAATGAAGTGCCAAACATAGATAGTGAAGAGCAAATGGGTTTTGTTTTTCCTATATATGCTTGGGGAGTACCAGAAGTTATGGTAAACTTTATAAAAAAACTTAATAAAACTAATGCTTTTACTTTTTGCATTTGTACTTGTGGTTCTGAGGCAGGAGAGGCATTAAAAAAATTATCTAAAATATATAGATTGGATAGCTCTTATAGTATTATTATGCCAAGTAATTATATTATTGCAGAAGATATTGAAAGTGAAAATATAATAGATGAAAAAATAAATAAGGCGAAAGAAGATTTAGAAAATATTTCAAAAGAAATTATTGAAAGAAAAAAAGTATATAAAGTTCATGAAGGATCTATGTCAAAACTAAAATCAGCTATAAATAAAGCATTTAATAAATTTGGAAGAACTACTAAACCTTTTTATGTTGATAAAAATAAATGCATTAGCTGCGGAAAATGTTCTAAAATATGTCCAACATCTTGTATTACTTTGACTAATGGATATCCAACTTGGGGCGAAAAATGCTATCAATGTTTAAGATGTATTAATTATTGTCCTAAAGAAGCTATACAATATGGAAAAAGTACAGAAAAAAGAGGAAGATATAATATTGAAAAATATTTGGATTAAATTTAACTGAAATGATAAATAATGAGATTTCTGGACAATAATAAAAATATGAGTAGATTATATTTGATAAGAAACCCTGAAGTTTTTCAGGGAGAAAAATATTTAAAAATAGGTAAAAATTATTTTGAAAGGTGGTATTTTAAAAATATATCAAAAGGAGAAGGAATATCTTTTATTCCTGGAATAAATATTGAAGAAACAAATAAAAAAGCTTTTATTCAAGTAATTACGAATTCTTCATCTTATTTTATAGACTATAGTATTAATGATTTTAGATTTGGACACAATCCTTTTTATATCAAAATAGGAAAAAATATATTTTCAAAAGATTTTATTTATTTAGATATTTTAGATAATAAACAGAATATTAAAATTAATGGAAAAATTAAATATACCAATAATCAAAATATTAAAACTAATACTTTAAGTCCAAATATTATGGGGCCATTTTCATATCTTCCATTATATAATAATTCAAAAATTATTAAATATATTGTGAATGGTAATTTACTATCTATAACTTTAAAGAAAAATAATTATTATTTAGAAGTAAAGTCTCTGTTTGATAAAGGTCTAAAATTATCTGCACCAGTTAAGGGGAAAATGCAAAAAAATATTTTTGAAAGCATATCCGCTAATGTTTCAATTATTTTAAGATTAGGCAATAAAGTAATCTTTTCTGATAGTAGTACTAATTGTGGAATTGAAGTTGTTAAATAAATACTGATTTTAATTATAAATTTTAGGTTAAGGAGTAGTTAATAAAAATAATTACTCTTTTTAATTATTAACAATCATATAATTTTTTCATAAAATAACATTATAGGAGGAAATTATATGTGTTGTAAAATGTGTTGTAAAATAGATATTTATAAAATAATATCAATATTTATTATAATAGTTCTATTACTAGCTTTAATTATTTTATCTTTAAATTGTTCAAATATGAGCGAAAAAAGTATTTTGACTGCCGTTGCTGAAAATGGAGATAATACAGAAGTTGGAAATGCAATTATAAAATATAGTAAGAATAGTATAGTTGAAGGAAATGCAATAAGTCACGAAGAGGGTAGTAGTGAATTTAAAATAAATGAATCAGGTATATATCAGATTTCTTATCAATTATTTGGAATAAATAATTCACCAGAAAATACATTTAATTTTAATGCAGTTATCCTTATAAATGGCTCACCTTTAAATAGTACACTTAATTCAAGTCCAGCTTTAAGAGATAATGTAAATAATAGAATGACTTTAACAAGCACAGTAATATTAAGCTTAAATGCAGGAGATATTGTACAATTAGGTGGATTATCTTTAGAAAATATTGTATATCAAGATTCAAGAATGGATATAGTAAAAATTCAGTAAGAATAAAATAATCAATAAATAATGCAAAGTTCCCCACAAGTTAGCACCTGTGAGGAACTTTGGCTATGAAAGGAATCACCAAACCATAGCAACTTTCAATGATAGATCTTTGCTATCTTTGTCATCTCTGCCAACTCTAAATGTATAATGGGGATATTTCTCTCCCTTGTAAACAGTAATAGTTTCTTTTTCGTGCATTTCAAACACTCCATCGTGGGAGGTCTTTCCAGCAACTCTCTTCGAGGTGGTTTCAAACCACCCATACTTGACAATGACAAGCAGTGTGTCTACACATGCTTCATCAGGAATTTCTTCCTTTTCCTTGTTAAAGATGGTGATTTTCTTTATTTTATCTCCATTTTTCCTGACTTCGGTCGTGACTTCGTAAGAGCCGTAAAACTTAATGAACGGCTTTTTTTCCGAGCCTTCGCGAAAATTTTCCTGGACGATAATTGTAACATTGGGGGCAGTGTAAATGGCATGACAATCATGAGGCAAACCATACTCTACCTCAAAATTCGTTGACCGAGGGATGGCATTTATAAATACAATTTTCCCAAACATGTTGGATCTCCTTTCATATATTTACTAAATTCGGACGATAGAATTATAGCATAATTAACATAAAATGTCAATTGCGTGTCATTTTTCATTTTTTATTTATACAATTTTACACTATTATATAATTGACTATATTAAAAATATTATATAATAATTATTATACGATAAAAAGCGTAAAGGTCCAAATTTTGAAGATAATAGTGGAAGATAAGTAAAAAAATACAATAACAATTGCTATTTATAAAATTAATGTATATAATTAAGTAACAAATAAAAAAATAATTGAGCTTATCAAAAGCGAATTTTTAAATATAAATGCAACAGGAGAGTATTTTATGTTACAAATAAAAAATGTTTATAAAGAGTACAAAACAGGCAATTTGGTGCAAAAAGCATTGGATAATGTTAGCCTAAATTTAAGAGATAGTGAGTTTGTGGCTATACTTGGACCAAGTGGCTCTGGAAAAACTACTCTTTTAAATATTATTGGCGGTTTAGACAGGTATGATAAAGGTGATTTAATTATTAATGGAATTTCAACTAAAAAATATAAAGATAGAGATTGGGATTCTTATCGTAATCATACCATTGGCTTTGTTTTTCAAAGCTATAATTTAATTCCACATCAAACAGTTCTAGCAAATGTAGAACTTGCTTTAACTATTTCAGGAGTTTCTAGAAAAAAGCGTAAAGAAATGGCGATTAAGGCTTTAAAGGAAGTTGGACTTGGAGATCATTTGCACAAAAAGCCTAATCAATTATCCGGTGGTCAAATGCAAAGGGTAGCAATTGCAAGGGCTTTGGTTAACAACCCAGATATAGTTCTTGCAGATGAGCCAACTGGTGCACTAGATAGTGAAACAAGTATACAAGTTATGGAACTTTTGAAAAAGGTTGCAAAAGACCGTTTGGTTGTAATGGTTACTCATAACCCAGAACTTGCTGAAGATTATGCAACACGTATTGTAAATATTAAAGATGGTAGAATACTTTCAGATACAAATCCTTATATAATTGATGAAAAAAATATAGAAAAGCCTATACACAAAAAGATGGGCAAAACATCCATGTCTTTTTTGACCTCACTATCTTTAAGTTTTAATAATTTGAAAACTAAAAAAGGAAGAACTATTTTAACATCTTTTGCTGGTTCTATAGGAATTATTGGTATTGCATTAATACTTTCATTATCTAATGGTGTTAACACATATATTCAGTCAGTAGAAGAAGACACTTTATCTGAGTATCCTTTACAAATTAGGAGTTCAGGAGTGGATGTATCATCTCTTCTTATGGGAGCTAACAGCGATGGAGAAAATCCAAGTAATACAGGTGATATTTCCATAAATAAAATATTATCAAGTATGTTTTCAACCATTGGCTCTAATGATTTAGTATCATTAAAACAATATATAGAAAGTGATGATTGTCCTATTAATGAATATGCAAAAGATGTAGAATATACTTATAATGTTACTCCTAAAATTTATAGTGCAGATACCGAAAATTTAAGACAGCTTAATCCAGATGTCACATTTTCAAGTTTAGGTATTGGCTCAGGAGCTTCATCTAATAGCATTATATCTAGCATGATGAGTACAGACGTGTTTTTTCAAATGCCTCAAGATGAAGATTTATATATAAATCAATATGATGTTAAAGCAGGCAGATGGCCTAGCAACTATAATGAGTGTGTATTAGTTTTAACTTCACGAGGTGGCATGAGTGACTTTTTATTATACACTTTAGGTTTAAGAAGTTTTGATGAACTAGATAGTTTTGTAAATGAATTTTCAAATGGCCAGGATGTAGATACGCCTGATGATTTTGGCACGTATTATTATGATGAAATATTAGGAAAAACATTTAAACTTGTAAATAACGCAGATTGCTATGAATATGATGAAGAATATAATTTATGGAGAGATAAAACAGATAATACTGACTTTATGAAAAATGTTGTTAGCAATGGTGAAGATTTGAAAATTGTTGGCATTGTTCAGCCTAAAGAAAGTGCATCAAGTACTATGTTGTCAACTGGAATTTGTTATCCCGCTTCTTTAGTAAATCATGTTATAGAAAATGCTAAAAACAGTAAGATTGTCCAAGACCAACTTGCTAATCCTGAAGTTAATGTCTTTACTGGCAAAAGATTTGATGATGTAAGCAATGATAGCTCTTTTGACATGAATTCTTTAGTAGAAGTAGACCCCAATGCAATCAAATCAGCTTTTAAAATAGACCAATCTAAAATAAAAGTAGATTTTGGAGATTTAAATAATGCTTTATCTCAAAATTCATTACCTACATTAGACATAAATGACATAATTTCTAATATAAATTTTTCTGTTAAAGGTGATGATATTCAAAAATTGCTAAGTGATTTGCTAAATGGATATCAATCATATATACAAGAAAATAAAGAAGGCAATTGGTCGGAAGTTGCTAAGCAGCTTTCAGAATATTTACAATCAAAAGAAGTAAGTGAACTAATAAATAACAAAATTAAAGAAATTTTTAAAGAAAACGGTAGCATATCTCTTACACAAGAGCAATTGCAAGAAATATTAACTGAAGTTTTAAAAGGTTATGAAAAATATGTAGAAGATAATGATTTAATAACTGTTGATGAACTAAATTCAGCACTTTTAGATTATCTTTCTTCAGATGATGCCAAAAATATTATTGTTAATAATTTAACAAATTTGGTACAAACGCAAAATATAGATAAGCAAATATCTTCAATTATGGAAGGCTATATGCAAACTGCAATGAGTTCTTTAAGCAAAAGCTTGCAAAAAGAAATGGAGTCAAGCATAAGTGAATTAAGTAGTTCTATAATGAATGCCATAAGTATTGATACAAATGCTTTTTCAAATGCATTTAAAATGAAAATGAATGAAGAGGAATTATCTGAATTATTCCGTTCACTTATGAGTAAAGAAAACGTAACTTATGAGAGCAATTTAAAAGACTTGAATTATGCAGATTTGGATGAACCAAGTGGAATAAATATTTATCCTAAAGATTTTGAAGGAAATAAGGCAATCACAAATTTATTAAATGATTATAACAATAAAATGAAAGAAGAAGGGAATGAAGATAAAGTTATTTCCTTTACAGATATGGTAGGAACATTGATGAGTTCTGTAACAACTATAGTAAATACAATAAGCTATGTTTTAATTGCTTTTGTGGCAATATCATTAATAGTTTCTTCAATAATGATAGGAGTTATAACTTATATTAGTGTACTTGAACGTAGAAAAGAAATCGGTATTTTAAGAGCAATGGGAGCATCTAAGCAAAATGTATCACAAGTATTTAATGCAGAAACAATTATTATTGGTGCTTTAGCAGGAATCATTGGAGTAGGTATTACATTATTACTAATTATTCCAATTAATAAAATTATATCAATTCTTGCAAATGGTGCAGACGTTAAAGCAATATTACCAGTTAATGCAGCAATTATTCTAATAGTATTAAGTATAATCTTAACTTTAATTGGAGGAATTATACCATCAAGAAAGGCTGCAAAAGAAGACCCAGTTTTAGCATTAAGAAGCGAGTAGAAGATGTGTTGACTTATTTTTAGTAATATAGTAGAATAGGTTCGATGTTTATTTTAGGAGGATAATTTAAAAGAAAAAACTTTCATAATTATGCCTCTTTAAACGAAGAGAGAAAGGAATGAAATTTATATGTATAACTTTTTAAAAGGAATAATAGTAGGAATTGGAGGAATAGCTCCTGGACTAAGTGGAAGCGTATTACTTGTAATTTTAGGACTATATCAAAAAACAATAAAAGCAATAGGAACACTTTTCAAAAACTTTAAAGAAAATGTAAAATTTTTATTTCCACTTGTTTGTGGCTTTGGTGTTGGAGTAATATTATTTAGTAAAGTAGTAGATTTCTTATTAGGAAACTTTGAAATGTATACTAGATATGCTTTCTTGGGATTAGTATTAGGAACAATACCACTATTTTATAAAGAAGTTAAAAAAGAAGGTTTTAGCAAAAAGTATTATATATTAATGCTTATTGGAGCCATTGTAGGATTTGCATTATTTTCATTTAACAAAGGTTTATTCCCAACAATAACAGATCCTAATCTACTTCAATCTGTTTTGCTAGGTGTTGCAGTTGCAGGATCTTCAATAGTACCTGGTGTAGATAGTGCAGTAATATTATCTTCTTTAGGACTATATGAACTATATGTTAGCTCAATAGCAAACCTTAACTTTACAGTATTAATACCAGCAGCATTTGGACTTGTAATAGGTGTACTTGTAATATCTTTCTTAATGAATATATTATTAAAAAAATTCTACACTGGAACATTTTCTATTATATTTGGTTTATTTATTTCAATTATTCCAAATGTATTAAATGAAAGCTGCACACTTGGACTAAATGCTAATTCAGTTATTTCAATTATAATAATGATAATTGGATTTGGTGTATCATTCTTCTTAGGTGATATAAAAGGAAATGTTGAGAAAATTAAAAGAATATTTAAAAAAGTTAAAAGAATAGAAGATTCAAGTAATGAAAGTTCAAAAAAAGTAAAAGAATAATTTAAGTATAGGAACGCTAAATATGAGGTGTTCCTATTTTTGTGTGAAAAGATTTGACTTTTAGCCTATTATGCTATAAAATTTGACTAAATAAATATAAAGGAGAGCCTTATAAGGGTAATATGATAATTATTTATGATTTTGACGGAACATTAACGCCATATTCTTTACCACAATATGAAATTATTAAAAAGTGTGGGTATGATGATAACAAATTGACAGAAAGAATAAAAAGTAAAATAAGTGAGAACAGTTGAAAATTTTAAAAAGCTTAAGAAGCAGGGAATAATAGATGAGGGTTTTGATGCAGATTTTGGTGAAGGTTCTGATTTAGATAATTTTTTAAAAGATTGTGTTAATAAAAGAAAATAAGCAGAATAATACTGCTTATTTTTAACGCTCAGATTCTGGTAGAGTATGAAATTCTTCCTTGTCTTTACCAAATCTTTCTTTTCCATAAGAATTAGCAACTATTTGAATTAGTTCAGGAGAAATACCTTCTTCTTTTAGAATACTAGATACCTCATCCCAAGATTTAGCTGCTTCTTTTTTTTCTCCTCTCGACCAACGTGGGCTTTCAGTGGCTTTGCATATTTCAGCAGATTTAATAATTAAAGCTAAGTTATTTGGATATTTGTTCTGTGAATGTCCTGCAATTATTTGCTTTTGTTCTTCTGTAAGAGAAATACCTGCTTCTAAAGCCATTTTTACGGAATATTCTCCATGTTTTGCATTTAATTGTCTAGCCTCAGGATGATTTTTCCAACTAAAGTCACTAGCGTAAATATATGAAATCTCTGGATTGGTTTCACCAATATTCATTAATAATGCAGTTGACTGTGCATAATCAGAATTAATATCTAATCCTAATTTATTAGCTTCTAATGCAATTTTTTCAACAATATTAGATATGTCTAAATCATTTTCTGGTCTACGTAAATGTTTTAGTACAAAATCTTTTTGTTCTTTTGATAACTTCATTAAAATCACCTCATTAAAATTATAATACTATTTTGGTACTGGGTCAATAGTTTAGACTTTATGTATACAGTACGTAAAAATTTACAAAGTAATAATTTAATCATTGAAATATCTACACTATTATGATATATATAATAAAAGTAAATATAGTAGAAAGAAATATGTTTTATAACTAGGTTAACGTATAAATTAATTTAATTTGTTGCTAAAACGAAAGGTGGTGTTATTATGAAACAAGACGATAAAATAGTAATTTTTGATTGGGGAGGAGTAATTGAAAGTCATAAAGAAGGTGAATACAATATTCGTGTTGCCGCTTCAAAGTTTAGAAATTATTTTGGTATTTCAAAAGAAAGTACAGGAGTAGAAGACATATTTGATATTGATATTAATGGAAAAAAGATAGGAGAATGTAATAAATTAGAAATTGAATTAGCGTAATAAAAAGAATATAAAGGGATAATTTAGAAAAATGAACGAAATAGATAGAAAAATTAAATTAAGTAACAAAATATACCCATACTTATCAGGATTATCTAGTGACCTATTATTTTTGGCTGCTATAAATACAATATTTTTAACAACTGTAAAGATGCTTTCAGCATCACAGATTAGTCTATTGTCTGCAATTTCAATACTAATTACAATAATATCACAAGGTTTAGTCTTAAAAATAATTAAAAAAATAGGAAATATAAAATCTGTTAGATTGGGATTACTAATGCTATTTATAGGTGCAATTTTAATAACTTTTGGTAGTTCGTTTATTACAATAGTAATTGGGGAGATTTTTTATAATGTAGCCTCTCTTTTTAAAGGAATGGATAACATTATTCTAAGAAGAAATCTAAAATATCAAAATAACGAAAGTGATTTTATTAAAATCCAAAATAAAAGTAGTCTAGTATATGCAATCTCAACTATGATATGCTCTTTTATAGCGGGATATATCTTTAATATAAATAATTATTTACCTATGATTATATGCATTATTATAAGCTTCTTCAATCTGCTATTCTCTGGCTTTTTATACGAAAGCCCAACAGATGAAGAAAACAAAAAAGAAGAGAAGAAACAATTTAAGTGGACAAGAATATTATTTATGATTGTTTTTACATTTGGATTGCTTTATGGAACTCTAGAAACTGCACAAAATAATGGAAAGCTATTTATACAATATTTTATGCAAAATTATGAATCTATAGAAAAAACAGCAATATATTTAACTATAATCATTGCTTTTTCTAGAATAGCCAGAGTACTAGCAGATTTATCATTTAATAAAATATATGATAAAATCAAAAACAAATTTATTATTTTGCTAAATATTGTTTTAATACTTGCTTTAGCTCTTATAATTTGTGGTAGTTTCATTTCACAAGTCAATATAGCAATGATTGTAATGGGATTTGGATTTTGTATGATTTTGTGGGCAAGAGACCCAATAATGAATTTTTTGAAGAATGCACTATTAGATAATTGTAGCAAGGAAAAACAACAAACTGCAATATTAAAATTTAATTTATCTAGAAGAATTGTTAAATGTATTTTATCTGCTTTGTTTAGCTTATTGTTACTTAAAGTTGATATTTTCTATGTTATGATTTTATTGCTAATACTTGCATTAGTGTATTTGAATATTACAATGAAATTATATAAAATGATAAATTAATAGTTGGATAATAAAGGAAGGTTAAAAAATATTTTTTATGTAAGGAATTAAAAGACATTATGGAGTGGTATGAATAATATTGCTTTCGAATGGAACATTAAAAACAAAAATTATTTTGAGGTAATTTATGAATAGTGTAGAAGCTCTTGCAGAATATATAGGATTAGATAAAGTACCAAAATCTTGGTATGAAGCATTTAAAAATATGAACATGGAAGAAATATCTTTAGAGAAATTGTTAGATAAGAGGTATTTTTCTAATATTCTAGAATTTTATAGAATTGATGATGAAGAATTTAAAACTAATCTTTTTGAAACAATAGATTTGATTAAAAAAGATAAAAAATTACAACTTATACTTTATTTATTTTATTATATTCTATTTATAGACCGAACTGGACTTTATAAAGATATATGGAACTGGGAAATATCTAATAATTTATTTAAAAATGCTGGAAGTTATATGGTACCAGTGATTGCTTTATTAAGTGGTTGTGAAATACATAAAAATAATATGGTAAAAAGGAACTTTGATAAAGAACAAATAGAAGAGCAAATAAAAAATATAAAAGATTGTTGCTTTTTGGATAAAAAGAGATTTAATATAGATGGAATAGGATTCAGACAAATGGTTTGGGGCTCATATTTTATAAATGGAAAGATAATACAAGTAGGAAGATTACAATATGAATATCCAGATGAAATTCCAAACGAAGTTTCAAAGTATAAAGAAGGAAATTATATGTATATACATATTCCACGAGGGAGTAAGCTTAACATTGAACAAGTTAATGATTCAGTCTGCAAATCAAGGAATAAAATAAAAATATTTTATCCTGAAATAGACATATCAAAGTTGCAATACTATACAGAGTCGTGGTTGCTTAGTAATGAATTAGATGATATATTAGATAAAGAAAGTAACATTTTGAAGTTTAAGGATAAGTTTGATATTATAAAGCAAACTGAAAATGATAAAGAATTTTTGAATTTTGTTTTTCAAGAAATTCAAGAAAAAGGAGAAAAAATAAATTATAATTTTCTTAAAGAAGATACTAAGTTGCAAAAAGAGTTGAAAAAGTATTTGATTAATAATAAAAAATTACATATAGGATTAGGAGTATTAAAAAATAATTAATAACATAAAAGATAATTTAAAGAAAGGAAAAAAATATGGATATATTAATAGAAAAGCTAGAAAAGAAAGATTTAAAAGAAGCCATTAGTATTTATGATAACAATCATAATCTAAAAACTAATTATGAAAAATTACTGAATACTTATGATAATATCTATAACAATCCTGCTTATCATAATATAGTTGCAAAAATAAATGGTAAAGTTGTTGGATTAGCGTCGATTATTATTAATTATGACATAGTAGAAGAATTAAAGCCTTTTCTTACAATTTGGAATTTTGGTGTAAAAAAAGAATATAGAAGACAAAAAATTGGAACTAAAATGTTTGAATATATTTATGATTTTGCTAAGAAAAATGATTGTGATTTTATTTCTTTAATAGCAGAAACTGAAAATGAAACGGCACAGTTATTTTATGATAGCTTAGGCTACATGAGAGAAGTAGGATATGTAAAGTTAGTAAATAAAAAAACTTGGTAATATAAATAAGTATTGTTAATTACTGAAAATTTAAGAATTGGAGGCATTATGAATATAGGAGTAGACATAGATAATGTTATGTCAAATTTCAATGAAGTCTTATTAAAAGAATTTATAGCACATGACAAAGAATTAAGAAATGCTGGTATAGTTAATAAAAATGCATATATTACAAGAGGTATGTTTGATTGGACAAAGGAAGAATTTGATGATTTCTATTATAAGAATATTGAAAGAATTGCAAAAAGCTTAAACATTATTGAAGGAGCAGATTTTTATATAAAAAAGTTAAGGCAAGATGGGCATAAAATATATATTATTACTGGTAGAGATAATGGAGAATACTCAAATCCATTTGAGATGACTTTAAATTGGTTAAAAAAATACAACATAGAATATGATGAAATATTTTTTACTAATAATTTTAGCGATGATGAAAAAGCAAATGTTTGCTTGAAAAATAATGTTAAAATTATGATTGATGATTCAAAAAAGAATAGCTATGCAGTAGCAAAAGCTGGCATTACAGCTCTTTTGATGGACACAGAATATAACAGAGATGCTAAAGATTTAATAAGAGTTCATAATTGGCAAGAGATATACGAATACATATCTAATTATAAAGAAGAAAAATAAAAAGTTGAAGAAAATCAGCAAATAGTTTTAAACTGGCTAAAAAATAATCATATATGATTTATGTAGGGAGGCGCAATATGGCTGGTTATATTATTCATATATCAGTTGGAGAAGAATATATAAGGTTACATCCAAATGAAATAAAAAATCATGAGGAGTTCATTAGTGGGATAATTTATCCGGATAGTGTAGCAGATAAATCACTAACTCACTGCGGACCTAAAAGTAGCAAAGTAAATTTAAGTAATTTTTTTAAGGATAAAGATATTGATACTGATTTTAATAAAGGGTATTTTCTACATTTAGTTACTGACTATTTATTTTATAATAAATTTTTAAAAGTATTTTCAAAAAACATATATAATGATTATGATATTCTAAACAGAGAATTAGAAAAAATTTTTAATGTAAATGTTCCAAATGAAATTAAGGACAAAGTGTTATATAAATCGGGACAGACTCAAATATTAAACTTAGATGAAACTATAGATTTTATAAAGAAAGTAGCAAGTTATAAATTGGAAGATATTAAAAAAGAAGTATTGAATGGAAATGAAAATTGGCTAAAAATCCGAGAATTAATCAAAAATTGAAAGAATTGCAAAAAGCTTAAACATTATTGAAGGAGCAGACTTTTACATAAAAAAGTTAAGGCAAGAATAGAGATGCTAAAGATTTAATAAGAGTTCATAATTGGCAAGAGATATACGAATATATATCAAACTATTAAAATTAACAAATTAAAAAATAGACCAGCTATAAAAAGTCAATAGAAAATTTAAAATTTTTCAAAAAAATTTTGAGAGATAAGTAGGC
>CALYAG010000020.1 GCA_944393465.1 uncultured Clostridia bacterium
GTTATGCCTACTTATCTCTCAAAATTTTTTTGAAAAATTTTAAATTTTCTATTGACTTTTTATAGCTGGTCTATTTTCTACTTACAAATTGAAATGCTCTATAATAATTATCGTTTTCTAATATATTAAATAGTTTAAAACTCTGTCCATCATAATAACCTGGATAAAACATTATTAAAGGATTATTAGTTATAACACTTTGTAAACTATTTAATATTGTGTGTCCCCTTACTATTCCATAACATTTTCCTATACCAGTTATTATAATAATTTGATTTGGCTCTATTTCACTTTTTATTTTTTTTACTATTATATTCTTGCCAGAACCAATTCCTACAGTTTTTGAAATTAAATCATTTAAATATTTAGCTCCTTTTTTCTTTTCAAATTCAAAACATTTTTCTAAAAATCCATTTTCCTTAAGAATATCTATGATAATATCATATATATCAAATACTTTTATATTTAATTTCGTCCTTTTCATTAAATAATTTTCTAAATAATCTCTCACGACATATTCATCTTCTGGGTCATAATCAAAAACGTGAAAATTAATTTCATTTCCAAGTCCATTTGATTCAAATAAAGCTTTATTACTAAGCTTATTAGTCATTTCTTGCAATCTATAATTTATATTTTTCATTTATATTAGTCCCCCTATTGCCTTTGCATATACCAAGTCTCCATTTTTCTCCAGCATATCTATAAACTTTTCCTTTAATAATGGTCTTACAATCTTAAACCTATCCTTTTCCTTTATTACTAATCCTGAATCTTGTAATATTTTCATTATTACTTGTTTTAATTTTGCAGACGTGGATTCTGTTCTTTCTTTCAAAGTTTTACTTAACACACATTTTTCTTCATACCAGTTATCTATATCAAACTTATCTATATATTCTTTTCTCATATACAATTTATCTTTATAAACTTCTATAACAAAATCTCTAACTAGTTTATCTGTTTTCATTATTGCATACAATAAAATGTATTTACTTGTTTCTATATCAGTATAAACAAATTCTTCCAACATTTCATGATTCATCACATTAAGTCTCCTAAATATTGGTGAATTAACTCTTACTATACTTTTAGTTGATTTATATTTAATTAAATTTTCATCTATATTCTTTTTTTTCAAGTCTTCAGGGCTTATTCCATCTAACAAATATTTAGCAAGTATTTTAGTTTCGCTATACATAAATGGTTCTCCTGTTAGCTTTGCACTATAATCTTCCATAAAAACTCCTTATCATATTTAATTATATATATTTTATCATATAACTTTAATTCTGTATATGATTTTAGGAATTTTTTATCAATATTCGCAGAATTTCAGTTAATCATTCCAAAATGTTCGCAAATTAAAAATTATTATTTCTTATACTTTAATAATCTAATAAAAAACTATTAATTTTCCTGTTGTTCTATCCATTCCATAATTCTCAACTTATTAGCTACATAACTATTCTTTGTCATTATTAAAGTTAAGTCATACACAATTATATAATTGCATAATTATATAGACTTATTTTAAAATTCTTATTTTTATTTTAAAATGCTTTGTACCTAATTTTTAGTTTCTACTAATTCACCTTTATTTGACTTTTGCGCTTTTACCATATTAAATACTTTAACAAATTCAGAATGTGTTGGAATAATTATTGAATAAGACTTTGAACCAGTTTGTATAATTACACCGTCTTTTGCATCTATAATGGCTGTAATTTTATTTAATGGTTTATCAAAACTTTCTTTTGCTGAAATATAAATAACTCTCATATTAGTCAAACATAATGTTCCATTATATTTTGTTCTTTGTGTTTCTCTAATAGCCTTCTCTCCAGAGCCTCCAGTTCTATAAGTTATCCCTTTCATAATTCTAATGCTCACGCCACTACTTTTACCAGTATATCCTGTCATTACAGTTTTGTCTTCAAAAGTATAACCTCTATCAGCATAATGGCATATTTCACCATCTTTTAAATTTAAATTTTCTACAGCTATTTCTGGCAATTCACCATTACTTATTTTTTCCAATATTTTTTGGTTCATAAGTGACTTTAAAGATTTCTCGGATGTATTTCCAGTAAGCTCTTTATAAATATCTATAATCCATCCTACTCCAAACAGTCCCAATGTACATAAATATAGAATTCCCATTTTATAGTCTTTATCCAAAAACTTATGTACACCTAGCATTCCGAAAAATACTACTATAAATACTCTTATTCCTTTTTTCAATCTATATTCCCCCTTAATTTTTATTTTTGTAATCAAAACTCTTAATTTAATTATTTTATATCACTAATTCAATTTTAAAACAATACCTTGAAATTTTCTCTAACAGTTATGTCTCCTTCTCCACCTCATATCCCGCAATTTTATATCCTCTCATTCTTCGTTCAAACATCTTATCCAAGACTTTCATATTATCCAAATAATCATAAACTATCACCTTGTTCTTTCCATCATGCTCTCTATGAAGTCTTCCCACGTATTGGATAATTCTACCTTTCCAAGATACTGGCATCGTCAAAAATAAAGTATCAAGCCTGCTATCATCAAAGCCTTCACCTATTGAACTACTTGTTGCTAAAATTATTCTAGGTCTGCCTTCTTCATCCGCTTCTCTTAATATATTTTGCACCTCAACTGCCTGCTTTTTTCCCATGGTCCCTTTATAAATTACTACAGGTATACCTAACCCTTTTAACTTTTCCTCCAAACCTTCTTTTAGAATTTTCAAATGGTCTACTCTTTCAGTTAATACAATAGGTATCCTTCCTTGTAATACGCTTTGCTTAATGTCTTCAATTATAATTTCGTTTCTAAATACATTATTGCACATATCATTAAGAAGTTCTGAAATTTGCAACTTCTGCTTTTCTTCTTCTCCAATGAATTTATATCCAGTATTTTTAACAATTACAACATGTTCCATTTTTCTATTTTGTTTTAGCTCACGATTTGCAACTCTAACACGTATATCTCCACATTGCATATAAATAATTTTATGCAATCCATCTTTCCTTGTTGGCGTTGCTGTTAGACCATAGACATATTTACTTCTTATTGCTTTCATTACTTGCTCAAAGCCATAAGCTGCCACATGATGACATTCATCAACAATAACTAAGCCATAATTTTTGACTAAGTCTTCCATATTTTCTTTTTTCGTCAAAGATTGAACACTCGCAATGTCTAATTTACCATTTAAATTTTCTTTGCTTGCACCTATTTGTCCTATTTCTTTTTTGTTTATATCTAAGAAATATGATAATCTTTCTTTCCATTGTTCTAAAAGACTATTTCTATTAACTAAAACTAAAGCATTAACTTTTAGCTTTGAAATAATTTTTGCTGCTATAACTGTTTTTCCAAACCCTGTTGTAGCGCACAATACTCCAGTATCATATTTAAGTAATTCATTCATTACTTTTTCTTGCTTTTTATTTAACGTTCCAACAAAATTATAATCAGTTTTTATTCCTAATTCTCTATTATCTTTTATAATTAATTTAACATTACTATTCTCGCATATTGTTCTAATTTTGTCCATACACCCTCTAGGTAGTATTAGGCATCTTTCATCTTCTTCAAAACAACTAATAATTCTAGGTGTTTTATAAATAGGTAATCTCAATCTTTGTTTTTCATAAAATTCTGAATTTGTAAAACTTGCCAATCTTTTTAAATATGATATTTCATTCGGCAAAAGCTTTAATTTTTTTACATATATTTGATTATCCAAAATGCATTCTATATTATTTGCAAATATAATATCTTTTATATTTTCTTTTTTAGGTATTTCATCATCCTCAATAATTTCTGTTGTTTCAGGTTCAGCAAAGTCTTCATTAGCATATTTTTCTACTATAGTATATACTTCGTCCTTTGTCATCTTTTTTAAATTTGCTAATATTTCTATCTGATTTTTTTGAACATCAAAATATTTATCTACAAATACTGTATTTCCCTCTTTGCAACTTTCTCCTTGAAATGGTAATGCTATTAAATTTCCAAATCCTCCTTTAGGCATTGTATCTTGATTAGGAAAAAGGTCTATCATAAGAACTTAAATCTAAAGATCCTTTTTCTATAGTTTTTGTTAACAATATATTTCCTAATTTTCTAGCAACCTTTGCTAAAACGCTTCCTTCAAAAAATATCCAAACATGAGCACCGTTTCCTGATCTTGACCTCTCCACATAAATTGGTACATTTAACTCATCACAAATGCTCCAAAAAGCCGATACGTCTTTTTCATAAGTTTTTTTATCAAAATCAATTGCTAAAAAGTTACAAACGTCGCCTGGTAATAACGGATATATTCCTATACCTATTTCTCCTTTTAGATGTTTTAACACAATATCTTCAGTTAAAGGTACTAATTCTCTAAATGAACATTCACTACATTTAACTTTTGGCTTATCACATTTATATTTATTAAATTCATTTTTACATACTGGTGTATATCCCGCTTTACCGGTCTTTTTACTTACATACCTTTTAGCAAATACATCTGTTCTTCCTTTAAATACATTCATAAATATTTTAATTTTTTCTTCATTTGAAATAGCTTTGTTGCTTTCTATTTGGATTTTTTCTGGTTGTTTACCATATATTTTTTCTTTAAGTTTTTTGTTTTCTTTTTCCAACTTTTCAATTAATTTTATTAGTTCTTGCCTATTCATATTTTCTAACAAAACTATCACTCCAATCATAAGATATTTTTCTATACAAAAAATTGATTGCAACACTCTATTTTACGCCATTATTATACTATATTTTGGCTATTTTTGCAAATTATGTAAATTTGCAAAAATGAAAAATATAACTTTATAAACTTGTAAAATAAAAAGATGCCTTTATTAAAAAGACACCTAAAAATATTTTTTAAAAATTTTTATATTAAATTATAGCCATCACTAATTTAAAAATTTACGCCATTCTACGCTTTATTTCCTTCGCTTGCATTATTTCCTAATATCTTAACTCCACCTGTGGCTTCCACAGTCTTCGTTGCCATTTCTTTAACTTGAAGATATGCGTTATCTAGTTTTGTTTGCAAATCTTCCTTTTCTTTATTTACTTTTTGAATTTCTTCTTGCAATGATTCAATTTTATCATTTTGTCTGTCTATAGTGTTTTGAAAATCTTTTTTCAATAATTCAGTAGCATATTTGTTATCTTTAGTAATTTCAGCAGTAGCTTCTTTTTTACCTCTTTCATATTCTTTATCTAAAAGTGCAGGAATTTCATTTACTTTTTCCTCTAATTCTTTTAAATGCTCTTGATTTTTTTCTGCTTCTTCCAATAATTGATTTGTGGCTAATTCTTTTTCTGCCAATTCTTTTTCTCTTTGCTGTTTTTCATCTTCCCACTGGTTGTTACTAATTTCTCTTTCCCTTTTTAATTTATAGTTATACTCCTCAACTTCTCTATCTCTTTCAACTTTTAGTGCTTTTGCTTTAGAGTCATATTCTTTTTGTAATTCTTCCTTCTTAAGATCATATTCTTTTTCTAACTCAGCAATATTATTTTTAAGCTCCTCTTCTTTTGCCTTCTTTTCATTTTCCAGTTTTGACATATAATCTTTTCCAGCATTAACAACAACTGTTAAATTGCTCAATTCTTTTTCAATTCCATACAAATTCTTTAGTTTTTCCTCTTCTTCTTTTATTGCTGTTTCTAATTTTTCAAATTTTTTATTCAATTCATCTGAAAAAATTTTTTGCTCAACATTTTGTCTTGTTTCTTCTATTGCTTCTTCTGCTTTTTTCTTCTTTTCTTCCTTTTCTGGCTCATATTTAGTTTTTGCGACTTCTTTTTCTCTTTCAAGTGCCTCATTTAATGCTTCTAAAATTTCTGCTTTTGTGTTTTTTAATGTGATCTCTTCTTTTTTCATTTTTACAATTCCTTCCTTAATTTTTAGCTACTTATGTATTTGCACAGAAGAATTATAGCTTAAACATTTTATATCACGAATTTTGGCTTAAGGCAATAGGCTATATCAAATCTTTCAAAACTTTTATACTAATAATTTCAACTTTTCTTTTTAATTATGCAAAATTTATTTTAATTTTCTTGCCAATCAACTCTTTTCCATAGTATAATGTTTTTGGTGATGATATGAGTAATAATAAAAAAAGAAAAAAGTCAAATGAAGATTTATCTTTTTCTGAAGCGGTCAAAATAATGAAAAAAGATTTCAAAAAAATGGTAGATGATATGGGAGATGATGAATTTATAATTCTTGTCTCAATTATAATGCACTATGTTAAAACTCACGATATTTTTGATGATGACTATGAAGATGTTTTTGATTTCGAAGATGATGACTATGAAGAATTTTCCGACGAAGATTTTGGTGATGAAGTCTATGAAGACATTTTCGACGAAGATTTTGAAAATGATGAATATGAAGATATTTTCGATGAAGACGAAATGGAAACTAACACAAAAAAGTCACATCATAATAGAAACCGTAATAACAACATTTGTAAATTTCCTTTTAATGATGAAGATTTGCCTTTTTAGGATTTACATTTGAATATCATTTAATCAATTTAAACATTTTATCTTACAATGTAAACAAATTTTAGTATTATATTTATACCGCAAAAACAACCCCAGCAAGCACTACACTTACTGGGGTTGTTTTTAATTATTTATTAGTGGCTAAAATCTATTTATAAATAAACTTTTTAGCAAACCACTATTTACTCTCTTTTAACTGCTTTTTAAATATAGTTCTAAATATTAATCTTACTAATGGTCCTGCGTAGAATATTTGCCAACACATAGCCATTGGGAAGTTTAGCACTGATGTTTGTAGCCATTTTGCCACTAAATTTTCTATTCCATTGTAGTTGAAGAATATTGTTGCAAAAAAGCTCATTAGTGGGCACATAAAACATACTATTAACGCTGATAACGTAATTGTTATAAATATTGGTTGAACTTTTTTTACATCTAATAATTTAAATGTTATTTTTCTAGCTAGTCTTTCTACCAATGCAAATTCTAGTATAAATGCTATTACTCCCATAAGTGGTAGCTCTCCTAGAGCCATTAGAAATACTTGATTATTCATCTCTCCTAGGCTAATTGATATGTTATAGCAAACCATAGCATATACCATTACTATAACCATTATTATTGTAAATACTACATTTTGAAATTTTGTTTTTGGCATGTTTAATTCCTCCTTTATTTTTTTTGCACAGAAAAAACAACACATAAAAATATGTGTTGTTCGTTAATCATTTTTTCAAAATGTACGTTTCCAATTTATAGCCATATAATTATATTTATTTTTTCAACTTTATAATTATACCATAATTTTTTTATTTGTGTAATACCTTTTTTGAAATTTTATTCAACTTCTTTTTTCCACAAGAAATGTTTATTGCAATATGAATACAAAGTTGCTCCTGGAATGTAGTGAAATTTTGCCTCTGCTACTTCTCCTGGTTTAAAGTATTTCGTACATTCTTGCTCATCTGATACCATGCTAATCCATTCTATATAATGGTCTTCATCCATCACATGATTTACTTTTACAAGTATTTTGTCACCTTCAACTGTATATTCTGGAATATGTTTTTCAGCTGCTGCATCTGCTGTATTTGGCATAACACGATTCATTTGCTCTCCGCAGCATCTTATTCCACATTCGTCGCTGTGGCAATCTTGTATAACTTTTACCATTGCTCCACAGCTTTTGCATTTTCTTAAAACTAATTCTCTGCTCATATATTACTTATCCTCCTATTCTTATTTATATTTGCATTGTACCATTTTTATTTTTGATTGTAAATATTTTTCCTCAACATATATTAACATTGTCTTTGATTTTCCATTTTTTTATGATAAAATATTATAAATTCAGGAGGTGATTTATGCCTATTTTATACATAATAACTGGTCCTGCAGGCGTTGGTAAAAGTACGATTTCTAAAGAATTAGCTAAGTCAAGTAACAAATCTGTTTTAATTGAAGGAGACGATATCTATCATCAAGTCATAAGCGGATATATTCCTGCATGGAAAGAAGGAAATCATTTGCAAACATTTTGGAAAGTTTGCTTAAATATTATCAAAATTTATTTAGGTGACGGATATGATGTGATTTTTAATTACATTGTTACACCTAAAAATATTGATTTTATTAAAGATAATATCCAAAATTATATTATAAAGTTTGTCGTTTTATTAACAGATGAAGCTACCTTATTATCAAGAGATAAGGAAAGACCTGACGATTGTCAAATGAAAGAGCGCTGTATTGCTTTGTTAAATAGTTTCAAAAGTAAAAATTATAATGCTAAAAATATATTAGATACAACTAATTTATCTGTTAGCGAAACCGTAAAAGTTATAAAAAGTGATGGTAGGTTTATTTTATTTTGCTAAAAATAGAACCTCCATTATTTTATTATATCTTTCTTTTAGTTTCTCTTTTGTACGAGGACTTAGTTTATTATAGTCACGTTCTAATTTTCTTTTTACATATTCTGCTCCATCTGAAATAGATAAATTCATTTCCTTATATACTAGAGAAAATAATGATGGTATGCAGTCAAAATGTGCTATTACATCTGCATCAGCGACACATTGTTCTTCTATAGTTTTTCTTTGAGATTTTCTGCTACTTCTATGATTTAATATGCATTTTTTGACTTTTTCTATCCTATCTTTTGGATAGTTTAACTTTGTTAATAATTCTTCAGCAATTTCTGCACCATAAATATGATGCTCTTCTCTATCTCCATATTCAGAAGGCATTGCAATATCGTGTAATAAAGCACCTAATTCCACTATTTCTACGTCTGCCCCATAGTCTTTTGCAAGTTTCACAGCATCATCTACTACATATTTAATATGTTCATTCCAAAAGTCATAACCGTCTTTTTGCTTTGATTTTTCACATCTTCTTAACACTTCTTGTTTTATTTTTTCTGTAACATCACTCAATTTATCCATCTCCTTTTTTGCAATTTATTTTCACATAAGCATATCATATATTTTATGTTTATACTACACATTTTTTATAATTTTTTCATAAATACTACCCATTTTTTCCTTTTTTATGCTAAAATATAAACGGAGGATGAGAATATTGAAAATTATAGATTACAATCCAAAATATGATGAGCAAATTAAAGATTTGCTAGTAGAACTTCAAAATTATTTAATCGATATTGATGACTGGTATACACAAGTTATGCTTCCTGAATATCGAGAAGATAATTTTAAAATGGATATGAGAAAAGTAAAGAATCAAAACGGTAAAATTTATTTATCTGTTGAAGACAATATAGTTACTGGGCTAATTATAGGCATAGTAGAAGAACCAGATGAAGTTGATAAACTAACAAATGACTGTGCTAAAACTGGCTCTGTAATTGAATTAATTGTAAAAAATAATACACGTGGAAATGGAATTGGTAAACTCCTTTTAAATAAAATGGAAGAATATTTTAAAAGTATTAATTGTAAAAGAATTAATATCGAAGTATTTGGTCCAAATAAAAGGGGTTTTAATTTTTATAATAAAAATGGATATATTATAAGGGATATGATTGTATCTAAGGAAATTTTATAATGTTGTCTATTATAAAAAATAATATTTATACGAGGAGGTCATATGTCAATTTCTGTTCAAAATTCTTCCATAGAAGTTAGCAATCTCACTTTAGAAGAATGCAAAAACAAAGTTAAAAAAATTTCAATCATAGGTGGCTCAGGAAGTGGAAAAAGTACTTTGTCGGATATACTGTCCAAGGAGCTAGATATTCCCGCTATTCATTTAGATGCTATCAATTACAAACCTAACTGGGTTCAAATCGATAAAGATGAGAGAGACGAAAAAATTTTAGAAAAAGCTAATGATGAAAAATGGATTATTGATGGAAATTACAACAAAACTTTGCAAGATAGGCTAGAAAAGGCCGATTTAATTATTTGGCTAGATTATTCAACTTTCGCTCAACTAAAGGGCATTACTAAAAGGATATTTAAAAATTTTAATAAAGATAAGCCAGACATTCCTGGATGTAAAGAACGCTTAGATTTTACGTTTGTTAAATATGTTTGGAGCTATAATAAAAAGAAGCGTCCAAAAGTTTTGGAAATGATAAAACGTATTCCTAGTAATAAAGTATTAATTTTCAGAAAGCAAAATGATTTAAATAAATGGCTAAAAGATTTTACACATAATGATAAAATATTAGATAGTATAAAATAAAAAGGAGGTTTTTATGTTAGTAAAAAAAGCTGGAACTATTTTAGTTAATTTGGATACTAAAAAAATTGCTTTAGTATATCGTGATAAACTTCAAGATACGTCTTTTCCTAAAGGACATGTAGAAGGTGGTGAAACTTTTGAAGAATGTGCTGTTCGTGAAACTGAAGAAGAAACTTTAAGAGCTAATCACTTATTGATTACTGAACCCATCTATACATTAAAATATTATAACCCGTCTGCTAAAGAAGATATTATATGCAAAATGTACCTTGCAGCAGATGATGGTCCAACATCTAAAAAGATTAATGAAAATGATGTTGAAAATTTGGAGTGGACAGATTTTGATGACATAGAAAATTTGTTGTCTTATGATAATTTGAAACAAGAATGGAATAAAGTTAAAGTTGGAATTAAGTCATTACTAGATAATGGTGGTAAATTGTCTGCTTCTATTTTAACAGATTTAGGCATTTGTCCTACATGCTATGATAGGCAAAACAATCATTGCATTTATGGCGATAATTCAAGCCAATTGCTATTTGAAAACAACGATTTTGAATGTTTCTTATGTGGAAACCCTCGTTCCATTGGTCACACTATTATTTCTTCCAAAAAGCATTACAAAGATATGCTTGAAATTCCAGATGATTTATGTTGTGAAATATTTGTCTTTGCCAAAAAAGCTATGAATATTATAAAAGAGGTTTATGGTTCTGAAAGTGTTTATCTTTGCACAATGTGCGACGGTCCTATGAATCACTTTCATATTCAATTAATCCCAAGATATAGCTTTGAAAAAAGAGGTTCTAGTAATTTTGTTAAACAAAGATTACCATATAAGGAAGATTTGTCTAAAGTTAATGAACTTAGAAAGTTGTTGAACTCTAATTAAGCTACTATCCACTTCTTGTTAAATTACCTGCTTTATATGATTTATTATATGCCTCTCTCCTATTTTATACACTTCAATTACATCTACTCTAATACATTCATTTTCTATCCTATTAGAGTAGATGTAATATTTTATTGCTTTTATTAAATGCTTTTGTTTTGTATTGTCTACCGCTTCTATTGGTCTGCCGAAAGCATCGTTTGTTCTTGTTTTAACTTCTATAAATACCCATTCTTTATTTTGTTTTGCTATGATGTCTATTTCTCCTTGTCTTGCATAAAAGTTTCTATCTACAATTTCATATCCATTTGACTTTAAATATTTTACTGCAATGTCCTCGCCTTCTTTTCCAATCTCTTTTTTAAAATAAATTTGCATCATCTCCTTTAAAATCTTTTACTATACTGATATATGTTCTATATCAATTTCAGTAAGCAAAACTATTTGAGCTTAAAAATTAATCACCTTCCTTAATTTTTCCAATACTTCTTATCCAAATTTCTATACTGTATTGCTTCTGCTACATGTTTTAGCTCTATATTTTGTTTATCATCTAAGTCTGCTATAGTTCTAGCCACTTTTAATATTCTATTGTATGCTCTTGCGCTAAATCCTAATTTGTTGAATGCATCTTCTAGAAGTTTTGATGTTTTACTATCTATTTTGCAGTATTCATTTATTAATTTTTGGGTTAATTCTGAATTTGAGTAAATTCCATATTCTTTATATCGGTTCTGCTGCAATTTTCTTGCTTTATTTACACGCTCTCTAATTTCGTGAGATGACTCTGCTGGTCTAGTATCTTCTAAATTTCTATATTTTACTTGATTTACTTCCACTTGTATATCTATTCTATCTAAAAGTGGTCCGCTTATTTTGTTTATGTATCTTGTTATTGCATCTGGCAAACATGTGCATTCTTTTTCTTTTGAGCCATAATATCCGCATGGACATGGGTTCATTGATGCAACTAGCATAAAGTTGCATGGATATGTTAAACTTGCATTTACTCTACTTATTGTGATTTTTTTGTCTTCTAATGGTCCTCTTAAAACTTCTAATGTCTTTTTATTGAATTCGGGAAGCTCGTCTAAAAATAGCACTCCATAATGTGCTAAACTTATTTCTCCTGGCTTTGGTATTTGACCTCCTCCTACAAGTGAAGTTACAGATATTGTGTGATGAGGAGCTCTAAATGGTCTATTTGTTATTATTGGCTTGTCTTGTGACAAAGTTTCAGCTATACTATGAATTTTTGTTATTTCTAATGCTTCATTAAATGTTAAGTCTGGCAAAATTGTGGGTATTCTTTTTGCCATCATTGTTTTGCCACATCCCGGACTTCCAATAAGGAGCAGGCCGTGTCCTCCGAGCTGCGGCTACTTCTATTGCTCTTTTTACATTTTCTTGCCCTTTTACTTCTGAAAAATCTACATTATATATTTGCTCATTATTCCACAATTCTTCTACATTTGTTTTTGTACTTTCTACTTTTATTTCTCCATTTAAAAAGTCTACTAATTGGTCTAATGTGCTTACACCAATTACTTCTAATTCTTTTACTATTGCCGCTTCTTTTGCGTTTTCTTTTGGCAAAATTATTCTTTTTATGCCCATCTTTTTTGCCTCTATGCACATTGGGAGTATTCCCTTTGCTTTATTTATTTTTCCATCCAGTGACAGTTCTCCTACAAATACAGTTTGTTCTAAATTTTGGCTTACTATTTCTCCAAAGTTTGCAAGTATTCCTATGGCTATTGGCAAGTCAAAAAGTGACCCTTCTTTTCTTGTATTTGCGGGTGCTAAGTTTACTATTATTTTTTTGCTTTGAAATTCAAATCCTGAATTTTTTATTGCTGTTCTTACTCTTTCTTTTGCCTCTTTTACACTAGTATCTGGAAGCCCTACTATAGTCCATTCCGGCATTCCTGGCGATACGTCTACTTGTACTTCTATTAGGTAACCATCTAGCCCATGAAGTGACATTGTTTTTATTATTGATAACATTTTTATTCCTTTCTCATACCAAAATATTTTTACTTAAAATCTTGCATTATTTTTGCAATTTTATTAATGAAATCTTAATGAGCAACATTTTCTTAAGCATTAATTTTTATATTATGATTATTTAACTTTACACCGCCACGTAGCCACCATATACATTTTTTATTAATCCCTCTATTTCCATAAGCATTAATCTTTCATTTACACTTGCTGCAGATAGATTGGTAAGTCTACAAATTTCGTCAACACTAACTGGAATTTTGCTCATATATTTATATATTTCAAGAAATTCATCACTCATTTTTGCAGACTCCCTTTGCTTTGGAAAATATTCTAAAATATCTTGTATATTGCTCACCAAATGAGCACCAATTTTTATAAATTCATTTGGCACATATGCTGTTTTTCTAGTTATATCATTGGGTATGCAAAACACCTCTTTTTTTTGCTCCATTGCAAGCCTTGCAGTTATTCCGCTACCACTCCTGTATCTTCCCTCTACAACTAATACTCCCATAGATATTCCACATATTATTCTATTTCTAGCTGGAAAATACTCTGGTTTATATGTTTCGTCTGGTTTATATTCTGTTATTACACATCCTCCTTCATCTAAAATATCTTGATATAGTTTTAAGTTATGCTCGGGATAAATGTGTTTTAATCCACAACCAAGTACGGCAATGGTCTTGCCTTTTCCACTTTTTGCTCCCATATGTGCATAACTATCTATGCCATCTGCCAAACCACTAACTATACAAATTCCTTCATTTGACAATTCTTTTGCAAAATTTTGGGCTACATTTATACCATAATCAGTTGGATCTCTTGTTCCAACAATTGCAAGTGAATTTTTGTTTAATAAGTCGGTATTCCCTTCTGCAAATAACTTTTGTGGCGGTTTTTTTACTTTTTTAAGATTTGATGGGTAACTACTTTCACCTATTTTTATAATTTTCATACTTTAAATTCCTTATATAATTTATTTGATTTCTTTTGTGAATTTTAAAGTCGATATAAATAATGTAGAAAATAAACTTTTGAATTAATAAACATATTATATTTTATTTTCCATAAATTGTAAATATATTTTGACAAATTTTTTCAAAAAGTTTTCGACAAAATTCGACATTTTATACTATTTGTTCAGTTCTATTTAATTTTGGGCTCTTTTATTATATAATTTCTTAATGCAATACGGTTTTTATTGAATAGGAATTCTATTAAATAAATGGCAAATATAGGAGCATAACCATAAAATTAGTTTGAAAGAAATCTTTTTTATAACTATGCGCCTTGAAAAGGGATGATTTATATGAAGAAAAGAACTAAAGTTTTACTTAGTATTTTAATTATTTTTATTATTTTACTTTTGACTGCAATACCAATGACAATAACAATCGTGGCATACAATATGAATTTTGGAATGAGAGTTTCTGTTTCCGCAAATTCGTTTTCTGAAGACGATTTTGATATGCTTAGAGAAGAAGTTTCTTTTCCATCTAACAAAGGTCAAATTTTAAGAGGATATATTTATAGAAAAGATGATACATACACTCCAAAAGCCTTGATTGTATTTTCACACGGTTACACAAATACACATAATGATTACTTAAATCAAATTTATTATTTTGTAGAAAATGGCTACATTGCTTTAGCTTATGACAACACTGGCTGTGGCATGAGTGATGGGGATGATATGATTGGACTTGCTCAATCTCCTTTAGATTTAAGTGCGGCTCTTACTTTTGTGGAAAATACCGACGAACTTGATGATTACAAAGTATTTCTTTATGGTCACAGTTGGGGCGGATATGCTGTAACTGCTGTATTAAATTATGGACATAAAGTTGATGGTGTAGTTTCTCGTTCAGGTTTTAACAATTCAAGGGATATGCTTATTGAATATGGCAAAAGATTATATGGTAATTGGCTTGGTTTGCTATCTCCATATGCATATGTTTATGAGAAAATTAAGTTCGGAGATGCTGTAGATAAAAATGGTATTAAAGGTATAAATTCCGCACCAAATACACCTATTTTGCTATTACACAGTGAAGATGATGGAACAATAAGCTTAAGTAATAGTTTGTTAGCACATAAAGATGAAATGATAAATCCAGATAGAATTCAAACTATTTTGTATAAAGATAAAACACATGATGTTGTTAAAACTTATGAAGCAATTGAATATTCAAAAACACTTGATGAAAATACCGTTTACACTAAGGATGTGGTTGAAAAATCTCATGAATTAGATGAAGATGTAATGAAAAGCATTTTAGATTTTTATGATAGCTTGGTTTAAAAATACCCAAATTATTAGCTATAAAAAGTTAATAATTTGGTATTTTTTTATTTTTGATTCATATAATTTTATTAGTCTATTTAGGAAGGTGCTTGCCATGAAAAAATTTCTTAAACAAATTTCTTTAATATGTACTCTAGTATTTCTTTCGGTATTTTTCTATTCTGCTAGAACTAGGCATCCTGTAGAGATAATTCCAGTTATGGCTGTGCCTGTTACAAATAAGGTAATTATTCTTGACGCTGGGCACGGAACACCTGATGAAGGTGCAGAAAGCAGTAGTGGAACTCTAGAAGCACCTATTAATTTGCAAATTACTCTAAAAATTCAAAAACTTTTAGAAAGTAGTGGTGCTACTGTTATTTTAACAAGGTCAGATGAAAATTCTATTTATGAAATTGACGCTAAAACTATTGCTCAGAAAAAAGTTTCAGATATACATAACAGAGTTAAAATTGGTAATAACTCTTCTGCAGATGTTTTTGTGTCAATTCATCTAAACAAAATACCTGAAAGTCAATACTCTGGCTGGCAAACTTTTTATAAAAGTGGTGATGAGAATTCAAAAAAACTAGCTACATGCATCCAAAATAATTTGAATGAAACTATAGCTAGTAATAATGATAGAATTCCTCATACCTTAAGTAATGTATATATTATGAAAAATGTTGAAATTCCAATAACTATTGTTGAGTGTGGCTTTTTGTCTAATGCTGAAGATGAGGCCAAACTTAAAACAGATGAGTATCAAGAAAGCCTTGCTTGGGGAATTTATAATGGAATAATGGGGTATTTTGAGTAAAAAAGTCACTCTTTTAAGTTCATTTCTACATTTTTTGAACTTTAAGAGTGACTTTATATTAATTATTGTTCTGCTCCTTCAATCTTTTCTTCGCTATCTTTCCTATCCTTTTCCCTATTTTTTTCATTTACATAGTCATCTATGATTACCTTGATCAATGTAAATACTGGTGCTGCTAAGAACATTCCAAGTACACCAAAGTATGCTCCACCAACAGTTACAGCGAACATTATAAGTAATGGGCTAACTTTAAGTGAAGAGCTTGTTATTCTTGGATTTATAAGGTTTGCATCAAGTTGTTGTAATATTATTACAACAATAGCCATTATTAGTGCTTGTTGCCATCCACCTGTAAGAATGGTTATAATTATTGCAAGTGCAACTCCAAAAAAAGCTCCAAAGTATGGAATTAAATTTGCAAATCCTATTAATGTTCCAAGTAAAACTGAATATTTTACACCTAACAAACTCATTGCAATACTTGTTATAACTGCAACAACAATCCCGTCTAACATTTGGCTAGATAAATATCTAAAGAAAATATTATTTCCTTGACCAAAATATTTATTAAATCTTCTGTATCCTTTTTCTGTAAGCATAGCTTTTGCCAATCTATTTAAAAATCTAACAATTCTAGTTCTTTGCGCTAAAATATATACTGAACAAATTATTGCAATAAATATGTTTATTATGCCCCTTAAAAGCCCCATTGCCGATGATAAATATGTTTTAATTCTGTCAATTGTAAACAGTGATTCAAAGTCTATATTTTGTATCCAATCAACAACTGGCTTTAGGATATTATCTTGTATAAATGGTGCAATCGTTAGGTTTGAACTATCTGAAACTACAGCATTATAATAATTTTGCACATTGCTAATTAAGTCTGATATACTGCTTGCAATTATTGGTATAATTACATTCATAAACCACACAATTAAAGCAAAAACTAAAATATATACTATTGTTATGCTCGTTCCTCTAGCGTGTTTTTTTAAGAATTTGTTTTTTCTTTTTTTCAAAAAATCTTCTAACTTTTTGCAAGGCATATACAGTATGTATGCAATTAAAATACCCTCAATAAATGGTGCGAGTACACTAAAGAAATTACCTATCCAGTCACTTATTCCTGTAAAATTATCCAATAATTTATATATTATTATTAAAACAACTCCTATTGATACCCAATAAAACCATTTTTTTGTTCCCATTACTTTATCTTTTTTCATGATAGAGTTCCTTTCTGTTTAATCTTATTACTATAAATTAGCTTTAAATTCCAGTCTACCTTTAATCAATTTTAAGTATTTGCTTATTAAAGTTTTTATTCATTTTACATATTCAAGTCCAATTCTACAGGGCAATGATCGCTACCCATTACATCTGACAATATTTTTGCATCTTCTATTTTATCTTTTATTGAGTCTGACACTATAAAATAATCTATACGCCACCCTGCATTATTTTCTCTTGCATGGAACATATATGACCACCAAGAATATGCACCTGTTTTGTCTGGATATTTGTATCTAAAAGTATCTATAAAGCCTGAATTAAGTAATTCTGTCATTTTTGAACGTTCTTCATCTGTAAAACCTGCATTATGATGATTTGATGAAGGATTTTTTAAGTCTATTTCATTATGTGCTACATTTAAGTCACCACAATAAACTACAGGTTTTGTTTTGTTCAATTCTTTTAAATAATTACGTATTTCATCTTCCCAAACCATTCTATAATCTAATCTTTCAAGCTCTCTTTTTGAATTCGGAGTATAGCAATTTACCAAATAAAATTTTTCAAATTCTAATGTTATAACTCTTCCTTCTTTGTCATGTTCTTCTTTTCCTATACCATATGTAACATTTATAGGTTTTATTTTTGAAATTACAACAGTTCCTGAATAGCCCTTTTTTTCCGCACTATTCCAATAAACATATCTATCTTTAAACATCTCGTTTATGTCGATGTTTATTTGATCTTGTTGCATTTTAGTTTCTTGCAAGCAAATAATATCTGCATTTATTTCATTATAAAAATCTTTAAATCCTTTATTAATAACTGCTCTTAGTCCATTTACGTTCCACGAAATTAATTTCATTTTTGTTTCCTCTCTTTGCTTTAAAGTTAAAAAGTTCAATAGCACAAGCTCTAACCTTATACTATTGAACTTTTAAATTTTAATACCATCCTTTTCTACATGATTGATTCCATGCATTTGTTGGGTTACCATATCTTGATTTAATATAGCTTAATCCCCATTCAATTTGTGTTTTGTAGTTTGTACGGTAGTCTGTTCCATAGGTAGCCATTTTAGATGCAGGTAATGCTTGTGGTATACCATAAGCTCCTGAACTTGAGTTGCTTGCATATGGGTTCCATCTACTTTCTTTGTTCCATAATTTAACTAAAGCTTGGAAGTCTGCATCGCTCCAACCATAATCAAAGCATCTTTTTTCTGCATATGCTTGGTATTCTGCAACTGAGCCTGAAACAACTCCACCTCTTGATGTGACTTGTTTTGTTCTAACTTCGACTATTTTATCTACTGGTTCTTTAATTATTTCTGATGATATTTCTGTTTTTTCTATTTCAGCACCATTTTGGTATCTAATTCTATATGTTACTCTTTTTAAACCATTTTCACCTTTTTGTACTACTCTATTTTGTGTTGTAGAGCTTCCATTAGATACGTCTTTTGTAACTGTTTCATAAGGTATTTCTACTTCTTCAGTAACTACCTTTTCAACAATTTGTGTATAGCTTGCTAATATTTCTTCTGCAGACATATAGTCTTCATCAGAATTAGTTTTTGTACTTCCTTTAGTTATAGTAATTGTTTTGTTGTCTGAAAGTTCTTCATCAATATTTGGTGTAACACTTTCGCCATCTAAAACAACTATGTGATTTTCTGCTAAAATATCTGAAACTTTTGTTGATGTTGTCATAACATCCATTTCATATCCACTTGAAAGTAGTATTTTAACAGATGTAAGCTTTTGATTTGTAGCCATAACACTCATTGTGCCAGCTAATATTAAAAATATTAAAGCCATTACAAATATTTTTTTGAGTGATATAGTTGCCCTCTCCTGCTTGTTTTGTTTACTTATTCGTTTCCTCATAAAACCTCCTTTAAGTAACACAGTTATTATTATAGCATCTTTTTTCTAAAAAGTCAAATTTTGCTTGCTTCCGTAGAGTTTGCTTGGCTGTAAGAGTTTGCTACTTGGTTACATAAAGCAGAGTTTGCTTATATTATAATTTATGCTATTTGCAGGATTTTGCTCTATAGTATTTTTATGCACTTTGTAATGATTTTTCTAATTTTGCTATTTTTGCATAGCTTAAGCCTGTATACTTTTGTATTGTTTTTTTATCACATTTTTCCTTTAACATATTAATTGCTACCTGACTTATTCCAGATTCATTACCCTCTTGTCTACCTTCACGTCTGCCTTTTAACTCGCCTTCCCTTTTTCCATCCTCAATCATTTCTATTATTGTTTGTCTTAACATACTATTTTCTCCTCCTTCTTCTTTATTTATATTCTTTATAACTTCATCTAGTTGTGCGTTATTTATGAGTTCTGTTAATGATGATCTTATGTAATTTTCTACTATCTCTTTTTCTTCTTCATTTTTTAATGTTTTATAGATTTTTAATATTATTTCATTTATATTATATATTATTTTTCTTTTGTTTAATCTGTCTAATATTATTACTTTTGATACCGTTCCTTCTCTTTTTATTAATTCATCATCACTATAATAACTTGTATCTATTACTATATGTTTTCCTATTTTGTTTTTAAAGTCTTTTATACAATCTTTTATTTCTATTGACCTTTTTGCATTCCATCGTCTTGTTCCTGTATATAATACTATAGTTATAATACTTGGGTACTCATATGATTTATTATGCATTTTCTCTTTATCTACTATTTGTCTTAGCATTTCAAATGTATATTCTTCTGTTCTATATGGCATTGAATAATCTATTAATGATTGATGCTCTATTATTATGAATACTTTATGCTCTTTTAATTTTATTATTACATCTGACTCTCTATCCTTTTGCTTTGATGTAACAAATCTTGTGTTTATATATTCTATTTCTTGTGGTGTTATTTTTTCTTTAAAATTTATCTCTTGATTTAAAAATATAGCTAATGCTGTTTTGTTCATTAAAACTCCTCGAATAGCTGTATCATGTACGTTTCCTTTAGGCTTGTCCTCTTTTGTTTTATACATTTTTTGTTCCATTTAATACCTCCTTAATTATACTATTTCTATGATACTTCGTCAAGATTTTGAGCGCAATTAATAAACCTAGTTATTTTCTAGAATCGCCCAAATATCTTGTATTAAGCCATTTTAACTAGTATATTACCGAATTTAACTAACATTTTTAAATAAAAATTTATTCTCCTATGAATTTATCTTGTGTAGAGTTTAGAATATAAATTGTTTGAATTAAAATTTAATAGCGCTATTATTTAAAAATTTGAAATTAAACTATTAATTTTATTCATAAATATTGTGACTTTAAGTATATTATCATTTCCAATTTATGTCAATAGTGTTTTACTATTTTTTTACAAAAACTTTTCGACAAAATTCGACAAAAATATTACAATAAATATTTCACAAAATGCTATGTTCCCATTGTAAAATTTTGCATAATATGCTATATTATTATTATATTAATAATATGTGTTAAGACTTGCACATATCAATTTATTTTATAAGGAGGATATTATGGGTTGGATTATATTAGCTATTGTTGTCGTTATTGCAATTGTACTAATTGTTATATACAACCAATTAGTAACATTAAGACAACGTGTTCAAAATGCTTGGAGTCAAATTGATGTTCAATTACAAAGAAGATTTGACTTAATACCTAACTTAGTTGAAACTGTAAAAGGATATATGACTCATGAACAGGAAACTCTTACAAAAGTTACTGACTTACGTTCTTCATGGGCTAATGCAAAAACAGTTGAGGAAAAAGCTAATTTAGAGGGCGAACTTACCAATACTTTAAAAACTATTATGGCTGTTGCTGAAAATTACCCTAATTTAAAAGCTGATCAATCTTTTAATAAATTACAAACAGAACTATCAGATACAGAAAACAAGATTTCTTATTCACGTCAATTTTACAATGATACAGTTACAATGTATAACACAAAATTAGAAACATTCCCATCTAATTTAGTAGCTGGTATGTTTGGTTTCAAGGCATCTACTTTATTTAATGTAGATAATGACGAAGCTAAAAAAGCTGTAAAAGTGGAATTCTAGAATTTAATATTTGATTTTCTTTTGGGGACGGTCTTAAATAGAAAATTAAAAATTTTCAATTTAAGACCGTCCCCGACTGAAAATCAAAAATTTTCAATTTAAGACCGTCCCCGACAGAAAATCAAAAATTTTCAATTTAGGACCGTCCCCAACTGAAAATCAATCGTCTATATTAAAACATCTCATCGTATTTGTATATGTAGCTTCTGCTACTTCTTCTACTGTTAGTCCTTTTACACTAGCTATTTTTTGTGCAATGTATTTTAAATTTCTAGAATCATTTCTAGTACCTCTAACTGGTTCTGGTGCTAAATAAGGGCTATCTGTTTCTATTAAAATTTTATCCATTGGGCAGATTTCTATTATTTCATTTGCATTTTTTGAATTTTTAAAAGTTATTGGTCCAGCCATAGATATGTAAAATCCTAGTTTTAAAGCTTCTTTTACCAATTCTCTATTTAGTGGACAACAATGAAATACTCCTTTTTTATTTACTGGATGCTCTTTTAACATTGTTAGAGTATCCATTACCGCATCTCTTGTGTGAATTACTATTGGCAAGTCATATTTATTTGCTATGTCTATTTGCCTCTTAAATGCCTCATATTGAATTTTTCTATCTGTATCATAATGATAATCAAATCCAATCTCTCCGACTGCTACAATTCGTTTTGAGTTCAAATTGGCACTAATTAATTTATCTATTTCTTCTAAATCTTTTTTCCAATTTTCATTTTCTGTTGTCAAATTAGTTTTTTCATTTTGTTTCCACATTTTATCATCATTTTGTGGACAACTTTTCCCTTTATTTTCAATATTGGCTCCAGACTTTTCTAAATTGCTTTCATCAATTCTTTGGGTCAAATCATTTGGTGATATTCCCACAGTTGAATATATAAAATCATATTTGCTAGATAGCTCTAGACTTGCCTTGCTACCTTGTAGGCTATATCCTGCACTAATTATTCTAGTTACTCCTGAATTATAAACGTCTTGAATTAATTTATCCCTTGCACCGTCAAATCTTTCATCATCATAATGTGCATGTGAATCAAAAAATTCCATTTAAAGTTCCTCCTACATAAAATACATAAAGTTTCAATATATTTGCTTAACATATCATTTGAACACGTGCAAAATAAAATTCACATGGTGTTTTATTGTAAAATGATAAAAACTATATATTGAAACTTTTAATTAAATTTACTATTTATAACTGCTACTGCAGTTGCAACAGCATAATCTTTTATATGTGACAAACTTAAGTCTACATTTATGTTTTTAAGCTCTTCTTTATAAAAAGTAACATATGGTCTACCTTGCTTATCATTTAATATTGCAACATCAGTCCAATCTATGCTAAATTTATTTTTTAGAATTGGCGATATGGCTTTAAATACCGCTTCTTTGCCTGCAAATCTTGCTGCATAATGTTCATATTTAGTAGCTTTTTTGCTTTCACAATATTCTACTTCTTTAGCTGTAAAAACACGATTCAAAAACTTTTCGCCTAGCTTTTCTATGCTGTCCTTAATTCTAGCAACTTCTATTATATCAGTGCCCACTTTAATATTCATAAAATTTCTCTACTTTCATCAAATTTAATGTTTTTGGCAGGTGTAGTTAAAACCAAAAAGTATGTTCAAAAACGCCAAAACTATTAATATGCCAAATAATTTCCCAGATTGATTGTTCCAATTATAATTAACACAACAAGCAAAATAATTATAATTCTAAACATTGTATTGTGACTATCTAATTTTATATTTCTATAAAGCAAATCAAATTTATTATCAACTGCAATATATAGTTTGTCTAGTCCCAACTTGTGTTCCAAATCCAATGCCATTTTGTTTCCTGCTAAGTTTTCTGTAATCTTTTTTGAGTATATTTCTTGAACAAAGTTTACAAAGGCATTTCTATTTTTATCAAAAGAATCTTTATCTTCCATTAATTTATTTAGCTTGCTTAGCATTACATATTTATATAGAGTTATTACATAAACAAATAAGCTCTCTAAATCTGAAGATTCTACTTTATAAACTTTGCTACTGTCTATATTTATTTTTGATATATCTAAAATATCTTCATATTCTTTTATTTTTTCTATTTCTTTTGAACTATTGTTAATTGCAAATATTATACCTGTGTGAAATGCTACAATGGTAGCCTCTCCCTTTTCAAATATTGTGCAAGAATAGTTATTGCAAACAGCAGCTTGCATTTCTCTGTCCATTGTTTTGAATTTCTTGTCATCTCCTAAGTTGAAAGTCCAAAACATATAATCTCTAATTTCAGGAAGAAAATATTTATAAAGATGTGCATCTTGTTTTTTATTAAAGATTTTTATACTATAACCTTGTTTTAATATAAATTCATAAAATTTATACATTTTTTTTTCTTTTGCTAACATTGGTATTATTTTGTAACCTTGCTTATCTTCCATCTTTTGTGTCCTCCCTTTTTCAACGTCTACTCATTAATATCAGTATAATAATTTGCATTCAAATCCGGTGCTAAATGCCATTTTCCTATAAAGCTTATTACTGTATTTTGAGCTAATTCATATGAAGGTGTAACTACTACATTTCCATTTTGGTCTAAAGCTCCCCATACACCATTTTGCTTTACTGCAACATATCCATAATCATTTTGCTCTGTTGCATCATCATAAATATAATCTACTACAACTATACCTTCTTTGTTTACATATCCATATTTTCCATTTTGCTTAGATAAGAATAATGTATTTGTTGTAAATATGTCCTGAGCCTTTTTTTCTTCTAATCTAAAGTTGTAATATTTATATTCGCCATTTACTCTAACTTTTACATAACCTTTACTTGTATTTATTTCAGATACAATTCCTGTAACTTTTACATTAAATGATGTATCTAAAAGGTCTGTATTTCCATCTGCTTTGTCTGCCTCTAAAAGACTTTCATCTGACATATATGTAATGTAACTATAAGTAAAGTCTAATTTTGTTTCGTTTGATGTATTTATTATGCCATAATTTTCTCCATTTTTGGCTATATAATTATTACTAAATGCAAAAGTTAATTCATCATAAGTAGGCTCTACTAAAACTGTGCCATCTGTAGACATTATTCCATATTTACCATTTCTTTTGAATACTACATTGTTACTATCAATGCTTGTAATATCCTCAAACCCACTACTTAGTAAAACTTCACCATTTGAATTAATTAATTCTAAATTGCCATTTTCTCTAACTACATACATACTATTTCCATAAACATTTTTTATTTCTGAATATTTACATTCTAGAACTTGTTGTTTGTTGTAGTTAATTAATCCATAATTTCCGTTTTGGTCTTTTACCACATAACCATCTTCATATCTATTTGTTAAAGGAGATATTTCTGTATAAAGGTTATCTATTATAACATTTCCGCTGTTATCTACTAAGCCACATAAACCATCTTTAACTGTAATCAAACTATTTTTAACACCTTTAAGTGGTGTAATTGAATCATATGTTGGGCTAAGGATTTCTGTTCCATTAAAATTGATTAATCCATATTTTTCGCCATTATATACTTTTAGGGCATTTGTATCATAAGTAATTACATTGCTTGAGTCTACGTTTTGCAAAGCCTCTACTCTTTCATATGAAGCAAATAATGAATTGCCTTTATTATCTATTGCTTTTGAACTATATGTTCCTGCATCTAAATTTACATCTGACTGAACTATAAATACTGCCTTAGTAGGGTCAGGAATAACAATCATATCATCATATGTTGGGCTTATTATTGTTTCACCTTTTGAGTTAATTACACCCCATTTATCTCCTGAAAATACTGTAATATATGAATTTGCTACTGCTTTGGTTTCGCTACTGCTTTCATCTGTTGCAAATTTAAAAATAAGAACTACGCACATTACAATAACTGCTAGTATGATTAATACTGCAAGTACCTTTTTTATATTTAGTTTTGGCTCTCCATCATACCTTCTACCTCTACTAGACATATTTACCTCCGATTTTAATATTCATATATAATATATCAGTTTTATGGGAATTTTTCAATACATTAGCAAAAAAAATAGATGCATAATGCACCTATTTTTTATTTACTTTAAACGCAATTACTGTCATGTCGTCTTTGGCTTTGCCAAAATCATTGTCTATTGATTCATGCAAAATAATGTCTGCAATCCTTTCTGGAGAGTCTGTTTGAACTTCTTCTAGCAAATATTTTAACCACAGTTCCTTATTTGCATACTCGTTATTAGATTCTATTATTCCATCACTACATATAACAACTATGTCGCCATCGTTTAAGTCTGTGTCATATGTGTCCACGCTAATGTCATCTACTATGCCTGTTGGCAATGATGTAGATTTTATTATGCTTACATTTTTGCCTCTTTTAATATATGTTGGGCAGGCTCCATTTTTTAATATTTGCATTTTTCCTGCATACAAATCTAAAATTTCTATATCTAGAGTTGCATACATTTCTTCTCTATTTGCATTCATAATAGCTGAATTTATTAGGTTTATTGATGTTTCTTTGTCAAATCCTGTACTAAATAACCTTTCAAGCATACTTATAGCTATTTTGCTATTTCTTCTTGCATTAGCTCCAGAGCCCATTCCATCGCTTATTGCAAGCATGTATTTGCCATCACCAAGTCTTATTTGAGATATGTTATCTCCTGAAACTATTGAATCATTCTTTTTAGTTTTGGCTATACCGGTTTGAATAATATATTTATCATCAGATATAAATGTATATGAACAAGTATTTTTGTTTAGCCTTATTCCACATTTTTGATCCTGTAACATAAACTTTTCATCAAATACCTTATTTAAAGCTTTATCTATTGGCTTTATTGGACAATTTTTGCCCTCTGCATCATCACATATATTTGTATATACATTAACAATTACTCTTCCTGTACTTTCTTTTTTTATTGAAATTTCTTTAAGTAAAATACCTTTGTCTTTTAAAAGATCTTCTATCTCGGCCTTTTCGCTCTCATATTCGTCTGTATTTTCTTTTAGACTACTAGCTATATTGTTTATTGCTTTTGAAACATTTTTAAGCTGTTTTGATACATTTTTGTTATTTTCATCTAGCTTTTTTTGCCATATAAAATTATTTTTGCTAATTCTGTAAGCTGTATTTATGGCCTTTATTATTTCACGCATCTCGTCTAATTCTTCTGTTTTGATGTAGTCATTTTCTGAATTCATTAAATATGTATTATGCTTTGCAAATATGCTAATTAGGCCATTATCTGTCATTACTCCATTTTCTTGCAAATAGTTAAAAATGTCTTCTATAATATTGTCTTCATTATTATAAATATCATCATATAAATTGTTGCCCTCTAACCCCTCTAAACTATTTAATAGCTCATCTTCAAACATTTCTAAGTTTCTATCATAAATATCATTTTCTTCATAATTGCTTGCCATGTCTGAAATTGTTTTAGATATGCTATTTAGCTTTTCTAAGGTCTCGGTACTTTCTTCTAGCGTGCCTCCCGCTTCTGGCAAAAGCTTAGTATTTGGCAAAACATCTTCTATACTTATTTTTGTAACTTTAGGAACAAATAGTAAGCCCACAGCCGCAATTAAAATTTCTTGGAACATTATTATATTGTGTGCTCCACCATTTGCAGCATAAGCTACTGCAATATTTCCTATAACAAAACCAATTATAACACCTATTTTTCCAAACTTATTTAAAAGTCCTGCAATTAAACCAGATATTGCATATGCTGCAATTAGTATTTGTTCTTCTCCACCTAAAATGCTAATTACAACACCTATTGTTATACCTGCAGTAGCTCCTACAAGCATTCCATTTCTATAGCCCAAATATAGTACCATAAAAATGCAAAATATATTTCTAACACCAAACCCTAAAATACTATAATCTCCTACTGCAGATATGGCAATTGCCAAAAGTAAGCTAGCACCTATAACCTCTTCTACAGTAAAAACTCTTTTTATTCCATATTCTTTAACAACTGATATAGAATTTACAAATATTTTATAAAATATATAACTTGTGATAGCAATCATTATTGCTGTTAAAAAGTCATACATATAAAACCCTGTAAATAATATGTATATTAACTGAACTGCAAATACTGAAAATGCAAGTCTTGCTCCAAGTCTTACCTTTTCATTAGAATCATCATAGACTCTTTTAGGTTTTGCTACTACTGAAAGTAGTAAAACTATTAATGAAGCAACCACATACATAAGTAAACCATTAAAGCCAAACTTAATTGTAGTACCTATAATACTTGATATAAATACCATTGCAAGTGGCATACCATTACTTATGCACGCTGCTGTAAGTGCAATACCAAATGGTGCAATTAAGCTATCCTCTCCAAAGCCTACCATAGATATTAAAAATGTTAATAAATAAACTGCAATATTTTGCTTAGTAAAAATCTTTTTTAAAACTTCTATAAGCTCTGCTTTGTTTTTGACTTTTTCAGTATTTTCATCATAATCTAATTCTTTTGAAATATTTTGTAACATCCTTCACACCTCTTACTTTTTTAATTTACGCCTAAATAACTATGTTGAAGCCAAAGCTAAAACTTAGGCAACTTTTAATTTACACATATTTTAATACTTGTCCATGAAATATTTTGTCAAAATAAGTATTGTAAACTAAAAAAGTATTTTACAAATTGTGATATATTTTTACCTATTTTATCTTAAAATGCGCAAAAATACAATATGTAAGTGAATTTTTTGTCAAATTCCTTAATTTTAAAACTAAATTCCATAGGAGGAATAACCGGAATTTAGTTTTAATAAAAAATATGGTATAATTAAA
>CALYAG010000021.1 GCA_944393465.1 uncultured Clostridia bacterium
GAATGCGGTTACCACTACATATAGTTATAACAACACATTCGCAATATTGGCATAGTGGAATGTGTTGTTATTTTATTCCTTATCTATTTTTGAATTTACATATTTTATGTATAAAATCGTTAATAAGGTTACGTTTATTGTTGATGATACCATTAAGGTATATAATAAAAAAAGTATAAAGCTCATAAACACCACCTCACTTTCTGATAACCAAAGTTATCTAGTGCAGTGGCAACACATATCTACTACTATGTTCATTTCCTACGATGGTTAGTATAACATACAATTTACGAAAAAACAACACAAAATGTAAATTTCATATTCAAAAGAAAAGAGGAAAAGTCAAATGGAATACAGTAAATTAGGTAAAGAGTTAGAAATATATACAAGCGTAGACTATATAGGAAAAGGCTTTCCTATAATACTTCCAAATGGTGCAAAGATGATAAAAATACTTAGAGAAATGGTAGAAGACGAGGAAGAAAAGAGAGGCTACATGATAGTTAGAACTCCAAGTGCATCAAGAGCTGAAATATATATGATAGAAGATAGATGGGAGCAGGAAAAAGACGAAATCTTTACAATAGAAGCGGAAGAAGAACAAAATTCAATAGTTTTAAGACCCTATGTAAGACCATTTCATTGTAGCTTGTATGCCACAAAACAGCATAGTTACAAAGAATTACCTATAAAATACAGCGAAACATCTACTGTATTTAGAGATGAACCAACAAGTAAAATAAGAGGGCTTACTTGCATGAGGCAATACTCTTTTTCAGATGCTAGTATATTTACATCGCCAGAATTGTTAGAGAAAACATTAAAGGAATCTGTAGAAATTGAGAAATATTTTATGGACAAGTTGGACTTAAATGTTGAATACAAAATATCAACTTGGAATACAAGCAAAAAAGAAGAGTACATAGGCACAATAAATGAGTGGAATATGTGTGCAGACGCAATGGAAAAGGCTTTAAATGAGGCTAAAATAACATATACAAAAAATCAAGATGCAAAGATGTATGGACCAAGCATACAGGTTTATTATAATAGTAAGCTTTTAGCAAAAATAGAAATAGATTTTGAAATCACACATAGATTTGATTTGAAATATACAGATAAAGACGGTTTAGAAAAATTTCCTATATACATACATAGGCAAGATTTAGGCTGTTATGAAAGTATGCTTGCAATATTAATAGAAAAATATCAAGGAGAATTTCCAACATGGATTGCTCCTGTTCAATGCATTATAATTCCAGAATATGATGAATACATAGACTTTGCAAATCAAATGAAAGAAAAATTAAGAGAAAGACGAGTAAGAGTATCAGTTGATTTCACTGACAAAGATTTAGATGAAAAAATAGAAAAGGCTAAGAAATTTAAAATACCATATATTGTTTTGATAGGAAAAGAAGAATATAATAGTAATAAAGTTTCTGTTATAAGATATGATAAAAAGGACATAAAACATTATACATTAGAAGAAGTTATGCAAAGATTTGAGAGGAGAAGATAATTTTTGCAATTAGCGATGGAAGAATTATGGCAGTGAAGATAGATAAAAGCTATGACAGTGAAGATTTTTGGAAAAAGAATATGCGAAAGGAGAAGATAGGCTTGAAAAATGACGTTCTAGAGTACATAGGACTTGATTTGGAAAATATACCACAAAAATTGCTAGTGTCTGAGCCAATACATTTTAGTGATTTTAGCAATTCAAATATATATAAAGTATATGATTATGTGTCAGTACATGACTTGGAAATATTAATAACACCTTTAGACAGAACTGCAGAGATTCGCGAAAGATATAAAACAGCAAAGCCACTATCTGCTTATTTACAAGCAGATGATAGAAAGTCAAAAGAAATATTTAACGATGTTTTAGATTCAGCATCAGTTAATGAAATTAAGAGGCTAGAGAACTTGCAAGAAAAATTGCAAGAAATTCCATACTTTGTAAAATACGACAAAAACTATTTGTGGCAAATTTATTATTCCAAAGAAGATAATAAGTATTTTATGCTATTTCCTGCAAATGAAGGAGAAACATCGGTATTATTTTATATTATCAAAAAGAAATTGGAAAAAGAAGACACTAAAATATTTGTACCAATTTGCAAAATGGACTACAAAGGTATCTTTTTAAGCTCTATGCAAATAAATGATATAGAAAACTATATTTGGCTATTTACAAATGAATGGCCAAATATATATGAAGTCTCTGGTAAATATTTGTATGTAACAGGCCACACAAAAGTAAAAAAATTGTTTAATACATATTATAGAAATGTTTTTGATAACAAGTTGGATGCGGAAAAATTTTATATGCTTTTGAAAGCGTTGTTTATTTTAACAACTGAGACAAATTATAAATACAATTTCGAGCCATATGTGAATGAAAATGGAAACTTGGAATTGGAGTATGTAGATGAAAATTTTGAAAAGAACAATGGCAAGAATAGAGAGCATACAGAACTTAATGAAAATAATGATAACATAATTACAACTGTAAACTTAGCAGATTTTGTAGATAAACAAGTTGAGTTGCAAAAAATAAGAAAAACAGAATTAGAAGAAGAAATTGTGCGTAATGAAGAAATTTTAAAAGAATTAAAAGAATATGTAAAAAAGCAAAATGATATATATGTAATGCAAGAAAAGCAGATTGTAATGTTTTTAGATTGCAAAAAGAGTTTCTTCAAAAAGATATCTTACTTTTTTAAAGCTAAAAAATTCGTTATGCCTAAATTAGATAACAAAATAGATAAAAAATTAGAAGATGAATTAGGCGAGAATTCTTTAGAGGATGAATTATCAAGAAAGAACGAAATAAACTTAAGTGGCTCATACACAATAAAAGAATTAGTTTCAGCTTTTAATAGTGCAAATGAAGTTGAAATAAAGGCAAGAGCCGTTAGAGGAGACCTTAAGGCATTAAAACTAAAAAGAGAAAACTATGCTAGAAAAATAGAAAACGCGAAAAAATACATAGATGAGATAGAAAGTCATAAAAAGAGCATATTTGAATTCTGGAAATTTAGTAATAAAGATGAACTTCCAGCACTTGGTGAGGGAGAAAGTAGCGAGAGCAGTGAGACAAAAAACAACGCTAACTTAGATAAAGATTTACTTGGTGCAAGAGCTGACAGTTTACAAAGACAAAAGTTAAGTGACGAAGAAATAAATGCATTGTATTTATTTTATGAGATGCCAGAGGCGTTTAATGAAAATGCTAAAAGTAAGACAAAAAATAAAAATGATGATGAGACTAAAAAAAATATAGTTGATGAAGGAAACACCGAAGAAAATACAGGAAAAGCCATTGAAAAAAATAATTCAATCGACAAAGATAAATTATTGGAAAAAATATTAGAAACATTAAAAAATAAAACTTCAAAAAGATCGCTTGACAACCTTATAAATGATTACTCTGCCGTAAAAAAGATAAATTCAAAAGAGCATAGAGAAAACGAAAGAAATGCAATTTCTATATTAAAAATTAATGAAAATACTACAGTCGAAGAATTTGAAGATAGAGTTAACCATTTCAAAAAGGCACTTGAAAGTGCATATAATAAAATTTATGCTATAACAAACATGCCGTTATATATCAAAAAAAGTGATGCTCAAAATGAATTTATTTTAGGTGATATTAATCCAGAAAATTTGATTAATGAAAATCCTTCTAAAAATGTAATAGAAGGAAGAGAAGTTAATTTAGAAAATGGGGCAAAGGGAGAGAAAGATAAAATAGAAGAACAAGAAATAGAGATTGTTAAAATAGATTTGGGCAACGAAGAACATGCTTTGTACTTGACTAATATTGTATTTTTTGATAATCAAAATAAAACTTTGCCAATTGGAATGGATTTGTCTAGTAAAGTGGTAATAAAACTGGATAATGCTAAAAAGAAATTTAGAGAAAAGGAAGAAATTTATTTGATTAGCAAAATAGATGATTTTGAAGTTAAAAATAGGAAGATAAGGATATTTGAATAAATTTATTGTAAGAAATTTAATTTACATTACAATTCTGTAAAGGTAAATACAAAATGGGTAAAGATTATTTATAAAAAGGTAGTATTATAGTGGTAGTGATTATATAAATAAAATTTAAATAATAATTGTAAAAGTGATATAAATAAATAAAAGCACAAACCGTGATGGAGCAGATGTCCCACCACGGTTTGTGCGTCATTTATTTGGTTGGCGAATAGTAAATTCACAATATGAATTTGTCAGAAAAACTTGATAAAAGTGATGTTTTTCAAAGACCTTTTCAACTTGCTTCTTTTGGATAGCAGAAATGTACTCTGATTCTTGAAATGGAATGCGTACAAAAATGTGGTATTCCGAAAAATATTGTTGTACGGAAAAGTTGCCAGCTTTTAATTCGTTTAAAACCTTTTTAAAGTAGGCATTAGCCTGAGTACATGCTTGTTGTTCAGAACACTCCCCATCACTTTGCATTTTGATTTTCTCAATTATTGCTGAACGCATATTTTTGTAGAGTTTTTGAGCTTTGGTTAGTCTTTTCCTTGTTAAAAAGGACGGCACTATAATAATATTTTTTCCTCCTCTAAATTGATAACAAAGACCTAGGGACTCAGTTGCCATTTGGATTTCAGTATCAGTATAATAATGCCAATTACCATCTAAAACAATTAAAACCTTTCTGTTGTATTCAGTAGGGAAATCATGTTCTATTATATAATTTAAGGAATCATTACTCATCTCACTTATGATTTGATTTGCACATTCAGAGATCCGCTTATCCATTTTTTTCTTAGCCATTGACCGAACCTGACTTGCGATGCTTTTACTCATTGGTAATTACCTCCTAATTGTCATCGCGTTTTTACGGTAGATAGCAAAAGCTATCAATTGCTAGTATTATATAAAAATTATGTTAATTTGTCAAATAATAGCTTTGAATTTCTACTAAAAAATAAATGTTAAAGACTGCAAAACTATTATAAAATATGGTAGTTCGGATTAAGGGGTAAAAATTCATTTACAAAAAAAGCTAGTAAATTTTTTGAAAAAGTGGTATAATAATAAATATTAAAAAGAAAGGTTGTGAGATAATATGCAAATTACAACTCAAGAAGTTGAAAAAACACTTAATAAATATGATAATATAGATGAGCCTATATTTGTAAAGAGAAAAGACAAGGCAGATGTAGTTATTTTAAGTATAAACGAGTATAAAGAAAAAATTCAAGAATTAGAAATAATAAGTCATTTACAAAAATCAGAAGAAGATATAAAAAACGGAAGGACTACTCCAGCAAAAGATTTTTTCAAAGAATTGAGGAATGAATATGGATATAAATAGTAACTATTCTGTTGAATTTACTGACGAATGCAAAAAAGAAATTAGAAGAATCTATAGTTACATAAAGGAAACCTTATATGCAGAACAAGCTGCTAATAATTTATTGCTAAAAGTTGAGGAATATACTAGCAATTTGTCTTATGCTCCGAGAATTTATGCTGAAATCGATAAGTATAAAGGAACGAATCTGATTTATAGGAGAATAGTAATAAATAATTATGTGATTTTATATACAATAGAAGAGGAAAATAAAAAGGTATATATATCGCATATGTATTATAGTGGTAGTGATTATATAAATAAAATTTAAATAATATTTGCAAAAGTGATATTAAAATATAAAAGAAAAAGCAGTGGTGGAGCAAATACTCCACCACTGTAAATTAAAGTATAATACAAATCAATCCGCCGCCGCCTTCATTTACAATTCTTTCAAGAGTCTCTTGAAGCTTCATTTGTGCATCTTCAGGCATTCTTTCGAGTTTGTTTTGTAAACCTTCATTAACAAGTTCATGTAAATTCTTTCCAAATATATTAGACTCCCAAATTTTCTTAGGGTCACTTTCAAACTCTTCTAACAAATATTTAACCAATTCTTCTGATTGCTTTTCACTTCCAACAATAGGAGATACCTCAGTTTCAACATTTGTCATTATCATATGTATGCTTGGAGCTTTTGCACGTAGTTTAATTCCAAATTTAGAGCCTTGTTTTACTATTTCAGGTTCATCTAAAATTAGTTCATCCATTGAAGGAGTAATTATGCCGTAACCTTTAGCTTTAACTTCTTCTAAGGCTGGTGCTATTCTGTCATATTCTTTCTTTATTTTTGCAAAACCATAAAATGCAGTAAATAAGTCAAATTCATTATTGATAGTTGTGCCAGAAATTTCAGTAAGCACTTTATAAAATAAGTTGTCTTTTAATGAAATTGTTATAGATACGCTGCCAGTTCCTAGATTTATTTCATCAACAGTTGTAGCATTTATAATATCTGTATTTTGCAAACTATCTACTGCTAAATTTGCTTGTTTTATAATGCTTACACCGCCAAAAGTATCTTTAATTTCTTTGTTTAATTCTTGTTTTAGCCAGTGAGAATTATCCAATCCATCAACCCATTTTGGATATGAAATGTTAATTCTTTCAATTGGAAATTCATATAATACTTTGCTAAAAATTTCATTAATATCATATAAAGATAAATTAGCACAGTCTGTAGGTATTACAGGGCAGTTATATTTTTCTTCCAAAGAATTTGCTAAATCTCTTGAGTAATCTGAGTATGGCGCAACTGTATTAAGTACAATTACAAAAGGCTTATTTATTTCTTTAAGTTCTTTAACAACTCTTTCCTCTGCCAAGATGTAATCATCTCTAGATATTCCAGAAAAACTTCCATCTGTTGTAACTAAAATACCAATTGTAGAATGGTCTTGAATAACCTTTTTTGTGCCTATTTCAGCAGCTTCGCCAAAAGGCATTTCTTCATCAGACCAAGGAGTTTTAACCATTCTAGGAAGGTCATCTTCTAAATACCCAATTGCATTATTTACTAAATACCCTACACAATCAACTAATCTTGCTTTAAATTTAACATTTCCATCAAGTGTAATTTCTACAGCTTCATTTGGAACAAATTTGGGCTCTGTTGTCATTATAGTTCTGCCAGAAGCACTTTGTGGCAGTTCATCCAAAGCTCTTTCTCTTTTGTAAGAGTTATCTATATTAGGTATAACTAATAAATCCATAAAATTCTTTATAAATGTTGATTTTCCAGTTCTTACAGGACCTACTACACCTATATAAATATCTCCATCAGTACGATTTGCTATATCCTGATATAATTTTAAATTGTCCTCCATTTTTACCTCCTAAAGAAGATTTGTACAAAACTTTATTAAAGTATATTAGACAAATCTAAAACTTATGACAAAAGTTTTTCAGTTGGGGACGGTCCTAAAATGAAAAAAATCAATATTAGGTGCAGACTTTAAATAAAAATAATGTTTTTTCAGTTGGGGACGGTCCTAAAATGAAAAAATCAATGCTAGGGCAGACTTTAAATAAAACCAATGCTTTTTTCAGTTTAGGACCGTCCCCGACTGAAAAAATTCCCAAACAAATTTTATTTGCATATTATATACAAATGTGATAAAATGTGCGTGATGAGTACAAATATTAATACATTTGAAAGGAATTGATGATATGGCTAATTACATAGACGTTTTAAAAGAAAATAAACAAGAGCATTTACTAAATTATTTAAAAATGGCAGATGAAACTCAGAAAAAAGAATTAATTAATGAAATTGAAAATATTAATTTTGAACAATTAAGCGAATTATATAAAATAAGTAAAAGAGATAATGAAAAAGCAATAGAAAGTCAATTAATAGAACACGTTAAATTTGTTGATAAATACAAGATGAGTGAAGATGATTTTAATAAATATAAAGAGACCGGAGAGAATATTATAAAAAATGGTGAATATGCAGTTGTAACAATGGCTGGAGGTCAAGGAACAAGACTTGGTCACAATGGTCCTAAAGGGACATTTTTACTTGATGTTAAGCCAAAGCCAAAGTATTTATTTGAGATATTGGTAGATAATATAAAAAGGGCAAACGAAAAATATGGTGTTACTTTAAATTGGTACATAATGACTAGCACTGAAAATGATGCAAAAACAGAAGAATTTTTTGAAGAACACAATTATTTTGATTATCCAAAGGATAAAATAAAATTTTTTAAACAAGGCAATTTGCCTTTAATTAGTGAGGAAGGCAAGCTTTTAGTTGATGAGAACTTTCATATTAAATATGCAGCAGATGGAAATGGTTGCATATATAAGTCTATGAGATTAGACGGTGTACTAGATGATATGAAACAAAAAGGCATTAAATGGGTGTTTATTGGAGCAGTGGATAATGCACTTTTAAATATGGTTGATCCAATTTTGCTAGGACTAACTGTATGCGAAGGCAATCAAATTGGTTCTAAATCTGTTGTAAAAAGAAGCCCAGAAGAGCCTGTTGGTGTATTTTGTAAAAGAAATGGAAAGCCGGGTGTAATTGAATACACAGAGCTTCCAACTGAAATGGCTCATGAAGTAGATGATGACGGAGAGTTACTATTTGGTGAGTCACATATAATGTGCAATTTGTATAGCATTGATGCTATTAATAAAATAAGCAAAGAAAAATTGCCTTACCATAGTGCTCATAAAAAAGCACCTTTTATGAATGAAAAAGGCGAGATTGTTAAGACTACAAACCCTAACGCTTATAAATATGAAGCTTTTATATTTGACGGATTTGCATTTTTTGATAATATTTCAATTCTAAGAGGCAGAAGAAATGAAGACTTTGCACCAGTAAAGAATGCAGAGGGCTCAGATAGCCCAGCTACTGCAGTGGAATTGTATAATAATTATTGGAAGGTTTAGACTTATTTTATGAAAGGAAGATAGCTAAAATGGAAGATTGTAAAATTTCAAATTTATATAATTTAGATGAAACCATAGCAAAATCTTTGCTAGAAAAATATACATACCCATGGGAAGTTTTGCTACATATTGAAGAGTTTATATTAGAACTTGGCAAAACTTTAAATAAAGATGAATATGAACAAATAGGGGAAAATGTGTGGATACATAAGTCAGCAAAAGTGTATAAATCAGCATATATTGGCGAAAACTGCATTATATGCGAAGGTGCAGAGGTAAGACACTGTGCATTTATTAGAAAAAATGCAATTATAGGTAAAAATGCTGTTGTAGGAAATTCAACAGAGTTAAAAAATGTTATCTTATTTAATAATGTTCAAGTACCACATTACAATTACGTGGGTGACTCAATACTTGGATACAAGTCACATATGGGCGCTGGGTCAATTACTTCAAATGTTAAATCGGATAAAAAATTAGTTGTTATTAAAAATGGCGATGAAAAAATAGAAACTGGTATGAAAAAAATAGGCGCAATGCTTGGAGACAATGTTGAAGTTGGATGTGGCAGTGTGCTAAATCCAGGAACAATTGTAGGGAAAAATACAAATATTTATCCACTTTCATCAGTAAGAGGTGTGATTAAACCAAATAGTATTTACAAGAACAAAAATGAGATTGTTGGAAAAAACTAATTGTCACCAATAATTTCATTTTAATTAAATGGATAATAGCTTGGAAATGAATTTTGAAGCTTAGGTAGAAGTACGGCCTTCGTGTTACAAAAACGACGAAAAATAATCCAATAAAATTTAAAATTTTTCCTTTACTTATCTCCAAAATTGTGGTATAATAATATTGTGTTAAAAAGAGGGAATTATACCATTTTACATACACAATGTTGGAAAGGAGTTGACTACAAGTGTTTAATATAGGAGATAATATCGTATACCCAATGCACGGTGCAGGTACAATATCATCAATTGAAGAAAAAGAAGTTTTAGGAGAAAAACAACAATATTACGTAATCAAAATGCCGGGCGAAGTAATGGTAATGGTTCCAACAGCAAAAGCAGAAGCTATGGGCGTTAGGAATGTTATAGACGAAAAAAGTGCTAATAGTGTACTTCAAGTTTTAGAAAAAGACGAAACTGAAATGTCTAACAACTGGAATAAGCGTTACAGAGAAAATCTAGACAAAATGAAAACTGGCGACATTTATCAAGTCGCAGATGTTGTTAGAAACTTAAGTTTTAAGCAAAAAGAAAAAGGAACTTTGTCTACTGGCGAGAAAAAAATGTTACTTAATGCTAAACAAATTCTTGTTAGTGAATTAGTTCTAGCAGAACATTCTTCAAAAGAGGAAATAGAAAAACTAATAGACAACAAAATAGATATGTCATACAAAGAATATAGAGTTCCAACAGAAGCAAAAATAGATTTACAACAAAATGCTGTAAACAAATTTATACCATTTAATGGTGCAGCAAATGCTTAAATAATTAAAAGTTAGTATGACTAAATTACACAAATATTATAAAGCTTTAAAAATTAAACAAAAACAGACTATAGAGGTGGACTTGCAAATATAAGTCCACTAATATTTTGAACCTTGATAAATATTATGTAAATGTATATTGGAGCTTTAGCAAAGATATTAAGTTATATATTCTTTACATAAAATGTAGACTTTTGCAATTTTAAGAAGGATTTAGTTTACATATGTCGAATAATATAAGTATGAGTATAAAGAAGGATTGTTTAAAGTGAGATATAGTGATGAATTATTAGATGAAATTAGAAGTCGTAATGATATTATAGATGTCGTATCACAATATGTTACATTAAAAAGAAGTGGAAGAAACTACTTTGGTTTATGCCCATTTCACAATGAAAAGTCACCATCATTTTCAGTTTCACCAGATAAGCAAATATTTCATTGCTTTGGTTGCGGTGTTGGTGGCAATGTTTTTCACTTCATACAAAAAATAGAAAATGTTAGCTTTGTCGAAAGTGTGCAAATGCTTGCAGATAGAGCAGGTATCAAATTACCTACACTTACAAATTATGAAGATGAAAAGGTAGCTAAACTTAAAGCTAAGGTTTATGATGTAAACAAGTTCACAGCCGAGTTTTATCACAAAAATTTATACAGACCAGAATCAAAACAAGGTCAAGAATACATAAAAAAGCGTAAATTAGACAATAATACATTAAAGTCGTTTATGATAGGCTATTCAGGTCAGTTTGATGAACTGTATAGAGCTCTTAGAAAAGAAGGATTTGAAGATGAAGAAATTTTAGCTTCGGGTTTAGTTAATAAAAGCGAAAAAGGTATGTACATTGATAGATATCGTAATAGAATAATGTTTCCAATACAAGATGTTAGAAATAGAGTAATAGCCTTTGGTGGTAGAGTTTTAGATGATAGCAAGCCTAAGTACATAAATTCACCAGAAAATATTGTTTATAGCAAGGGGCGTAACCTATTTGGATTAAATGTTGCCAAAAAGTTTAACCCACGGAGTTATGAAAAGGTTACTTATTGTTGAAGGTTACATGGATGCTATTTCACTTTTCCAAAGAGGTATTACAAATGTTGTAGCATCACTTGGAACAGCACTTACAGACGCACAAGGCAGACTTTTGCGTAAGTCTACAGAGCAAGTTATACTTGGCTATGATGCAGATGGAGCAGGACAAGCTGCCATAGTTAGAGGTATGGACATACTTAGGAGCATGGGCTGTGACATTAGAGTTTTACAAATAAGTGGAGCAAAAGATCCAGACGAATTCGTTGTAAAATATGGTCCAGACAGATTCAAAAAGTGCATGGATGATGCCATTTCAGTAGTTGAGTACAAAGTTAAAAATCTTAAAAAAGACCTTAACTTGGATAATGTAAGCGACAAAATCAAATTTTTAAATGCAATTGCCAAAATACTTTCGGAAGTAAATAACAGCATGGAAAGAGAAGTATATGTTGACAAAATTGCAGGTACATACAATATTTCAAAAGAAGCAATTTATGCAGAAATCAATAAAAGATTATATTCAGCCAAAGGTGCAAGCCCTAAAACATTAGAGGCAAAGCCAAATATAGTTAGACCAAAGCAAGAAGAAAAAGTTGATGAACAAACATCAAGAAGAGAACAAATGGTAATATATCTTCTAATTAATTATCCCAAAGAAAGTTTAGAAAGAATAAAACAAATAGTTAGCATAGAAAGTATAAAATCTGAGAAAAATAAAAATATAATTCAAACTTTATATGACAAATTGACTCCAAATGAAAACATGGAAAATGTGCTAAACTGGTTTGAAGATACCGACACAGTTAACTATATTAGTGGAATTTTGGCATATGACTTTGAAATTTCGGATGTTGAAAAGGGTATAGAAGATATAGAAAAAGCATACAAAAAGCACAATTTAATTACCAGAAGAAACGAAATTATAAATAAACTTAACGATAATACAATTTCAAAAGAAGAGTCTACAAATTTAGGAAAAGAATTAAACGATATTATAATAAGTTTAGCTAAAATTAAATAAGAGTAATTAGTAAATTTTTTAAAAACTAATAAAAAATCAGTTTAGCTTTATAAACACAAAGCATAGCGAAATTAATATATACTATCAAAGTATAAATAGGGGAAAAGTTGAACCTTCAACTTTATTCCTAGAAAGGAATGAATTTAAAATGGCTAAATCAGAACAGAAAGTAGTAAAAAAAGAAAAAAAGAAGGACATAAAAACTGCAATCAATTTAATTGATAGTGCAAGAATGGCTCATAAAGAACAGCAAGAAGAGGCTCAAAAGACTAAAGAAAAAAAGCCAGCAAGAGCTAAAAGAGGCAAAAGTCCAGAAGAGATTCAAAAAATAATTGAAGATGTAAAGACTAAAGGTAAAATCACATATGGCGAACTTGCGTCAAAACTTGGCAATGCTAGCGCAGACCAAATTGATGAAGTGTTTAATGCATTAGAAAATAGTGGAATAGATGTGCTAAAAGATGACATAGAAGATATTGAGCCTGATGCAGAAGACTTAGAAGAAGTTGAAGATATAGATGTCAACGATATAGACGTAGATAACTTAGAAGGTGTAAGTATAGATGATCCTGTTAGAATGTATTTACGTGAAATAGGAAAAATACCACTTTTAACATACGACCAAGAATTAGACCTTGCTAAAAAAGTTTTAGCTGGAGATGAAGCAGCTAAACAAAAATTAGCGGAATCAAACCTAAGACTTGTTGTAAGTATTGCAAAAAAATATGTTGGTAGAGGTATGTTATTCTTAGACCTTATTCAAGAAGGAAATATGGGCCTTATTAAAGCTGTTGAAAAATTTGATTATACAAAAGGCTACAAATTCAGTACTTATGCAACATGGTGGATAAGACAAGCTATAACTAGAGCTATAGCAGACCAAGCAAGAACAATAAGAATCCCAGTTCATATGGTTGAAACTATCAATAGACTTATTAGAACATCAAGACAATTATTGCAACAAAATGGTAGAGAGCCTACGCCAGAAGAAATAGCAAAAGAAATGGACATATCTGTGGATAGAGTATTAGAAATACAAAAAATAGCTCAAGACCCTGTATCACTTGAAACACCAATAGGTGAAGAAGACGACAGCCACTTAGGAGATTTTATACAAGACGAAGACTCTCCATCTCCACAAGATGCCGCATCTTACACAATGCTTAGGGAACAACTTGACGAAGTAATGTCAACTCTTACTCCAAGAGAAGCAAAAGTGTTAAGACTAAGATTTGGCTTAGATGATGGTAAAGCGAGAACTCTTGAAGAAGTTGGCAAAGAATTTCAAGTAACACGTGAAAGAATTAGACAAATAGAAGCAAAAGCGTTAAGAAAACTAAGACATCCAAGTAGAAGCAAAAAATTAAAAGAATATATGTAAAATTTTCAGTTGGGGACGGTCCTTAAATGAAAAAAATATTATTCTGTTTAGGGATTGTCTTTATTTGAAAAGTTTTTCAGTTGGGGACGGTCCTTAAATGAAAAAATATTATTTTGTTTAAGGATTGTCTTTATTTGAAAAGTTTTTCAGTTAAGGACCGTCCCCAACTGAAAAAATATATATAAGGAGAGTAGAGTGAAACGATTTTTTTTAATAATTGGAGTAATACTTTTAGCAATAGTAGTAATTTTAAATATATGTTTTACAGCAAATTTAGATGCATCAGAGCATATAACAATTTCCTATAATAACATTATTTATATACTTGGCATATTGCTAATTGGCGCGATTATTTATTTGTTTGCAAATTGGCTAAACAAATTTTTATATAAAGATGATAAACGAAAAAAACTAAGAAAAAGGCTATTTATAGCTGCTTTAGTTATTTACATAGTAGCGGATATTTTGTGGACAATTTTTGTTTGGGCTCCCATAGTTGGTGACCAAGTAGAAGTTGCAATGATGGGCAAACTTTTTTACAAAGGCTATGATGAAGAAATATTGCAAAGTGGAACATATGCAGGCACTACACTGAAAGAATATATTCAATCTTACCCACAGCAAATACCACTGAGCTTTATTTATAGCCTTTTCTTTAAATTAATACATTTCGATGGAATTGCAGTATTAAGAGTGCCAAATGTATTTGCTGTAATTGCAATAGTTGCAGCAGTTTACAAAATAGGGAATATGCTATCTAAAAAATACAAAGTAAATAAAGTTCTATTATTAATCCTAATGCTAACATTTGTGTCAATACCAATGCTTTCAACATTTATTTATGGAGATTTGCCAAGCTTAGCATTTTCATTATTTAGTGTATACTACATGATGAAATTTGTAGAGTATGAAAACAATAATGCAGAGGCAAAAGAAGAGAATCTTAATAAAAATGTTGGGGCAATATGCTTTGAAAAAAAGCCTAAAAAATATAGTTATATAAAATATGCTGTTATAGCTTCGGCTTTTTCAATGCTTGCATATATGATGAGAATGAATAGCTTAATATTTATAATTGCAACAGTTATTTATTTGCTATTTAACTTATTTACAAAAATAAAAAGCAAAACAGCAAAGCAAAATATAATAAATGTCTTAGTAATTGTAATGTACATAGCTATTTCACTTATTCCAGCAAGGATAGTGAACAACTATTACATGAATAAATATAATTTAGACAGTAATAAAACATACCCTAATATAAGTTACTTTTTAATGGCGATGAGTGAAAGCAGTAGAGGAAATGGTTGGTACAATGAAAGTATAGGGGAGCCTGCTTTAAAAGACCCACAAGGTGTTAAAGATGAATATGCAAATAGAATAAAAGATAGACTTACATATTTTGCACAGGATATGGGATATACATTTAGATTTTATACAATGAAATTAGCTTCTATGTGGGCTGAAAATACCTATTCAGCAGTAAGACTTAATTTATTACATGAAAGTGAAGATGATTACTTAAATGCTATTAAAGAACCTTTAACATTTTATCAAAAAGCTTTGTTAATACTGATGTGTGTATGCTCAATAATTGTACTAATACAAAATAGAAAAAACTTGTCACCAGAAATTATCTACTTATTGTTAATTTTTATGGGAGGATTCGCATTCCATATTTTATGGGAGGCAAAATCAAGATATATAATTCCATACATAGTGGTGCTTATACCAATTGCAAGTATTGAGATTAATAAATTTGTGAAAAAGAGAAAAGTAAGTAAATAAATATGCCAAAATTTTCAAGAAAAAACACTTGCAATTATGTATATTTTGTGATAAAATAATACTACTTGAAAAGAGATTAAATCACTTTTTGAGTTCCTTGCTTGCAAAGGTTTTGCAGGCTATTATCCATAAGGAGGTGAATATAATGAACAAATACGAAAGTGTTATCATTATTAATCCATCTGCAGATGAAGATAAGGTAAAAAGCCTTATAGACAGATTCTCAGATTTGATTAATAAACAAGGCGAAGTAACAAAAGTAGATACTTTAGGCAAAAAGAAACTTGCATATGAAGTTAAAAAGAACAAAGAAGGTATTTATGTAGTATTTTACTTTGAAGCAGAGCCAACTCTAATTGCAGAATTAGAAAGAAACTACAGAATAACAGACGAAATTATTAAGTTCATCGTTGTAAAAGATGAAAGAGAAGACTAATAGTATAATAAAAGGTTATTCTTTATAGCAGTAATTGCTATTAAACAACTGAAAAATAAAAGCTTTTGGGGAGCCGAAAGGTAGGTAAAAATGAATAAAGTAATATTAATGGGTAGATTAACAAGAGATCCAGAAGTTAGATATACTCAAACTAACAACACATTAGTTGCAAATTTTACTCTAGCAGTAAACAGAAGATTTGTTAGAGAAGGAGATACTCAAACTGCAGATTTTATAAATATTGTAGCTTGGGGCAAAACAGGTGAATTTTGTAGCAAGTATTTTAAAAAAGGCCAACAGGTTGCAGTAGTTGGTAGATTGCAAGTTAGAAGTTGGGAAGACCAATCAGGTCAAAAAAGATATACAACAGAAGTTGTTGCAGAAGAAACTTATTTTGCAGATAGCAAAAGAGATCCAAATGCTAGCGCAAATGATTTTGGCAATAGCTTTGGTGGAGATAATGGAGCATCAAGTGGAGATACATCAGATTTTGAAGTATCATCAGGAGATGACTTACCATTTTAATAGCATAAAAGAGCTATCATACATAATGGCTTATGCAAGTTAATTATGTATCAAATTATTATGAATTAATCATAAGTAAACATACAATTTTAGCAGAAAGGGGGCACATATTATGGCAGACAAGAAAAATAACAGAAATAGAAGAAACAACAAAGATTATGATGATGATTACAAAGTAAGAAAAGTTAGAAAAAAGGCTTGTCCACTTTGCAGTGACAAAAATTTAGTTTTAGATTACAAAAATCCAGAACAATTAAAGAAATTTGTTAATGAAAGAGGCAAAATTCTTCCAAGAAGAACAACAGGTGCATGTGCAAAACATCAAAGAGATATAACTACAGCAGTTAATAGATGTAGACATATTGCTATGTTACCATATAGCCAAAACTAATTTTTAAAATTTAAGTATGATAATTTTAAAATAAATTAAAGCAAAACAGTAAAGTTAGAACACGGATATAGCAGTTCTAACTTTATTTTGTAAATATTAGTTTGTACTATGACTTTAAAATAAAGCAATAAGTTAAACATAAAAGCTCGTATTTACAAAGTAAAGTTGAACCAAGTCTAATCTTTTAAAAGCCAAAAGTTAAAGTAAAGAATTAAGATAAACCAAGAAAGGGGTTATAGCAAAATAGATGAAAAAAAGAAACATAATTATTTCAATTGCAATTTTACTTGTACTTATAGTCCTTATTGTAATTGGAAATTTGAATAAAAGCAGCCATAAAGATGCTATAAGATTAAAAATTGTAACATCATTTTATCCAATTTATATAATGACACTTAACATAACAAATGGCGCAGAAAATTTAGAAGTAAGTAATATGGCAGAAAATTATGTTGGCTGTATACATGATTACACATTAACAACTGCAGATTTAAAAAAGTTTGAGGATGCAGCCATTTTTATCCAAAATGGCTATGGCATGGAACAATTTATACAAAAAATAGTAGATTCGTATCCAAATGTAAAAATGGTTGATTCAAGCACAAAAATTACGGATTTTGTGCAAGAGGGAGAAGAAGTAAATCCTCATTTTTGGACAAGTATAGATGATTATATATTGCAAGTAGAGGCTATAACGGAAGGATTTAAAGAGTTAGATTCTTCAAATAGTGAATTATATGAGCAAAATAAAAATACATACATACAGAAATTGCAAGATTTAAAAGCTGAATATGATAGTTATGAATTTGGCGCAAATGAAAGACAAGTAGTATCATTAAACGAAGCATTTTCATATTTATTTAAGTTCATAGGTGTTGATGAAACTTTGATAGAAACAGACCATGAGCAAAGCGCATTATCTGCTGAAACAGTAAGAGATGTAATAGAAGAGGTTAAAAATTCTGGAATAAAGGCAATAGTCATAGGACAAAATGATGACGACCAAAATGCAAATTTAATAGCTAGCGAAACTGGAGCAAAAGTCTATAGATTAAATGATGCCATGAGTGGAGATGGTTCTTTAGACTCTTATATAAATACTATGAAAGAAAATTTAGAAATACTAAAAATAATGTTTTAAGGAAAAGTTGTCAAATGGGACTGTTCTATTTGATAACATTGCTGTAAAAAATGTTAATATGGTGTTAATGTTGTAAAAGTTGTCAAATGTAACAGTCCCATTTGACACAAAAATTAATGAAAGGACTAAATTACTAATGGAAAGTTGTGGTTTTCATTGCACAAAAATTGAAAATTTATCAGTAAAAATAGGAAAAGAAGATATAATAAAAAATATAAATATAGAAGTCCATTGCGGAGAACTTTTAATGATTATAGGTAGAAATGGTGCTGGAAAATCTACACTATTAAAGTCAATTCTAGGAGAGATAAATCATACTGGTAAAGTTGAATTTTTTGATATGAAGGAAAATAAAAAGAAAAAAATTAAAATTGGCTATGTTCCACAACATTTAAATGTGGAGAGGGATATGCCAACAACTGTTTATGATATGTTTGCATCATATGTTTCAAATAAACCAGTTTGGCTTATGAAAGACAAAAGCTTATATAAAAAAATAAGAGAAGCATTAAGAATGTTTGGTGCAGAAAAATTGATTGATAAAAGAGTGGGAAATCTATCAGGTGGAGAACTTCAAAGAGTACTCCTTGCAATAGCAACATCACCTGTACCAAATTTACTAATCTTAGATGAGCCAGTATCAGGTGTTGACAGAAACGGAACAAAAGATTTTTATGAAATTTTAGTAAATTTAAAAAAGCAATATGATATGTCAATAATACTTGTTTCTCACGACTTAGACTTGGTAAAAAAATATGCAGATAGGGTAGTTTTACTAGATAAAGAAATAATTAAAGAAGGGACAGCAGAGGAAGTTTTTAAAAGCGATGAATTTAAAGAAAGATTTGGAGAAATAGCCTAAATCAATAAAAACGGGTTTATTCAGAGTTTTTAGAAATCAATAAGTGAAGTTAGTCTGTTAAAGTTATTTTTATAAAAGTAAAAGCTATAATTAAAAATACAAGTTATAATTAAAAATACAAGGGAAGGAAGCAACAAAAATGGAAGTAATATATAATTTACTAGAAGTAATATTACCTTTTGATTTTATGCAATATACATTTATGAAAAATGCTTTTTTAGCAATACTATTAGTTTCACCAATTTTTGCAATAATTGGTACAATGATAGTAAATAAAAAAATGGCATTCTTTTCTGATGCACTAGGACATTCTGCTCTTACAGGTATAGCAATAGGAATGCTTTTAGGAATGACAAACATAAATATATCTATGATAATATTTGCCGTAATTTTTGCACTTTTATTAAATTTTATAAAAAGTAAAACAACCTATGGGGCAGATACCATAATAAGCGTATTTTCATCAATAGCAATTGCACTTGGACTTGCAATACTCGCTCAAAGCGGAAGTTTTAATAAATATTCTAGCTATTTAGTTGGAGATATTTTAAGCATTTCAGAATCAGAAATATTGTACTTATTTGTGGCTTTTATATTAACCTTTATATTTTGGTTTTACTTATTTAACAAAATAAATGCAGTAAGTTTAAACAGCACATTAGCTAAAAGCAAAGGAATAAATGTAAAAGCAATGGAAAATATTTTTGCTATATTAATTGCAGTCATGGTAATGATTTCAATTAGATGGGTTGGAATTTTACTAATAAATTCATTAATAATTTTGCCAGCAGCATCAAGTAGAAATATTGCAATGAATATGAGAAGTTATCATTTATTTTCAATAATATTTGCACTATTTTCAGGAATTAGCGGACTTATCATTTCATACTACACAAATATACCAACAGGACCTATGATTGTAATTATTTCAGGAATTATATATTTTATAACTTTTGGAATAAAGAAAGTGGGAGTGTTTGACAAATAATGGAATATATGATATAATATAATGTACTACATTATTGAAAGAGGTTGGTTATATGACATATTTGAGCATGGCTTCTAATCTGACAAAGGCTTATGGCTTGGAGCCAGACGGACGATTTATTGAAGTGGCTGATGCCATCATGCAGGAAGCACATCCTGCAATGGCAGAAACCATACACGAGTTAGTCGATAGCGCCTTAGAGCAGGAGGAGGCTGAAGCAAACGACATTGACCTTAAAACTGAGGTGGGGTAATTCCCACCTCTCTTTTTTTGTTGAATAGGAAAAATCAAGTTTTTCCTGGGCCAATAATATTTACTAAAATTTTGCACATAATATTTACGAAAAATTTGTTGATAAACGTCATATGTTATGATAATATAGCATATGGAAGAGCAAGAAAAGATAACATAATAGCGTATCTTTTTTTTGAAAATCATGAACTTATGTATAGTTTATAGCATAATGCAAAAAATAAATTGAAATAAAAATAAAGGAGGTAGAATTATGGATTTTAAAGAATGGGAAGGTTTTAATAAACAAGGAGAGTGGACAAAAGAAATAGACGTAAGAGGCTTTATTCAAGCAAATTATACACCTTATGATGGTGATGAAAGTTTCTTAGCAAATGTTACTGAAAGAAGTGCTAAATTATGGGACAAAATACAAGATTTGTATAAAGTTGAAAGAAAAAAAGGCGTACTTGATGTAGATACAAAAACTCCTTCAGGAATAAATAGATATGAAGCAGGCTATGTTGATAAAGATTTAGAAACAATAGTTGGACTTCAAACAGACGCTCCATTAAAAAGAGCAATTATGCCAAATGGTGGTATAAGAATTGTTGAAAAATCTTGTGAAAGCTATGGATATAAGGTAGACCCAGAAGTTGAATATATTTATCACGAATTAAGAAAAACTCATAATGATGGAGTTTTTGCAGTATATACACCAGATATTAGAAGAGCAAGAAGTTCACATTTATTAACAGGGCTTCCAGATGGATATGGACGTGGAAGAATTATAGGAGATTACAGAAGAGTTGCTTTATATGGTGTAGACGCATTAATTGCTGAAAAGCAAGATGAGCTAAACATATTAGATACAGATGAATTTACAGAAGAAGTAATTCGTGATAGAGAAGAAATTCATGATCAAATAGAAGCATTGAAACAATTAAAACTAATGGCAGAAAAATATGGATTCGATATTTCAATGCCTGCAAAAAATGCTCACGAAGCATTCCAATGGACATATTTTGCATATCTAGGTGCAATAAAAGACCAAAATGGTGCGGCAATGAGTTTAGGTAGAGTTTCCACATTTTTAGACATATATGTGGAAAGAGATTTGAAAAATGGTACAATCACAGAAGAATTTGCTCAAGAATTAATGGACCAATTTGTATTAAAACTTAGAATGGTAAGATTTTTAAGAGCTCCTGAATACAATAGCTTATTTAGTGGTGATCCAGTTTGGGTAACTGAAAGCATTGGTGGTATGGGTATTGATGGAAGAACATTAGTTACAAAGAATTCATTTAGATTACTTCATACATTAGAAGATTTAGGGCCTGCTCCAGAACCAAATATAACAGTATTATGGTCAAAGAATTTACCAGAAGGATTTAAAAAATACTGTGCAAAAATATCAATTGCAACATCTTCAATTCAATATGAAAATGACGATTTAATGAGAATTACTTTGGGAGATGATTATGGAATTGCTTGTTGTGTATCTGCTATGAAAATAGGAAAGCAAATGCAATTCTTTGGTGCTAGAGCAAATTTAGCCAAAACACTATTATATGCAATAAATGGTGGAAAAGACGAAATGTCTGGAAAACAAGTAGCTCCAAAATTTGAGCCAATAACTTCTGAATACTTAAATTATGACGAAGTAATGGAAAAATTTGATCAGATGATGGACTATGTTGCAAAAATTTATATAAAAGCATTAAATGCAATTCATTTTATGCATGACAAATATTCTTATGAAGCTTTAGAAATGGCTTTACATGATAGAAAAATAAGAAGAACAATGGCTTGTGGAATTGCAGGTTTCTCAGTAGCTGTTGATTCACTATCTGCTATTAAATATGCAAAAGTAAAGGTTATTAGAAATGATGACGGATTAGCAGTTGATTATGAAGTAGAAGGTGATTTCCCTAAATTCGGAAATGATGATGATAGAGTTGATGAAATTGCTGTAAATTTAGTTAAAACATTTATGAAGAAAATAGAAAAACATCAAACGTATAGAAATGCAGACCCAACATTATCTATTTTAACAATAACATCAAATGTTGTATATGGTAAAAATACTGGAAGTACACCAGATGGAAGAAAAGCAGGAGTTGCCTTTGCACCAGGAGCAAACCCAATGCATGGAAGAGATGAATCAGGAGCACTTGCTTCAATGAATTCAATAGCAAAACTTCCTTATGAATATTCAGAAGATGGTATTTCTTATACATTTGCTATAACACCATCTACACTTGGTCATAGTGAAGAAGAAAGAGTTAATAATTTAACAAGTATGTTAGACGGATATTTTATGCAAACAGGACATCACATAAATGTAAATGTATTTGATAGAAGTTTATTAATAGATGCAATGAATCATCCTGAAAATTATCCAAACCTAACAATACGTGTATCAGGATATGCAGTAAACTTCGTTAAACTTACTCGTGAACAACAAGAAGAAGTTATTGCTAGAACTATACAGGAGAAGATTTAATTTTTTATCAGTTGGGGACGGTCCTTTTTCGAAAATTTTCGATTGGGGACGGACCTAAAACGAAAAAAATATTTTCGATTGGGGACGGACCTAAAACGAAAAAAATATTTCCGATTGGGGACGGACCTAAAACGAAAAAAATATTTCCGATTGGGGACGGTTCTAAAACGAAAAAAATATTTCCGATTGGGGACGGTCCTAAAATGAAAAAAATATTTCCGATTGGGGACGGACCTAAAATGAAAAAGATATTTCCGATTTAGGACCGTCCCAAACTGAAAAAACTGAAAAGAGGAGTAAGCAATGAATAACGAAAACGTGACAGGAAGAATACACTCATTTGAAAGCTTAGGTGCAGTAGATGGACCGGGAATAAGATTTGTAATATTTATGCAAGGATGCCATCTAAAATGCAAATATTGCCAAAACAGAGATACTTGGGATATTAATTCAGGTGAGCAATATACAGTAAAACAAGTAGTAGAAAAGATAATGAGATATAAAAATTACATTGTTGCATCAAATGGAGGAGTTACTTTAAGTGGAGGAGAACCTCTTTTGCAGCAAGATTTTGTAATAAGCCTATTTCAAGAGCTAAAAAAGCAAAATATTTCTACATGCTTAGATACTTCTGGAATGTTTACAATTACAGATAAAATAAAGCAAATTGTTGATTTGACAGATATATTTTTATTAGATATAAAATCTATTAATGATGAAACTTGCAAGTGGCTTACAGGCTCTTCAAATAAGTTAGAATTAGAATTTGCAAAATATATTAATGAGAAAAATAAAAGAATATGGATTAGGCAAGTTTTAGTTCCGGGTATTACAGACAAAAAAGAGGATTTGCTTAAATTAAAAGAGTTTTTAAAAACAATTAATGTAGAAAAATTTGAGTTTTTACCTTATCATGATTTAGGAAAGTATAAATGGGAAAAACTTGGACTACCATATGAATTAGAAGATGTAAGAGTGGCAAACAATAAAGATGTGGAAAGAGCAAAGAAGATTATGGAGATGGAGTAGTAGATTTAAGTGAATCTTACAAAATCAGGGAAAAAATTCGGACTAAACTAACGGTCGACCGTATATATCTTGCAAAAATAGCCTATGTATTATAAAATATGCATAGGTTATTTTGGTGCCTAAAATTAAAGAAAGAATAGTAGCAGATTATTACTGAAAAATACATAAGGCAAGTTGCTATTATTTTGAGGTGAAAACTATGAAAAAATTTTTAATTGTATTACTTTTCATTTTAGTTATAGCAGGTATAGCTATTGGAATAATAGTGTATAGAACAAATCAAACAGAGCCATCAATAGCTTTAAAAGATTATTTTGAAAAGCTATCTAATGGGGAATACGAAGCGATGTATGACTATGTAATTACAGATACTTCAAAAGAAGATTTTGTGACTAGAATTAAAAATATTTATGAAGGAATAGAAGCGAAAAACATTAGTACTACTGTACTCACAAATACAGAAGATGAAGATAACAGCAATATAGTAAATGTTACATATAATAATTCACTGGATACAATTGCGGGAAATATGAGTTTCATGAATACAGTTAAACTACAAAAACAAGATGATGGATATAAAATTTTGTGGAATTCATCAGTCATTTTTCCAGATTTAAAAGATGAATACAAGGTAAGAGTTTCAACATTAGATAGCACTAGAGGAGCTATTTATGATAGAAATGATATAGCAATTGCCAAAGATGGAGAGGCTAATTCAGTAGGTTTAGTTCCAGGGAAAATGGATGATACCTCAGATTTAGGAAAGCTTGCAGAACTTTTAGGTATTACAGAGGACACCATTAATAATGCATTATCAGCAAGTTACGTAAAAGATGATACTTTTGTACCACTAAGAAAAATATCAAAAGACGAGCAAGATTTAAAAAATCAGTTATTGCAAATAAAAGGAGTTTTAATAACAGATATTAATGCTAGAATTTATCCATATAAAGAAGCAACATCAATTCTTACTGGATATGTGCAAGATGATGAGGGCAAAACAGGCTTAGAATATGCATATAATGACAGGTTAAAAGGTGAAGATGGTGCAGAAATTTACATAACAGATGAAAGTGGAAATAAAATAAAAACGCTAGCTACTAAAGAAGTTAAAAATGGAGAAAATATTAAAACTACAATAGATATAAACATTCAGCAAAAGTTGTATAATGAGTTTAAAGATGATGAAGGTGCATCTGTTGCAATGAACTATAATACTGGAGAAGTATTGGCTTTAGTTAGCACGCCATCATATGATGCAAATGATATGTCATTAGGAGTAACAGATACTGAGTGGAATAATTTACAAAATGATGAGAAAAAGCCTATGTTCAATAGGTATTTGGCTACATATGTACCAGGTTCATCTTTAAAACCTGTTGTAGGAGCAATAGGACTAAAATATAATAGCTTTACGGCAGACGATGACTTTGGAAGAAGCGGAACTAGGTGGCAAAATGATAGCTCTTGGGGAGATTTATACATAACAACACTTGAAACATATTCAGGACCAGCAAATTTAAGAAATGCACTTGTGTATTCAGATAATATATATTTTGCAAAAGCAGCTTTGAAAATAGGCAGGAGCAATTTTCAAAAAGGACTTGAAGATTTTGGATTTAATGATAAAATATCTTTTGTTCAAGATATTTCAAAATCTACATATGGTTCAATGGATAGTGATGCAAGTGTAGCTAATAGCGGATACGGACAAGATCAAATGCTTGTTAACCCAATACATATGGCAATGATTTATTCAAGTTTTGCAAATGGCGGAAATATGGTAATGCCAGTACTTGAAAGGTCGGAGAATAATAATAGTAGTACAAATATAATAAATGGAACGATCTCATCAAGTAATTTGAGTAGTTCAAGCTTTGGAACATCAAATAATGCAAGCACTAAATATTATAAAGAAAATGTAATATCTTCAGAAATAGCAAATACAATAAAACAAGATTTAATAGCTGTTGTAGAGGAAGGAACAGGAAGAGCAGCAAAAGTAGAAGGAAAAACAATTGCAGGCAAAACTGGAACTGCAGAAATAAAGGCAGACCAACAAGATAAAGATGGTACAGAAATAGGATGGTTTGATGCGTTTGATGAAGATGGGTTGCTAGTAGTATCAATGTGCGAAAACGTAAAAGACGAAGGCGGAAGCCACTATTTACTTCCAAAAGTAAAAACAGTATTTGAGTAATTTTTTCAGTTGGGGACGGTCCTTTTTTGAAAATTTTCGATCGGGGACGGTCTTAAAGCGAAAAAATTAGAAAGTGTCAATCGGGATGTCAATTGGGACGGTTCTATTTGACACGGTTTTGTGTCAAATAGAACCGTCCCAATTGACATTTTCGATTTAGGACCGTCCCCAACTGAAAAAATTGAAAAGAAAGGAGTCATTATGGGGAAAGTTAAATGGAAAGCAGGTACATTTGAATATCCTATTCCAGCAGTAATGGTAAGCTGTGGAGATATGGAAAAGTCTAATATTATAACAGTTGCATGGACAGGCATAATTAATACAAATCCAGCAATGGTATATATTTCAGTTAGACCTACAAGATATTCACATGATATTATAAAAGAAAATAAAGAATTTGTAATAAATTTAACTACTGAAAAACTAGCATATGCAACTGATTGGTGTGGTGTAAAATCTGGAGCAAATGTAGATAAATTTAAAGAAATGCATTTAACAAAAGAAAAGGCCAATATGGTTAAATGTCCTCTAATAAAGGAGAGCCCAGTTTCAATAGAATGTAAGGTTAAAGAAGTTGTACCTCTTGGAAGTCATGATATGTTTATTGCAGAGGTTTTGTGCATAGATGCAGATGAAAAGTATATTGATGAAAAGGGTGCTTTTGATATTTCAAAATGTAATTTGATTGCTTATGCAAATGGCGGATACTATGCTTTAGGAAAAAAGGTTGGTAAGTTCGGATATTCGGTTCAAAAAAGGAGTAAAACAAAGGCAAAAAATCTAACTTCAAATTCTAAACAACAATTGAAAAATACAAATAAAAAGACTGTGAAAAACAAAGCTAATAAGCAGAAAATAAATTCGAGAAAACATAGATAATTTAAAATAAAGGAGTTTAAAAGAATGGCAAAATACATACATAAAGTACAATATTATGAAACAGATAGAATGGGGTTAACCCATCATTCTAATTATATTAGATGGATGGAAGAGGCAAGAGTTGCTTGGCTAGATGAAATTGGCTTTGGCTTTGATAAATTAGAGTCAATGGGAATAACATCTCCAATACTTTCAGTAAATTGCAAATACAAAAATGGTAGTACATTTGGTGATAGTGTAGAAATTGAAACAAAAGTAACCAAATATGATAGTGTAAAAATAACAATAAGTTATGTAATGACAAAAGTAGGAAGCGGGGAATTAGTCGCAACAGGTAGCACAGATTTATGCTTTATAAATTTAAAAACAAGAAGACCAGTTATTTTAAAAAAGGAATTACCTGAGTTTGATAAAATAATGAAGGATAGTTTAGAAAAAGAATAAAAATAAAAAGATTTAGTTTATTAAAAAATAGACTAAATCTTAATTTTTGTATAATAAAAAGGAGATATTCTGCAATTAAAAATATCCCCTTTCGAATTAGTTGGTATTTGGAATGCATCCTAAATTTACCTAAGTAAATTTATTCCGCTACAAATACTTTATCATATTTTGTCGAAAAATGCAATATGTTGTCGTAAAAAATTAAAAAAAATTTTAACCAATTAGTTTTTGCCTGAAATCAAGCCATTTTTGAAATAAAAAAAATTATTAAAAATTTAAGTTTAAGCTTGTTGTTGATAATAATTTATATATTTATCCAGTTTTATGTAAATGACTATACTTTAATTTTGTTGCCATACCTCCTCTAATATGTCTTTCTGCTTTATTTTCATCAAGGACTTTTCTTACTTCAGCTGCTAAAGTTGGACTTATTTCAAGCAAACGCTCAGAAACGTCTTTGTGTACCGATGTTACTTTTCGTAACGGTAGAACTATTTTTAGAAGTATTAATATCTTCAAAATTAGTTATCA
>CALYAG010000022.1 GCA_944393465.1 uncultured Clostridia bacterium
ATGATGGGTTTATTAAGTGATGACTGAAAAATAAAAAACAGATTTTTAATATAAAAGTATACTAAAAATCTGCTTACCATCAATGTTTTTTGTGAAAATCTTAAAAAATCCCGAAACTTAAATTGCATAAATATTTACAACTTTTTTAAATTCGTGTATAATATTAAAAGTGATTATTTTAGGAGAAATGATGGAAGAAATAAAAGAAATTTTAAACAAAATGGTAGAATATTTAAAAAATGAAATAAATCCATTTGCGATTATTTTATTTGGTAGTTATTCGAGAAATACACAAAATAAAGAAAGTGATATAGATATTGCCATAAAAGGCAACAAAATTGACTCAAAAAAGATTTATGAGCTAAAGCAAAAATTAGAAGATATATCACAAAAAGATGTAGATTTAGTTAACTTAGATGATATTTCTGATGTATTTAGATATGAGATTTTAATGAATGGAATAAAATTATTTTGCCAAGATGATTATAAGTTTGATTTATATAAATTAGATATGTGTAGGGAATATTTAGAACTTAATGAGAGTAGACAAGATATAATTCAAAGAATAAAGAATGGAGGTAGCATATATGGAAAATGAAGCTGTCATATTGAATAAATATGAAACTATAGAAAGATGTATAAAAAAGATAAACGAAGAGTATCAAGACAATCCTGATAATCTTGAAGATTACAGAAAAGAAGATATGATTGTTTTAAATTTACAAAGAGCATGTGAGGCAACAACTGATTTAGCAATGTATGTTGTTTCAACAAGAAAACTTGGTTTGCCTCAAACAAAAAAAGAAGCTTTTCAAATACTAGAGAAAAATAAAATTATTAATAAAAAGATGAGCTTGAATTTACAAAACATGATTGGCTTTAGAAATATTGCAATACATGCATATAAAGAACTTGACCATGACATTTTGATTGATGTTATAGAAAATCATTTATCGGATTTGGTAGAGTTTGCAAGATTAATTTTAAATTTAAAGAGAAATGAGGATTAATATGGATTTTAAATCATACATAGCAGAAGCTATTTCAAAAGCAACAAATATTAACAAAGATGAAATTGAATCATATGTGGAAATTCCAAAGGATGAAACAAATGGAGATTTTGCTTTTCCATGTTTTAGACTTGCAAAAGAGTTAAAACAATCGCCAGTAAACATAGCAAACAATATAAAAGATAATATCAAGGTAGATAGTAATATTATTTCTAAAATAGACGTTGTAAATGGGTTTTTAAACTTTTACGTAGCAAAAGTATGTTTAGCAAAAGAAACAATACAAAAATTTGATGCTCAAAAAGAAGATTATGGAAAATCAAACATAGGTGAAGGAAAAACTGTTATTGTAGAATATTCCTCACCAAATATCGCAAAACCATTTCATATCGGTCATTTAAAAACAACTATAATAGGAAATTCACTATATAAGCTATATAAATATTTAGGATTTAATACAATTGGAATCAACCATCTTGGAGATTATGGAACTCAATTTGCAAAGCTAATTGAAGGATATAAAAGATGGGGAGGAGAGTATGATTTTTCAACAGATGCAATAGACAAGCTTGCAGATATTTATAAAAGAATAAATGCTCTATGTGAAGATGATGAAAAAGTTTTGGAAGAATGTAGAGCTACCTTCAAAAAGCTTGAAGATGGTGACCCATACTGTTTAGATTTATGGAACAAATTTAAAGACTTAAGCGTTAAAGAATTTGATAAAATTTATGATTTACTTGGAGTTAAATTTGATTCTACCAAAGGAGAAGCATTCTATTCAGACAAAATGCAAGAAGTAATCGATTTACTTGAAAAATCAGGCAAACTAGTAGAATCACAAGGCGCCAAAGTTGTAAATTTGGAAGACCAAGGTATAAGTACACCTTGCATAATTCAAAAGGCAAATGGTTCATCAATATATGCAACTCGTGATTTAGCTGCAATTATGTATAGAGCAAGAACATATGATTTTGATAAATGCTTATATGTGGTTGGAGAAGAGCAAAGTTTACACTTTAAACAAGTTTTTGCAGTTGCAAAATATCTTGGATTAGATGAAAAATATACAAATGGATTAGAACATGTAGCTTATGGAATGATAAGACTTCCTGAAGGAAAAATGTCTTCAAGAAAAGGCAATTTCTTTAAAGTTGAAGATTTGCTTGATGAAGCAATTTCTAAGTCAAAAGAAATTATACAAGACAGAGACATTCCAAATAAAGAGTTAGTTGCAAAACAGGTTGGAGTTGGTGCAGTTATCTTTGAAGATTTAGCTGAGTCTAGAACTAAGAATCAAGTGTTTGACTTGAAAGAGGCTTTAAATTTTAATGGTGAAACAGGTCCATATATACAATATATGACAGTAAGAACTAACAGCGTACTTGAAAAAGCAGGCTACATACCTGATTCTAGTAAATTAAATTTAAGTAAAATTACTGATGATAGCAGTATTAAATTACTTAAATTAATAGATGATTTTGAAAGCACATTATTAGATGCAATGCATAAAAATGAGCCATCAATTATTTCAAGATATTTAATTGATGTGGCTAAGGCTTTTTCTACTTTTTATAATGATAACAAAATACTTTGTGATGATAAAGAAGCACAAGATGCAAGATTATACATTGCTTATATGACAAAAATAGTTCTAACAAATGGACTAGGCTTGCTTGGAATTGAAGTTCCAGAAAAAATGTAGGAGTGTAAAATATGATAAAAGTTATGTTTATTTCAAGTATGGGTGGACATCTTAGCGAACTACTTAAACTTGATTTTGAAAAATATGATTATTCAATAGTAACTGAAAAAACTGAATCTGATAAAGATTTAGCACAAAAATATCCTGGCAAAGTTCATTACTTAGCATATGGAACAAGAAAAAAGCCCATAAGATACTTTTTCATACTTTTATTTAACTTTTTCAAAAGTTTATATTTATATTTCAAACTTCATCCAAAAGTTGTTGTAACAACTGGTACTCATACGGCTGTAGCAATGTGCTATATTGCAAGGCTTCTTGGAAGCAAAGTAATATGGATTGAAACTTTTGCAAATAGAAATTCAAAAACTCTAGCTGGAAGACTTGTTTATCCAATTGCAAATACTTTTGTAGTACAATGGGAAGAAATGAAAAAACTTTATCCTAAAGCAGTTTGCTGGGGATGGATTTATTAATAATAAGTCCAAGCAATATAATGAAAACAATTATTATTGGAGGTAATAAATTGATTTTTGTAACACTAGGAACTCAAGATAAGCATTTTCCACGACTTTTAGAAGCTGTAGAACAATTAAATTTGAATGAAAAAATAATTGCTCAAACTGGAAGCACAGACTTTAAGTCAAAAAAGATGGAAATACACAAATTTTTATCCCAAGATGAGTTTAATAAATACATGAAAGAGGCAAGAATAATAATAACACATGCTGGAGTAGGAACAATAATTTATGGTCTAAACTTAGGCAAAACAATGATTGTTGCTCCAAGACTCAAAAAATATGGAGAACATGTAAACGATCATCAATTACAAATACTTGAAACATTTTCAAAGGACGGATATATAATACCATTAGAAGATTTTTCTAAACTAGAAGAAAAGTTAGAAGAGGCAAAAAATTTTAAGCCAAAGAAATTTGTAAGTAATAATGCAAATTTTGTGAAACATTTAGATGATGAAATTGCTAGATTGACCACTAAAAATAAATAAACTTAAAATCAAAATTCTTAGTAAATAAACTCACATAGATTAAATATGAGTTTTTAAGAATATAATGATCAAATTAAAATGCAAGAAAGTTAGAAATATATCTAAAAACAAAGGAGCAAAATGAACCAGAAAAAACAATTAATGAAAAATACAATAATAATTGCAATAGGAAAATTGAGTACACAAATAATTTCGTATTTGCTATTACCCTTATATACATCAAAACTTGACCCATCAGAATATGGTAATTATGATTTTATATGTACTCTATCTATTTTCTTGTGTCCAATAATCACTTTACTAATGGAAGAATCAATGTTTAGATATTTGATTGATGCAAATAGTAAAGTTGAAAGAAAGAAAATTATTACACAAACAATTATATACACATTTGCTGGAACAGTTGTATTTACTGTTTTGGCAAGTCTAATTATGGGCTTTGGCACAGATTATACGCCGATGTATATCACAGCAATTATTACATTTGTAATATCAAATATACTAATAGGATTAAGCAATGCTCTTTCAAGAGGACTTGGCAAAATTAAGCTATATTCAATTTCTAATTTTATATTAGGAATATCTACAATCATACTAAATATAGTGTTTATACTAGCACTTAAAGCAGGTGCAGAAGGACTTTTGTGGGCAAATACCATAGCCAACGCTTTTACGGCAATTGTTATATTTGGGATTTTAAAACTTCCAAAATATATTGGAAAAATCGACAAGCCTTTAATGAAGGATATGATAAAATATTCTGTACCATTAGTACCAAATAGCATCTCATGGAGTATTATAAACATGTCAGACAGAATAATACTAACACAAATGGTAAGTTCGGCAGCTAATGGTATATATGCTATGGCTAACAAGTTTCCAAATATAATAAATGTTCTTTATGGATATTTTTATACAGCGTGGAAAGAGTCAGCAGCTAAAATTGTAAAAGACGAAAATAAAAATCAATACTATAATAGTATTTATCACGATGCCAAAAGATTTTTATATGCAGTAACAATATGCTTAATTGCAGTTATGCCATTTGCATTTCCTATATTTATTAATGAAGCATATGACGAAGCATATATTTATATACCAATTGTTATGATTGCAACATATTATTCAAATCTATCTAGTTTTTATGGTGGTATTTTTTCCGCATATAAAGACACTAAAATAATGGGAACTACAACGATTGTTGCAGCAGTAATAAACTTAGTAGTAGATTTGATTTTTGTAAATACATTTAAAATATACGCAGCTTGTTTTTCAACATTAATTGCAAATTTAATTGTATATTTTTATAGAAAAAAGAAATTAAAAAAATACCTAAAATTAAAAGAACTAAAATGGCAAGGGCCTATGCTTTTCTTAGCAATAATATGTTTGGCATATTATGCTAAATATATTCCTGCGATAGGAAATAATATAGTACTTTTATGGGTAATAAATGTTATATCACTAATAATTGCTGTACTTTACAGTTTATTAAATAATTGGAGATTTATAAAAGGAATAATTGTTACTGTAAAGAGCAAATTTCATAAAAAAAATATTGAAGAAAATTAACAAATATGCATATAATATTGTATAAATAATTATGAAACAAAAAATGCAATAATTGAAAGGAACACTTTATTATGCAAAAAAGAAAAGTTACAGACGAAGCAAATGATGTTAAAACATCTAGCGAAAAAAATGATGTTAAAGCTTCTAACGAAAAAGAAGAGAATAAGCTTTCGAAGAAGGTAAAAAAGAATAAATTTAATTATTCTATATGGACAGTTTTAGAATATTTTATAATTTACAGCTTTATAGGTTATGTTATTGAAACTTTATATGGGCTTTTAACTAAAGGAGTTATAGAAAGTAGACAAAGCATGCTTTACGGACCATTTTGCTGTATATATGGTTTAGGAGCAATTTGTTTAATTTGCATACCTAAATCTGCTAAGAAAAATAATTGGACGTTATTTATTACTGGATTTTTAATTGGTTCAGTTGTTGAATATGTTGTTAGCTGGATTGGAGAAGTAATATTTAATATTAAATGGTGGGATTATTCAAGTTATCCGCTTAATATTAATGGACGAATATGTGTGTATTTCTCAATATTCTGGGGAATTCTTACAATCTGCTTGAATAAAGTTATCAATCCAACAGTAGACAAAATATTGGCAAAAATACCTGTAAAAACGCTACATATATTAACAGTAATTCTCATAATTTTTATTGCAATAGACTTTTTAATTACAAGTTTTGCATTAAAAATGTTTGAAACAAGACTAATATACAATTATAACTTAGAAGTGCAAGGTGCAGAAGACTATTATGAGCATTATTTAGACATTTATCAAAATAACCCTGGACTAAAAGATTTTGTAGATAAAGTTTTTTCTGACGAAAAGATGATAAGAACTTTTCCAAATATAAAATTTACATTACAAGATGGAAGTATATTATGGGTTAAGGACATTTTAACAGATATTAAGCCTTATTATATCAAGCTTTTTGATGATTAAATGCGTAAGCCACATATATTGTCGCTGGTATAAAATAATATAATATAATATAATATAAATTAAATTTAAAGAAAGGAGAGTGCGCTTATTTAAGCGTACAAATTGAGTTATGAAATATTTTGGAACAGATGGAATTAGAAGAATTGCAAATACTGAACTTACACCAGAGTTAGTATATAAAGTTGCAAAAGCAGGAGCATATGTTTTGGCTAAACATACAAATCATACTCCAACAATTTTAATAGGAAGAGATACTAGAATTTCTGGTACACTTATTGAAAGTGCTATGACAGCAGGATTTTTAAGCTATGGTGCAAACGTTAAATTGGTAGGAGTTATACCAACACCAGGTATTGCATATTTAACAAAAAAATTAAAAGCAGACGCAAGTGTTGTTATTTCTGCATCTCACAATACATATGAATTTAATGGAGTTAAGTATTTTAGCAATAAAGGAATGAAAATTCCAGATAGTCTTGAGGAGGAAATTGAAGAAGTTCTTGACTCAGACAAAATTAATGAGCTTATTGCAGAAAGTAGCAAAATTGGTGTCTCTGAAAATAGAGAAGACTTATTAGATGAATATTTGTATTTCTTCAGGAAAACATTTGAAGATGATTTTGAAAAATTAGATAAAGATGATTTTACAGTTGCAATAGATACTGCAAATGGTGCTACATCAGTAATTGCAGATAAAGTTTATACAGCTCTTGGAATTAAACATTACATTATAAACAATACTCCAAATGGAACAAATATAAATGAAAATTGCGGTTCAACACATTTAGATATGCTTAAGAAGTTTGTTGCAGCAAATAAATGTAATTTAGGTATTGCTTATGATGGCGATGGTGACAGATGTTTAGCTGTTGATGAAAATGGAAATGAAATTGATGGCGACATTATAATGGCAATAGTCTCAAACCAAATGAAAAAAGAAGGCAAACTTGCCAAAGACACTGTTGTTGCAACAGTTATGAGCAACTTAGGTATGAAAAAATATTGTGAGCAAAATAACATTAATTTTGTGTCAACAAAAGTAGGGGATAGATATGTGCTAGAAAACATGCTACAAAATGGCTATAACCTAGGTGGAGAGCAATCTGGACATATTATATTCTTAGATTATAACCCAACTGGAGATGGTATTTTAACATCACTAATGCTTTTAAAAGTAGCTTTAAGTGAGAAAAAAAGCATATCTGAACTTGCAAAAATAATTAAAATATACCCACAAGTTTTAATAAATGCCAAAGTTTCATCTGACAAAAAATATGATTTTGACAAAGATCCAGAAATAAAAGAAAAAATTGCAGAACTTGAAAAGGAATTTTCAGGAAATGGTAGAGTTTTAATAAGAGCATCTGGCACAGAGCCTTTAGTTAGGGTAATGATTGAGGGAGAAGACCAAGAATACATTACCAAAAAAGCTCGTGAAATTGCAGATTTTATAGAAGAAAAATTGAAATAGTTTTCGTAACACAATTGTAACAAAAACTTAATATAAATTATATTGAAAAAATTGTTAGAATATTATATTATAAATATAAATTGAAACAAAGGAGGAAGTATTTATGCCAATAATTAATTTTACAAATCCAATACATGTTGTAGTAGCACTTGTTTTAGTCCTTTTATGTGCTTTTTTAGCAGAGCAATATAAGAAAAATACAATACCATGTATAGTACTATTAGTCTTTTTGGCAATATTAGTAGGACACACAATTGAGCTTTCAACTTTAAGCGATGTTGCAAATATTACACCATTTGCTGTATCAATTGCAGTTGATGAAATATTTATATTTGTTTCATTCTTGTTCTTCATTTGGCTTGATAGAATTCAAGTTGAAGCAGCAAAAACTACTAAAGACAAAAAAACTAAGTCAGGCAAAAAAGGCCAAAAGTCAGAAAAAGTTGACGATAAAGTTATTGAAAAAGATGGCTTAGATGTACTTTTCAAAAAAGTTTAATGAAAATTATAAATGATTTTCGAAAATCGCAAGAGTTACTCTTAAGAAGAATCCTATAAATTGTAGGGTTCTTTTTCTTTTTAAATATATACCGCAAATGATGTGACAGTTTTTATTTGTTGAAAAGAAATTAAAACTTTTAATTTTTTGCTATAAAATTTGTAACCAATTGATAAAAAATGATACTAAATAAATGAAAGGAGAATTGTTATGCAGAATATTGAAGAAATTTATGAAAAATATGCAAAAATAGTATATAAATATGTGTTCTGCCTAACAGGTAATAAGGATGTTGCAGAGGAGATTGTTCAAGAAACGTTTTTAGTGGCAGTTGAAAATATAAATAAATTTAGAGGTGATTGCAAAATATCTACTTGGCTTTGCCAAATAAGTAAATACATATGGTATAAGAGATTAAAAAAGCAAAAAAGATTAAATGAAGTTCCATTAGATGAAATAAAAGATAATGTTGAATTTGAAGAAACCCTTGAAGAAAAACTTTATAAAAGAGAAATGAAACTTAAGATACTTAAACAAGTGCAAAAACTTGATAAAGAAACAAAAGATGTTATGTATTTAAGACTACTAGGAAATTTAAAGTTTAAAGAAATAGCACAGATATTGGGCAAAAGTGTAGATTGGGCTAAAGTTACATTTTTTAGAGGTAAGAAAAAGATAAAGGAGGGCTTAAAAGATGAAAAATGAATGTGATATTGTTAAGGACTTATTAAATAGTTATGATGAAGGTATTTTGTCTGAAACGTCAAAAAAATTTGTAGAAAATCATTTAGCAACATGTAAGAGTTGTAAGCAAATTTTAAAAGAAATAAAAAAGCAAAATAATACCGCATCAGCTCAAGAAATTGATTATTTAAAAAAGATTAGAAAAAAAATAAGTATAAAAAATATTATAACAACTATTTTAGTTATAATAATTGCACTTTTAATTTTTATTGACTCATTATTCTTTTCTAATTACTTTAAGAAAATGTATGTTATTAATCAAAACAAAGCGATTATTAGCAGTTTGAAATTAAATGCAGAAAAATATGAGAATTTGGATAATTATAGTTATACATTAACATTTTTATCAAATCCACCAGATTTTACAAAATACTATGTATTAGGAAAATCATTTGCATCAGAAAAAGTAAGCTATACAGACGAAGGAGAAGAAATATATGAGTATGCATATTATCCAGGAATTGATGACGACATAATTTATGTAAATAATAATGGGCAAAAATTAATATCTATATATGAAGAAAATAACTCCTATTTATTTGATGTTTCACCATGTAAGCTAACATATCTTGGTAATATGGTTTATAATCAAGAAATAGTTAAAATAGAAGATGATACACCTGATAAAAACTATTATACTATAACTTCTGCATATGATGTATATGCATATAATGCAGATAATTTATATAAAGATTATAAAAAATATATCGTAGAAAAGGATACTGGAATAATTGTAAAATCTATTTCAGACAATTTTACATATAGCATAGAATATGAGATAGGAAATGTTACAAACGAAGACATTGATAGAATTGCAAACATTTTAAATGTAGATGAAAATACTACTCTTAGAGAATACTTGGGCTAAGAATTGTTTTAAAGCAGATATAACAGTTTAATAAGACTATATCATATACAATTCACAGCTAGCTAGCAAATATCTAAAATTTCTTGAAATAATGCTTTACTTTCATACTTAAAGAGTGATATAATAATATTCGCTTGAATATTAACAAAAAAATTGCTAATACTAAAAAAGTATGATTGGAGGTAATTTTTATGATATCAAAAAGAAAAGTGGTATTAGTTGGTACAGGCTTTGTAGGAATGAGCATGGCATATGCTTTAGAAAACCAAGGTGGAGTTAATGAACTTGTACTAATTGATGTTTTAAAGGACAAAGCAGTTGGTGAAGCAATGGATCTAGCTCATGGAATTGCTTGTGCACCAAGTAGCAGAATTGAAATTAAAGCAGGCGAATACAGTGAATGTAAAGATGCAGATATAGTAGTTATAACAGCAGGATTAGCACAAAAACCAGGACAAACAAGGCTTGAGCTTGCAAAAACAAATGCAGGCATTATGAAAGAAGTAACAGAGCAAGTAATTGCATCAGGCTTTAATGGAATATTTGTAATAGCAACGAACCCAGTAGACCTAATGACATATGTAGTAGAAAAAGTTTCAAAATTTCCTAAAAACAAAGTTATAGGTTCAGGCACAATGCTAGATACATCAAGACTAAGATACTTAATAGGTGAAAGATTAGATATATCTCCAAAAAACGTACATGCATATATTATGGGAGAACATGGAGACTCATCATTTGTAGCATGGTCACACAGTTATATAGGTTGCAAACCATTAATGCAAATATTAAAAGAAAAAGGCAAAGATGAAAAAATACTTGATGAAATTTACACAGACGTACAGCAAGCAGCATATGAAATAATAAATAGAAAAAAAGCCACATATTATGGAATAGGCTTAGGACTAGCTAAACTAGTTAGAACAATATTAGATGATGACAAAGAAATTTTAACAGTATCAACATATATAGATGGCAACTACGGTCATTCAGGATTATATATAGGTGTTCCAGCAATAATTGGACACAAAGGTGTTGAAGATATATTAAACATATCTCTTTCAGAAGATGAACAAGCTAAATTTGACGCAAGCTTTGAAGTTCTTGATAAAATGAAAGAGGATATAGATAAAGTTTTATAGTGACGTAAAATAAAAGCAGAAGATTAATATTTAATATTAAATAGTAGTTAATCTGCTTTTATTTTTCGTTTTTTTCGTTTGGGGACGGACCTAAAATGAAAATTTTCAATCGGGGACGGTCCTAAAACGAAAATTTTCGAAAAAGGACCGTCCCCAACTGATAAAAGAAAGGAGTTTTTGAGATGGAAGATCTAGAGTTTAAGGTAGAAGAGGAAAAATTAAAAGAAACCGTATTCAAGTTTAAAGAAACAATTTCATACTATGAAGAAAGAGCAAAAGCAGTTCCAAAGCTGTATAAGGGCAATGATGTGATGATAGAAAATTTTATCAATATGTATGATGAAAAAATGAGGCTAATTTATAAAAACATGAACAAACCATATTTTGCAAGAATTGATTTTAAAAGAGATAATGAAAAGAACTTAGAGAAAATCTATATAGGCAAGGTTGGAGTTACAGATGAAGATAATAATATTGTTACGGTTGACTGGCGTGCACCTATTTCATCAATTTATTATGATAGCAACATTGGAAGAACAAAATACATAGCACCAGAGGGTATTTGCGAAGGCGAGCTTTTACTCAAAAGACAATTTAATATAGAAAATCAAAAGCTCATAAGCTATCAAGATGTTGATACTGTAGCAAATGACGAATTATTAAAACCATATTTATCATCCAGTGCAGATAATAGATTAAAAAATATTGTATCTACAATTCAAAAAGAACAAAACGAAATTATAAGAGAGCCATTAAATAAAAATATAATTGTTCAAGGAGTTGCAGGTAGTGGTAAAACAACAGTTGCTTTGCATAGAATAGCGTATTTGGTGTATAACTATCGAGATACTGTTAAGCCAAATCAATATCTAGTAATTGGACCAAATAAATTCTTTGTAAGTTATATTTCAAATGTACTTCCAGATTTAGATGTAGATAATGTTAATCAGCTTACTTATGATGAACTTTGCAAAGAGTACATAAATGAAGATTTTTCCTTGATTAGTGAAGATGAAAAAATTAAACAATATATTAAAAATCCTAATTCACTTAATTTCCAAAATTTAAAAGTTTCTATGGAGTTTAAAAATGCTTTAGATAAATATATTGAAGAAATAGATAAAAACATAATTCCAAATAAGAATATAGAAATAAAAGGCTATGTTATATTTTCTTCGGAATTTATTAAGAATACATATAATTCGATTGAAAACCCTGTTATTTATGACAATATTGAGAAAAAAGTTAATAGAACAAAACTGTTACTGCAAAAGTATATAGAAGATAATTTAGATAATATAAAAGAAAGTTTGCAAAATCAGTTTAAAGAAAAGACTAAAGATGTATCTAATGAAATAAAGTATAAAGAAATGGACACTTTGTCTAGCATTGAAAAAGAACTTTCAAAAGGCTTTAAACAAAGATTAAATAAGTTTTTCAATCCATTATTACCTAATATTTATAAAACATATATTACCTTTCTAAGTAGAATAAATGAATATATAGATTTGAGTAATTATAATATAAAAATTGAAGATATAAATTATAACATTAAAAATTTAAAAAATAAAAAAGTTGAATTTGAGGACTTAAGTAGCCTTATATATTTAAAAACTTGTATTAATGGTGTAGGAGAATATGCAAACTACAAGCAAGTTGCAATAGACGAGGCACAGGACTTTGGAGATTTTAATTTTGTATCATTAAAGAAACTATTAAGTAATGCAACATTTAGCATTTTCGGAGATTTAGCTCAATCAATATATCAGTACAGAGGAATAAAGAATTGGGAGAGTGTGCAAAATAAAGCATTTAACAATAAATGTGAAATAAAAAATCTTCACAAAAGTTATAGAACAACAACTGAAATAATGAATTGTGCAAGTAATATAACTAAACATTTAGGGTTAAATGTAGCAGAACCTGTTATAAGACACGGGAAAAATGTTGAATTTATTAATTTTAGCGGTATAGATGAGCAAATTAATGTGATTGCAAATATTTTGGAAGAATATTTAAAAGAAGATTTTAAAACAATTGCAATTATTTGCAAAGATGAAGAGGAGGCAAACCAAATAAGTAAAAAGCTTAATAAAAAATATAAGGCAGTTAATATTACAGACTCAGATACAATGTATAATGGCGGAATATGCGTTATTACAAGTTACTTGGCAAAAGGATTAGAGTTTGATGGAGCTATTGTTTCAAATGCTTCAAAGCTAAAATATGATGAAAATAATGATATGGAAATGAAGTTGCTTTATGTTGCAATGACTAGACCGCTTCACGAATTGAAAGTGCTATATGATGGAAAAATGGCTGATTTCATTGACGTTAAGGCTTGAGAATGATATAATATATTATGTAAAATGAAATTAATTTTATTGAATATAGAAACTTAACTTTTCTATTCAATAAGATAAGTAAAAAATAAATTAATTTGCAATAAATAATTAGGAGTAGTATATGAGTGACCTTACATTTTTAACAGCAGAGCAATGCTTTGGAGAAAATCAATTAGATATATTTAAGAAAAGAGGAAATATTGCGGCAATAACTGATTTTGCGATTCTTTTAGGTGGTTATGTTTGTGATGATTATCATATAAAAGATGATAGTTCTTTGAAGGGAAGAACAGGATTTTATTGGACAAAGTCAGATAACAATTATGGAAGCACGTACGTGGTTGACGATGATGGTACTAGAATGTACTACGCTGTTGTCGGACGCAATGAAGGGGCTCGCCCAGCTTTACCGTTCTTGGAGGTAAGCTCAATCCCCATGAACGGAGAGAGTGGGAAAAGAGCAAAAGATGGTGTGCTTGAAATAGAATATGGATATTACCCACAAAAAGCAGTATCAAGAGATATGCAAGAAAGATTAGAAAGAGCTTATAGAAGTGGAAATATATCAAAAACAAGAAATAGTTATATCACAGATTCAAGAAGATATGATGCTAAACATGAAAAATTTGCTCCAAAACAACACGAAGAATATGAATATAATGGTAAAAGATATGTAAGGGTTGAAGCTAATTCAGACTTTGAGGGCAATGCATTTACTCTTTCCAACGGAGAAAACTACAGAGATGGTGATGATGTTTGGGTAGAGGTTTCGCCAGTTAAATGGCTTGTAGATGAAAAACATCATTTAATGATAACTGAAAAAATAATATTTGCAGGAGTTCGATTTAATGACAAAAGCAATTACCATACCGAAGATTTTGATAAAACAGAAATAAAAAAATTCATGGACGAGCATTTATGGAGAGATATGTTTCAATATAGGGAAAAACAAACGACTGTCGATATTCCTAAAAGAAAGACAAACCAATATAATTTTGACTTTACTGAAGCAAGTGAAGAAGATATAATAAAAGGAGCTTTAAAAAGTAATGTAGCAATATTTTTACACGGTAAGCCGGGTTGTGGTAAAAGTGATAGAGTAAAACAATTGGACCCAGACTTTATTGAACTTAACTTAAGCCATTTAGACCCAGAGTTGTTAGACGGACTAGCTGGTGAAAAAGATGGAAAAGAAGTACATATAAAGCCACCATGGCTTGAAGAATTAGAAGAAAAATGCAAAGATGAGCCAGATAAAATACATATATTATTTTTAGAAGAATTAACAAATGCATCCGCTGTAATGCAATCGAAAGCTTATGGAATAGCACTAGATAAAAAAGTAGCAGGTAGATGGAAACTTCCTGAAAATGCAAGAGTAGTAGCAGCAGGAAATGAACTTGAAGATTCATTGGTAGCAAACGAAATGGCAGAGCCTTTATATGATAGATTTGCACATGTAAACATAGAAACAACAAAAGAAAATTGGCTAGAGTGGGCTGTAACACCAGAAAGCTATTACTCAAGATTGGACTATGTAAAAGAAGATATAAAAAGACCTAAAATACATCCTGCAATATATGGATATATAAGTCTAAAAGGAAATGAAGCATTAAGAACGCCATATAATAAGGAACACCCACAACCACACGCAGACCCAAGAAGGTGGAAAATGGCGTCAGATATGCTATATGCAAGTAATAACCCAAGTACATTAAAAGCAATAGTTGGAGAAGATTTAACAAGAGATTTTATAGCATTTTGCCAAATACCAACTATATCAATAGAAGATGTATTAAAAGGAAATTATACCGAAAATGAAATAAAAGAAATGGATATAGGTATGAAACTTGCAACTATATCTGGTTTAGTGGCAGTAGATGCTGAAAATATGCCCAAGATAAGAGAATTTGCAAAAAAGCTAGGACCAGAAATGTGCAAAAAGTTTGAAATACAATGGACACATGGAGATGAAGATAGATTAGAACAATTGCAAGAAATAATTATGCAAGAAAAAGATATAACAAAAGTAGATGGTCATAGTACTGATGACAGATAAATGGTTTAAAATAAAAAAATATATAACTATATGCCTTAGAAAGGATTAAATAATTAATGAATAAAGAACAAATAAATTTATTAGGTGAATATATAAAAGCTAGAAGTTCAGTAATTTTGATTGAGAACATTCCTGAAAGTGTAATAAAAAAAGGAGCTGTTGTAATCAATAGTGATTGTTCTAATACTGAACTTATGGGAAGTTTTGAAAACTTAGAATACAAAGCTCCAAAATGGTATAATGAACTAATTGAAAGTTCAAAAAAGCATACTCCAGTTTTAGTAATAAAAGATATAAATAAAATTCAAGAAAAAAAGCAAAGAAAATTCATAGAGCTTTTAAAATATAAAAAAGTCTATGTTAATAAATTGCCAGATAATTGTATGATTTTTATAACATACTCTAATTTGAGTGAAAATCCTATAGATGAAGAATTATATTCATTTATGGCACAGATTTAATTTTGAGGAGAATGACTTATGAGTGACTTTACATTTTTAACAGCAAAGCAATGCTTTGGAGAAAATCAATTAGATATATTTAAGAAAAGAGGAACAGTGGCAGCACTAACTGATTTTGCGATTCTTTTAGGTGCAAATGTCACGAATAATCACATAAATTCTGATAGTTCTTTAGCAGGAAGAACTGGATCTTATTGGACTAGGACCAAAGATGCTAATTTCTATAACAACGTGTATGTAGTTCGCAGTGATGATTTGCTTTTTGCCGACAATATAGACTTACGTAGTTGTGGAGGTCGCCCAGTTTTACCGTTCTCGGAAGTAAGTTTAAACTGCACGAACGTAGTAAATAGCAAAAGAGCAAGTGATGGAATTCTTGAAGTAGAGTATGGATATTACCCACAAAGCGCAGTATCAAAAGAAATGCAGCTTATATTGAAAAAAACATATAAAGATGGAGCTATTTGGAGGACCGGTAATATTTATACTACCGACTCAAGAAGATATAATGAATATTCAAAAAAATTTTTACCAAAACACTATGAAGAATACGAATATCTTGGCAAAAGGTATATAAGAGTCGAATTAAAATCTAATTATCCAAACAATGAATTACAATTATCAAATGGAGAAAGTTATAAAGTTGGAGATATTGTATGGGTGGAAGTTGAACCAGTCAAATGGTTGTTTGATGAAAAATCTCAGTTAATGGTAACAGTAAAAATAATATTTGCAGGAGTACGATTTAATGATGAAGTCGAAAAATTTGACAAAACAGAAATAAAAAAATTTATGGACGAGCATTTGTGGAGAGATATGTTCCAATATCGAGAAAAGCAAACAACTGTAAGTGCTCCAAGTACAAGAACAGGAAAGTCATACGATTTTGATTTTACCGATGCAAGCAATGAAGATATAATAAAAAGTGCTTTAAAAAGCAATGTTGCAATATTTTTGCATGGTAAGCCTGGTTGTGGTAAAAGTGATAGAGTAAAGCAACTAGATCCAGACTTTATTGAACTTAATTTGAGCCATTTAGACCCTGAGTTACTAGATGGATTAGCTGGCGAAAAAGATGGAAAAGAGGTTCATATAAAACCACCATGGCTTGAAGAATTAGAAGAAAAATGTAAAGTTGAGCCAGATAAAATACATATATTATTTCTTGAAGAACTAACAAATGCTTCACCTGTAATGCAATCGAAAGCTTATGGTATAGCACTAGATAAAAAAGTAGCAGGTAGATGGAAACTTCCTGAAAATGCAAGAGTAGTAGCAGCAGGAAATGAACTTGAAGATTCATTGGTAGCAAATGAAATGGCAGAGCCTTTATATGATAGGTTTGCACACGTAAATATAGAAACAACAAAAGAAAATTGGCTAGAGTGGGCTGTAACACCAGAAAGTTATTATTCAAGATTGGACTATGTAAAAGAAGATACAAAAAGGCCAAAGATACACCCTGCAATATATGGGTATATTAGTTTAAGAGGCGATGAAGTATTAAGAACACCATATAATAAAGAACATCCACAGCCACACGCAGACCCAAGAAGATGGAAAATGGCGTCCGATATGCTATATGCAAGTAATAACCCAAGCACATTAAAAGCAATTGTTGGAGAAGATTTAACAAAAGACTTTATAGCCTTTTGTCAAATACCAACTATATCAATAGAAGATGTATTGAAGGGTAATTATACCGAAGATGAAATAGAAAAAATGGACATAGGAATGAAACTTGCAACAATATCTGGCTTAGTAGCAGTAGATACTGAGAATATGCCAAAGATAAGAGAATTTGCGAAAAAGCTAGGACCTGAAATGTGCAAAAAATTTGAAATACAATGGACACATGGGGATGAGGATAGACTAGAACAATTGCAGAATTTAATAATGCAAGAGCAAGAAGACAAGCCTAAAAGTAGTCAATTTGTAAGAAAACTGAGTTCAGCAATAAATAAAATGCTTGGAATACAATTTACAAACGAAGAGGGTAGATAAATAATAAAATAAAGGAGGATATATGAGTACTCAAATAGTCAAAATAAAAAGAAAACTTTTATCAAAATACCCTATATTTGGTAGTGTAATTGCAAATTTAGATTTTAAGCCAAGTTATGATATTGAGACAGCAGGTACTGATGGTAAAGTACTTTTATATAATCCTGACTTCTTGGATAAATTAGATATAAGTCAACAAATCTTTTTATTTGCTCATGAAGTATGCCATGTAGCTTTTGACCATATAATGAGGAGAGAAGGAAAAGATAAAGATACTTGGAATACAGCTGCAGATGCTGTAACTAATGCACTGCTAGTTCATGATGGTTTAACTATGATTGATGGTGGAGTTAATATCCCAGAAGCAATAAATTATGATGTAGAGGAAATGTATAATAAATTATTAAAAGAAAAACAACAAAAACAAGGAGCGCCAAGCAGTCAAGGAAAACAAAATAATAAAGCCAATCAAGGGGAACAAGGACAATCAAATTCGCAAGGAAGGCAACCTAACGATGAGCAAAACTCTCAAAATAGTCAAGGTCAGCAAGGTTCACAGGAAAATCAAGAACAACAAAATTTACAAGAAAGTAAAGCAACTTCTAATTCTCAAGGAAGTAAAACACAACAAGATTTGAACGGGCATGCTGAACAAAATGGAAAAGCAGACGTTGGACACGATACGCATGGTTTATGGGATAAAGCAATAGAAGAGAGAAAAAAAGAGCTGGAACAAGAAAAATCAGAAGGAGAAAAGGCAGATAAAAAAGATAGTTCCGATACAAAAAAAGAAAGTTCAAATGCAAAAAATGAAGATGTAAAACCGGAAGAACAAAAGCAAGAAAAAAGTAATAGTGATTCAAGTAACAATCAAAAAGCAAAAGATAAAAAAACGGAAGAAAATGAAGCAAATAATAAAGTAAAAGATAAAAATAAATTTGTAGAGCAAGGTGAAAGAGAAACATTTAAACAAAATAGAATAGAAAGAAAAAAGAGATTACAAGAATTAAGCAAAGAATTAGCCAAACAGTCTTCACAAGAGGCAGGAAATGAAATACAAAGAGAAGGAAAAAAGCTTTCAGACATAGGTATATCTGCACCATTAATTGATTGGCGAAGATTATTAAGACAAGCAATAAAATTTGATGAGGAATGGACTAGAAAAAATGCTAGAATGAGAGATGGATTTTTTAGACATAGATTAGAGCAAATTCCGATTCCTGAAACAGAAATTGTATTAGATACAAGTGGCTCAGTAAGTGAAATTTTGTTAAAGAATTTCTTAAGAGAATGTAAAAATATTTTAGAAAATTCAAGAGTGAAGGTCGGATGCTTTAATACAGAATTTCATGGATTTACAGAAATTAAACATATCGAAGATATTGATAACATGCGATTTCCAATCGGCGGAGGTACAAATTTTGATGCTGCAGTTAAAGCATTTTCAAGGAGAGCTTGTAATAAAATAATATTTACAGATGGACAAGCAACTATGCCAAAAGAAACTGTAAGAAATGTTATATGGATTGTTTTTGGTAATGAAAAGATTAAACCTAAAGGTGGAAGAGTTATTAGCATTACTGGTGAACAATTGCAAAAATTATGTACTTTTGTAAAAAAAGAGGTAGAAGTGGATAGATAATAATTAAGTAATATAAAGTAGGTTAGGAGAAATATTTATGGGAACAATAATTTGTATAGGAGGATTAGTGGGGATAAAAAACAAAGAAAATGTTTTTATACCATATTCACCAAGAAAGATAGATTTTGAAATAATGAAATTATGCGCGAAAGATAATCCTAAGGTTTTATTTATAGGAACCGCTTCAAGCGAAAGAGAGGACTATTACATAAGTTTTAAAAATGCATATGAAAGTTTAGGGGCAATCGTAGAAAACTTATGTGTTTTGAATAATAACATCACATTTGAAGAAATTAGAAAAAAGATTTTAAGTAGTGATATTATTTATGTTGGTTGTGGTAAAACTAAGTTTATGATGGATGTATGGAAAAGTAAAGGTATAGATAAATGTTTAATAGAGGCATACAAAAAGGATATTATTCTAGCAGGAATGAGTGCAGGAAGCTATTGTTGGTTTAAATACAATTATGAAATGATAGAAGGTCTTGATTTGATACATATGATTAATTGTGTGCATTATGATGAAAAAAGTAAAGAAAAGAAAAAGCAGTTTTATGACAATATAAAGAAAAATAATTTAAGAGGCATAGCTATTGATAATGATGCATCATTAATATTCTCAGGTACAGATTATAAAATAGTTAAGAACTATGAAAATTCAAAAGCATATGACATTGTTTTTGAAGATGGTAAATACATAGAAAAAGAAATAATTTAGTATAATTAGGAGAATTTAATTGAAAAATTATAATGATTTTTTAGGAATAAAAGAAATTAAAAATGATAAAATATTAACAGTAGTCTCATCATCTAATAGAGACATTTTATATGCCGGAAGATTTTATTATCCAATAATTGCAACGAATATAAATAATAGCATTTTTATTTCATGTTCAAGCAAAATTGCAGATAAATTAAACAAAAAAGTAAATGAGATTGAAGAATTAAATGAGAATAATTTAAAAGATTTCTTAATTCAATTTGCTGGAAATGAATTCAAAACTTTTGAAATAAAAGAAATGTATAGATTAATAAAACAATCAAATGAAAAAAGTGTCAATTGTGATGATGTTGAATTAATTGATGAAAGTAAAAAGCAATATTTTTATAATATTGTCAAGAAAAGTAATGAGCTAAAATATAAAAAGCAAAATTTGAAAAAAGGTCTTATTCCCACATACTGGGTAAATAAAAATAATATTCCATCGAGAAGAGTTGCGGGAAATGCAGGCTTTGAATTACTTAGTAAAGAAATGGTTGTCAGTATTGACAATGTAAATAATTAAATATAAAATCATAAACAAATGAGGAGGTAATAATTATGTCATTAGTAACAACAAAAAATATGTTTGAAAAATCTATTGCAGAAAAATTCGCAGTAGGTGCATTTAATATTAATAATATGGAGTTTGTTCAAGGAATAATGGACGCAGCAGCAGAGGAGAACGCACCAGTTATCCTTCAAACTTCATCTAGTGCAATTAAATATGCAAGAATACCATATTTAAAAAAGATGATTGAAGCAGGTTTAGAGGAACACGATATTCCAGTAGCATTACATTTAGATCATGGACCAGATTTTGAAACTTGCAAACTATGTGTAGATAGTGGATATACATCTGTAATGTTTGATGGTTCAAAATATGATTTTGAAAAAAATATTGAATTAACAAAACAAGTTGTAGATTATGCTCACGAGCATGGAGTAGTAGTTGAAGCGGAACTTGGAAAACTTGCAGGTGTAGAGGACGATGTAAATGTTGCAGAAAATGATGCAATGTATACAGACCCAGAACAAGCACTTGAATTCGTACAAAGAACAGGATGTGACTCTCTTGCTATTGCAATTGGTACAAGCCATGGAGCATATAAATTTAAAGGGGAACCAAGACTTCGCTTTGATATTCTAGAAAAAGTAAAAGAATTAATGCCAAATGTTCCAATAGTATTACACGGAGCATCAACAGTAATACCAGAATATGTAGAAATGTGTAATAAATATGGTGGAAATATGCCTGGTGCAAAAGGTGTACCAGATGAAATGCTTCATGAAGCAAGTAAGCGTGGTGTATCAAAAATAAATGTAGATACAGACTTAAGACTTGCAATGACAGCAGCAATAAGAAAAGTGTTTGTAGAAACACCAGAACAATTTGACCCTAGAAAATATCTAGGTCCAGGAAGAGATTTTATTAAAGAAACTGTAAAACATAAAATAAGAGATGTGTTTGGCAGTAGCAATAAAGCATAAAAATTTTAATCGACATTTTTTGCATAAACTTTTTAAAATAACAAATACTAATATTGATTTCACAAAGTTATTAAGGGGGAAATTATGCAAAAAAAGATTCTAATTGTTAGTATTCTTTTATTTATATTTGCAGCTTGTTTTAGTACAGTTTTTGCTACTGGAAACATGGCTAACTTTGCAAGAGAAGCAACAGAAAATGTTGCAGGTGGTGTAGAAAACGCATTAGATACAACAGGTAATGCTATAGAAAATACATGGGATGCTACTAAAAATACTGCTCAAAGTGCAGGTAATGTTGTAGAAAATGTTACAGAAACTACTGTTAACGGTGTTAGAAATACTCTTGATACAACTAATAGTGCAATAAGTGATACTACAGCAAATGCAGCTGGATATACATTTTTAGGTATGAGCCTTGATGTATGGATGTGGATAATTTTGATTGCCATAGTTGTTATTGCAGTTGTTCTAATATGCAAATATATGAAAGAACATAACGATGATTAAGTAATGTAAAGTGATTTGCTTATTATTTAAGTAAGTCACTTTTAATTTTAGCTAAAACATTGAATTTAAGTTTCGGGATTTTTTTAAAATTTAGAAAAAAGTTATCCACAGAATTATTACATTTCTGTTAAAATGAAG
>CALYAG010000023.1 GCA_944393465.1 uncultured Clostridia bacterium
AAAAAAAAAACAAAAAATAAAAAAAATATAAAAAAAAAAAAAAAAAAAAAAAAAAAAAAAAAAAAAAAAAAAAAAAAAAAAAAAAAAAAGCACTTCCATCATTGGAAATGCTCCATATTTTCTATTTTAATTGTTTTGCAACTTCTTCTGCAAAGTTTTCTTCTTTCTTTTCAATTCCTTCGCCCTTTTCAAATCTAACGAATCTGTTGATTTTTGCTTTTTTAGAAGCTACTAAATCTTTAATTTTTTGGCTTGGATCTTTAACAAATTCTTGGTCTAGTAAGCAAATTTCTCCATAGAATTTTCCAAGTCTACCAGCAACTATTTTTTCAGCAACATTTTCTGGTCTACCTTCATTTATAACTTGAGCTTTTAAGATTTCTTTTTCTTTGTTAACTCTTTCTTCTGGTACATCTGTTTCTGATAAAAATTCAGGTTTTGCTGCTGCTATATGCATACAAATATCCTTTGCTAATTGTTCATCAGCATTTTCTATATCTAGTAAAACTCCTATTTTTCCTTCACCATGAATGTAGCTTGCTACAGTTCCTTCTGTTTCGAATCTAGCAAATCTTCTTATTGTCATGTTTTCACCGATTGTTGCTATTTTGTTTGTTAATTCTTCTTGAACTGTGTTTGCTTCATTTCCAATGAATTTTTGTGCTAATAGTTCTTCTACATTTGCTGGATTATTTAAAGCTACTTGTTTTACAACATCTTTAACAAAATTTTGGAATTCTGCATTTTTGGCAACGAAGTCTGTTTCTGCATTAACTTCAACAATTGCTCCTACTTTTTTGTCATCTGAAATATATGTTTCAACTAAACCTTCTGCTGCTACTCTGTCAGATTTTTTAGCTGCCTTCATAATTCCTCTTTCACGAAGTAATTCAATTGCTTTTTCTTCGTCTCCATTTGTCTCTGTTAAAACTTTTTTGCAGTCCATCATTCCTGCACCTGTTTTTTCTCTTAACTCTTTAACTTGAGCTGCTGTAATCATACTAAACTCCTCCTTTTTCTTAAGTTTTATTATTGCAATTTAATATAAATTGCTCATAAAACTATTTTATTGGCTTTATATTAAAGCCTATTTTTATACATTAAATAGGGAAAAATAATTTTCCCCATTTAACAATTATTCTTCTGAAGTTTCTTCGTTTTGAGCAACTTCTTCCATGCTTGGTTCTTCGCTTTCCTCTACTGGTTGCTCTTCTTCAGCTTCTAGGCTTTCACCTTGTTTTCCTTCAATAACTGCATTTGCTAATACGTCTGTAACTAATTTAACAGCACGAATTGCATCATCGTTACCTGGAATAACATAATCAACATCATTTGGATTGCAGTTTGTATCTACAAGTCCAACTATAGGAATGTTTAATTTTCTAGCTTCTTGAACAGCAATATGTTCCTTTTTAGGATCTACTACAAATAGAACATCTGGAATTTGTGTCATTTCTTTGATTCCACCTAGGTTCTTTTCTAGTTTATCCATTTCTTTCTTTAATAGGATAACTTCTTTTTTAGGTAGAACTTCAAATGTTCCATCTTCTTGCATTTTTTCTAATTCTGCTAATCTTTCAATTCTTTTTCTGATAGTTTTGAAGTTTGTTAAAGTTCCTCCTAACCATCTTTCATTTACGTAGAACATTCCGCTTTTTTCAGCTGCTTCTTTAACACATTCTTGTGCTTGTTTTTTTGTTCCTACAAATAGAATTGTTTTTCCTTCTTCTGCTTGTTCTTTGATGAACGCATATGCCTCATCTAATTTTTTTGATGTTTTTTGTAAATCAATGATGTGGATACCATTTCTAGCTTGGAATATATATTCAGCCATTCTAGGATCCCATCTTCTTGTTTGGTGTCCAAAATGTACACCTGCTTCTAGTAATTGTTTCATTGCAACTACTGCCATTTTAAATTCCTCCTTTTAGTTTTATTCCTCCACAAACTTCATCATTTAAAATTACCTTTTGGCACTATTTTAAACTCCATTTGTGTGTGTATTTTTCAACGTATATTATTATATCAAAGAAAAAGCCTTTTGACAAGGCTTTTTTTGAAATTTTTATGAATTTTAGACGTTGTCAAATGGGCCGGTTCTAAATGACACAAAATAGTGTCAATCAAAACCGTCCCATTTGACAACTCTTTCTTTTTTTAATTTTTGGTCATTCAAGAAGTCCTAAGGACCTTCTTGAATGACGTGAATTTCTACTCTTTTATGGTCTAGCTGTTACTCTACCTGCTGAGATACTTTCTGATGTGAAACCATCTGGATCTGGAATAGTTGTTGCCCATTCTTCTTCTGTGCCGTTTCTGCTTATAGTCAAGTCATTTTCTGAGACTGTAGACTTTAGATATGCTACGGGGCGCACGCCAAACCAATACTCCTGCTCTCGGCCGCACGAGTGGAACAAGTCACCGTAACCACCGCAGGCCAACCCTAGAAAGACAAAGCCTGGGCCGAAGCCGCAAAACGAGCCGTAGTCAAGGACACCAGAAGAAGCGAGCCAGTAAGCTTTAGAGTATCCGTTTGACGTTGTTCCGTCAAATAATACTTCATATAGTTTACTACTTGAATCTATTACTGATGGATCTGTTACCATATACATATATGCTGAACCATCTACTGTGTCCCCTTCATATTTAGGTCTTAAATTTTGATATTCTTCATTACTTGGATATTTTTCTATTAAATAATTTTCAGGTGCATAGTGGTTATCTCCTTGACCATATGTTTGGCTGTATCCTATAAATGATTGTGATGATGAAATTTTTTCGCCATTTTTATAAATCTGTCCATCTTCTCCTACTGTTATTCCTAGTAAATTATTTATGTCTTCTATTCTCATACTTCTTACTTCATCTGCTAAGCTATTATTGTATATACTACAGATTTCATCCAATATATTATTATCTGTCATTGAATCATCTGTGTTATACCAACCTTCTGCTCCTTCTAAATGTAAATATGGGTCATCTCCTGTTCTTTTTATTGGGCTACCTGTTGTTAATATTAATTGTGCTGAATCTCCTGAGCCTCTTATTCCCAATACTCTCCATGTAGTATTTGAGTCATATTGATATGTTTGAGTTCCTTCTACTCCAGTTTGCTCTTCACTTAAATTTACTGGGCTTGAGGTATTTGTACAAGTATTATTAAAGTTTGTTACATAATCTCCTACATGTATATGATTTTCTGGGTCGGTACAAGCATCTCCTCCTGGGCAGTTATCTTCCTGCGCTTTTTCAAATTTTTGTACAAACCACTTTTCTTCTGTACTAGAACCTCCGCCTTGGCTACCACCATTTCCATTTTCTCCTAAATAGTTGCCTATCCAATTGCCTAATTCTCCCATTGCAAGTTGCTCATTTGTTTCAGCATTTCTCCAAGTATTGGCTGCCTTTTCTGCTCTACTAAATATGCCGTTTTCACCTATTGTAAGGTTTAATGCTATGCCTGCTAGAATTAAAAGGACAATTATAGTTACGACTAACGCTATTAAAGTTATACCTTGCACATCCTTTTTTATTTTTCTAAAGTTAAAACATTTCTTTTGATTTTCCATTGTTTTTTCCCTTTCTTTTGAATCTTTTTTTGATGCAACTGTTATTACTGCTGCCTCTTTTTGATTTTTCTCATCGTGCATTTTATGTCTCCTTTCATTTGTTAAATATTATTACCAATAATTCGTTTTTTTATGTTATATCATAAAAGTTTTTATTTTGCAATTATTTTTAATTGCAATATTTGTACACAACAAAAAGCTATGCCTATTAAACAATTTTTGCACTATTTAATAAGCATAGCTTTAACTCTATGTTTGTTTTTTCATTTATTAAATTACTTGTGTGTGTGTGTGTGTGTGTGTGTACAGCCGCAAGGGTTTCAGCGATTTTCATATGTTAATTTCTCCCTCGTATAATATGTTTATAAGGTTTATTTAATATAAATTTTATAAACATATTCTTTCTTTTATATTTTTAAATAACCTTTCTAATTGGACTATTTTTTAGTATAATATTTTTTAGATATTACATAAGGCAAACTTTATTTTCTCCTGCAAACCTTATGGTATTGCTTATAAAGAGTGAAGCCTTGCATTAAAAATTATTTTCTTACCAACTGCTGCATCTTCAAATATTGGTCAAGGTAGCAATGACGTTAACAATATCTGAATGAATGCTTATATGCGAGGTTGATTTTATTTTTAATTGCTAAGGAATAGTCCTTATTTTATCTTTATTCTATCAAGAAAGGTGGTGATTTTATGAATAAAGATGTTTTATCTACTTTGTTTGTAGGCATTGATGTTAGCTCTGCCAGTAACTATTTTTGTGCCATTAATTTTGAAGGTAAACATATTTTGGATTTTTCTATAACTAATGACTTGCCTAGTAGCGAAATCGCTGTTGAAAGAATCTTTAATGCCCTTCAAGAAAATGACTTAAAATATGTTACTATGGTCTTGGAATCTACTAATGTTTTTAGTTTTCATATTGCTAACTTTTTAGCTTCTAACAATTCACTTTTTAATTTTAATTCTAAAGTGTTTGTTATTAATCCTAAAGAGTCTAGCAATTTTAGAAAAACTTATTCCGATATGGATAAGACTGATCCTCAAGACGCTTTTATTTTAGCTGATATGGCTCGTTGTGGTCGAATAAACCAACAACCATACAAGGCATCTCAACTTTTTGCTCTTCAACGCTTAACTCGTCAACGTTTTCATTTAGTTAAAACTATTATGAGAGAAAAAGCTTATATGATGAGCAATATTTATCTAAAGTTCAGCTCTCTTTATATTGCAGAAAAAGAGGATGAACCTTTTAGCAATTTATTTGGTAATACATCTAAATCCATTATTGCTGACTTTACTCCTGATGATATTGTTAATATGTCTGATGAAGATATGATTAATTTCATCATGGAGAAAGGTAAATCTCGTTTTTCTAATCCTGAAGAAAATGTTAAACTTCTTAAGAAAATTGCTCGTGATTCTTACAGATTAGATAAAATTGCTTATAACCCTATTAATGTTGCTATCTCTTCATCTTTTAATACTATTAATGCTTTAGAAGATAATCTTAAAGTTATTGATAAAGCTATTGAGAAGAATGTTAAAGGTCTTTGTGACAATGAATTTACCATCCTTAAGACAATCCCTGGAATTGGTGATGTATATGCTGCTGGCATTATCTCTGAAATTGGTTCTATTGACTTTTTCAAAGACAACAATGCTCTAGCTAAATATGCTGGTTTAACTTGGCGTAAAACCCAATCGGGTTACTTTGAAGCTGAAACTACTAGAATGACTAAAACAGGAAACAAATATCTACGCTATTATTTAATTGAAGCTGTTTCTTCTGTTAAAAACCATTCTAAAGAATTTAATGATTTTTATACTCGCAAATACAATGAAGTGAGCCGTGGTGCACATAAGCGTGCCTTAGCACTTTCTGCTCGAAAACTAGTAAGGTTAGTTTTTGGTTTGCTACACCATAACCAACTTTACTCTGCAACCAAATTAGATAATCGCTCAAATTAATTACATATTTTTACCATTTCAATGTGCTATTTTAGCATGTTCTATTAAGTGTGCTTGTTTTTCAATATTTACGTTAAAAATATTTGAAAAATTTTTTATTTTCCTATTGACATATTACCTACTGTCTTTTCTTTTGAATTTTTATCCTAACTTTCGTTTTTATTCTATATTTAATTATATTTTTTGTCAACAGAATTTTTCAAAAATTTTTCGTTTTAGGACCGTCCCCAACTGAAAATATTACAAAAATGTAACATTAACTTAATGCTTTTGTAATTTATATTTGCACTACATGGTGCTATAATGTAATTAATTAAACTAAGGAGAAGTATTTTATGGATACTATTAGTCAAGAATTAGAAAAAGAGGGCATTAAAGTTATATGTCCAATAAGCACACTAAATGTGAATGAAATTGCAACCTATGTTTCAAGATTATTGTGCTCTAAAATGCCTGAATTAAAGCTTAAATATAACACTGTATTTATGAGCATTGCAAGGCTTCCTATGTACATTGCAGAAATGCCACAGGGGCAGTCTGACGCTTGCTATTATTATAAAAATTCATCTATTTATTTTAGAAAAGGGCTTACTTTTGATAAAATTAAGAAACTTGCTGTTCATGAGTGCATTCACCATCTTCAAGAAGTAAAGGACGCTAAAGGTAATATAAAAAAGTTAGGGCTTTGTACTTATGTTGGAAACAAAGCTTATGGCGAAGCTTTAAACGAGGGTTCTGTCCAACTTATTTCATCATATTTAACTGGTGAAAAACCTGATACAGTTAAGTATTATGACATCACACTTCCTACAGATAGTCCTTCATATTATCCTTTAGTTTGCAATTTAGTTAAACAAATTGGTTATGTTTCAAACTTTGCTACAATGTTTGATAGCACTATTTTTGCCAACACAGCCTTCTATGACAGATTTATTGCTGCTTGTGGTGAAGATGAAGCATATAAAATTCAACAAAATTTGGATAAAATAGTTGCTTATGAGGGTAAAATTGCAGAACTAAATACAAAGATTCAAACTCAAGATTTACCTTATAAAAAATTTAAGGCTTGTACTGATAAGATAAATGATTATAAAGAAAAAATTAAAAAAACATTTTTCTCTACACAAAATTTGATATTTACATCTTTCTTTAATAGAGAGACTAAAAATTTGCTTTCTATTACAAGAATTGAAGAATATAGAAAATATTTATATAGCTTTAAAAACTTAATTGGTCTAACAGATAATTATTCATATTTTAATGAATTTTATATTCAAAAAATGAATGAATTAGACAATAGATATGAAGCTATAGTAAATAACAAGGCATTGGCAATTGTACCTCGTTCAAAAGTTAGTATTTTCTTTCATTCTATTAAAAATTGGTTTGCTGGAAATGCTAATGAATATGAACGTCAAAGTAATAAATAACAAAAATTTCCTCAAAATGCGCTATTATAGAAATTTAATTTTCTATAGCAAAAAGCAATAAAAGCATAAAACCTTTTATTGCTTTTTTATTTATACCAAGAGAATTTAGTCTTTGCTTTACTAAAGCGAAGATTTGCTAAAATTATTTTAGTCTTTCTATTATCTCAAAAGCTACATCTCTTCCCGACCTTGCAGCCCATGCAACTGTCGCCTTGTTTCCCGCTATGTCTCCTATTGCATAAACATTTTTTATGGATGTTTTCTTTTCTTCATCTGTATTTACATATCCCCATTTGTTTTTTTCAAATCCAGCAATGTCCTTTTCTTCTGGTTTTGAACCTACTGCCATTATAACACTATCCATCCTCATTCTATAGTTGCTGCCTTCTATATTTACCGGTGATAATCTTGTTTCTCCTTCTTTTTGTACAAGCTTAGTTCTTATGCATTCTATTTCTTCTACCTTTTTATCTCCAAGTATTTTTACAATATTGTTTTGAAATAAGAATTCTATTCCTTCTTTTTTTGCATCCTCAATTTCTTTTTTCTCAGCTGGCATTTGTTCTTCTGCTCTTCTATAAATTACAAATACTTTTTTTGCACCTAATCTTGCAACTGTTCTTGCAGTATCCATAGCAACATTGCCGCCACCACTAACTGCAACTACTTTTTCTTTAAAGTCTGGATAATTTTTATTTTCTAGCAATTCATTTCCACCGTATACTCCTTGTAAATCTTCGCCCGGAATATTCATTTTACTAGAAACATTTGCTCCTATTGCCAAAATTGTGGCATCATATTTTGAGGCTATGCTTTCTATTGAAATCTTAGTTTTTTCTTGTTCTTTAAGCTCTTCATTTGTTTTTTCATCTATTACTCTTTGGTCTCTATTTGTCTTTTTATCTATTATTTCTTGGTCGTTATTTGTTTTTTTATCTATTATTTCTTGGCCGTTATTTTCAATTATTTTTAGGTCGTTATTTGTCATAACTTCTACATTATATTTCACATTAATGCCAAGGCTTAATATTGCCTTTATAGTTTTGTCTAAAACTTTAGGATCTAGCCTAAATTCAGGTATTCCATGTTCTAAAATTCCACCTAAGTTATTGTGCTTTTCATATATTGTAACATTTGCTCCGGCTTTGGCTAGAAAATAACTTGCAGTTAGTCCTGCAGGACCTCCACCAATAACTGCTATATTTTTTCCTTTTAATTCTTCAGTTTTTTCTATATTCTTTATTAAATTGTGTTCTAATCCATAGTCTGATATATATGCTTCTATATCTCCTATTTGTACACTTTCGCCTTTTATGCCACGCACACAACTACCCATGCATTGCTTATAATGAGGACAAATTCTTCCGCATACACTTCCTAAAATACTTGTTTTTAGCAACGTGTAATATGCATCTTCCATATTTCCTTCTTTAACTAATCTTATAAATGTTGGTATGTCATTATTTAAAGGACAACCTTTATTGCTACATGGTTTTACTTTACAATTTAAACAATAATTCACTTTTACTTGCATTTCTTTACTTAGTGCTTCCATTTATATTATCTTCCTTCTCTAGTTTATTTAATTATTTTTTGATTTTCTATATAATTTTTACCCTACTATTTTAATATATGTTAATTATAAAATCTATCTATTTGACTTGTTATTCTAATTGCATTTTAATTATCGCTAGGTTTACTTGCCGAAATTTCATTGTACTTTTTAACTACCAATTTCAAATCTTTCCAAAACTCTATTTTCTTATTTTCATCTCTTAAAAGTGCTGCTGGATGCCAAGTTGGCATATATAGTATGCCCTTCTTTTCTATCCATTTTCCTCTACTAGATGTAATTCCATATTCTTTTCCTAATATATTTTTAAGCGCCGTACTACCTAGTAAAACTATTATCTTCGGCTTTACTAATAAAACTTGGTTTCTTAAATAATCTAAGCAAGCCTCTGCCTCATCTTCATGTGGCACTCTATTTTGTGGTGGTCTGCATTTTACTACATTTGCAATATATAAATCATCTCTATTTATTCCAAGTCCTTCAAAAGCTTTATTCATAAGCTGTCCAGCTTTTCCCACAAAAGGTATTCCTTGCTTATCTTCGTCCGCTCCCGGACCTTCACCAATAAGCATAATGTCTGCATTTTTATTGCCACATCCAAATACTATGTTTGTTCTTTGCATACATAATTTACATTTTTTGCAACCTTTAATGCTGTCCTCTAATTCTTCCCAATTATCTCTCATTACTTGTTTCCTTCCATTTTGCATTTGACTTTTTTCAGTTGGCTTTTTTCAGTTGGGGACCGTCCCCAACTGAAAAATTCTACTTTAAGTAATCCTCTACCAACTTTATTTTTCCATCTTTTATTTCTGCTTTAACGCCCAAAGGTATTGTAATTTTTCTTTCTATATGTCCAAAATTATCTGACTTTATTATTGGAATGTTTAAGTTCATATCTTCTATTGTATCCATTAAGATTTTTTCAATTGCAACATCTCCTTCATAATTTCCAAGCCATATGCCACTAACTTTGTTAAATACACCTTTTTGTCTAAGTCTATATAAATAATTACTTACCATTGCTGATGGAGATTCAAAGCTAAATTCTTCTAAAAATAATATTTTATTTGTAAAATCTATTTCATCTACTAACTCTGTTGTTAAAGATAAATTTCCACCAACTAGCTCACCTAGTGCTTGTCCCTCTTTTATCATTCTAAATTCATTATCATCTGTTGCTAAATCATAATAATTACTTTCAAGTCTTTTTAGCATTTCATCTAGTAAATAATAATTTGTGTCTGGTGAATTTAATGATTTAAAATTTGGACCAATAAAACCTATATTTCCTGTTTTTGCATGAATATAGTTTATATATGATGTTGAGTCACTATATCCACATATGATTTTATTATTTGCTTTAATTGTTTCTAAATCTAAGTATTCATAAACGCTATTTGAATTGAATCCGCCTTTTAAAGACATTATTGCATTTATGTTTTTATTTGCATACATTTCATTAATGTCTTCTGCTTTTTCTTTGGCTGTTGCTCCATATCCTGTTGTATTTTTAAATACGTTTTTGCCAAATACAACATTGTATCCTCTCTCTTTTAGAAGTCTTTCTGCTTCTTTTATTTCTGGTATATCTTCATCATGTACTTTATCTGATGGACATACCACACCTATTGTATCTCCTTTTTTTAATTTATTTGCAAGCATATTTTTCTCCTTACTTTAAGTAATTTTTCTTTAAAGCTTCTTAAATGTTTTGTTAACGCCTTTTCCAAGCGGTTTAAAATTTTTTATTCTATTTCATATTCTATATTATTTTTAAGTAAAAGTCAAAGAAATTGCATAGAAAAAAGTAGCTACATAGCTACTTAAAATTCATATTTTATTTCAAGTATATTTTTTACTAATATTCCTTTTATGAGTCATATAACGCTATTGTTCACCAGAATTTAACTTTCTTATTTCTTTAGCATTTTTATCTGATATAACTTTTTTACCTGTTTCCTTCTCTAGTTGTTCTTTTGCATTTTTAGCAATATTTCCTCCTTTTTTAACTGAATCTTCTGCTTCTTTAAAACCTTTACGATTTTTACTTTTTGATATTTCAGTAGAAGATGTTTCTGCAAGCATATTTAAAACAAGTTCCATATTAGTCATATTGTCTCGTAAATTTTCTTTTTTTAATCCTTTTAAATTTTTATATTCTTTAACAGAATAACCGCTCCAAGCTTGTGTCAAGATGTTTGTTAATATTGCAAAATCTTTACTTGCATTTATTCCTTTTTCTTTTAATTCATCCGTAAATTCTTTTCTTATGTCAATAGTTTTTAGTCTTTGATTTATCCATTCTTCCGAATACCCTTTTTTTCTATATGTGTCTAATGCTCTATTAATTGTTATTTCTGGATCATATGCTTCATCTATTCTTTCTTTTCCTACTTGTGCTAGCCATAATTTTAAAGGCTCCGCCTTTTTTGATGGTATTGATTGTATTAATCTCAAGATTTGCTCTGTAGTCATTACATCAGTGTCTCTTAATTTTCCATCATATGCTTCCATCTTCAACTGGTAACAATTTGTTACCAGTTCACTTCCCTCTTTATTTAGCCTCATTTTCAATGTTTTCCAGTATTTTCTTCCACCCTGATAATCATTATCTGTTAATGCTGCAATTATATCAACTACAGAAAAATACCATTTTCCTTGTTCATCATTCCATTCTGCTCTAATTTTTTTATCTTCAAATAATTTTAATTCATTATTTTGTTCCATTACCACCACTTCTTTCTTAAGTTATTTGAAATTTTTGAATAACTTAAAATCTTTTTATTTATTTATATCATAATTTTAACGGTTTTTCAATACTTTTATAAAAATTTATGCTTCAATTAATATAATTAAAAAAAGTAGCTACATAGCTACTCAAAATCCATATTTTATTTCAAATACATTATCCCTGTATTTACTTCAAAATTAATACCTTCTGCTCTTCTAGAATGAAACATATCTTTATTGCAAACTGTACATAAGTTACAGTCAAATATATTTTCTTCTAATATTCCTTTTTCTTTTAACATTATTTTGTTAATTAAAGTTGTATCTATTCTATATTGTTTTCCCTTTTCATTATGCAAATTTGTTTCTTCTATTGCATTGTAGTTTTTGCAAATATCCGGAAAAGTGTTTTCAAAAATTTCTTTTACATCATCATTTACTAAAAAATGATCTTTTCTAATATGTGGTCCTATAAAGCATAATATGTTTTTAGGATTGCATCCCATTTGATTTACAAGCATATCTACAGCTTTAGCACCTATTTTTTTAGTTGTTCCAACCCATCCTGAATGTATGTTGCCTATTACATTTTTTACAGGGTCATAAAAAAATAAAGGTGTGCAATCTGCAAATGTTGTAGCTAAAATTGCTCCTTTAACATTTGTAATCAAACCATCTATATCTCTTAATTTGTAAAAAAGATTTGTTACTAAGTTTGAGTCTATAATGTCTAAACTATCTTTTGTGGTAAAATTATCTTGATTGTTTAAGACTTCCTCTTTATCAGTTAAACTTTTTTCTTTTATACCATTATTTTTATCATCTATTATATCTTTTTCTTCAATAATTCTAATATTATCTGTATGTGTTTGTTTTGGTAATATAATTTTTGTTTTATCTATATTTAAACTTTTTGCCAAGTTATCAAACTTAGTTAATCTTACATCTTTGCCTTCTTCTCGCTTAAAGCCGTTATTGTATGTTTTTAAAGGTATTCCTAATTCTACTTTATCTTTAAATTCATCTAACTTTTTGAATTTAAGTAGCTGAGTTTTACCATCATCAACTATATAATAATTCTGCATTAAAAACCTCTCACATTTTATTTTTAGTATAGTAAATACTATAAAATTTTAGCAATAAAATTTTATATTTCCTGAATGAATTATTTTCCATTTTTCAACTATTTGAAAAAAGTGTAAAGAAATATCTTCACAAATAATATTTAATTCCCTTTCTGGAATTTTACTTTTATTATGGCAAATAACGCAACCACCAGATAGAGTTAGCCAAACTTTCGTTGCATTTGGAGTAGGATTCCCCTTAGAAATATGAACATGAACAGGCTCATTGTTTTCATTTGTCCAAAAATAAATTTTATATCCGTTTTAATTCAAAAATACTAGGCAATTTCTAATCCTCCTAATCTTGCATATTTAAAAAAGAATGAAGAACCATTCTTTACAATTTGTAAAAATGTTTTCTTTTCTTCATCAGAATAATTACCTTCTTCTAGGACAATTTCATAACTTGGAAGTTCAACTACAAAAGTGTCAAAACCATACTCTCTTGGTCTTTCAAAAGTAACACGAACATATTCTTCTCCATTTGATTTTTTTCCAATACCAGAAAAAACACCTATTGTTCCATCAGGATATTTAGCAAATTCATAAGTCATTGTGAAATCACTCTCCTTAAAAATTTATAATTTATATTATTATTATAATATATTATTGTTTAAATATCTATATATTTTTTATTTTAAAATAAAAAAAATCTGGCGACAACCTATTTTCCAAGCAAGGTAACTCGCAAGTATCGTCGGCACGATAGAGCTTGACTTCCGTGTTCGGGATGGGAACGGGTATTGCCTCTATGTCATAATCACCAGAAAAGTTTTGTATACTATATACAAAATATTAAATTAAATATATAGCACACTCAAAAATATATAGTAGAATAAGGTAAACTTTACCTCATGCTTCTTTCCGTTCTCTCACTTAATCAATTTCTTGGTTAAGCCCTCGATTTATTAGTATTGGTTAGCTCAATGCATTGCTGCACTTACACCTCCA
>CALYAG010000024.1 GCA_944393465.1 uncultured Clostridia bacterium
TTTGCTAGGCTTTACAAGATATAATATATATGCTATAATAATATATATTAAAAGAAGTAAGGGAGGAAGGGAAATGAGGTTAAAATTTTTGAGTTATGATATCAACTTAAAAAAATTAAAATCCTTTTACTTATTTTCTGTAATTTAAAGAACAGAGTTTTTTACTTTGTTCTTTTTTGTATTCTATATTCAAAATATAATTTTTAGGAGGTTTTTATGTTAAATTACATTGCAGCTGTTTCATGGATTATAAATAATGATTGTAATCTAAAATGTAAGCATTGCTATCCAGACTCAGGAGAAAAATTTAGAAATACAAAAGTTCTTTCTAGGGAAGAAATTAAACAAATGACTAGTTCGATAAAAACAATAAATCCAGATATGATTTTTATTTCTGGAGGAGAGCCATTTATGTGCCCAAACCTATTTGAATATTTAGAAGAAGCTAGAAAAATTGCTAAGAAAGAACTTTCAATGTGTACGAATGGTTTATTTATCACAGAAGAAAATGCTAAAAGATTAAAAGAAGTCGGAATGAATTGTGTTTCGATGAGTATATGCAATCCTATACCAGAAAAAGAAGATTCTTTTAGAGGAGGAATTGACATTATAAAAAAAGTAAAATTGGCAGCAAAAAGGCTAAAACAACAAGGAATTTATATAACTATTGATATGACAATTACAAATTACAATAAAGAATATATAAAAGAGTTTGTTGAATTAGCTAGATCTATGCAAGCAGATGTAATTAATTTTAAGAGATTCAGACCTATGGGAAGAGGAAAAAATAATACGTATTTAACATTAACAGTTGATGAGAATAAGAAAGTATTAAGTGAAATATTAGAAATTGCTATTAGTATGCCTGATGTAAGAATAAGAGTCGAGGATCCATTGTATTCAATTCTTTTAAATTCTAAAAGAAAAACTAATATTAATGTATTACCAGATTATATGAAAAAAGATGTAGAACAACAGGATTCGTTAATTCCAAATTTACAAACATGCAATGCGATAAGTAAGTCAGATAAAAATGGACTAAAAAGATATTGGGGATGCAGTGCTGGTATTGAATGGATTGGAATTGATCATGAAGGAAATGTTAGTCCTTGTCCATTATTAGGATATGCAGGATTAACTATAGGAAATATAAAAGAAAAAAAATTAATAGATATTTTAAATAGTTCTGAAGAAATAAAATCTTTAAGAGAAAGCAGTTCCAAATGCCAATACAATTCAATTTGTGGAGGATGTAGAACAGATGCGTATATAAAATATAAGAACTTACTAGGTAAAGATCCAATGTGTTTTATGAATAAAAAAGAATGTTATTGTAATAAAGGTGAATAGAATGAATAAAGAAATATTAAATAATGAGAATAAAGAATCTGCAGAAAAGTTATTTGAACAAATTATAAAATTAGGTGTAAATTTTAAATTAGAAGATGAGGTTGCGAAACAAAAAGTTGATTTTTCAAAAATACAGAGAGAATTATGTGATTTGCCGATTAAAGGCGAAAATATGGAAGAAATACTAAAAATAATAGAAAACAAAATATTACCATATTGCACTAATTTTTCATCAACGAAATTCATGGGATTTCCTGATACTGGAAATTCGGTTGCGGGAATAGCAGGAGCAGTATTAACGGATTTTTTACAACAGAACTTAATAAATTCTAGCTTTTGTGCACCAATAGGTACTTATTTAGAAATTGCTGTTATACAATGGCTAAGAAGTATTGTTGGCTACAAGAATAATCCTAATATTAAAGATATATGGGATGTTGGTGGAATAATTACATATCGGAGGAACAGGAAGTAATTCAATAGCTATGTTATTAGCAAGAGAGAATCACATAAAAAATACAATGAAGAATGGAGTTAGAAATCCAGAAAAGTTTAAAGTAGTAATACCTAAAGGAATAGGACATTATAGTATAAAGAGTAGCTTAATGTGGATTGGATGTGGGGATAATGTAATAGAGGTTCCAACCATTAATTATAAATATGATTTAGTGGAATTAGAAAAAGTGATTAAAGAAAATTCAGAAGATATAATGGCTGTTATCGCATATGTTGGAGATAGTAGAAGTATGACAGTAGAAAATTTAGAAGAAGTTAGTAATATAGTTAGAAAATATAATGAGAATATTTGGCTTCATGCAGATGCATGTCATGGTTTTTCACTTGGATTTAGCAAAAAATTAAAAAATAAAATTAAAGGAATTGAAAAATTTGATAGTGTGTCTACGGATCCTCATAAAGTTTTAATGACTCCTTATACTGTAAGCGCACTATTAATTAAAAATAGTGAAAAGCTAAAGCTAATAACAACATCATCTGATTTAATAATGCAAGAGCCATTTGCATTTGGACAAGTAACACCATTTATTGGTTCTAAAAGTTGGATTTCTTTTAAAGTATGGTGTGTAATGAAAAACTTAGGAATAGAGAACATAGGAAAAATAATTGAAAGAAGACATGATATGGCTAAAATTTTTGCTGATAAATTAAAAAAGAATGGATTTGTTGTATTAAATGATGTTGATATTAATTCAGTAATGTTTATGTTTGTACCTAAAAATAAAACAATAGATGAAATAAATGATTTAAACAAAGAATTAAAAAGTATAATGGATGATGAAGGAAAATTTTTCTTACATCAATTTTCAATAAATGATGATAATGGTAAAATTTCCAAAGAAAAAATATTATATCCATTAAGATATATGTCAGGAAATGATAATATAACAGAAAAAGATCAGGATGATTTAATAACATATATGAAAAAAATAATTAATGAAAGAATAGAGGGTGTTGAACTTGAGTAAAACAATTGATGAGTATGCAAATGAATTTTATGAAAATTATAGTAATTCAGACTTTCAAATAAATCAAGGAGCTAGTGTCTTGTTAATAAAAGACGATGAAATATATTTTGCTTTAGCTAAGGAAAAATCATGGAAATATAATAATGATAAGATTCCTATTATTAAATTTACTGGAATAGGAGGAACAAGAGAAAAAGACGAGAAAATATTTAAGACATTGAAAAGAGAATTAAAGGAGGAAGTTAATCTAAACATAGAAAACCTGAATTTTCCTAAAATTACAGAAACAACAATAGTAACAAATTATTCTGAAAATTCTAAAATAAAGTTCAATGGATTGTATAATCCACTATATATAGTGGATTATAGATTACCTTTAAGAGATGATATAAAGATAAACGAAAAAAAGAAATATTCATGTTTGCAATTATTTGTTTATATAGCCAATGTTGATGAAAATGTATCAATAAGTCCAGTAGAGGAAGATAATATAACTGGCATTATAAGTGCCAATAAAGAAAATTTAGTAAAATATTTAAATGGAAACTGTCAAATTAATAGTAAAGAAGCTAATATAAAATGGAAGAAAAAATATAAAAATTTAGAAAAAATAATAATAAATCCTAAATTTACTCCTAAGGGAATAATTGATGCAGGATTAGATATGCAAGATTTATTGGATATATTAAAAGGAGAAAAATATAAATATGTTAAGTGAAAAAATAAAAAAGCTTGTTAATGAATATGCAGAATTAATTAAACAAACATTTTCAGATGATGAACCTATAGTCATACTTTATGGTTCAGGAGTAGAAGGTGTTGAAAATAGTGATTTGGATTTATGCACAATTGTGCATAATTATACTGAAGAAGATGCTAAGAAAGTAGGAGAAATAACTAAAAAATTTCATATAGAAAATGGTATGAAAATAGATAACGAGGTACCTTTTGAAAATAAAGTAATATATTCTTTTTTAGATATAGAAAAAGTTTTGATGAAACCCCCTTTTCAAATATTTAGAAGAAAATTTTATATACCTTCAATAGAAAAAACGGAAGAATATTTAAAATCAAAAACTATTAAATATAGATTATTGCTATATGTATTAACAGCAAATTCATTTGTTGTATATGGGAATGAAAAGGTGCTTAATAAGTATAGAAAAAGAGCATGGGAAATACTTATTCAAGTAATGTTTTCATATATAGGAAATGAGTTTATTAGCAAAGAAGAATTTCTTGAAAATTTATTTAAAAATCAATTTACTGGTGTAGAAGGTGAAGATTTTTTAGGATATAAAAGAGAATACAAAGATTTATGCGAACATTTAAAAAGAACAATTTCGGAATGTTTTGATGAACAGACTAAAAAAGGAAAAATGTTTAAAAGTAACGGAAAATATAAATGTAACCCTGAATGGATAAAGAGGTCAATATTAATTGCAGATTCTAATAATTTTGAGAAAATTAATATGGATTTAAAGGGATATCCTAAAATGGAAGGATATGACTTCTCTGAGAATGCAAATCCACTTGGACCTTCAGTAAAGGTACAAGATGCATTAAGAGAATGTGCAGGATATATTAATGTATATTCTGATTACAAGAATATAGATATAAATAAAGACCTTTCAGATTTCTTTAAAGTATCAGTTAATAATGTTGCTATAGCAAATGGATCACTTGAAGCTATATATGCATTACCAAGATTTTTAGATAGTTCAAGAGCTACAATAATAGCTCCAACATATTGGGGATATGCTGCGGGATTAGATGTGTTAGGGAGAAAATATCAAAAAATAGCCTTGGATAAGAATTTGGATTATGATTTAGAAAAAATAAATATTGCAGCAAAAAAGTCAACAATGATGTTTATATGTAATCCAAATAATCCAACATCTTCATATATTTATAAAAAAGATTTATATAAAATAATAAAGGATAATCCTAATTGCCATTTTATAATAGATGAATCACATTTGTTATTACATGATAATTTTTTTGAAGAAACATTAAGTAAAGATGTTGAGGAATTAAAGAATTTATCAATAGTATATTCTTTATCTAAATTATTTAGTGTTGCGGGTTTAAGAGTAGGTGCATTAATATCTAATAAAAATGTTATTCAAAAATATAAAAATTGGCAAATACCATATTCGTTAAATACAATGTCGCAAGTGATTTTTCCAATTTGTTTAAAGGATGAAGAATTTGTTAAAAATACTAGGGATAATATTCATAAACTGGTTAAAGATTTAGAGGAAGAATTAAGAAAATTTGATTGGTTAGAAGTAAAAAGTAGTATAACTAATTTTATTATATGCAAGATAAAGAGGGGAATTACAGCAGTTGAATTAGCAGATAAACTAGAAAAAGATGGTATTTATATAAGAGAATTATCAAATTCATATGCAGAAATTAATGGGGAATGGATTAGGGTCTCAGTAAATAGAAAAGAGTTTAATGAACTATTAATAAGAAAATTAAAAAGTTATAATATATAGTAGGTGTTAGAAATGAGTATTTTGTTTTGGGATATTGGAAATGTATTATTGGAGCCAATACATGGAAAGATTTTAAATGACATTTTTGAAAACAGAAATGTAAACATGAATAAAGAAGAATTTAAGAAACTATCATCAGAGGTATTAAATGAATCTTTTATTGGTAAAATAAGTTTAGATGAAACTTGGAAAGAATTGTTTAATATAGCAAAAATAAGTGATGCTAAAACAATAGAAAAAATTAGAAATGTAAAAGTAAAAAGAAATACAACATTGTTGAATTATATAGAAAAAGATTTAACAAATAACTATGAAATTGGGATAATTTCGGACTTGAGTCAAATTGGATATTGGGTTGTAAAGAATTATTATAAAGATTTTTTAAATGTTTGCGATAAGGAAAAAATATTTATATCTATAAATACAAGAAAGACTAAAAGGAAAGACAAAGAAGAATATTTTTGTTCGATAAAACAAAGTCTTAAAGATAAGAGTTGTATTTTTATAGATGATGAAATAAGTAACATAGAATCTGCTAAAAATAGTGGCTTTAAAACAATACTATATGAGGCAAATCTAAAATGGGAAAAAGCAAATAAAAAGTTAATAGAAGATTTTAACAAATTAAAGAGAGGGGAGTAGAAGAAAAATGAAAGTATTATTTATAGAAGCAGAAGAAACATTTTATATGCCAATAGATACTAAAATGCCTAAAAGATGGACTTATTTAGCTGAAATTGCTACATATATATCAAAAGAAAATGAAGTTAAGGTTTTAGATTGTTTATCTAGTAAAATTTCACATGCAGAAGTATTAGAAGAAGTGTCAAAAACGAAATATGATTTAATATGCTTTTTGGCAAGAATAGAAACAATTAATTCGTTATTAAAATTAATACCATTAATAAGGAAAATTTGCCCAGAAAGTAAAATGATAATTTATGGAGATGCAATACCAATGTTCCCAAATTTTATAAAAAAGAATTTTGGGGATCTAGATGCAATAATTGAAAGTGGAGACTGGGAAGTGGCTATTAGTAATTATATAGACTTTATTGAGGGAAAAAAGTTTTTTGATGGTAACATTCCTGGAATAACAATAAAAGATAAAGATAGGAATAAATGGATTGATGCTACTAGATGTAGTGGAGAGAATTTTACAGGATGGACATTTACGGATTTAGATTCAAAATTAATAGATGTAAATTTATACAAAAGTTTAAGACATAACGAAGTGACTATTTCAGCATCAAGAGGATGTCCATACAATTGTAAATTTTGTCTAGCTGTAAAAACTTTTGATAAAGATGATAGAAGAAAAAATATAGGTGAGATAGTACAGTATATGAATAATAATGTAAGTAAAGTAAGTGATTTTAAATTATTTTCACCTACTTTTACCTATGATGAAAAATGGGTTATTAGCTTTTGTAAAGAGTTAATAGATAACAAAATAAATGCAACTTGGGTTACTACATCAAGAACAGATAAGTTACAAAACGAAGAAATGATTGAAAAAATGGCTGAAGCTGGATGCAAAAAGTTAGCAGTAGGAGTGGAGACATTAGATGAAAAAGCAAATAGGGAATTGAAAAAATTTAATGATTTGGAAGATTATAGAAATAAAGTAGAAAATATGTTTAAACTTGCTAATAAATATAATATTGAGATAAAACCTCTACTGATGATGGGAATAAAAGGCCAATCAAAAGAAAATATTTTGGACTCATTGAATTTTTTAACAAGTATAGGAGCAAGAGATATAAGGATTGCTGCATATTCTCCTAGACAGTTATTAACGGAATTGGATAATAAGAGAACTTTAACATTAAAAGATATTAATGCAATGGATAAGATGACATATATTGACTATATGCCTGAAGGCATGGATAACTTTAATTTTTTAAATTTAATATATAATACTAAAAAATATGTAGAATTATTATAAAAAATATTATGAAGTTAAGTAAAAATTTAAGTGGAATATAAATAAGTTTGACTGTAGTGGAGCATTTGTACAAAAAAGTATTTTGGGATTAGCAGAAAGATGTAATAAATTTAATTTGAAAACATGTATTGCAAATTAATATAAAAAGATGAGTATTCAAAGATATTAGCTTAGAATTTGAAATTTATTTAATTTCTATTGATACATGACTTACAAAAAGTACATAAAATAAGAGGTAATAAGACAACTATATCTAATTCTTGAGGAAGCAAAAACATAAAAAAAGTTAAAATAATACATAAAAAGATGAACGATTAAAAGAAATGCTTACTTATTTTAATTAATTTTTTGAATTTACATTTTTGAAATGTGAAGCAATGAATAATTTTATAATAATAAATGAAGATGGTAATATTCAGTTTTTTTTTGATATTGAAAGAATAGGAAAGAAAAGTTGTGAAAAAGTAAGAGAAAAATCTTTAAAAGTAATATGGAAAATAACATAGGAATAAGAGAAAAAATGAGTAAATGTAAATATGGACGGTGGTAATAAATTGTAATTATTAGAAAAATGTTGTAAAAATGTTTTAATTATTATATAATAAATACTATTGAATAATTTAAATCAGTTAAAAGAGAAAGTGAGGATTTAAAGAAAGTGAAAATGACAAAAAAAGGAAGTGTTTACAAAAAAAATATATATAATTTAGAAAAAAGAAATATAGTTATTGGAGGAGCTTGGCCATATGCAAATAGTTCTTTACATTTAGGACATTTGGCAGCTTTATTACCCGGAGATGTATTAGCAAGATATTATAGAGAAAATGGAGATAATGTTATATATGTTTCAGGCACAGATTGTCATGGCACGCCAATAACTCAAAGAGCAAAAAAAGAAGGTAGAACTGCTAAAGAAATTGCAGAAGAATACCATAATGAATTTGCTAAAACTTTTAAAAACATTGGCTTTACATATGATTTATATGGGAAAACAGAAGATGAATGTCATAAAAGAACTGTTCAAAAAATGTTAGAAAGAATGTATAAAAATGGATATATTTACGAAAAAGCAGATAGACAACCCTTTTGCGACCATTGTAACAGATTCTTGGCCGATAGAGAGCTAACATTAACTTGTCCTTCTTGTGGAAAGCAAAGCAAGGGAGACCAATGTGATTGTGGATATATTCCAACAGAAGAAGACTTGGATGGAGCGACTTGCGTAGAATGTGGAGAGAAAGTACATTTAAGAGATAATAAAAATTTATATTTAGCATTGTCAAAATTGCAACCTCAAATAGAAGAATATTTTAATAAAAATTCAAATAATTGGAGGTTAAATTCTAAAAGGGAAACTGAAAAATATCTAAAAGAAGGGTTAAGAGATAGAGCAGTTACCAGAGATCTTGACTGGGGAGTTGATGTGACAATACCTGGATATGAAAATAAAAAAATGTATGTATGGATTGAAGCAGTGCTAGGATATATAACAATGGCACAAAAATATTGTGCAGAAAAAGGATTAGATTGGAAAAATTTTTGGAAAAATGATGAAAGCAAAATATATATGATTCATGGCAAAGATAATATAATTTTTCACAGTATTATATTACCTGCATTACTTATAGCTATGAATGATAATTATAAACTTCCTGATGTAATGATATCATCAGAGTATTTGAATATAGATTATGAAAAAATTTCAAAATCTAAGGGAAATGGAATAACAATTGATGATATGATAAAAGATTATGATGTAGACACGTTGAGATACTTCTTAATTGCAAATGGGCCTGAAAAAAGGGACAGTAATTTTTCAATAAATGAGTATGTTACAATTCATAATTCTGAAATTACTAATAAGTATGGTAATTTAGTAAATAGGACATTAAATTTTAAAGGACTAGATTGTGTTCCAAATGGGAAAATGAATCCTGAAATTGAGAAGAAAATAGATAAAACATATAAAGAAGCAGGAGATGATATAGAAAATGGAGAATTTAAGAAAGCAACATTAGCGATTATGCATTTGGTTGAAGAAGGAAATAAATATTACGATTCAAGGAAACCATGGGAGCAAATAAATAATGATGAGGCAGAATTTAATGATACAATTTATACTTGCATAAATTTGATTGCAAACTTATCAAATTTATATGAACCTTTTATGCCAAACTCATCAAGAAAAATAAGGGAATATTTAGGGCTTGAAAAGGGCATATGGCAAAAGGTTATAATAAAACCTAATACAAAGATTGCTGATGTAAAGCCTTTGTTTGCTAGAATCGTTTCAGATAAACTTCAATATAAATGTTAAAAAAAGCAAAGATAGGCTAAAAATGCAAAAATTTAGTAAAAATAATACTTTTTTCTAGTTACGTAATTTCCTGTAGTTATAGAAAAAATATATAACTTTTTCTATGTATTGAAATAATTTTGGTACTAGTAAAAATATGAAAGATACATATATAATACTTGAATTATAATAATTGTAAAATATAATATAATTTAAAGTTAGAAATATTTGTAAAGTGAGTGTTTCACTTGTATATCATTTAATAAATATCACGTGCTAAGTAGAGGGTATTTTACTCATAACGCCTAAAAGCTTTGCTTGTAGCATAGGCTTTTAAGCTTATAACCAATCAAACATATGCAATTCTCGTTATCTACTAAACAAATCTTTATATTTTGCTATTATTTTTGCATTTAACTAGCTGGTTTACCTTGTTTACATAGTAGCCACGGTGCCAGAAACTTCACAGATCAAATTTATATTTCAAAAGATTTGATATTTCTGTAGGGAAATTATAATGCTGATTTTCCATTTTAATATTTTCATGAATTTTAATAGAACTAACCTTGGCAGTATGAAACAAAATGTGTCTAATCATATTGATTTTATATCTTGATGGGAGTTTTGTCTATCAGATATCTAAAGTCTTCGTTACTACAGACAAGCTGGAAGTATATTTACAATGGAAAATGGGAGAATAAACAAGTGTTTTTTCTCCCATTTTCCCAGTTCTCTCAACCAATCTTTGAAAAGAGAATTGATACATCCTTCAAAGCGGTCTCAGGATTAATTGAAATATATCCCCAGTGAGGATTAGAAATTCCAAAGAACTTGTAAACCTCATTAGACGAACTAGGGATAAAGGGTTCGTACAAGTTTGCGATATTTACAATCAAAGCGATGCAGGTTGCGGTGGTATTATTAAATGCTGCAATATCTTGCTTAATTTGAATCCACGGTTGCTTTTCATCGTAGTACTTGTTAGAAAATCTTACAAGTTGCTGAATCTCTTGAATGGCGCTCTTAAGTTCAGCTTTTTCAATAAGAGAAGAAACCTTTTTATAAGTTTCCTCAATTAAAGAAATTACGTCGGGGTCAATAGTACCTTGAGGAATAATGCCATTGAATTTTTTGACAATGAATGCAAGATTACGATTGACGAAGTTCCCGTATTCTCCAGCCAAACATTTGTTATGGAGCTGTTCAAGAATATCTGTCGTGAAGTTTGTATCTTTGAGTTCAGGAGCCTGATAAGTCAGACAATAGCGAATACTGTCAGAAGAATATTCTTTTAACAAATCTTTGACAGCAATTCCATTTCCCTTACTCTTAGAAATTTTTTCGTTGGCAATGTTAAGAAATTGACTTGAAACAATGTGATTAGGCAATTGATAATTTTCGTCTAGGGCAAGAAGTAACGCAGGGAAGATAATGGTGTGGAAAGGAATATTATCCTTTCCGTGAACATAGTAAGAATCCAAATTGGGAGAATCTTTATAAAAGTCTTCCCAATTTAAGCCATGTTCAATGCAAAATTTCTTTCCAGCAGAAATATAACCCAAAACAGCATCAATCCAAACATACACTTTTTTCGTTTCAAATCCTTTAATAGGAATGCCAATTCCCCAATTCAGTTCTCGAGTTATTGCTCGATCTACCAATCCTTCATTGGCAAGATATTTTTTGGATTCATTAATCGCACTCAAACGCCAAAGATGTTCATGGGTTTGGACATACTCCGCAATTTGATTCTGATATTTGGACAATTTCCAAAACAGATGTACATTGGTCTTTTTAGATACAGGAGAACCACAATACTTGCATTTTTTGTCAATAAGTTCATCTGCGTCAAAAGTTGCAAGACAATCATCACATTGATCGCCTTTAGCATGACCTCCACAAATAGGACAAGTTCCTTCAATCTCTCTGTCAGACAAAAATTGCTGACAATGCTCGCAGTAGTCCTGCAACTCACTTTTTTCATAGAATTCGCCTTTAGCATTTAGCTTAGAAATTGTATCTTGGACGAATTTTTCATGAAAAGGATTATGAGTCAAAGTATATGAATCATACGAGAAATTCAGAGCCTTAAAACACTCCGAAAACTCTTTATGATAAGACAAAGCAATTTCTTCAGGAGAAATTCCTTGCTCTTTGGCTCGAAGAGTAATAGGAGTTCCATGACAATCTGTGCCGGAAACATAGAGAACTGAAGCCCCAGTCTTGCGATAGTATCTCGCAATAATATCACCGGGTAAAAGTGCCGCAATATGACCCAAATGCAAAGAATTGTTTGCATAAGGCCATGCGCCTCCAATAAAAATCTTTTTACTCATGATGTTATAATACCTCCATTTGTTAATAATTTATTGGACTAAACAGTTTGAACCTCCTTTTCAATTTTCAAAGAACATTTCAAAAAATCCATAAATGGATATATTATATTATAACATAAAATCTTTTAATAGTCAACATTATGTAAATT
>CALYAG010000025.1 GCA_944393465.1 uncultured Clostridia bacterium
TTCTTCATTTTAACAGAAATGTAATAATTCTGTGGATAACTTTTTTCTAAATTTTAAAAAAATCCCGAAACTTAAATCTCGAAATAGTATTGAAAAATTTAACAAATAGATGTATAATAACGGTTGCAACTTTGTAGAAACAAAAGGAGGAAATTTCAACATGTTGTACGAAAGAGAAGTCATTCGGTCCATCTACGGTGAAATTAGCTGTTTTCATCGCTCTCTTGAAGAAGCGGAGGCAATCAATGAAGAGTGGAGTACGAAAAACTTAAAAGCCAGAGAATGTCCGTTTAGGGCATATATGGAAAAACAAGGAGCAAGTTTGCAGTTTTCTTTAGCGATGCTATATAGGCTTCATCAAAATCACATTAAGTCGTACATTGGAGTTTACAATACTGTAAGCAAAGATAACATTATAGAAGCTCACACTTTTGTAATGTACAAAGAATCGCTTTTTAGATGGTATGTGGCAGATTTCAAAAAAGAATGTCTGCCACAGACAATTGGAAACCCAGCACGTATTTCAGTTTTCAGATATAGAAAATTGAAAGGCAAGTTGTTGCTCTTTAACCCGTATGATAAGCCTCTTGGCAATTTGCCAATTTTTGATGGTTTCTTTTTTGAACCAGTTTTGAAATTGTAATTAGGTAGAAGATAGCACTTAATGTGTTTCTCTTATCTCACTCATAGCAAAAAGCTCAGCATAATTGCTGGGCTTTTTGCGTGTATGTCAATTTGGGTGTGTCATTTTCTAAGACATACTTTTCTTTAAATCTTCAATTTGCTTGGTAGTATAACCAGTATATCTTTTAATTAGCTTGATATCCATTTTGTCCTTAATCATCTTTTTAGCTAATTGCAAAAGTTCACTATTTTTGCCTTCAATTTTAGCCTTAGCAATATCTTCATTGTACCAATTGGGACGGTTCTATTTGACACAATATTTTCTACTAATATGAATAATTGTTATACATGGCAATTCTACTAACAGTCGATTGATTAATTTTATATATAATGATATTATTTACATGGCAAACATAAGATAATGACTATGTAGGAAAAAACTTTATGAAAAATAAGATAATGACAATCAAAGAGAAAAACTTTATGAAAAATCAAAATTTTATTTAGGGAGGAGTAGCGTATAAAATAAAATTATGGATAATGAGAAATTTGGAAAGTTTATTAAAGAATTAAGAAAAGAAAAAAATTTAACTCAAAAGCAGTTAGCTGACAAAATAAATATAACAGATAAAGCTGTTTCTAAATGGGAAAGAGGTTTAAGTTTTCCAGACATAACAATGTTAAATATTTTGTCTAAGGAATTAAATGTGTCTGTTGAAGAATTACTTAATGGAGAAAAATTTAAAGAAGAAGTACATAATGTGGAAAGCTTTAAAGAAGAAATTTTTGATGGCAAAGGTTCTAAAAAAGATAATAAAAAAACTGATAATTTATGTATTCAAAAAAGCAATGGCGAGTATACGCAAAAACATATAGACATTGAAAAAGCAGTAAAAGAAGCTTTGGAAAAAGCAAATCACAAGGAAGAAAAAAGGCAGAAAAAAATTGCAAAAGCCAAAAAAGTTACCAAAATAATATCAGCAATATTATTTATAATATTTTTGGCATTGCAAAGTATATATTTTTACATATTTTTTAAATATGGTTTTGAGTATATATTAGATAGTATATTTTATGTAGTAAATGAAATAATTTTTGTCACGGCATTTTTATTTTTACTATTTTCTTTCAAAAAGAAAAAGTCAAAAATAGCTATAATAGTTATTTTTTCCATTGTAACATTAGCAAATGTCGTTTCTATGGGAATATACGGATTTAGAAGCAAAAGTTATGTAAGATTTTCAAATAATTTAAAATATGAATTTGTTGCAAAACAAAATAGAGAAACAAATGAATTAACTATTTATAAAAATGCTGTTGCAGTTTTTGCAAGACCAATGCAAACTTTGTCGGAATCTGTAAATGACGTAAAAACTAGATGGATTTCTAGGGATATTTTTGAGATTACATATAAAAATAACGAAAACAGTCTGAAAGAATATGTTGTTACATTAAATGAAGATACTTTTGATTTGAGTTATAGATCTTTTACAAAAGCACTTTTGGGAAAATGGCAAAATAAAGAGCAAACAAATAAATTAACAAGATTGTATGTTGATAGTAAAAATATAAGACTAAAAATTTATGATAAAGAATATACTTTTGAATTTGAAGATTGTGTGCAAGTTAGAGAAGAAGCAATTATCCTTTATTCAAATAAAAAGCCAAGATATATTGTGGCATTGAGTGATGATGCTGAGCTAGATGACGAAACTGGAATAATAAAAAAAGATGGAAATATAATAATTTCTGAAATTTCAACAGATAAAACTATTAAAGAAGAACTGTATTGCATTAACCACAAAACAGATGATTTGAGCAATTATAACTATGTAAATTTAGCATCAAAAAGCTATGAAATCGAAAATGGAGTTTTATATTTTAGTTATGACGGAATAAAAACAATAACTGTTCCAGGAGATTATACTAACATTGATTCATACGAGAAAGGCCAGTATATTATATCAGAAAATATTGTGCTATTTTATTATAAAACTAATGGCAAAACATATATAGTTACTTCAAATGATAAAGGCTTGAATTGGAGTACTCAGCAAATACCATCAGGAAATTATATAAAAAGTATTCAATTTTTAGATGCAAATACTGGATTTATTCTTATGTTTAATGACGAAACTATGGGAGATGCTACAGGTGCAATTTACAAAACAACTAATGGCGGTTTGAGCTGGGAAGAAGTATTTAAAGGAATAAACTATGGAGATTATAGCATATTTAGCTCTGGGACAGAGATGATATTTGCAAACGAAAATGTTGGATTTATAACAATACCCGACAGAATGGGCGAAGTTTGCGACCTATACATTACAAGAGACGGAGGTTACACATTTGAAAAATTAAATTTATCAACAGATTCTAAGCTAGACTATTATTTATTACCTACAATTGAAGATGGTGTTATTCATATAAAAATTGCTATTGGTTATGCAGAAGATGAGTCAAGGTATGTAACAGTAGAGAATTTTGTGTCAAAAGATAATGGAAAGACTTTTAAACAGGTATATGAATAAACTGCATTCAATTGGACGATTGTCAAAGGGGACGGTTCTAAATGACACTATTTTGTGTCAATTAGAACCGTTCCAACTGACAACTGACACTTGTATTTCGACATAAATTGACATAAAAAACAAAAATAATTCAAAAAACAACCTGTGGATAATGTGGATAACTCTGTGGATAACTCAAAACAGTGGGATACAAAAGACGAGTTTTGCACATCTACATAATGACGAAAAGAGATTATGGAAAGTATCGAAAAAGCCTTATAGTACAGGCGTTTGCAGTTGTTGCAAAATCGTAAAGATTAAGATTGGTATAATAATTTAAGCTGGTCACAAAAAATTCACAAAAATAATTAGCAATCTCTATTGACTTTTGCTAAAAATGGATATAATATATATGCAGTTAGCAAACAAAAGCAAAGAGTGCTAAAATGTTATCAAAATTAGTGCAAAGTCAAATAAACATAGTTATTGAGAAAACATACTAAAAAAGCTTGCTAACAAGAAGGTGATGAAATTGGAGTTAGATGATAGAAAAAAGCGTATACTTCAAGCAATTGTTAATGAATACATTGACACAATAGAGCCTGTTAGTTCATCAAGTTTAATTCAAAAATATGGCTTAGATTGCAGTAGTGCCACAGTAAGAAATGAAATGGCTGAGCTTGAAAAAATAGGCTATCTTGAAAAAACTCATACATCAAGCGGAAGAGTACCATCAAATAAAGGCTATAGATTTTATGTTGATAAACTTCTTAATGATAAAGATTTAAACATTGATGAAATTAAATACATTAATTCAAGACTTCAAAGTAAAGTTGATCAAATGGAGGAGCTTACAAAAATTGCTACAAATACAATCTCAGAAGTAACTCATTACACAACAGTTGCAATTGGTCCAAGTGCAAATAGGCAAAAAATTGAAGAAATTAAATTTGTTTTACTTGGTTCACGTATGCTAATGGCTGTTATTCTTACAGATACAGGTACAATAAAAGAAACAATAATTAAGTTTGAAAAAGACATAACTCAGGAACAAGTAAACACATTAAATCTTATATTTAATAACAAACTTAAAGGTCAATCATTAGCTACCATAGATAAACCAATGGAACAATATATAATGAATGAAATGAATTACAGAATAGATGTAATTAAGCCAATTATAGAGCAAATAAGTAAAGCAATTAATGATGAGGAACAGCTTTATTTACAAGGTGCAAACAAAACATTTGAAAATCCTGAATTTGAAAGCTCAGATTTTGCAAGAAAATTTATGAATTTACTAGATAGCAAGAGCTTAATATTAGACTTGCTTGAAAACAGTGAAGACTTCAATGTTTACATAGGCAATGAAGTAAATGGACTTAAAGATTTTAGTATAGTAACTTTCAAAAATAAAGTTGGAGGAAAGGACCTTGGAACAATAGGCATTATAGGACCAACAAGAATGGATTATTCAAAAGTTATTTCAGTAATGAAATATATAAGCGAAGAATTAAATAAAGAACTTGGTAGTGGAAATAGCCATAAATAGTTAAGCTTTATGCAAGCACAATTTGAAAATTAATTGAAATATTTTGTGTATGCAGGTTCAATTTGAAAGATAATCTATAAATAGCAAAAGAAAGGAAGTAGCTTATGGAAGACGAAAAAAATGTAAACAATAATTCTAAATTAGAAAATGAGCAAAATTTTAGTCAAAATGTCAAAAATGAAGAAACAGAATCAAATAACGAATTAAAAGTTCTAAAAGAAAAATTAGCTAAGCAAAAAGAAGACATAGAAGACAAAGATGACAGAATAAAAAGACTTATGGCTGAATTCGAAAACTTCAAAAAAAGAATTGACAAAGAAAGAACAGGACTTTATAACTCAGTTATGGGTGATGTAATTATATCTTTATTGCCAATACTAGATAACTTAGAAAAAGCAGCCAAAACAGAAACTAAAGATGAGCAATACAAAAATGGTATTGAAATGGTAGTAAAACAGTTTAAAGATGTTTTAAAAAACAATGGTGTTACAGAAATTGAAACAGTTGGCAAAAAGTTTGATCCATCACTTCACGAGGCAGTTAGCTTAGTTCAAGATGACAAACTTGGCGAAAAAGAAATAAAAGAAGAATTTAGAAAGGGCTACATGTTAGGCGATAGAGTTTTAAGACATTCATTAGTAGTTGTAGCAAACTAATTTAGTTATTAACTTTTTACAATTTATAATAAATTATTCAAAAGAAAAATCTTAAATAAAAAGACTATTAAAATTAGGCAAAAGCCTAAAATAAAGGGAGGAAAATTATTATGGGAAAAATAATAGGAATTGACTTAGGAACAACAAATTCATGTGTTGCAGTTATGGAAGGTGGAGAACCAGTTGTTATACCAAACTCAGAAGGAAACAGAACAACTCCATCAGTAGTTGCATTTTCAAAAGATGGTGAAAGATTAGTTGGACAAATAGCAAAAAGACAGGCTGTTACAAACCCAGAGCATACTATTCTATCAATAAAAAGAAAAATGGGAACAGCAGAAAAAGTTAAAATAGATGGTGATGAATTTTCACCACAAGAAATATCAGCAATGATACTTCAAAAACTTAAAACAGATGCAGAAAGCTATTTAGGACAAAAAGTTACACAAGCTGTTATAACAGTACCTGCATACTTCAATGACTCACAAAGACAAGCAACAAAAGATGCTGGTAAAATAGCAGGACTAGATGTACTTAGAATTATAAACGAACCAACAGCAGCAGCTTTAGCATTTGGTATGGATAAAGAAGACCAAGACCAAAAAATAATGGTATTTGACCTTGGTGGTGGTACATTTGATGTTTCTATACTAGATATTGGTGATGGTGTATTTGAAGTTTTAGCTACAAATGGTAATACTCATTTAGGTGGAGATGACTTCGACCAAAGAATTATAGATTACTTAGTATCTGAATTCAAAAAGAGCCAAGGCATTGATTTAAGCACAGATAAAATGGCAATGCAAAGATTAAAAGAAGCAGCAGAAAAGGCTAAAATAGAACTTTCTGGAATGCAACAAACACAAATTAACTTACCATTCATCACAGCAGACGCAACAGGACCAAAACACTTAGATGTTACTTTAACAAGAGCTAAATTTGAAGAACTTATAAGTGATTTAGTTGAAGCTACAAGAGTACCAGTTGAAAATGCTTTAAAAGATGCTGGAATAACAGCAAATGATCTTCATAAAGTATTATTAGTTGGTGGTTCAACAAGAGTACCTTGTGTACAAGAAATGGTTAAAAAGATTACAGGAAAAGAACCAGACAAAGGAATAAACCCAGATGAATGTGTTGCTATTGGTGCAGCTATTCAAGGTGGTGTACTTTCTGGAGATGTTAAAGATTTAGTACTTCTTGATGTAACACCATTATCACTAGGTATTGAAACATATGGTGGTGTATTTACAAAATTAATTGAAAGAAATACAACAATACCAACTAAAAAATCTCAAATTTTCTCAACAGCAGCAGATGGTCAAACAAGTGTTGAAGTACACGTACTTCAAGGTGAAAGAGAAATGGCAGCAGACAATAAGACTCTTGGAAGATTCCAATTAACAGGAATTCCAGCAGCACCAAGAGGGGTACCACAAATTGAAGTTACATTTGATATAGATGCTAACGGTATAGTTCACGTATCTGCAAAAGATATGGCTACAGGAAATGAGCAACAAGTATCTATTACAGCTTCTACAAACTTAACAGATGAAGAAATAGACAAAGCTGTAAAAGATGCAGAGGCTCATGCATCAGAAGATAAAAAGAGAAAAGAAGAAATAGAAACTAGAAATAATGCAGAAAGCTTAGTATATAATTCTCAAAAAACTCTTGATGAATTAGGAGATAAAATTAGTAGCGAAGAAAAATCTAAGGCAGAAGCAGAAATTGCAAATGTTAATAAAGCACTAGAAGGAAAAGACGTAGAAGCAATCAAAAAAGCTACAGAAAGCTTAACACAAGTATTCTACTCAATCTCTTCAAAACTATATCAAAATGCGGCATCTCAAAATGCAGCAAATAATGGCGCAAACGCAAGTGGTACAGCAGAAGGAAACGCTGATGCGAACAATGGCGGAGCTACAAGCACTACAGCAGAAGAAGAGAATAAAGACAATAAATAAATTAATGCAAGCAAAAATTCTCTCTTAATAATTCATACTTATAGTCAAGCATAGCAGGTTTAAGCCTGCTTTTGCTTGCAATAGCATTATTTTAGAAAAATTATTTGACTATTTGACGAAAATATTGTTTTGCAAAATAGATTATTTTAATATTTAGAAAGGAAATCGAGTTATGGCAGATAAAGACTATTATGCAATATTGGGCGTAGATAGAAATGCTACAGACGAAGAAATAAAAAAAGCATATAGAAAAATGGCAAAAAAATGGCATCCAGATGCAAACCCAAATAACAGAAAAGAAGCCGAAGAAAAATTTAAAGAAGTAGGAGAAGCTTATTCTACACTTTCTGACCCACAAAAAAGAAGAATGTATGACCAATTTGGCACAGCAGGCGCAAACGGCAGCTATGGCGGAGCAAGTGGATTTGGAGGCTTTGGTGGATTTAATGGCTTTAATGGGTTTAATGGTGGAGGAGGTACTTATACATATTCCACTGGTGGATTTGGATTTGATGATGTTGTAGATGACTTTGTTTCTTCAATATTTGGAGGTGGCTTTGGCAGGAGTCAAAGAACATCAAATCCAACTGGCCCAAGAAAAGGAGCAGATTTAAGATACAATGTTGATGTAACATTTGAAGAAGCATTTACAGGTACGCATAAAGAAATAGTTGTAAACAAAAACGAAAAATGTGATACTTGCCATGGAACAGGTGCTAAACCTGGTACAAGTGTGCAAACTTGTAGTGTATGCCATGGAACTGGCAAGGTAAAAAAGGCTCAATCTTTAGCTGGATTTGCTACAATACAAACTGTTGTAACTTGTGAAAATTGTAGAGGAACTGGTAAAGTTATTCCAAATCCTTGTGAAACTTGCAAAGGTAAAGGTACAGTTAGAAAACAAGTAACACTAAATGTAGAAATACCAGCAGGCATAAACGATGACCAAACTTTGGTTGTCCAAGGCAAAGGCGAACCAGGTGCAAACGGTGGCCCATATGGTGATTTATATGTAACTGTTAGAGTTAAAAAGAGCAATATATTTACTCGTAATGGAGATAATGTTGAATGCACAATACCAATAACAATAACCCAAGCAACTTTAGGCGCAAACATAAAAGTACCAACAGTTACAGGTGAAGAAGAAACATTTACAATTCCAGATGGAACACAAAGTGGAACTAAATTTACTTTAAAAAATAAAGGATTTAAAAAAATACATTCAAATACTGCAGGTGATTTAGTATTTACAGTTCAAGTACAAACACCTAAAAAGCTTACAAAAGAGCAAAGAGAACTATTTGTAGAGCTTGCCAAAACAATGAATGAACAACCACCCGTAAAAAAGCGCGGCATTTTCGGATAAATTTTTCAGTTGGGGACGGTCCTAAATCGAAAAAATATTATTTTTGTTTGAAGTTCGTTCCTACTTGAAGATTTTTTCGATTTAGGACCGTCCCCAACTGAAAAAATATTGTTTTTATTTGAAGTTCGTTCCTACTTGAAGATTTTTTCGATTTAGGACCGTCCCCAACTGAAAAAAATTTGAAAAAACTTGAATAATTTACATGCTATGTGATATTATTAGTATGTAAATTATTTTTTATGAAAAGGAATGATATTAATTATGAAAAACGAAAGAGGAATAACACTTATATCATTAGTCATAACCGTTATAGTAATGATTATTTTAGCGGGGGTTGCCATTTATGGTAGTCTTTATAATAATGGAGGATTTATAAATCAAGTAAAAGACGAAACTAAAAAGCAACAAGACATGGTTCAAAGTGAAAAAGATAAAATGAATACTGTACTTCAAGATGTAGAAGATGAATGGGGAATTGGTCCAAATGCATAAATTTTTTGTAGAAGAAAATCAAATAAATAATAGTCAAATAAAGATTATAAATGATGATTATAATCATATAATTAATGTGCTTAGAATGAAAAAAGGAGATAGCCTTCTTATCACAAATAAAAAAACTCAAGAAACTTTTAATTGTATCGTTACAGAAATAACTCCAAATGAAGTCCTATGTGACATAGTAAATATAGAGAATAAAAATGTAGAAATGAATGTAAATGTTGACATATTTCAAGGACTTCCTAAGGCAGATAAAATGGAATATATTATTCAAAAATGTGTAGAACTTGGAGTGCATAAAATAGTGCCAGTTAATATGAAATATTGCATTGCAAAAATTAAAGATGAAGATAAAAAGAATGTAAGATGGAACAAAATTTCTGAAGTTGCAGCAAAACAATGTAAAAGAAATTTAATTCCTAAAATAGAAAAATCTATAAGTTTTAATCAATTATTGAGTGAAGTTAAAAAATATGATTTAGCCATTGTAGCATATGAAAATGAAGATAATGTTACAATAAAAGATGTCCTTGTAAAAAGCAAAAATCTAAAAAATATTGCTGTTATAATTGGACCTGAGGGAGGCTTAAGCATTGACGAAATCGAAGATTTAAGCAAATCAGGTTCAAAAATAGTTTCATTGGGAAATAGAATATTAAGAACCGAAACTGCTCCAATTGCAGTATTAAGTATGATTAATTACGAATATGAATTATAAATTTATATAGCATAAAGCCTTAGAAGGAAGAACTTGTGCCTTTCGCAGACGAAGCGAAAGCGAAGGCAAGAAAGGAATGAATTTATGAAAAAAGCAGAAGATAATGATAAAAAAGAAAAGATAAGCGAAACAAAAACGGAAAGTAAGGAAACAACAAGTAAGAAAAAGCCAAATGAAGTCAAAAAAGAAAGCATAGAGGCAACAAAAAAAGAAGCAGTAGATGAAGTAAAATCTGAAAATAAAAGAATAATCAAAAATAGCATCTTAGAAATTTCGGCAGAAGCAAAGGATAACTTGAATTTACAAAATAAAAAGAGTCATAATAAAAATGAAAAAGCTCTATTAAAAGAAGATGATGCAGTAATTAGTCATGAAAAATTAGAGAAGATAAAAGATGAAATTAATGAAAGCAAAAAAGAAAGCAAAGATAAAGTAAAAAATTCAAATTTAAGAAAAAAATTAGTTAGAAATCTTGGCATAGCAATTATTGTTACAGTTTATTTTTTATTTATAGACCTAGGAATAAATTCAATACCAATTACTGCATATATTCTAGATTTAAAGACTTTTGCTGTATTTATTGCAATAATATCAATTGTAATATTTGAAAGAGCTTATAAAAAAGACGAAAATTATTTAGCCATTCATGGAATAGAAATGGTTGCACTTGGCATAGAAACACTTTTGCTTTTAAATCTTTATTCTGCTGCCAATGAATATTTTAATTACATTTTGTTAGGCATTACATTGGGAATGATAGTTTACTATGTACTAAAATGCCTTTTAATATATGTTAGGTACAAAATTAAAGGCAAATAAGGTTACAGTTCAGTAAGAAAATAATCTATGTAAAGGTTTAGCAATAAAAATTCAAATAAGCCCATAATTTACTAAAATTATTCTAAAATACTGTGAATTTTAAGTAAAAATGTCCCGTTTTTGTTTTTGAATTTTTAGTAAAAATGTCTCGAAATTTTTGTACTTTAT
>CALYAG010000026.1 GCA_944393465.1 uncultured Clostridia bacterium
GGCTACGAACCGTCAGTCAATAATAGCGAAAGCTATTGATATATGGGCAGTTTGGGAGTTGGTTTTTTGTTTTGCCCCCAATGATGCCCCCACAAATGCTTAATTTTAATTATAATACTAATTGAAATTTCAAGAAAATTGTTTTATAATAATTACATACGCGGCTATAGTTCAACTGGATAGAATGCAGGCCTACGAAGTCTGAGCTTGGGGGTTCAAGTCCCTCTAGCCGCACCAAATTAGGCATTTGTGAGTTTTTTTATTTAAGCACTTATTGGAGTAAGTGCTTTTATTTTTCGCCTAATTATCTTCTTTCCTGTATATCCTGCTTTTTTCTTATTTTCTGTATTTACATTATTCGTATCTATACCTGTACTCTCATATAATTTGTCAAATACTTCTTTGTTTGCTTTTGCATTTGCCTTATTAAATTCTTCTTTCTTTCTCTTATCAGAGATATAAATATAATAAAAATCTGTTGTTTCAAAATCAGCGTGTCCCATTATCTCCCTTAAAACTTCTTTATCCATACCGTTTTCGCTCATTAAAGTAGCGAAAGAATGTCTAAAACCATATACTGTCATATGTTCTAAATTATATTTTTTTATTACAGATTTCAACTTTTTGTCTAGTCTTTCAGGTAAGTATGGCGTACCAACAGTGTTTAAAAAAACGTGTTCTTTTGATGGATCAAACTTTTTATGCTCTTTTTCTCTTAATTCTTTTCTTTCTTGGTATATAGCTTTGAGCATTTTCTTTAATCTACTACTCATAGGTATTTCTCTATAACTTTCATCTGTTTTTAAATCATCATCTATGTATTCATGACCAATAATATTAAATTCTTCATCATATATTGTAATATCTTTATGAGCATTACCTACATAAATCATATCTTGATCAAATAGAATGTTTGAAAGTAATAAACCGCAACCTTCTTCTGGTCTCATACCTGTTTGCAATAAAGTAGCAAATAATTTGCAAAATTCTCTACCATCTTTTTCTAAAATATCTAGCCATATTGGTTGTCTATCTGCTGGAAGATACACTAATTTAGTCTTTTTTGACCTCTTTTTCTTTGGAAATTTTAATTCAAAATCAGGTATTTCTTTAATTAAATCTCTTTTTTTAGCATATTGTAATATTTGCCTTATCATTAGGAAAACATCTTTTGCAGCACGAGGATAGACTTTACGAAGATTTGAAACATATTCTTCAACTATCTCTTTTGTCATTTCTGGAACTGTATATTGTGCAAAGTTTTCTTTTATATGTTTTTTTAGTGTGTACGCATATGTTTCCACAGTTTTAGGACTTATTGTCTTTCCACTACTAGGATTTACATACTCTTTCTTATAATTTAACCACATTACTGCAAAATCATAAAAGTTTATACAAGAATGTAACCCTTTATGCAGTATCACATCTTCTTTTGCATCTCTATATTCAGAGAAACTTTTTAAGTTTTCTTCACAGTCATCAGAAAATACACTTTCCTCAACAATTTCATAATTTTGCTTTACAATATAAGTGTCAATAATTAGCTGTGCCAACCTTTTCCTTGCTATTTCTTCTGTTGTACCTGACCTTGATAATCTAGGATTTTTTTCTGCTCCTTTCTTTAATTCTAATCTGATTCTTGCCTCAAAACTGTTGCCTCTTTTTCTTACTGTTACTGTCCCTTTTTCAGCTTTTCCATTATTTTTATTATTTCTTATAACAACTTTACTATCTATCTTTTCCATTCTTCATTTCTCCTTCCGAATGGTTTAAGATAAACAAAAAAGACTTATTATAAAACTGTTTCAATTATATAATAAATCTTCTATAAAAATCAATGTTATAAAAGGGTTAATATTTCCCATATGTACCATAGTTATTATCAAACCATTCTTGTAATTTTGCACCATTAATTATGATTTTTCTTTTAAAACGAATTGCTGGAAAACCTGGAACGGTTACAAGTTTTAACATTAAATTTCTTCCTATTCCTAACTGTTTTCTTGCCTCATCAACACTTATACCAAATCTCATTGTTTCTTCAATATTATTCTGCATTTGCATCACAACCTATTTTTGCTTGATCTAGTTTTTTTCTAGCCCAGTCTTGTGCATTTGCAATACTTTCTATAAAATTTCTGGGATATAGTTTAAAGCATTGTTTCATTTCTATTCCTAATGTTACAGGGGTTATTTCTCCTTTGTATTTAGAACTTTGCATATAATCAAGTGCTACTTGTGCATATGCTACTGCTTCTTTTTTATTCATTGCTACTTGCACCTCCATTTACATACATTTCAAATAAATGGACTGCATTTTCCCAATTTATAAGAGAACCTTGTTTTAATTGCATTTCTACTTTTTCTACATATTTGTATTCCTTTTTAGTTCTAATACAAATTTCTAACTTCTTACTGTCATCTGCAGAGTAATGTATTTCTGCAAATACCTTGTCTTGTTTTTCGTTTAGCTCATCTGCTAGTTTAATAAGTTTTAACAAATGTTTTTCCATGATTTCATACCTTTTGCAAATAGAATTTGCTTACCTTTCCTTAATATATTTTGGTACATCTGCGGCACGACCTAAACTTTCATCAAACTCGTACCTATGTTTTGAAGGGTTATATTTATAAGCACTTGTATTCCATTTTCGGTAATTTTCATCTGTTAATTTTTTTGATTTTGATAATTCCATAGATGCTTGTATATGTTGTGATTGAACAAACTCATAATTATCTTGTATTCTTTTGTTTTCCCTTTTTTGCTTAATGAAATTGTTTTGGTCTTGTTTTCTTTTTTCTTTTGATTTTTCTTTTCTAAAATTCTTTTCTTCCATATATCTGGAATCTGTTTTTATAACTTTTGTTATATAAGCAGAGGTTACTTTTGTCTTTTCTGCGATTTCTTTTACTTTTAAATGCTCAATATAAAACAGGTTAAGTATTTTATCTTTTTGTGTTTCCATGTAATACCACCTTGCAATATTATTGGTTAATTTTTTGTCGACACTTTTTAGATATGACAAGACTATTAGAGAAACTATTTAATCTCTAATTCTTTCATTTTTTTAGCAAAGGCATCTTGTCTTTTTTTCTTCTCTTTTAACTCTTTATATAAACGATATTTTAGTTTTAGCTTTGGAAGTAAAATATCAAATATAAAAAGTAATAATACAAGGGATATTCCTAATAATAGACATCTGACAAACATAATCTATATTTTCTCCTTTCGTAAATTTAGGTAAAGGACAGATAAGAGCTAGTCCAACCTGTCCTTTGTTTAATATAGTGCTTCCTAAAATTTGCCCTTCACTATATATACAGTGAGTAAGTCAGCAAAATTCTCCCCTAATTTTGAAAAAATTTTAAAATTTGTAATTTTTTATTCCTTCTATTAGTTTTAAAATGATAAATTGATAGCGATCTTCATCTCCAAAACTATACCTTTTAAGCATTTTCTTTTTTCTTTCAATAATTTCTAACATTGCCATATCATCACCTGACTGCGCCATTTTTCCTAATTCATATAAACTTTTATTTTTCATTTTCAGAACCCTCCTTAAAATATTTCTTTAATTTGTTAATTGCCCTGATTTTAATTTTACTAACTGTTTTTGAATATACTTCTAATATTTCTGCTGCTTCTTTTTGTGAAAGTTCTTCATCATAGAGTAAAAAAATAACTGCCTGCTCAATAGCAGACAGCGACTTTAAGGCACTTTTTAATTGTAGTGATACATCCACATCATCTGTACTAAAAAAACTAGAATTTAAAGTAACAAAATCATCCAAAATGGCAGAATACTCCATATCATTTATCATAAGTCTTTCTTTATCTATGATATTCATTTGTTTTTTGAAGTAAGTTCTTGCTGATAAAATAATAGTTTTATTTAGGAAACTATCAAACCTTTCTTCCTTGTAATCGTTTTCACTTTCCATAAGTGTTCCTCCCAAATTTTGAATTTGGGTTTGATATTCCTATCTAAAAGGAACACAAATTGAAAAAAAACCTCCTTCCCAAAAATATATAAAAAATGAGCCTATTATACCTATTTAGTAATAAAAAACATAATCATTCGTACTTTTAAATAAAATACTCTTTTGTCAAACCAACTTATGTTCTTTTAAATAGGTATATAAACCCACAGGAATTATACAAAATCGAAAGTGCAAAATTTGTCGAAAACTGGTGTTACAAAAACCCTTTTGTCATATTGAGAAATATTGTGTTTTTTGAAATGCAGTATTTTGTTGTTTTGTGTCGTTTTAATGTTCCTATTTGTCATATATTTTGTCAGTAATAAGGAGTGTAATATTCTTAAAAAGGGCGATAAAATAGTAATAATAGGAATAAGGAGGCTAATTATGGTATTAAATCCATTAGAAATTGGTATAAGAATTAGAAAAATTAGAGAAGAATTATACCACGAATCAAGACTGCTTTTTGCAGAGAGGTGTGGCCTAAGTGAAAATCATTTAGGAAAACTAGAAAACGGAACAATTATAATAAGCATAAAGGCTTTGAACAAAATTTGTACTGCTGCAGGTGTAGATGCAAATTATCTTTTGTATGGAGAATGCAAAAATAAACACTTATCAACTAGGCGAACCATAGATAATTTTTTAGATAAGAGTACAAAAAAAGAATTAAAGATGTATCTAAAATTTATTTCAACACTTAAAAGCTACTATTTTGATGAGGACTAGCAGAAATTTTTTATTCTGCTAGCTTTTTGTTTGTTGAAAAAAGTATTTCCTTGTGATATATTTCTGCTTGTATAAAACAATAAAGGAGATGCAGAAAAATGAACTTAGGAACAGATCTACCAAGAAAGAAACAAGAAGCATTACAAGAAATAGGAATAAAAAGTGAAAACAGAGAATATTCAAAAGAAGAACTTAAATCGTTTAGTAATATTATTGGAGAACATATTTATAGTCAGAGTTCAAAAAATGGTGATATGAAAAAAGCATTTGATATATATGGAGATATATTAACTACTTTTGTAAGAAATGAAAAATAAAAGAGGTTTTAAATTTATGAATAAAAATGAAAAAGAAATACATTATCTTTTTGAATTATATAAAAATGCTAAAAATAAAGAAGAAAGAGAACAGTGTTACTATAACATTTATAGAAAATACAATAAATTAGTAAAAAGAATAGCTTTTTCTATAATAAAAAACGAGCATGATAGTGAAGACATCGTACAAAATGTTTTTATAAAAATATATAACATTAAAAATTCTATTCCAAGTCAAAATGAATATTCATGGCTATATAGCATTACCAAAAATACTACTATTGATTATTTACGAAAACAAAAAAATACTATAAATATTGATGATTTATATAATCTACAAACCAAAAACAATGAAATAGATGATTTGATAGAATATGAAAAATATGAAAAAATAATTTCAAGATTATCACTAGAAGAACAAGAAATTGTTTCATTAAAAATATTATCAAATTTAACATTTAAGGAAATTGGAATTTTACTAAATATGCCGACTGCGACAGTTAGTTGGAAATATTATAAAGCAATAAATACATTAAAATTATTTATTAGTAATCTATTATTATGTATTGTCGCATTAGGAAGCTATTTAATAAATAAGGGAAATATGCCAAGATCGGAGATAGATTTGATAATACAAAAACACAATACAGTAAATAATATTTTATTAGCCTTTACCCTAATATTTGCTATAACTAGCATATATTTTTTAATTATTTTAAAAAAATACCATAAAAATACTAAAAACTATTCGTCTAAATAATAGAGAATAGAGGTGGTGTTATGAAAAATAAAAAAATAAAAACATTAATAATTTCATTATTGATTATTATTACTATTATTCTTATCTTTTTTGCAATAGATGTATACAGACTAACAATTCATAAAGAACCTATCTTCTGTATAAATACAATAACATATAGAGATGGTGGAAGTAAAGAATATTTAGGAATTGGATACAAAATAATAACATACAATAGTAATAATAGACAGGACTTTGAAGTAGGAACTTGGTTTTTGAAATATAACTGACTCTCTCATTCTCAAAAATAAAGAAAGGAGGATTATTTTAGTTTATTTTTAGAATAGGAGGAAAATTTATATGAAAATGAAAAAAGTATTATTATCAATAGGTCTAATTATTGCCATAATAATGATAACTGGACTTTCTACAATGGTTTATGCAAGAGATAATTTAGCATATGCTGCCGGAACAACAAACGGAATAAATACAGTACAAGATGTAAATGACGCAATGAATGCTTATAGTAATGCTGGTTATAGAAGAAGCTCACATATAGATCCAAGTAGAGATACTTTATGGAGTCATTTATATGCTGATGTACAATTTTTTCCAACACATGGAAGTTTAACTTCAATTAGTTTTACAAATTCAGGGATAAGAGTTGGAAATGATAGTAATAATTATATTGGAACAAATAGCGTTCATTGGGATGCTGATACAATTTTAGTTACATATGCAAGTTGTATGAGTGCAGGAACAGACAATAATTTTTCACAAAATAGTATAACGTATCAAACAGCTTTAAGGGGTGCAGATACGGCAGTTGGATTTAGAAATAGTATTAATAGTGGAAGTGCAACTAATTGGGGAAAAAGATATAACGACAAATTAGGTTCTGGAGGCGGAGTACAAGATGCAGTTAGCCATGCTAATTCATATATATATTTAGATAGTAGAGTAAAACAAGTTCATGTGGTTCATCATGGCAATGCTAATATGAAAATTGGGAAATATAGAAGTAATAGTATAGATTTAGATGAAAGAAATATCTTAGAAGAACCAATCACATTAAGCAATGCTAGGTCTAATAATTTAATATCAATAATGCAAGATAATATACAAGATTTTAACATAAATGACTATGTTATAAACGAAACAGATGGATTAATGACTACAAATGTTAATACAAATGAAACTGTTTTAGAAAATAAGTATATAGACTTCCAATTAAAAATCGGAGATTTCTATACAGAAGCTGGATATACAGTTAAAGTAAATGGAAACGTTGTCGAAGCAATTTATGATAATAATATAGATAAAGAAAAACAAATTACAGCATTACAAAATACTGAAAACTTTGAAGTAAATGTTCCAAATGCAGAACTAAATACTTTTAAACAAGAAAGCAAACAAAAAGTACAAACAAATTATAAAGGAACTGCAATAACGGTAGCTGATGATGTAAAAACAATTTATTATTATGACATTGCAAATAACAAAAAATATATAAGTTTCTCTGTTCCTAGCATAACTGAAAATGGAGATATAGCTTATGAAACTGTGAATTACGAAATATAATAAATGATTTATAATAATATGTTTATTTCATAGAGTAAGAGTAAATAGGAGAATCAATATCTTGTTCTCCTATTTATTTTTGAATTACAATTTAATTAGAATACTTATATTGATAACTACTATCATTTATGATATTATTGAACAAATATAAATAGTAA
>CALYAG010000027.1 GCA_944393465.1 uncultured Clostridia bacterium
CCAAATACACATATATTTTTATTAAAATAACTTTCAAATGGTAATTTTACTATTTCATTATTATATTTTCCTAAAATAATACCAGGAACATCACCAACTCCAAGAATATCTTTCATTTCACTTTCAGTCATCCAACTAGCTGTGCCATAAGTACCATCTTCTGTTTTAAAATTAACGCCTTTATTTTCATCTTTCTTTTTAAAGACAACAAGTAATATATCTAATATAATAAAAATAGAAATAAGGGCAATTACAACGCAAATAGTGGCATATAATTTATTAGTTAGTATAATATTTTTATTAAAACATATATTTATAATTTCTATATAATTTTTTACATTTAAAATAATAAAAATATTTATAATTAAAAACAAAAATAAAAATATATAAAAGATAACCTTTTTAATCATAATAAAAAGGCTCTTTATCAATATATTGTTCCAAATCTATAACAAAATAGTTACAGGTTGGAAGTTCTTTTTCTAACCTTTCTTTTAATTGTGAACTACATACTATATCAGCATTTTTATCTTTGTTTTCTTTCAAAAAATATTTAATTCTATTTACTTTTTCTGTGTCAAAAAAATAAAAGGTGTTAATATATTTATTTTTATAATCTGTATATTCACAAAAATTATAATCAGATAAATATATATTAAACCTTTTGTATTGTTCTTTTATTACATTATACCAATTTATACTTTGTAAATATTTTAATCTTTCTCTGTTTTCTTGTGTGTCTTTTACAATTAATACTTGATTCATTCCAAATGTAAAATCATTTGTTTTTATTCTATTTTCATCATTCGTTAAGATAAGTATATTTTTAAATCTCTTTTCTTTTTGTATATCATATAAAATTAATCTTATGTATTTACTGTCATGTTCTTCTGTAATGTGATATGTAAGGTATTCCATACCATTTATTTCTAATACAGAAATAAATTTTCTTGAAGTAATGGTAAATTCTTGCTTTTCTTTCATATCAAACGAAGGTATAAATTTTACAGTATTACATTTATTATAAAAAGCTGCTAAATGACTAATATAAAGTAGTCTTGGCAAATATTTTTTATTCCTATTTAATTTATTGTATTTAAAATTAAATAGTCCAGCAAATTCAATCCCTAATTTATCTAAAATGAGATAATGCGAATTAGCCTTTTTTAGATATTTCTTAGCAACTAAATTACTAATTCTTTTTTTGTAATATTTCTGTGAACTAAAAAAATACTTAGTATCTTTTACATCTAAATATTGATATTTTGATATAAATTCTATTAAAGATATTTCTTCATCACCATTTGGAAAATTGTTCAAAAAAGATCACCTCCTAATAGAACATATTAAATTTTTTATGTGTCTTACTTTAAGGGAAGTGGTGCTCCAGCTTCGCTTACACACCCTTACCACCACCAAAGTAAATAGGGATTTAATTTTCTAAAAGCCTTGATTTAAAAGAATTTTTGAAAATTGAAACTGTCGCAAAAATCAAAAAATTTTTCTTCCTAAAAACCATACTTTTAGCATTCTACTTTTTTTAAAAATTGCCCTATTTTTTTGCCATCTAACACATAAATTATTGTGTGTGGCGTTTCAGAAAATTCACCTTTTGCACAATAAAACATTTTAGACATATTATCATCTTCAATAACACCACTTATGATTAGAGCATCTGCAATAGGCTTTACATATTTATTGTCTATGTCCCAACCTTCTATATTGTTGCATACCTTGATATATATAAATACCTCATTTGAAAATAGCCCTTTAAATTCTTTTGTAATTTCTGCGACATTTAATAAAATTCTTTTATAAGTGTGTGTTTTTAGATTTTTAAAACTTGGTAGTGTTTCAGGTACATATATTTTTAATATATTATCTTTTAATTCAGCCTTATAGTTATCATCAATAGTTTTAATTTTTTCATACTCAAATTCAACATTTTTATTATATTCTTTTATTTCGGCTAATAAATTGTATCTTACTTTTTCAAAATTTAATAAAAAACTTTCTACTTGCGTATCTGTTAAACTATTGCTTTTTATTGTATTTTCTATTTGATTATTTAAAACTTTTAATTGTTTATTTATCTTTTCATTTATAATCATAAAAAAAAGTCCTTTCATTAGTAGTATAAAGGGCAAATATAGGAAAATCAATATTATTCTTCTGATTTTAAAAATTCTTCATATGCCTCGAATACTGCATCTGTTAATTCTTTTCTAACTTCTTGATTTAAAGGATGTGCAGTATCCCTAAAATGTCTTTCTCCGTTTCTTACTCGCCTTGATGGCATAGAAATAAATCTTTTGTCATCTTTCTCTAATAAAGTGATTCCTCGAATAATAAATTTGTTATCTAAAATAACATTTGCATAGGCTAAGACAGGACCTACTTGTCTTGCTCTATAAATTTTAACATTTGTAATTTCCATATGCTTTTCCTCCTATAAATTTATTTTTTGAAGGGCAAATTTATAGGAATTAACTAACAAAATTTAATTACCTGTACGAGGTAATGTCTTTGGTTTTTCTGTTTCTGGTATTCTAACTATTGTATGGAACTCATCTTCATCATCTAATTTGACATCTAAATAATCAGCTGTAATATATGTATGATTTTCTATTATTTGATTATTTTGTAAGTCTGTATTTGCTGTAACAATAATCTTTGTACCCTCATTTTTAAATCCTTTTTCTACTGGTTTTTCAAATACAAATCTAACTTCTGTAACATACTCATCATCTGCTAGACCTAATGTATCTTTATCAAGCATTATTTCTGTATTTTCTTTTGTAGTGCATGTTTTAATTGTTTTCCAATTTGAGTTATTATTTGTTATATATTGAACTTGATATGTATTATCTTGATTAAATGTACCAGTTGTAATACTTTTTGCTCTAACTTCTGATGGAAGAATATCACCCCAAACAAAGTTATTTACAGTATCATTTGATTTATTTTGAATATCAAAATTATATGTAATATCTTTGCCTGGTTGTATTTCAACAGTTCCTGTCTTTTCTACGTCAACAATTAAATTTACAACATCATTTTCAATATTTAATACAACAGTTTGTCCTTTTTTAGTTATTTCAAAATCAAATCTATTATTTTCAGGGAAAATATAGTAATCATTTTTTAAGGTTTCAACTGCATACCATTTTCCAATAGGTAAATATTTTAGTTCTCCATAACCATTTTGAATATCAACTGTTCCAAATTTTTCATTTGTTTCTGCATTATAAATATCAAATGTTACATTTGAAAGTTTATCTCCTTTTTTATCTCCTGTATATTGATTATCTTCAGCTGCTGTTTTATTAATTTCTACTTTATTTTCATATACAGTTGTAGGTGTGCAATCTTTATCTTCAACTGTAACACCAATATATGTACCACCAACTACAACACAGTTTTTAAAAGTAGAATCAACTTCTAATCCTTCTATTACTTTTGCTGCAACAGTAATATCTTTTGTACTTTTGAAATTAGATTTTACACTATCAAATACAAGTGTAAATTTTGTGATATATTCATCATCTGCTAATTTTTCTTTTGTAAAATCTATTGTGTTATCTGTTTGTGTACTTAAATTTGTTGCTATTGTTTTTGTATTTCCTTTGTTTGTTGTATAAGTTACTTTATATTTTAAATCTTCGTTAAAAGTTCCTGTTGTAATACTTTGTAAACGAACCTCACTTGGTAAGCTATCTTCAATTCTAAAATTTTCAAGTCTTACAGAAGATGAATTGTGAACATTTGAAATTTGATAATTTATAACCTCATTTCCTTGTCCTTGTTTATCTCCATCTTTTTCAACTTCTGTTTCTAATGTTACATTATCATTTTCAACTTTTATTACAATTTTTTGACCATCATATTCAAGAGTAAATTCATATTCTGCTCCTTCTTTTCCTATTTGATAGTAGTCTGGGCTTTTTATCTCTGTTACTTTATAACGGCCAAGTTCTAATGAAGCTATAATTTTTCCTAAATTATCAGTAGTGAATTGCTTTTTATATGTTTTAACACCATCAATTCTTTCTATTTCAAAAGTTCCTCCTTGAAGACCACTTCCTGCTGGTAAACCACTGTACTCATTATCTTCTTTTGACACTTTTTCTATTTCTACATCTCCAGATGGTTCATATTCCATTTTAGAGCTTGTAGTTGTTAATACAAATGGATCAGATACAATGGCATAGTCTTGCCATGCATCATTTGGAGATTCAGTATAAAATACAGGAAATGTTTCTACACTACCAGTTGCTGCAATATCTATTGAAATTTTATCTGTAATATTTTTTCTAGGTACAATTACTTTAAATTGTTCTCCTTTTTGAAATACCTCTTTTTCATTATTGTTCATATCTGTTAATTTACTTCCTGCAGGTGCTTGCTCACCATTGATATATATACGAATATCTTTTGAGTTTATTGGAGAATCTACTTTATATACTTGTGAAATATAATTACTGTCTACATCATCAACACTAGCATTTTTTACTGTTGAGATATTTATAACAGGGTCTTGTCTTGTTTCTGTACCGTTACGGCCAATATCAACAAGTTCTTGGATTTTTGCTACAATTCTATTTCCTCTATCATTAGCACCTTGATAACGACCTACATCTCCACCATCTAATACTCTGTAAATAGCTTGTTTAGTGGCAAAAAATGCATCCATTTCATTATCTAACCCTAATGTTCCAGCATAAGGATATCCATGTTTTAAAACTCTCCAAACAGCTTCATTTTGTATTGCTTCTTGAACTGTTACATCATAACTTAAAGTATCATCAACACCTGGTTTTGAAACTTCTAGGCAATAGGCAGGGTGGAATACACCATTTTCATAATAACCAACATAGTGAGTTATTATATATGAATAGACACCATTATCTTGTCTATATTTAACATTTCTATCACATTCTCCTAAATTCACAATTTCAACTTTTTGCCCTACCTCTACTGCTTGAACTTGTGAAAAATTAGAAAATAATGTTGTGAATAATAATAGTATAAGTGAAAATACACTAAATATTTTTGTTACTTGTTTATTTCTCATATAAAAAACCTTCTTTCTTTATAAAATTTGAACATAAAAAAATAGGCTATAAAAAACCTATTTTTGAATGATTATTTCTTACCTTCCCAGTCAATATAATATCTAAACTTTTCTTGATTTCCTTCAACAAATATTTCTACATAGTAGTAAATAGTCCCAAATGTTACATTTCCAACACCAATTTCTATTTCACTTGTTCTATAAGGATAAAATGTCTGTCCTCTTTTAGCATATACATAATTAAAACCTGGCTTTATAGCCATTATATCTGCCTTATATTTATCTATTTCATCTGTTAATTCTTCTTGTGTTATTTTCTTTATATTTGTTTCAGGCTTTGAAGTAGTTGTTGGTGGTGGGGTTGGCGTAGGTGTAGATACAGGATTATTATTTGTATCTGTTGTTGTAATTTGACTGGTACTACTTCCTTTGTTATTTTGATTTGTTTCTTTCGTATTTTGATTATTAGAACTACTTTTTGAACTAATATCTTTTGTGCTTACACTTTGATTGTCTTTTGTTCCTTTTGAGATTTTATCTTCTGTACTTTCTTTACTTTCTTGTGTTTCCTCTTGAATAACATTTGCATCTTGATTTTCTTGTTTTTCAATTTCCATTGTATTAGTATTATCAATAGTATTAGTCGATGCAACTTCATTAATAGTATTATCTTTAAAATCTATATTAGAGATTTTTTCATTATTATTTAAAAAATAAATATCAGACAATATAACTACTAAAAAAATTACTAGACCAACTATAATAAATAACTTTTTCTTACTCATAAAACATCACCTCTATTTAAGAATAGCATCATTCTTAAAAAAAGTGAACGCTGAAAAAGTGGAAATTTATTTTTGCTCTATCCCTTGAACGCAAAGCCTTAGAGACGGTTTTTTGTGAACACAAGTTATGATTGTTATTCTATTATCTTCTGTTTCTTCTAACATGGACCAGTCATTTTCATCTATTTGCTTGATAGTAGTTATTGTATATTCTTTGTTTCCTAAGCAAGAAGAATATTTGATTGTATCTCCTTCTTTTACATTTTTTAGATTAACCAAAAATCTACTTGTGTTGTGTCCTGCTAAACATACATTACCTTGCAAAATATTGCTATGTTCAAAAAGACCTATACCTTGTGCTAATGACTGCTGAGAAGTACCTTCAATTACAATATCTTTAAAATTGATTGAAGGTATCTCAAGTGTCCCTATTGCATTTAAGTATTTTCCTTTTTCTGTTTCTGATTCAACAGGTGTTCCAGCTATTTTTTGTGAATTTTCATTTATAAAATCTGTAATAATATCATTTCTATCATCATTGTTATATATGTCATAAATGCTATTGATATTATCTTGAATATGTCTATATTCTATGTATTTATATATTCCAAAAATGGCTAGTCCAAGTAATACTAAAATACTTAAAACAATAACTATAATTTTTGTAACTTTTTTTGTCTTGTCCTTCAACTTTTTAACCTCCTTCCCTTAAATTTTGTAATAAAATAGAACTAGCTTGTTTCTAGTCCTATAATATCTTTTATGTATTTTGAGATTTCGGAAAATGGGGTAGGATTTCTTATTTTTTTACAAACATCTTCCAAGTCAAATGGATCAAAAATAAGGTCATAGATACCTAGTGTTAATGCATCTTTTAATTCTTTTACCTTGTCATTTTCCAAAATTAAAATAACTTGTATATTTCTTTCTCTGACTTTAAACATAAAATCTTTAAAGTTATATTTATTTGGTTGTAATGTAGCAATTAGAGTAGTTGCCTGTTTTTCTTC
>CALYAG010000028.1 GCA_944393465.1 uncultured Clostridia bacterium
AGGAGATGATGTTTAAATGAGTTTAAAGAAAAGTAAAAAGCATGTAGTTTCTAAACTAAAAGCCATAGGAACAATGCTTACATTATTTGCTATAAAAACTAATATGGTTTTTGCAGCTGAAGGTGGAACTACTATTGGAACAGCCGAAGTAACACAAGCAACGGATAATATAAAAAGAGTAATTACTTCTATCGCAATGCCACTTGGTGGTGTTCTTATCTTTGCAAGTGTTGTAGTTGCCGCAATAAAGATGATAGCAAACTCAAATAACCCTCAAAAAAGAGCTGAAAGTATTGGTTCACTTGCCTGGATATGTGGTGGTGGCGTTGTTTTAGGTGCAAGTCTTATAATCGCTGGAATAATTGTTAATGTAGCAACTAACAATACTGGTGGATTACTTGGTGGATAGGTGATGCTTATGAGAGTATTTAAAGTTCCATTTGATATTAAACGCGAAGAAAAAATCTTCGGTGGATACCTTAGTTTAAGGCAAGTAGTATATTTAATGCTAGGTGCATCAAGTTTGGCTTTACTTGCTACACCACTTCCAATAGTATTAAAAATAATATTTATTTTACTAATTGCAAGTTTCTTTTTATTGTGTACTTTTCTAAAAATAGGTGAGCAGAACTTTGATAAGTTCTTTTTTTATGCCTTAAAATACCTATTTCGTAAAAAATACTTTGTATATAAGAGGTGTTTGAAATGGTAATAATGATTATATTTTTAGTTTTAACTGTACTTTTTGTTATAGGTACAGCCATTTATTTAAACAATAAAAAGAAAAATGTAAATGCACCAAAACACAGTATAGATACAAAAGACAAAAATGCAGATAAGAATGATAAAAAAGGTAAAAAACAACTAACTGATATTTTACAAATTAAAATTAAAGACAATATTATTTGCTTAGGTAATAGATATTCAAATGTTATAAGGCTTGGAAACATAGATTATAATATGCTTTCAAATTCTGAACAAGATTCTATTGAAAATGTGCTAATTCAAACAGCTCTTGCAATAGATTTTCCAGTTCAATTTTTTTCTACAACAGAGTTCATAGACACAAGTAAAGTCATATCTCTTATTAAGAAAAATAAAACAAGCAATGTAAAGATTAGAGAATATAAGGAATATCTAATTGACTATTTACAAAATCTTATGGAAAACAGGACTATTTCTGTTGTAAAAAACTATGCAATTATAAGTTATGATGGCACTTATGATAAAGCCTTAGAAGAATTAAACAGAAAGTCATTGTCTTTTACAGGAAATTTATTGAGAGCAAAAATCGTTTGTGAAATATTAAATGAAGATGAATTATACAATTTAATTTATAGAGAATTAAACAAAAATTCTGCTATAAATATTAGCAATTTAAAGGAAGGAGGAAAAAACTTATATGTTGGGAAAAAACAAAAAGCAAAAAGAAATAAACATATTTGATAATATTCTTACTATGGCAGACATACTGCTTCCTGAAACATTGCAAGAGAAAAAAGATTATTTAATTTTAGGATATAACAAATTCACAAGAATTTTTGCAATGACAATTTACCCTGAACAGACTTGGGTTAGTTGGCTTGATGACTTATTTCATATTGGAAATATCAATATTTCTGTAAAAATAGAGCCTTCAAGTAATGGCAATGTAATTAACCAATTAACTAAAAAATTAGTGCAAAGTCAGTCTGAATATGCAACATATTCAAGACAAGGTAATATTTTGCATCTTCCAGAGTTAGAAAAGCAAATTGGAGATTTAGAAGATCTAAGAATGCTTATTCAAACAAATCAAGATAAACTCTTTTTTGCTACAATTTTTATTTCTGTGAATGCTGAAACTCTTGAAGATTTAAACGAAAAGACAAAGATATTGGAAAGTGAATTAAATAAAAAGACTGCTATGATAAGAACTTTAACATTTAGGCAAGTTGAAGGTCTAAAAACAATGCTTCCTACTGGTGAAGTACCTATTCCAAATTACGAAAGAAATATGGTCGCAGGTCGGAATTGCCACTTTAATACCAATATCTAACCCTAATCTTTCACATGATAGAGGTATTTTCATAGGGAGAAACATGTATACAAATGCTCCTGTATATGTTGATACTTTTATTGGTCCACCTACCCTACCTAACCCTCATGTATTTATTTGTGGTACAAGTGGAGGTGGTAAAAGTGTAGCACTTAAAACATTAACTGCTAGAAACATTGCAACTACTCGGTTGTGGTGCTTTTTTTATAGATGTTGAAGGAGAATATACAAATCTTACTAAAATGCTTGGTGGAAAAGTAATTAAAATAGAACAAGGAAAATCTGCAGGTGTAAATCCATTTGAAATTGAGCCAGATACCAAAGGTAATATGCAATTTATCAATATCTTAGATAAAGTGGCAGAAATAAGAGCATTACTTGGTACTATTTGTAGAAATTATGGAAGAACTTTAACAGGTACAGAAAACACAGAAATAGAAATAGTTGTAAATCAACTTTATGCAGAAAAAGGTATCACAAGTGATGTAAATTCTCTATTTGAAAAAAAGGGTGGCAGATTAGACAATGGAAAATATGCAATAGGAAGAATACCAAAGAAAATGCCTACTTTGTCAGACTTTCAAAGAAAACTAAAAGAAAGAGGTAATTGTGAAGAATTATCAAATATATTAGTACCTTTCTTAAAAGGAAACTCTTTACGGTATGTTTGACTGTGAAAGTAAGATTTTATCAAGTGAAGATATTATTTGCTTTGATATGTCAGAGGTTAAGGATGAATTTACTAAGTTATATGCAAGTTTTGTAATTTTAACTTGGGTTTGGCAAAAGTATGTATTAAAGAATAGAGATAAAAAGAAAATTATCGTATGTGATGAAGCATGGTTATTTTTAAAATATCAAGAATCAGCAGAATTTCTAGTAAATGTAGCACGCCGACGGTCGCAAATATAATGTTCCTTTATTTATCCGGAAGTCAATTTATAGATGAATTTTTGCGGTTGTGAAGAACGGAAAAACAATAATAAATATCTGCTCAACTAGGTATATCTTTAAGCAAAGTCCTGGTTCTGTTGATGCTGTTGTAGATTTCTTTAATCTATCAGAAGGAACAAAAAATTTCTTAACTGCGGCAAGTCCAGGTCAATGTATTATAAGTTTAAACAATAGTGTTACTGCAATTAAATTTGTAATAACACCTTATGAAGAACAATTTGTATTTACCTAAAATAATATAGTGTTTTCTATTGCCCTACCTTAAAAAATAGGAGGCAATAGTTTGAAGAAAGTAGTTAAAAGTTTTGTAATTGTAATTACTATACTTTTTTTATTATCTCCGTTTTGTTTTGCTGAAACTGATTTTAAAGAACAAATAAAAAGTGAAGATGGATCACTTTTTGAAAAAATAATTGCAGAGTGCATACGGTGGTATTGCCCAGACAGTTTTTGATTTCACCACAGGTGAAGATGCAAATGTAGGTTTCAAAGATTATGATGAACTGATTTTCAATAATAGGCAAAGTGCAGATGCTTTATCTCCTTTTACGCAAGAACTATGGGACAAGACTATGAATTGGTACAAAGTTTTTGCTATAATTAGTGGTTGTTTAATTCTAATTGCTGTATTTATACTTTCATATAAGATTATGAATGCTGGTATGAATACAGCAAAAAAGAACGAAGCAAAAGATAGTTTAATGCGACTATGTTTTGGTGGTGTTGCTATTGCTCTTGCCCCACTATTTATAAGATTTCTTTTGTATGTAAATAATAGTCTTGTTTATTTATTAGTAACAGCTGCAAATAGTGGTTCTCTTGAATCATCACTTGGCGACAGTATGCTAACAAGCATAAGGACTGGAAATGCTATAACAACAGCATTAGTTATAGCAATGTTCATATATCTTTTTGTTAAGTTAAATATAAAATTTATTGTAAGGCAATTTACAATTATTATATTTACAATATTCACACCAATAGCAGCAGCCTTATGGATAGTAAATAAAAATGTTACAGCAGCAGCTATTTGGGGTGGACAAATTATTATGAATATATTTATGCAATTTATATATTGTTTCTTATTCCTTATATATTTAGCATTTCTTCCAAGTGGTGGTGGCTGGGCAGTATCTCTTATATGGGCTATGATGATATTACCACTAGCAGATGCTTTATTAAATTGTCTACAAAATCTAACTTCAAGAATTGCCGGAGTAGACAATGAACAAATGACAAATCGTGTAATTGGTATGGGTGCAATGGCTGGATTTGGTTTAGCAGCTATAAAAGAGCAATTTAAAACACCAACAACTGGAAATAATAATGGTGGCAACACAAATGGCGACAATTCTGGTGGAGGTTTAAAAGGTTTTGTATCAAGAGCAAAATCAGTAATAAATCCTACAATGAATTTAAGTGCAGAAAAAGACTATAACGGTAATGTAAACCCTATTAGGGATGTTGTACCAAAAGAAAAGAATACAGTAAATATCACTAAATCTAATGGAGAAAATAAGGATAGTTTAAGTAAAGGAAGCAAGGCAAAGACAGTTGCAGGAAATATTGTAAGAGGTGGTGCTAAGGCTACAACTGCATATTTGGGTGTTGGTGCAAAAATGGCGGAAGGAAATTTTGATAGTTATTCTCGAAACAACCATACACAAAGAAAAAATAATTTTCAAAACACAGAGTATGTAAATAAGTTAGCAAATGACAAAGAGATATCACAAAGGCAAGGTGATAATAATGAGCATAAAGGATAAGGCAAAGAATAAGGCAAAAAAGCAAGTTAAGAAAATTGCTTTTAAAGTCTTAAAGCCATTTTTACCATTTATTTTAATTATTGGACTTTTGTTTTTTGCAGTTTGTACCATTATAGATGCAGTATTTGTGCAAGAAGTTCAAACAGACAGCTCTGATTTACCACCTGAACAAGCAGAAATAAGAAATCTATGTATAGCAAAGTCAGAATATCTAAACACTTGCCATAATTATATAGGTTCTGAATCCACAAACAATTTACTAGATGTGGATAATAGAGAAAATGATAAACTAGTAGAATGGTCGCATTTATACGCAATAATGGCATTTCACAATATGAGTGATAATAGAGATATTAACGAAAGTTTATTAAATGAAGTGGCAAGTAGTTTTGAAAGTACATTTAGATATGAAAAAGATACTGTAACAATAGAAACTACAACAAAAGATAAAGACGGAAAAGAAACTACAAGTAAAAGAGAAGAAACTCACTATATACTTGTAGAAAGCGATTCTATAATAGGGCATTACAAATACAATTATGAAACAAAGACAGTAGAAAATGGAGATACTAAAACAACTGGTAAAGTATTTACAAATGAAGAATTAATTGGAGAAAAATACGAAAGATTAAGGAAATATTTAAAAGAAAAATTAAGGATAAGCGAAGATGACCTTGATACAGATATTCAAGTAATTATTCAAGCATCAAATGGCTACTATGAAGGTGAAGAATCAACAGCATGGCTTCAAGGTAATTCATCAAATGCAACTATAATTAGTGATGGCTCTGGGCTAGTTCCTAAACGGAATGTTCACTTGGCCAATACCAGGCTACACAAATATCACTTCACATTTTGGTATGAGAACTCATCCAATAACTGGTGTATATAAATTACATAGTGGTACAGATGTTGGAGCTCCTATTCGGTGCTAACTTTGTTGCAATGGCTGATGGTACTGTTATAAAAGCAGCATATAACAATGCGTATGGAAATATGGTTATGATTGATCACCGGAGATGGAATAGTTACTCTATATGCACACGGTTCTGAAATCTTAGTTAAAACAAATCAAACTGTAAAGCAAGGTGAGCCTGTTCTAAAAGTAGGTTCAACAGGTTATTCAACTGGACCACATGCACACTTTGAAGTCCGTATCAATGGTAATTTTGCAAATCCAGAGGACTATTTTGAATAAAAGGAGGCAATAAGTGTGGTATTAATTTTTACTGATAATGAGCAGTTAGATAGAGATTTAAGTAAAAAGATTGAAGACAGCAGAATTGTATATTATCCTGATTATGTATTAGAAGAAAAACAGGCAACTACTCTAATTGCTACATTACAACCAAATAAATATAACTTTAAAGATTTTATGTTTAAAGT
>CALYAG010000029.1 GCA_944393465.1 uncultured Clostridia bacterium
ACGGACCTAAAATGAAAAAATTAAAAAAATAAGTTCTAGTTTGGGTGAAAAATTGATTTTTTTTCAGTTGGGGACGGTCCTAAAATGAAAAAATTAAAAAGACAAGTTCTAGTGTGGATGAAAAATTTATTTTTTCATTTTAGGACCGTCCCCAACTGAAAAAGCAAAGAGGTAAACAAATGAAATATTACGAAATATCTCGGAAAGAGTAATGAAGAAATTTGTAAGATTTTAAAAACAGATTCAAACGGTTTAAGCACAAAAGAAGCTAATAAAAGGCTTGAAAAAAATGGCTTAAACATTGTAACAGAAAACAAAAAGCGAGGACCAATATACTTTTTAATAAATTCATTTAAAGATAAATTTATTTTAATTTTGGTAATTCTAGCAATAATTAGCTTAATAAATAAGGACGTACTAGGTGCAATAATTATCATTGTTTTAGGCATATTAAGTGCCTTAATTAGTTTTGCCCAAAATTATTCTACATACAGGTTTAATGAAAAGTTAAAATCTAAATTAAAAAGTAAAACTACAGTCCTTAGAAACAAAGAAAAAGATACACTTATTTACACAGAAAATGTTGTCGTAGGGGACATTATTACTCTTAATGCAGGCTCAATTGTTCCAGCAGATATGGTCTTACTAGAAACAAAAGATTTGTTTGTAAACCAATCTGCATTTACAGGAGAAAGTGTACCTGTTGAAAAAATAGCAGGAAAAGCTGGAAAACAAGATGATGATGTGTTCAACATTCCAAATATTTGCTTAATGGGGTCAAATGTAGTTAGTGGAAAAGGCATTGGAGCAGTTATAACAACAGGATTTGACACATATCTTGGCAAAATGAATAAAGAAATAAGCAAAAAAAGAGAGCCAACCAATTATACCAAAGAAATGGACAGCATAACAAAATTGCTTATCAAATGCATGCTAATAGTTTCAATAGCTGTATTTATACTATTTGGCTTTATTAGAAATAATTGGAGTGAAGCTTTACTTTTTGCTTTATCAGTTGCAGTTGGTATAACTCCAAGTATGCTTCCGATGATAGTAAATGTAAATTTAACTAAAGGAAGTAGAAGCTTAGAGAAGAAGAAAACACTTGTAAAAAATATTAAAGCCATACAAAATTTGGGAACAATAGATACACTTTGCACAGACAAAACAGGAACTTTAACTCAAGATAAAATTGTATTGCAAAAATATATAGACTTAAATGGCGATGAAGATTTATCTATTTTAAAATATGCTTACTTAAACAGTTATTTAAGTACAGGGCTAAAAAATATAGTAGATAGGGCTATAATGTCATTTGGAAAAGAGCATAAAGTAGATATAGAAGGGTATGTAAAAGTCGACGAAATACCATTTGACTATACCAGAAAAAGAATGAGTATAGTTGTAAAAAAAGATGACTACACATTAATTACAAAAGGGGCATTAGAAGAAATTTTAAAGATTTGCACAAAAGTAAATAATAAGGGTGAAATACAAAATATAACAAAAGAAAATATTGAAAAAATAGAAGAAAAAGCTAAAGAGTTAGCAACAAAAGGAATGCAAGTAATAGCTATAGCAAGCAAAAAAGAATATTCAGGTGTAAACATATTTAATGCAAAAGATGAGAAAAACATGACATTTATCGGGTTAGTAGGATTCTTAGACCCACCAAAGAAAGATGTAAAACAAACTATAAAAGAATTAAAAAAATACGGAATACAAACAAAGGTAATTACTGGAGATAACCAATATGCAACAGAAAATATATGTGGTTTAGTCGGAATTGAGGGAGATGTTTTATTAGGTTCAGACTTAGAAAAAATGTCTGATGAAGAATTAAGCAAAAAGGTAGAAGAAGTAAATATATTCGCAAGAATGAACCCAATGCAGAAAGAAAGAATAGTAAAAACGCTACGAAATAACGGCCATGTTGTAGGATATATGGGAGACGGAGTAAATGATGCAGCATCTTTACATTCAGCAGACGTAGGAATATGTGTAAATACAGGCGCAGACATAGCAAAAGAATCAAGTGACATTATTCTATTAGAAAAAAGCTTAAAAGTTATATTAGATGGAGTATTAGAAGGAAGAAAAGTATATGCGAATATAGAAAAATACATGAAACTAGAATTAAGTTCAGATTTTGGTGATGTATTTAGCATACTAATAGCAAGTATATTTTTACCATTTTTGCCATTACTACCAATACAAATGCTAATTCAAGACTTCTTATTCCAATTTTCACAAATAGCCATACCTTATGACAGCGTCGATGAAGAATACATAATAAAGCCACGAAAATGGGATACCAAAAATCTAGGAAGATTTATGGTCGTAATGGGAATAACAAGTTCAACAATAGATGTAATGGCATTTGCAATATTCTGGTTTGTACTTGGATACAATTCAGTAGAAATGCAAAGCTATTTCCAAACAGCATGGTTTGTAGAATGTTTGGTATCACAAACGTTAATAATACATTTTATTCGTACAGAAAAAATACCATTTATACAATCAAGGGCAAGCAAACCACTAACAATAATGTCATTAGTAACAATAGTTGGAACAATATTAGTGCCAATAATCTTGCATGGTATTACAGAATTTGATTTTGTCATATTACCAATTAAGGTTTACCTAGTTGTGTTACTACTAAATATATGCTATACTGTCATTGCACAAATTGTAAAAAAAGCTTACATAAAGAAATACCACGAATGGTTGTAAATTTTCAGTTGGGGACGGTCCTAAATCGAAAAAATTTTCAAGTAGGAAGAACTTTAAATAAAAAAATACTTTTTTCGATTTAGGACCGTCCCCAACTGAAAAAAATAAAAAAGGAGGATGTATGGGTTTAAAAGTACAAAATGTTAGCAAAACATTTGGTGAAAAATTAGCAGTAGATAATATATCATTTGAAATAAACAAGCCGGGCGTATTTGGCTTGCTTGGCACAAATGGTGCTGGAAAATCTACCACAATTAGAATGATTTTAGGAATTCTAAAAAAAGATAGTGGAACAATTACATGGAATGGAAAAGAAGTTGAAAGAAAGTACGTAAACTTTGGATATTTGCCAGAAGAAAGAGGAATTTATCCAAAAATTAAAATTAGTGAACAATTAATGTATCTTGCAAAACTTAAAGGTATGAAGAAAAAAGACGCAGAAGAATCAATGAACTTCTGGCTTAAAAGATTAGAAGTAGAAGAGTATAAGAATCTAACAGCTGAAAAATTATCAAAAGGAAATCAACAAAAAATACAATTTATAACAGCTGTAATACATAACCCGGAACTACTAGTAATAGATGAGCCATTTAGTGGACTTGATCCAATAAATACAGAGCTATTAAAATCAGCTATTTTAGAACTAGTAGAAAAAGGCACATATATAATAATGTCAAGCCATCAAATGGCTTCAATAGAAGAATTTTGCACAGATATACTAATTTTAAACAAAGGAAAAACTATTTTACAAGGAAATTTGAAAGAAATAAAGGAAAGCTACAAAGCAAATAGAGTGGAATTAATAACAAAAGTTGATGTTTCAAAAGAAATACAAGAAGAAGGTTTACAAATAATAAAAGAATTAGATAATCAATATGAAATTGCTATAAATGATGAACTGCAGGCTCAGAACCTACTAAAAAGGCTTGTTTCAAAAAATATAGAAGTTGAAAAATTAGAAGTAAAAAAACCAAGCCTAAATGACATATTCATAGAAAAGGTAGGTGATAAATAATGAGAAGTTTATTTACAGTAATAGCCTTTACAATAAAAGATATGGTAAAAAGAAAATCTTTTATTATTTCAAACTTGATAATACTTTTAATAATTGTAATAGGATTTAATGTACCAAAATTTTTAAGTGGAATCACAAGCGAAGCCACAAAAGTAACTGTACTAGATAATGAAGATATATTTGAAGGAAGATTAGACAACTTACATGACCAATTTTTAGAATTAGGTTATGATGTGAAAATAGACAAAACATCGACACGTGACCAAATTCAAGAAAAGGTTAAAAACAAAGAAATATCTTCAGCAATAATTTTAACTGAAACAGATAGTGGACTATATTTTGAGTACTTAATAGATGGTATGGGGCTAGGGACAACTACGCCAACAGAAGTTATAAATGCAATTCAATTAACATATCAAAATATGCAACTTAGCAATTTAGGAATACCAGAAGATCAATTGCCAACACTAAATATGGAAAGCAATATATCAGTTACATCACTTTCATCAGATGAAAGTTCAAGTAACATATTTGTAATGATGCTTTTATCTATAGTATTGTTCTATGCAATATATTTCTATGCGTACCAAGTATCAAGTGCAATAACAGTAGAAAAAACATCAAGAATTATAGAAACATTAGTTACATCAACAAGTCCAAGGATAATAGTACTAGGAAAAACTATTGGTATAGGCTTAGTAGGAATAGCACAAACATTAGTATTGATATTAGTAGCAATATTTTGTGCAAATACATTTTTGCCACCAGAAACAGCAAGTGAAATATTTGAAATGCTACAACTTAGTCCACAAATGATTGGTGTAATTGCAGTATACTATTTGCTTGGATATTCCCTATATGCAATGCTTTATGCCTTAACAGGCTCAACAGTATCAAAACCAGAAGAAGTACAATCAGCAAATGGACCAGTTGCAATACTTGCAGTAATAGGATTTTACTTATCATATTTTACAATGATGAATCCAACAAGTAGCCTAAACGAAATAGCAGCCTTAGTGCCAATTTCATCGCCATTTTGTATGCCATTTAGAATAATGATGGGCTTATCTAGTACAAATGAAATATGGCTTTCAATTGCCATTTTAATTGTAACAATAATCATAGTAGCTCATATTTCAATAAAAATATATTCATCAGCAATATTAAATTATGGCGAAAAAATTAATTTGAAAAAGATGTTTAAAATGTATAAAAGTAAAGATTAAAAAAATGGAATATATAATAAAAATTTGCATAAAATATCAATATAATTGTTGACAAAAATATTGTTTGATGTTACAATTATTATACCAAAAGGAGATACCTTTGTTAGGTGTACAGATAAGCAAGATTGAAAAATTAAGTGCATTGTAAATGCACCTACTTATCTGGAAAAGAGCCAGTAAATGGCTCTTTTTTTTATAATATAGGAAAAATCGAAGATTTTGCCTATATTACAAGGTTAAGTTACCTTAGGCAGCCCGAGCAAAGCTCGTGGC